>JANQJW010000089.1 GCA_028281445.1 Planctomycetota bacterium | reverse complement strand
GCCGCGCCCGCGTCCTCGAGCTTGCGCGCCATGACCGGATCGTCGTTCGTGTAGACGAGCACCGTGAAGTCTTCGGCCACCAGCGTCTTGAGCGCCGCAAGCGTCTGCTCGGCGTCCGGCAGCAGCGTGTCCGGGTCGGCGAGCACCTCGAGCTTCACGAGATCGGCGATCTCAAGCTCGCGCGCGAGCCGCAGCGTGCGGACGGCGTCGTCCGCCGAGAAACAGCCGGCGGTGTTGGGCAGCAGCGTCCAGCGGTCGCCCAGCGCATCGAGCAGGTTCGGCCCCTGCTCTCGCTTGAGATCGACGCGGCGCAGCGCGACGGTCACCACCTCGGTGCCGCTGGCTTCGAGCGCCTCGACCGTCTCCTCGTTGGAGGCGTACTTGCCCGTCCCGACGAACAGGCGGCTCGTGAAGGCATGGCTGCCGATGACGAGATGCTGGTCTTCGAACGGCATCGAACTACCCCCCACCTACGAACGTGACCACTTCCACCGTGTCTCCTTCTGCGAGCAGATGGTCCGCGTGCTCGGCCCGCGGCACGACGCTGCCGTTGACCTCGACCGCCACACGCTGCGCACCGAGCTCGAGCTCGGCGAGAAGGGCCGCAACCGTCGCGCTGTTTCCCGAGCTCGCCATGGCATGGCGGTCGCCGTTGAGCGTGATCTGCAAGGCCGCGGACTCCATGGCGCCACGGTACGACGCGAGCGAGCTACTCCGAAGCCGGGGTGGGCTCGGTCTCGGCCTTTCGCGCGTCGTCCGACGCCTTGGACGGAGGCTGTGCCGCGGGCGCGGCACCGCCCACGACCTTCTTCTCCCACTTGTACAGGTCCGCGACCTGGGCAAGCGTCTGCCCGTCCGCACGGATCTCGGCGCGGATGCGGTTCTCGGCCTCCAGGCAGTACATCGCGCGGTTGGCGACTTCGACCGCCTTCTTCTGCGGCACGACGAGCACGCCGTCGTCATCGGCGACGATCCAGTCGCCGGGCCGGCACTCGATGCCGTCGACACGCAACGCCACGCCGATCTCGCCGAATCCCTTGGGTTCGCCTGCGTTTGCGCTGACAGCGCGCGCGAAGACCGGCAGCCCCAGGCGGCGGATGTCGGCCGTGTCGCGGATGGCGCCGAGCACCACGACGCCCGCCAGCCCCCGGTTGAGCGCCGAATGCGTCGCGAGCTCGCCCCAGATCGCGGGCGGCACCCCGCCGGCGTCGATGACGAGCACGTCGCCGGGGCTGCATGTGTCGATGGCTTCGACCGGCTTGGCCCAGTCGCCGGGCATCGTGCGGCACGTGACGGCCTTGCCGGCGATGCGAACGCCCGGGGCCGTTGCGATCAGTCCGCTCCAGCAAGGCGCGCGGTGCATCGCATCGCTCACGTTCGGGGTGGAGACTTCCGTGAACGTCCGCTGGAGATCCTGTTCGGAGGAGATCCGCTCGGCGACCTCGCTGCGGCCCGCGACGCCCGTGCGCATCGCCTCGATGAGCTCGCGCGTTGCGTCTTCTGCGTCGCGCGCCTTCGTGATGGCGCCGCCGACGATGATGACGTCCGCGCCGGCCGCAACGGCCTCGGGTGCTGTGCGCGCGGTGATGCCGCCGGCGACGGTCACGGGAATCGACACGGCAGCGCGCACGGCGCGGAGCGTCTCGAAGGGATCGCCGCCACGCACTTGCTCGTCGATCGGGCAGTGGACGTTGACGGCATCGGCGCCCGCCTCTTCGGCGAAGCGCGCGCGCGCGACGGGATCTTCGCAGCCGAGCAGGTCGACGAGGATGCGGATGCCGTAGTTCGTGCCCGCCTCGACGCACTCGAGGATCGTGGAGTCGGACGCGACGCCGAGAACGGTGCCCATGGATGCACCGGCCTTGGCCGCGGCTTCGAGCTCGAGACGCCCGGCGTCCATCGTCTTGCCGTCGCACACGATCTCGACGTGGGGATGGGCTTCGCGCACGGCGCGTACGGCGTCGAGGCCCTCGGCCTTGAGGAGCGGTGTGCCCACCTCGAGGATCGCGACGCCGCCACGCACCGCCTCCGCCGCCGCGCGGAGCGCGCGATGGAGGTCCACCTGGTCGAGAGCAAGCTGAAGCTGGGCCGTCATGGGCGACCTACGCTACCTCCGTGGCCGTCAGAGGCCTGAAAAACGGCGGTTGCGGCGTTGTTCACCCCCCCGCCCGCTTGACGACTGCAGCCGCTGGCGCGAAGATCCTCCACAAGCGCCTGGGACACTCCCGAAGGTGGGCAGCAGCCCGCCTTTTTTTGTGCCCTGGTCGCCTGAGAAATCCCCAGTTTCCGGGGGTTCGGCGGGATGCCGAGCCTCCTGCCGCACGCCCCGGTCGCACTCTCCGAGAGGACCGGGACGGAAGGAGTTCCCGCATGGATCCCGCTGACATCCTCCGCTTCGCCGACGTCGTCCACCGCGACCGCGGGATCGAGAAGGAGATCGTGTTCTCCGCGATCGAACAGGGCCTGCTCACGGCCGCGCGCAAGAAGTTCGGCGAGGACGCCGTCATCGAGGTGCGCCTCGACCGCCGCACGGGCGAGATCCACTGCATGGTCGGCGGCCAGTCGCGCTCGATCGAGTTCGGCCGCATCGCCGCGCAGACCGCGCGCCAGGTCATGAACCAGCGCATCCGCGAGGCCGAGCGCGACAAGCATCTTGACGAGTACAACCGCCGCCTGAACTCGATCGTCACCGGCTCGATCCAGCGCATCGAGGGCGGCAACCTGATCGTCAACATGGGACGCGTCGAGGGCATCGTCCCGCGCTCCGAGCAGATCCGCGGCGAGACCTTCAAGGTCGGCGACCGCATCCGCGCATTCCTCTTCGAGGTCCGCCCGATGGGCCAGCGCGTGCGCATCGTGCTCTCGCGCAGCCGCCCGGAGTTCGTGCACAAGCTCTTCGAGCTCGAGGTGCCGGAGATCGCCGACGGCGTCATCGTCGTCCGCCGCATCGAGCGCGAGGCCGGCTACAAGACCAAGCTCGCCGTCGAGTCGCTGGACATGAAGGTCGATCCGATCGGCGCGTGCGTCGGCGTACGCGGCAGTCGAATCCGCAACATCATCGACGAGCTCAACGGCGAGAAGGTAGACATCCTCAAGTTCGAGGAGCAGCCCGAGATCATGATCGCGACGGCTCTCAAGCCGGCGCAGATCAACTCGATCACGCTCAACTGGGACACGAACACGGCGGACGTGCTCGTCGACGAGGACCAGCTCTCGCTGGCGATCGGTCGCCGCGGCGCGAACGTCCGCCTGGCGTCCCGCCTCGCGGAGTGGGAGATCAACATCGCCGGCGAGGCGATGCCGGATGCCGAGGAACCGGAGCCTACCGAGGGTGAGGAAGCCCCTGGCGAGGCCGATGCCTCCGAGGCGCCGTCCTCCGACGAGTCGGATGCCGGGACGGCGGAAGCGGCCGAGACCGCCGAGGCCCCGGAGGCCGAGGGGGAGCCGGAGGCAACGCTCGCCGAAGCGAGCGAGCCGACCGGCGAAGCCCCCGCGGAGGTGCCCGAGGAGGCACCGAAGACCGCCGAGGAGAGTGCCGGCAGCTAGTCCTCATTCGGCGCGTACGGCCGGCGTCCCATACGGGACTTGCGCCGTCCGCTCCGGTACCATTCCCGGTTGCTGCCTCCATTTCGGGGGCAGTTGCAAAACCACACCACGCCAGACGGAAACACGCCTTGTCGAAACGCTTCTACCACATCGCCTTCGAGCTCGGGGTCAAGCCCCGCGCGTTCATGCATGAGCTCGCGGAGGTGGGGCTGTCCGTCGGCAACCAGATGACGATCATCCCGGATGAGCTCGAAGCGCGCATCCGCGAGCTGTACGAACAGCTGCGCCCGGCGCCCCAAACCGAGCCCGAACCGGTGGCGGTCGCCGAGCCCGTCGCTGTCGCCGAGCCGGGTGCGCCCGTCGAGATCCCGCAAGGCGTACCCGTCGAGATGGAGCCGGTCGTTCCCGCAAGCGGGCTTCCCGAGAGCGGGGTCGACGGCGAGGTGGTCGAGAGCGAGGTCGTCGACGGGGAACCGCCGGCAGCCGAGCCGATCGCCGAAGCGCCCGTAGCCGAGACCGACGGCGAGTCGCCGGTCGTCGAAGCCGAGCCCGTCGCTGCGGAAGCAACAGAAGCGCCAGCCGAAGCGGAAGCGGAAGCACCGCCCGTCGAACAAGAGAAGGCACCGGATCGTCCGGCCAAGCCGCTCGTTCCGACGCTCGATCCGCGCGCGGGTCGTCTCGTCAAGGACGCACCTGTCGGCGGCATCCCCGGCGTCACGTCGCCGCCGCCGCGCCGCGGCCGTCCCGGCGTGGACCCGATGACGCCGTCGATGCCGCGCACAGACCGCGCACCCGGCGCGCGCCGTGACGGCGGCCGCCGCACGGTGCATGACCGCTACCGCAACAAGCGCGGCAAGGAAACGTTCCAGATGCGCCGGCGGCGCGGGCCGAGCAAGTCTCGCCCGGCGACGCCGCACGTCCGTCCGACCTCGATCGACGTCGAGCTGCCCATCACGGTCAAGGGCTTCTGCGAGCTGAGCACGTACAAGGCTGCCGAGATCATCAAGATCCTCTTCACCGAGCACAAGATGATGGTCACGCCGAACACGACGATCGACAAGGACACAGTGGAGACGCTGGCCCTCGCGCTCGACATCAACGTCAACTTCGTCGAGCAGGAGACGGCCGAGGACTCGCTGCTGAAGCAGTTCGAGCAGGAGGACAAGCCCGAGGACCTCGCCGGCCGGCCCCCCATCGTCACGATCCTCGGTCACGTGGACCACGGTAAGACGACGCTGCTCGACTACATCCGCACGTCCGATGTCGCGGCGCGTGAGGCGGGTGGCATCACCCAGCACATCGGCGCCAGCTACGTGACGCTGCCCGACGGCCGCGTCGTCACGTTCCTCGATACGCCGGGCCACGAGGCGTTCACCGAGATGCGCGCCCGCGGTGCGCAGGTGACCGACGTGGCCATCCTGATCGTCGCGGCGGACGACGGCGTCATGCCCCAGACGATCGAGGCGATCAACCACGCCAAAGCGGCCGAGGTCGCGATGGTCATCGCGATCACGAAGGTCGACCGCGACAACGCCCGGCCGGACCGCGTCAAGCAGCAGCTCGCCGAGCACGAGATCTACGTCGAGGGCTACGGCGGGGACGTCTCGGTCTTCGAGGTCTCGGGCATCACGGGGCAGGGCGTCCCGGAGCTCCTCGAGCACATTGCCCTCATGGCGGAGGTCGACGCCGACAAGTTCCGCGCAAACCCCAAGGCGCGCGCGAGCGGCACCGTCATCGAGGCGCAGAACAGTCCCAAGCGCGGCATCGTCACCACGGTACTCATCCAGAACGGCACGCTCAAGAAGGGCGAGGCCGTCCTGGCCGGCGAAGCCTGGGGCCGCGTCAAGGCCCTCTTCGACGACAAGGGCAAGGCCGTGAAGACGGCGGGCCCGAGCGTCCCGGTCGAGATCATCGGACTCGACCAGGTGCCGGAGGCGGGCAGCAAGGTCTACGCCACCATCAGCACTGCCGAAGCACGCAAGATCGCCGAGGAGCGCCGCACGCGAACCCGCGAGCTGGAAGTCGCCGCGCAGGCGAAGCCCACGAGCATCGAGGGTCTGCTCGGCGCGATCGACGCCGGCAAGACCGACGAGGTCAACCTCGTGCTCAAGGCCGACGTGAAGGGCTCGCTCCACCCGCTGCGCACGGTTGTCGAACGCATCGGCACCGACGAGATCAAGCCCAAGATCATCCACGCCGCCGTCGGTGCGGTGAACGAATCGGACGTCGTGCTGGCTTCCGCGTCCAACGCCTGGGTCATCGGCTTCCACGTGAACGTGGACGCCAAGGCACGCGCGAAGGCCAAGCAGGAACACGTCGAGATCCGCACGTACAAGATCATCTACGACATCGAAAACGACATCCGCGACCTGCTGGAAGGCCGTCTCGCGCCCGAGATGGAAGAGGTCATCCAGGGCCACGCGGAGGTGCTGCAGATCTTCACCTTCAGCAAGGTCGGCAACATCGCCGGCTGCCGCGTCCGAGACGGGATCATCCGTCGCGACTCGATGGTGCGCGTCAAGCGCGGCGACGAGATCGTGCACGAGGGCCAGATCGGGAGCCTGCGGCGCGAGAAGGACAGCGCCAACGAGGTGAAGGAAGGTCTCGAGTGCGGCCTCACGATCGACAGCTGGGACGAGATCGAGATCGGCGACATCGTCGAAGCCTACACGTTCGAGGCGAAGAAGCGCACGCTCGGCTAGGGCGGACGTAGATGGCGAAGCCGCGACGCATCCTGCGCCTCCAAGAGTTGATCCTCCGGACGGTCGCGACGCACGTGCAGCGCGAGGTGCGCGATCCCCGCGTCGGCATGATCTCCATCACGGGCGTGAAGCTCTCCCCCGACCTGTCGCGCGCGCAGGTCCTGTGGTCCAGCCTGGGCGACGAGTCCCAGCGCCGGACGACGGAACGCGGTCTCGAAGACGCTTTGCCCGTCATCCAACGCGCCGTCGCCGAGGCGATGCAGACACGCATCACCCCGAGACTCTCGCTGCGCTACGACGACGGCCTCGAGAAGCAGCAGCGGATGGAAGATATCTTCCGCACCATTGCGGAGGAACGCGGGGATCCGAGCGACACGGAAGAGCCGGAAACGACCGAGGCCGAAGACACGCAGGCTGACTAGCGCACGCGCGCGTCTACGGCTTCACCCACTCGATCTGATCGATCAGGATGTAGGTGGGTAGGTTGGCGTCGCTCGGCCTGATGACCTCGAACTCGAGCTGGACCTTGCGCGCCGCGAGGTCGGAGATGTTGGCCTCCGCCGTGCGCCAGCCGGTCTGGTAGGTCTTGCCGTCGCTGTCCTCGTCCGGGTCGAAGCCGGCGTTCACCTCTTCGAGGCCGTCGCACTGCTGGTCCGTCCTGATGTTCACGATCTCGTGGGGGCCGATGGTCGCGGTGAACGACACGTATACCCCGTCCGGACAGACCTCCATGAAGTCCTGCGAGACGATGTTGTACTTGAAGCGGATTCTCTCGGGGCCCAGCGGGACGCACACCGACTGACCGAGCTGTGCCTCGAACGAGTCGTCCTCCATCTCGATCGAGAGAAACTTCTTGTTGCAGCGACGCGGTGAAGGCGGGCGGATGTCACCGACCTTGCGGCGGATGAACACGTCCCCGTTCGAGCCCCAGCCGAAGAGTGCGCGGTTCAGACCGATCTCGAAGCTCGGGTTCTTGACCTGCTCCACGGGGAGGTAGATCTCGTCCAGTGACGCGTCCCCGCCGTGCCACATCTCCAGCTTGGCGCCGGACGGCCCCGTCTCACTGCGACGGTTCCAGGCCTCGCCGAGCGACTGGCCGTTGACGAGGTTCTGAAAGATCTCCGTACCACGGGCGGTGGCGTAGTTGCTGTCGACGTAGCTCGTGTAGCCGATGAAGGCCGACGCGCCCGTGCTGATGAAGGCGTTCGCGAGGTTGCCGTTGAACGCGCTGCGGCACGAGCCCACGTAGACGATGGAATCGGGACAGCACACCCTGGCCGTGATGTAGCCGGGCGTGAGGCCGATCTGATAGCGGTTACCGCGGCGGATGACAACGACTTGGCCCGTGGCCAGCTCCTCCTCGAGGAGGATGAGGACTGCGAGGGGGTTCTCGAACTCGTTCGTCATGAAGAACGGCTGCGAGTCCGCTGGGTGATGGCCCTGCGCCACCGCCAACGCGTCGCCGAGGCCGCCTGCGCCGGCCCATGTGCCGAACAGCGTGTTCTGCGGCACGAGTCCGTTGCCGTAGTAGACGTTGTCGCCGTGCGTAGCGATCACGAACACGCCCTTCTGAAGGCCGATGCGCACGTCGATCACCCGGACGTTGTCCTTGCCGTACTCCAGAGGCTGAAAGGGTCCGCAGTCACTGGTGTCGAGCAGGTTGTAGATAGTGTCGGCTTCGTCGGTGCCGGGGATGTCGTTGAGCGCGCTGAAGCAGGCGCCGTTCGGTGGGAGGTTTGGCGGGCAGTTGTCGGGACCGCAGCCGCGGCGGTCGTCGGGACTCAAGAGGAGCGCGCCCAGGAAGCCGGCCTCGAACAGGATGCCGAAGCCGCCCTCCTCGCCGCCGCGCCCGAAGCTGTGGACGAGCGGGCTGCCCTCGAGCGCCGCCGTGACGGCTGCGATCGCCGCCTCCCGCCCGCTGGTCCCTTCCGTCTGTTCGTAGAGCGTCATGAGCTCGTCCTGGAAGTCGAGCGAGTCCTGGAACGCCGTCGGGTCGATCGGATTGCTGATGGGCAGCAGGAACATCGGCCCCCAGAGCGCACCACCCGCATGGTGCATACGCACGCGCAGGAGCTTGGACAACGCTTCCGTGGGCGAGAGCTGGAACTGGCCCGAGTAGGTGCCGTCCCCCGCTTCCTCGTCTCCATTGGCCGCCTGCCCGTCGTCGAGCATGTCGGCGAGCTCGCCGATCGGCTGCTGGTTGAAGTCGACCTCCCAGAGCTCGACGGCGGTGACGGGCACAAGGAGGTCGACGGGGCACGTGGCGGTGAAGGTCTTGGTCTGTCCGACGAGGATCTGCGCCGGGTCGAGGAGAAGCGGGCCGGCCTCGGCGTAGTTCGGATCGCGCTCGACGAGCCGGAACGCGCCGTCCTCACCGAGGGGTCCTTCGGCGTTCACGAGGATGGTGTTCGCGCCGTTCTGAAGCGGTACGTTGACGCTCCACTGCGCGGCGAGCGGGATGTCGCCGGTCGCGCCGGTTGCGAGGTTCTCCCAGGTGAGCGCGGTGACGTCGCCGGTCAGGGCGCCGCGCAGCTGCACCGAGGCCGTATCGACCATGGCAACGCCGTTCGAGCCCGGCGCGAGGATGGAGACACCGGGAGTGCCTTCGCCCGCGAACGTGTCCCCGATCACGATTCCCGGATCGGCCGGGTCGGGCTGGGGTGCGGGGGCGTTCTCTCCGCCGCCGCAGCTGCAGGTGAGAAGGACGAGGGCAACAAGGACGAATGCGCGCTGGCGAGTCATGGATACCTCCCGAGGGTGGGCGAGATACGCCCGTTCAGGAGTCATGGCGCAGGCCCGGCGTGCGCCCCACGCGGATTCTCGGAATTCGGCTGTGCGGGTCGTGGTTCGCGGGCCGACCACTCGGCCCTTCGGGCCTCGGGTCGCCCCTACATCGACGCTGGGATCGGCGCCTGTCGATTGGCGTACGCGCGTCGGGTAGATCGTGTTGTTGACGCGAGGCTGTCGACCGCGATACTCACGTCTTCGGCAGCGAGGTGGCTGTAGCTCAGTTGGTTAGAGCACCGGATTGTGGTTCCGGGGGTCGGGGGTTCAAATCCCCTCAGCCACCCCACCTCACCCCAGCGGCCGCTCCTTACGCTCGCTCAGCTACAGACCTTCTCGGGCTGACGCCTACCATGGCGCGATGCGCGTACTAGCCGCTTCCCTGCTCATCGTCCTGGGCGCAATGGCGTGCGGAGACGCTCCGGAACCCACGCGCGCGCCTCCGTCTCCCGTGCTGGTCCTGATCGAGTTCAACAAGATGTTGATGCGGCCCGGGACCGACGCGCCCACCTTCGCCCTCTATGACGACGGTCGTGTGATCTACCGGACGAAGTACGCCCCGCATGCTGCCGGCACCGCATGGGAGAAGGGCCACTCCGAGTTTGCGACCGTCGTGCTGAGCAACGCGGAGCGCAAGGCACTCATTCGCGAGGCGCTGGGCGAGAGTCTCCAGCCGCTGCTGGACCTCGAGCCGGAGTACGGCGACGAAGTGCGCGGTCCGTGGCTCGGGGTCCACGTCTGGGACGACGCAGAGCGCCACTCGGTGACCATACGTCGCTACGCAGAGGACATCCCGGAGACTGTCCTGGGCGTGCGCAAGGTGCTGCGCGCCTACAAGCACCCCGACGCGCAGCCGTGGCTCCCCGAGCAGCTCGAGGTCATGTTCGGCGACTTCAGCAACGCGAAGGACGAACCCGTGGCCTGGCCCGAGGCGTGGCCCGGGCTGTCGGATCCGACCACGAAGAAATTCCGGGATGACGACTACTGGGTGCATCTGGACATCGGGGAGCTCGACAAGCTGCTCGCGTACTTCCGGGGGCTCAACACGCGCTTCGGCGAGGTCTGTCAGCCAATCGAGATCGACGGTCGCCTGTGGGGCGCAAGCCTCCGTTTCCCGTTTCCTCGCGAGGAGCTCTGGATGCGCAAGTAGCTGAGCGGCTACCCTGCTGCCATGTGCCGCAACATCAAGACGCTCCACAACTTCGCGCCTCCTGCTACCGACGAGGAGATCCGCGCTTCGGCCTTGCAGTACGTTCGCAAGCTGAGCGGCTCCACCAAGCCCTCGAAGGCGAACCGGGAGGCTTTCGACCAGGCCGTCGCCGAGGTCACCGCGGCCACCCACAAGCTCCTCGATGCGCTCCTCACCAATGCCCCGCCCCGCAACCGCGACGACGAGGCCCGCAAAGCCAAAGAGAGAGGCGCCAAGCGCGCAGCGCAGCTGCGCGCCCGTCTTCTCAGCGAGTAGTCCGACCGCGGACTTCCTTCGGCGCACCAGGGCGACGGTGCCGCAAGGCGGACGACGACGACGCGTGTGTTTACACGCGAGGAGGAGTACGCAAAGCGCCACCGAGTCCTGGTGTGCCGAAGGGTGGTGCTGGAGGGGCAACACGCGACAGATTCGGTGTAATGGTTAGCGGCAACACCGCGCCTGCGCGGGAGTTCCACACACGACCCCCTCCAGCACCTTCTCGAACGTACCCTCTGTGCGCGTGAAACTCCGTTAGAGGTTATCCGCTGAAAGGCCGGCTACAGGCCGTACGCGTACAACGAAGGTACATGAGTGGATATCCGCTCAAGCTTCGCTTTCCGTGTTTTCGACCTTGCATTGACGCCATGCTTCGTGATTCTTCATGCACGTCATGCCGCGCCTTGCACGAGACGATGACCTATCCGAATTCGGAAAAGCCGTCGAACGGTGGAGGCGCCGGTACGGACTCAGCCAGCAGGTCGTCGCGGACCTGATCGGCACGCATCAGCGCACGTTGAGCGACTGGCTGAAGAAGGACGGCATGCCGGGGGCGGTGTATCAGGTCGCGCGATTGGCTTTGTTGATGGGTGACACGACGGAAGGACTGCTGGACAAGGACGCCGACCTCGACCAGCTACGAGACCCGGAGTACGTGAAGGGGCTGCTGCTGCGCGTCGCACCCCCGCGGGTCCTGAAGAAGTACATGAAACAGGATGCAGATCTCAGTGATCGCGGCAGCCGCACGGCCGCGCCGGGAGGCGGCAAGCCATGATCAAACGAGACGGTGAACAGTACGCCCGCGTGGCTGAACGCATTGCAACGGCGGAGGACCCGCGCGAGGAGATCCTGCGCGTCGCGCAGCTCGCGTCCCACGCGGGCCGGGTCCGCCGGCGCTGGATCGCCGGGGGATCGATCGTCGGGGCATTGCTCGTGGGCGTGCTGGGGTGGCAGCTGTTCGCGGGCTCCCCCGCGGGCGGCGGCGGTGAGACCCGTCCGGAAGCGCCTGTCGTGGACATGGCGGCCGAGGGCGAGTGGGTCAAGGGCCTCTTCACGGCGGAAGCGGTCGAGCAGCCGCTGACGCCTGAGGACGACGCACGGCTCCGCAAGTACATCCAGGAGCCGACGTCCGAGATCGAGAAGCAGCTCGGCGAGTGGGCTCGGGGCGTCTGGATGGCAACGCTCAAGCGGGACATGGAGGCCGGGGAGCGAACCCGGCTACTCGCGCTTCTCTACGCGAAGTCCAACGCCGCTCAGACCTGGTCGCTGAGCGCGCTCACGAACAAGGGTGTCACAGTTCCAGAAGAGCGCCTCGTGTGGTTCCTAACGAATCCCGAACCCCGCCTGACAATGCAGGCACTGACTGCCACATGGGTTCACTGCTCGCGAACGGGGAAGTTCTCGGCCCCGGAAGCGATCGAAACATACGTCTACGGCGAGGATCGCGAGCGGCAGAAGGCCGCGATTCTCGCTCTCAGCAGCATCAAGAGCTACGTGCCGTCTGACCGGCTCATGGATTTCCTCCAATCGGGCGATAGGGAGATCCAGCAGATCGCACGGGAGCTGCTGAGACGAAAGGGGCAGTAAGCCTTACCCACCATGAGCCACGACAGCCATTCGTCGGCACGTTCGCGTGCCGGGTCCTCCACCACCGGAAGCATGACGGCGCACGCCCAGCCCAACAGCGGGCCGGCGCCGGGCGACTTCGACATCGTCGTCCAGGGCGGCACGCCGCCGTACACCGTGACGGCGCTGCCCTCACCCCCCAACCCTGACCCGATGCCCGATCACACGATCACGGGTCTCCACGTCCGCATCAACGTCGAGGTAACACCGGACACGCCGCTCTACTTCGGTGTGACCGACTCGCTCGGGCAGACTGCGAACGTCGCCTACCAGGTCACGTCGTAGCGGACGGACGTACCGGGTTTTCCGGGCCTTGAGTGCATATCCACTCAAGGTCTTGATTGCCGAAACAACGGCGTTGATTCCGGCGCCGTTCCTGCCGTAATCCAATCAGCCGCGGCGCGCATGCGTCGCGGCTGATTGCATGATCTACGCCACGGGCCTCGTACTGGACGAACTCGACCCGCGTACCCGTACGCTCATGGTGTCCGAGCTGAACACCGACCTCGCAAACGGGCGCGTGTTCGTGAGCCCCTGGCTCACGCGCGAAGGCCGCCGCCAGTGGTCCGAGCTCCTGCGCATCGCCATGCACGCGCACGATGCGACGTGGCTGGCCGACACGCTCGAGTACAACGAGTTCCTGCGCATCCTCGGCGGCGACACCCAGGACCTGGACAAGCGTGTCCCCCCCACCGCGGCCCGGACGCTGGCCGAAGGACAGTTTCACGGCTACTACATCCGGGCGGTGTGCCGGCGCGCGCTCGACGAGGGCTTCCAGAGCGTCGCCATCTTTCGCGCCGGGCCGGCCGCGCACGGCTCGCGCAGCGGAGAGGATCTCGTGGACTCGGTGGTCTGCGCGACGGAGCTGCTCGCGGATCTGCGCACGGCGGTTTCCGTCGCGCCTGCCGCGCGGTTCCTGGACGGCCCCAACTCGGGCCTCAGCGTCCGCATTCCGCGCTCGCCCACGCCCCAGCAGGGGAGCTGACGCGCCCGCCCCCCGTTGGTGCTAGGCTCAGCCCATGCGCGTGATGCTCCTCCTCACCGTCGCCACCGCGTTCGCAGCAGCCGGCTGTCAGGGCGCGCACCTCGTCTCGGCCGGCGGCTCCGGACCGAGCACCGTGACGTCGCCGACCGACGTGCCGACCGCGACCCGACCCGCTTCCCCCGGTCCGCTCGAAAGGCGCTTCGGATCGCTGGAGCCGGGCTCGAACCGTCCGACGACGACGGCGGGCGAGACCGACCCGCGGCGGGTCGCGGACGCCCGCCTCGCGCAGATCACCCGCGCGGTGGAGCGACGGCGCGTCGAGAACCAGCCGCCGCGCCCGGGCCCGACGGCCGGCGACCGGGCAAACGCGCTCTCTGACAGCTACGCCCCCTACAACAACATCGACAAGGGCGTGTACGGCCAGCGGGGCGTGAACGTCGACATCCCGCGCTTCGTGGACTTCATGTCGAGGACGTTCGGCGGAAAAAAGCGCTAGAGTTCCGGCGCGAGGTCGTCCGGCTCAGGGAAGAGCGACGGATCCGCAGCCAGGGCATCGCGCCAGGCCGTTGGCCAGGCGTCGCGATCCACGGTGCCCGTCAACTCGAAGGCCAGGGTCTTGAGTGTTGTGGGAACGGCGCCGGCCTGCCGCATGCGCCCCAGCGCGGCGGACACATCCGCCGTCGACGAGAACACGCAGTCCTCGAGCAGGTGCACGCGGTAGCCGGCCGCGAGCAGCCCCTCGACGGTCAGGAGCACGCAGACGTCGGTCTCGGCGCCTGCGACGGCAACGGCCTTCCGGCCGGTCTCCTCCAGCCATGCGGGCAGGGACGGTTCCGCCATGGCGTTGAAGCTCGCCTTTTCGATTCGCCGCGCCGTCGGCGCCAGCCCATCAGGCGGCTCACCCTTCGACTCGATGGGCCGCTCGAGCGTCGCGACGACAGGCAGGTCCATCAACGCAGCCAACTTGACGAGCTTGGCTAGCTTCGTCTCGAGTCGAGCCCGATCACCGACCATCGCGTCGAGGAAGGCCGTCTGTACGTCCACGAGCAGCAGAACGAGCTCTTCGTGAAGCGGATCACCCATCGCGGGCGCACTCTAGCTGACGTGCGTCGAGAACGCGTACGACGGCTGTCGGGTCGTCGGGGCGAAGGCGCCGCAAAGCGGGTGACGACCTTCGCCGCGATGATCGCGCTTGCGCGATCCGAGGACCGAGCTGGCGATGCGCCGAGAGCGCCCGCAGCGCCGACTCTCGCAGGCTCGCACCGCTCGTCGCCTGCGGCGACCGTCGGCGAAGGCCGAGCATCCGGCGGGCCGCTCTTAGACGGGCAGAGGGGGTTCACAGCAGTGTTGGGCAAGGCTGTGACGACCGATGGGTCCCCCCCGCGCCCGCTATTGAGTACGCGCCGATGCCGGGTTCGTTAGTCGTCACTTTGTAAAATCGCGAGGGGTCTATCGCCCCGCTTCGAAGAGCTCGGTGTGGATGGCGCGACCGACCACCGTGTTGCCGAGTGCATTCCAATGTGGATCGGGCAGCAGCTGTGTGGGTGCGTCGGACAGCGCGGCCTGCTCCTGCCAGTACGGGCTCAGATCCGTGAGGCGCAACCCAAGCTGCGCACAGACGGCCGCGAGATCCGGTGCCGCGTACGGCGTGACGACGTGCAGCTCGAGCCCGTACTCGTTACATATGTCACGGATGCGCGCATACGAAGCGAGCAAGGCGACCTGCCCCGGGGACGCGAGATCGACGGGAGGCGGCGCGGGCGGCGCCGGCGAGGCGGCACCCGGCTTGGGATCGCCTGCGGCAGGCGCGGCGTCTTGTGGAGCGCGCTCGCCTTGGCGCATCGCACGCCGAGCGCGCATGAAGTAGTAGTGGACGTAGTTGCACACCAGTGAGTTCGTCGTGAGCCACGCCGTGAGGTTGCGCCCGAGCCCGGGCTTCACCGTCTCGTTGCGCAGCACCGCCTCGCCGCCGAGGACTTCGAGGTACGGGCGCGTCTTCTTGCGCTCGAGGTTCTCCGCAACGTCGTTCGAACAAAACAGCACGACGACCTCGTGCGGCTTGCGGCCCGCCTGCAAGTGCTCGCGCAAGAGCAGGAACTCCTGCAGCGCGGAGTAGCCGGTCGCGCCCAGATTGCGAAAGAGCCGCTGCCCCTCCGCCAGCCGGTTGAGCTCGTCGACCCAGGTCTCGCCGTCGGTCACGCCCCAGCCCCACGTGGTCGAATCGCCCAGGCACCACACGGTGCGCGCGTCGGCGGGATCGTTGCGAATGGAGGTGTCCAGGCTCGAGGTGCGCAGTCCGTCTGCATTGTGGCTGATCCACACATCGGCCTCGGCGGCCTGGAACTGCTGGCCGGCGTCGGGTCGTCCCCACCAGCCGATGCGCTCGTGATACTCGAAGTAGCCCAGCAACGCGGTCGCCGTCTTCGGTTGTGCACCGGCGATGCGCAGCACCACCTCGCACAAGCCGAGGAAGACCAGGAGCGACGTGCAGAGAAGGGCAAGCCGCACCAGGAGCCGGCGCCACCAAGGCCGGCGCACGCCGGGCGCGGCTTCTGCGTGTGTCGGCACTTCGCTCACGGGCGCTGCCTACTCTTCGAGTCCCATCTGGCGCGCGTGGAGCAACACCAGATGCGCGCAGTTTCCGCAGCGCAACCGCACGGCGCGCGTGCCGCGACGATGGTCCGGTCCACCCGTCGTACGATCGATCGTGACGAGCGCGTAGAGATCACGGCTCACTTGCAGGTCTTCACTACCGCAGGCACCACAACGGTCGATGCCCTTCTGCTGGAGCCACGTTCGAACCGCTTGTGCGTTCACCATCCGTTCGTCTCCTCTGCCTGCGGGGCCTCCATGGTAGCGGCACGCGTCTCGTTCCGGGACGGAGTGAAGAATGCGCGGCGGCGCGCCGAACGACGCGTGCTAGGCTCCGGCTCGGGGAACATTGAGAGGGGGGGATCGGGATGGCCCGGATTCTCGTTGCGGAAGACGACGCGCAGGCACGTGAGATGATCGTGCGGATCTGCGAATTCCAGGGGCATGAAGTCGAAGAGGCGCGCGACGGCATACGTGCCATGGAGACGTTCGAGCGGGTCCAGCCGGATCTGCTCATCACCGACCTGGCCATGCCGCTCGGCAGCGGCGAGCAGCTCATCCGCAAGGTACGTGCTCAGAACGCGGATTGCCCCGTCATCGTGATCACCGGCTATGCAGCGGCGCTGGGGCCGACCGACCTCGAGGCGCTCTCCGGCTGCACGATCCTCGAGAAGCCCATCGACGTCGAACCCATGTTGCGCGCCCTGCAAGAGGCACTGACGACGTAGAGGTCGGACGGGCACCCATCGACTCGGCTCGCCTCGCTCAGGGACTTCGTCAAGGCCTACATGTCACTCGTCCTTGTCGTCGTCGCTCTCCGGCGCGCGCGGCACCGGACGGGGAGACCCGTCCTTGTCGATGGCGACCATGACGAACTCTGCGGTCGTCGTGAGACGGTTGGTCCCGTCCTCCAGGCACTCGCCGTACGTCTCGACCAGGATGCGCATCGACGTGTTCCCGGTCTTGACCAGCTTGGCCTCGACGCGAATGGCCTGCCCCTGCCAGATCGGCGCCTTGAAGTCGACGGCGTTGATGTGCGCGGTGACGCACGGGCCGCGCGCGACGCGGGTGGCGACGATGCCTGCGGCCTCGTCCATGAGGCTCAGTGCGACGCCGCCGAAGAGGCTGCCGTGGCGGTTGGTCACGCCGGGCAGAACGAGACGTGTGATGGATGCCGTGCTCATGCCCCAGTAGTACCCTGATCCCCATGAACGTAGCGCGCAACTTCACGAGCGACACGCGACAGCGGCTGCTCGAGGACTACGTCCCTCGCATCGAGCGGGCCGTCACGTCGCTCTCGCCCGAAGACTTCTGGTGGCAGCCGCACGAGGGCTCGACGAGCGTCGGCGTGCTGCTGCGCCACCTGGAAGGCAACATCCGCCAGTGGATCCTCTCAGGGCTGGGCGGCCGGCCCGATCATCGCGAACGAAAGACGGAGTTCGAGGGCGACGC
Source organism: Planctomycetota bacterium (assembly GCA_028281445.1). Classification (GTDB taxonomy): domain Bacteria; phylum Planctomycetota; class PLA2; order PLA2; family JAEUHO01; genus JANQJW01. The sequence goes on along the minus strand of JANQJW010000089.1, from coordinate 21,311 downwards.
CGCCGGCGAGGCGGCCGACCTCTTCGCCAAGCTGCGAGCCACGATCCAGGAAGCCGCTGACGTCATCGGCGCCATGGACGAAGACGCGCTCGCGAAACGCCATGCGATCCAGGGGTACGACGTGACCGGCCTGGAGGCGGCGTACCACGTCGTCGAGCACCTCTCCTGGCACGCCGGCCAGATTGTGTGGATCGCCAAGGCGCGCGGCGGGCCGGACCATGGCATCGCCTTCTACGACGACGAAAAGCTGAACACCGACAAGAACGCGTAGACGCGTTACCAGAGGAAGGTGTTGCCGGCCCAGATCAGAAGACTGAGTGCGAGGAGCCCAAGGACGATCCACTCCAAGAGCTTCAGCCCTTCGCTGAGATCGTCGAGCAAGCCGTACCTCCGGGTGACAGCATACGGCGCCCATCAGGGCTAGGTCTGGGTCGCGACGATCAGGAGAGCAAGGATCACGATCAATGCCGCGCCGACGGCGAGCGCGATGCGCGTCGCCCGCATCGCGCGGTCGGCCTCCCACCACGTTCGCGGACGGATGCCCTGCGCGAGGAACGTCGCCATCGCTGCAAGGTTCACGCAGATGACGTTCACGGCGAGCAACAGAGCCGCCTTGCCCGCGAGCTCCGTCTCCCCCATGCCGAGCATGAGCCCCACGACCGCGGTCGGGGGCAGCAGCGCGACCGCCACCATCACACCGACGAGTCCGCTCGACACACCGGTCGTCAACGCAAGCCCGCCGGCGCTACCGGCCGCGAGCGCGAGCACGATGTCGGTCCAGTGCACTCCCGTTCGAGCAAGGATCTCGCTGGGCAGCTCCTCCATCGCCGGCATGATCGCGCCCAACACCACGGTGATCACGAGCGCGAGGACGAACCCGTAGAGATTCGACGTCAGGCCGCGCTGCAGGAGCTTGCCGTCGCCGAGCGTGGTAGCGAGCGCCAGCGCGACGTTCGGGCCCAGGAGCGGCGCGATGACCATGGCGCCGATGATCACGGCCGTGTTGTCGCGCAGGAGCCCGATGGCGACGACGACCGTCGACAGGACGACGGTCGCAAAGAACACCTTCGTCGGCTTCGCCATGCCGCGGGCTTCGTTGAACAGCTCCTCGCGGCTCAAGCCGCCCTTCTTGCTGCCGAACCGCCGGGTCTTCTTCTTCTCTTCGGGGGGCTTCGGGCGAGGCAGCGCCCCGTGGACGGGGAGGATCACCAAGTGAAAGCCCGGGACGTTCCCGTAGCGGCGCTCGAAGTCGTCGACGATCTCGCCGCCTTCGTCGGCGTCGATGACGAAGCGCACGCAGTGGCGGCCGTCGTGGAGCGGCTCACGCCAGGGGCCGCCATGCGGATCGAGATCGATCGCGTCCTCGATCGTCTCGGCTTCCCGCTCCGGCAGGACCACCTCGATGAGGCGCAGCGCCATCAGTCGTCCATTTGGGCGAGCTCTGCGAGCTCCCGGCTCGCCGCTCGCCGGTGGACCCCTCGTGCCCGCGGCACGCGACTGACAGACTCGAAGGCTTGACGCGCTTGGTCGTCGCGGCCGACGCCGCGGAGCGCTCGGCCCAGCGCGAGGTAGCCGAGATCGCGCTGGTCGCTGTAGGCGTGGAAGTCGACGTAGGCGCGAAGCACGTCGACCGCTTCCTCGTTGCGCTTGCGCTCGTGCAGCGCGATGCCGCGGTAGAGGAAGCACTCGTCGATCCAGCCCGAGACGCCGATATCCGTCTCGATGCAGCGGGCGAAGCCGGCTTCGGCGGCCTCGTAGGCGCGGCGCTTGAAGAAACAGCGCGCGGCGTAGTAGCGCGCCGTCGGCACGAATGCCGAGGCGGGGTACTTGACGATGAAGTCGTCGAACGCGGACCGCGCGCGATCGTAGCGCCCGCGCCGGTAGAGCCGGCGTGCCGCGCGAATCGCACGCAACCCGTCAGCCTCATCCTCGATGCGCTCCCGCGCGTAGCCATACAGCTCGCGCTTGAACTGCGACCACGGCATGCCCGTCAGCGCGTGAATCAGGCTGCGCGGATGGCGGCCTTCGACCAGACCTCGGACGAAACGCCTCAAGGCGTTCTTGCCGCCGCGTTCCTCGATGAAGTCGATGCCGAGGTAGGCGTACGGGTACATGCGGATGTCGCGCGTCCGCCCCATCAGCCCCGTGAGCAGCGCGTTGGGATCCTGGCAAGCGAGCAACGTGCGGCGCAAGTGGCGCGTGCCTTCATCGGCGGCGTGCACCGCGAGCCCTTCCCGGATCCAGTACGGCAACCGCTCGTACTTCGAAGCGCCCATGCGGTCGCGCATGACGGCATGGACGAGCTCGTGCGTGAGCACAGTCGGCAGGTCGCTGTCCCCGCTCAGGAAGTACTCGGCGAAGAGAATGACGCGATGGACCTCCGCGCCGCCGATGCGCTTCGTGTAGCAGCGCGCCCGATCCACGCTTCGAGTGCCGCGCTCCGCGTCCTGTATGAAGACGTGGATGCGTCCCTCGTCGCCGGGCACGATCCCGAGCCGTTCTTCGATGCGTACCAGGCTGCGCGGGACCTCGTCCTCGAGCCGACCGAAGGCGTGGCCGAAGCGCGGGTGCGTCCCGAAGCGGCCTTCGTAGGCGTCGGTGTGGACGCGGACCGGCGCGGGCGACGGGTCGGCTCGGGCCACCGCGGGGCCCAACAGGAGTCCCGCGAGGAGCAGACCGGCGCAGAGGGTCCCCAGCCCCGGAAGTCTCCGCTTTCGGGCTTTCCGCGTCGTCATCAGCCTCCAACAGGTATCCCGGGCCGCGCCGGCGACCGACCGAGGATATACAGGAGAGACGTCCGGCAAAGAAGCACGGCCAGATCAGGAGCCCATCCATGTCCGACTCACACCCCCGTTCGCGTGAATCCCGCCGGCCTCGCGCGAGCCACTCTGTCTTTCTCGGCATCGCGGTGCTCGTGCTCGCGCTCGTCCTCGTGGCGGGTCGCCAGCAGGAGAGCCACGCGGCGGGCGGGAAAGTGGACATCGTCTACATCTCGGTCGTGGACGAGGGTCCGACAGCCCGGGCCTGGTACGACGGCGCGCCGTCGCCGGGCGTTCCCGTTCAGGACGCACTGAACAAGTTCGCCAAAGAGGGCTACAAGGTCGCGGAGATCACGCTCGAAGTCCGGCGCGAGGCGGCGGAGAGCTCGGGCTTCGTGATCCTGCTCCAGCGCGTCGGCGGCGGTTAGCCCGGCTGCCACGCGCGCGCGAGCACACCGAGCGCGCGTGCGGAGACGAGCAGCAGGTACGCGCAGACCGCACGCAGCGCGAGCGCGACGAAGGCCACCAGCCCGAACGACTGCTCGGACAGGCCCACGAGGGCCGGTTCCACGGCGAGCAACGCCCACCACGCAACGCACCCGACGACGCAGTGAAACGGCCCGCGCTTGATCCACGGGAAAGCCCGCCAGGGCAGTCGCAACGAAGAGTCCTTCAGGCCTTCTCCCATCGCAACGACCGACGCATACATCGAGCCGAGCACAAGGAGCAGGATGGCTACGAAGTAGTTCTCCATGAACCAGAAGACGATGCCGGGCACGTGCAGCCCGATGACCAGCGCCATCGTCCACACGTAGCGCCAGAAGTCCTCCTTGTCGAACTGCAGCGCGTTCTTCCAGTGCACGGGCGCATCGTGGCCGGCAGCCGATGAACCGATCACGGCGAACTGCGCGCGCAGCACGAACACGAGGAAGAGCAGCTTCAACACCCACGCGAAGAAGCGAACGGCGTCCGCGTAGCCCATGAGGTCCATCAGGAAGAACGGCACCATCACGAACGCCAGGAAAGCAGGTCCCGGCGGACGCATCGGAAACGAGAGCGCCTCCTGCGGCCAGTCGGGCGGGTTGCCCAGGTTCTCGGTGGCCCGCGGGGGCGCCTCGCCCTTGCGCTCGGCGACGGTGCGCGTATCGACCTCGCCGTCTTCGCTACGCGGCGGCGGCCGGACGGGAGGCGGCGGCGCCGGCTCGGGTACGAGCTTGCCGTTGCCCTTGGTCAGGTCCGGCGTCTTGTCGGGCTGTTCCGGCTCGAGCTCGAAGGGGGACTTGCCGTCGCTCACCCCGGGAGCGTACCGCGTCCACAGGTCAAGTGTCACAAGTGACTGGCGCCAGCGGGGCGAGCACCGAGCGATTCAACGCAACTTGAAGCCCCTGACGCGCAGGGGCGAAGGCGCCGCAAAGCGGGCGACCTGCCCGGCGAAGCCGCGCGAGAAGGCGAGCACGCGCAGCCCTCGAGAGGTGTCGCACAGCGGAGGCTCTCGCGAGCAGCGCTGGCTTGCTCGCTCGTAGCTGTCGCTACCGCCTCCGAAGGCCGAGCATCCGGCGTGTCAGGACGCGATGGCCTCGGCCTTGTACTCCGTAAGCCGCACGGCGACCTTGTTGGAGACGCCGGGCTCATCCATCGTCACGCCGTAGAGCAGGTCGGCGGCTTCCATCGTCGCCTTGGCGTGCGTGATGATGATGAACTGGCAGCGGTCTGTGAACTCGCGCACGAGGTTGATCAGGCGGCGCACGTTGGCCTCGTCCAAGGCGGCGTCGACCTCATCGAGCAGCGCGAACGGGCTCGGCTTGGCCTTGAACACCGCGAAGAGCAGCGCCACGGCCGTCAGCGTGCGCTCGCCGCCGGAGAGCAGCGAGATCGTGCGCTGCTCCTTGCCGGGCGGACGCGCGATGATCTCGATGCCGGACTCCAAGAGATCCGACGCGTCTTCGAGCATTACATCCGCGCGGCCGCCGCCGAACAGCCGGCGGAACGTCTCGCGGAAGTTCTCGCGGATCTCGGTGAACGCCTTGGCGAAGCGCTCCGTCGAGATCGTGTCGAGCTCCTTGATCGCCTGCTCGAGGTCGGCGGCGCCGGTGATCAGGTCCTTTTCCTGCCCCTGCAGGAAGACGACGTGCTCCTCGACTTCCTTGAGCTCCTCGATGGCGTTGAGGTTGACGTTGCCCAGGCCGTCGAGCTTGCGGCGCAGTTCGCTGAGCTCCTCGTCGAGGCCGTCGAGCTCCAGCTCCTCGGTCGGCTCCGTCTCGTCGGCGACGGCGCCCAGGTCCAGGCCGTGGTCCTGGCGCACCTGCTCGAGCAGCGACTCGACGCGCGTGCGGTACTCGGAGTCCCGTACGCGGAAGTTCTCGAGCTCCGTGCGGAGCTTCTCGTGCATCTGCTGCACGCTGCGACGCTTCTCATCGGCTGCCCCGGCGCCGTCTTCGAGTTCGGACAGCTCTTTGCGTGCCGTCAGCAGCACGGTACCCATCTCACCGCGCTGCTCGTCGCTGGTCTTCGCCAGCGCTTCGGCTTCCGTGGCGTCGATCGCGGCGGCGTCGATGCGGCCGCTCAGTTCGACCGCCTCGGCGTCGTAGGCGTCCGCTCGCTGCTCGAGGCCGTTGATCTCGTCATGCGCCCGCTGCACGCGTTGGCGCGCGGCGTCCGCGCGCGAGCGCGCCTCGGCCAGAGCCAGACGAACGTCCATGCGGCGCTCTGCGACGGCCTTGCGTTCGGCTTCGAGGGCGAGGAATCCGCGCCCGGCTTCCTCCGCCTTCTCCTCGATCGCCGCGCGTTCCTGTTCGAGCGCCTGCACGCGCTGCATCACGGACTCGGCCGCGGCGCGGGAGTCGCTCTGCAGCGCCTTCATCTCGGCGACCTCGGTATCGAGCACCGCGATGGCCTGATCGACGTGCGCGCGCTCCTTGTCGACGCGCGCCAGCGCTTCGCTGCGACGGCTGTGATCGGCCGCGTGCTCGGCGATCTCGGCGCGCAGGCGGCGTACCTCTTCTTCCGCATCGCGGGCGGCGGTCTCGGCGTCGTCGGCACGGGTCCCCGCCGCTTCCACGGCCTCGGCGAGCGCGCCGATCTCGGCCAGCAACGCCCGGCGCTCTGCCTCGCGCTCGACGAGGCCCAGGGACATGCCGTCGCGGCCACCCAGCAGCGCGCCGGATGCCGTGACGCGGTCACCCTCCGGTGTAACGGCGTTCACGTTGCGCTCGAGCTGCTCCTGGACGCCGGAGCGCAGATCGGGCACCAACACCGTGCCGGCCACGACCGAGCGCACGAGGGCCTCGAGCCGCGGCTCGCAGCCCAGCGGTCCGATCGGGGACCCGGACTCGGCGCCGTCCGTGCGAACCAGGTCGAGGCAGAGCAAGCGGGCGCGCTCGCCGGCCCCCTGCTCGCGCAGCCACTCGATCCAGCGAATCGCGTCGCGGTAGCTGCGCACGACCAGCGCGGCGGCGTTGTGGCCGAGCAAGCGGTCCAGACGCGCCGCCTGGCTCGAGTCGGGACGCACGAGGTCGGCCAGCAGGCCGAACACGCCGTCGCGGCTGCCGTCGTCTTCCAACGGCTTGCTCTCGACGGCCTCGATGATCAGGCGGGCGCCTTCGTCCACGCCCTCGCGTGCTGCCGCGAGGCCCTGGAGGACTTCGAGGCGTGCGGTCTTCGTCGCGCGCTGCTCGGAGACGTCGAGCCGCTCCTGCATCGCAGCCTCGACGGCGGCGAGGGCTTCCGTGCGGCGCGTCTCGGCGGCGGCCAGCTTCTCGGCGCGGGCGCGCCCTTCCTGTTCCAGGTTGGCCGCCAGCGCGAACAGCTCGCGCGCCTCCTCCTCGACGCGCTCACGACGCGTCACGAGCTCCTGGCGCTGCTCGTCCAGCCGGCGCAGGCGATGGTCGGCCTGCCGTAGCTCGGTGCGCCGCTCGGCTTCTTCGTTGCGCGCTTCGCCGATGCGACCGAGCGCGTTCAACGCATCGCGCTTCGCACCGTCGTGCGCGTCGCGGATGGCGGCGGCGTCGTTCTCGATGCGGCGCAGCTCGTCTTCGACGGCGGCCACGCGACCTTCCTGGCCCGTCGCCTGCTCGTCGCTCTTCTGCGCTTCCTCGTCAAGTCCCGCAATCTCGCGACGGATGCGCGCGATCTGTTCGCGTGCGGCACTCGCCTTCTCGTTCGCGTCGCGGATGCGCCCGCGCAACTCCTCGATGCTCCGTGTCGCGTACTCCGCACGGTCTCGCGCAGCACGCGCGTCCGAGGCCGCCTTCGTGATGCGAGTCTCGAGCTGGTGCACGGTCTCGCGCGCAGCCTCGCGGAGCTGCTCCGCTTCGCGCGCTTCGCGATCGAGCGTGTCGAGATCGGCCGCCGCTTGCGACTCGCGCTCGAGCACGGACTCCATCTCGCCCTGCAGACCGTCGCGCTCGGTGCAGATCGAGCGGTAGCGAACCACGGCGCGCAGCACACGCTTCTTCGACAGCTCCTCGCGCAGCGCCTGGTAGCGCCGCGCGCGACCGGCCTGGTTCTTCAGCGAGCGGAAGCGCTTCTCCTCGAGGTCGAGCACGTCGCGCAGGCGCTCGAGGTTCTCGCGCGTCCGCTTGAGGCGCTGGTCGGCTTCCTTGCGGCGCTGCTTGTAGCGGCTGACGCCGGCAGCCTCTTCGAAGATGCCGCGGCGGTCCTGCGGATTGGCGGCGAGCAGGGCGTCGATCTGCCCCTGCTCCATGATCGAGTTGCCCTCGATGCCGACGCCGGTGTCGAGGAACAGCTCGCGGATGTCCCGGAGCCGGCACGTCTGGCCGTTGAGCTGGTACTCGCTGTCGCCGGAGCGGTTGAGCCGCCGGGTCACGGCGACCTCGGTGTGCTCCGTCGCGAGCAGGCCGTCCTCGTTGTCGAGGATCAGGGAGACCTCGGCCATCGGCAGCGGGCGGCGCCCGCGGCTGCCGGCGAAGATCACGTCCTCCATGCGCTTGCCGCGGAGGCTGCGCGGGCTCATGTCGCCGAGGACCCACTTCAGCGCGTCCACCACGTTGCTCTTGCCGCAGCCGTTGGGCCCGACAACGGCGGTGATGCCCTCGTCGAAGTCGAAGACCGTCCGGTCGGCGAAGGACTTGAAGCCCTGGATTTCGAGCTTGCGGATTCTCATGCAGGGATCCGTGGGTCGGGACGGCAGGGCGCACGGGCTCCCCGCGGAGCACCATGATCCCTCCAAACCAGTGAGTCGGAGGGTTTACCCCTTCGGTGAACCAAACAAAGACACTTTCGGCCCGATTTCTTGGGGGTGGCGGAGGAGGGCACGGAGAGGTGCTACCCGTCGCCGTGGACGAGGCGCTTGGGCCACGGATCGACGGCGTACTCGACGACGGCCTCGTCCTGCTCCGCGGCCTCCAACGCCGTGAGGAGGTCGTCCACCGGCGCCTCGCGGCCGCCGCCGACGCGATGGCGCACCCGCAGGAACGACGGCCCTCCATGGAGCCGGTCCGGATGAAGCGGCTCGCGGGTGAGCCCGGCCGCCTCGAGGAGTCCGTAGGCAGGCCCGGCACCCTGCTCCCACCAGCCGGCGACCTCGGGGTAGCGCTCGCCATCGATGCGCGCGAAGCGCGCCCCGGCCTCGTGCGAGAGGCCCTCGGCAAGGGCGGCATGGATCCGGCGCGACAGCGCCTCGGCACGCACGCGCGCGTGCAGGTGCTTCACGATGCGCTCGCGCATACCGATGCGCTCGAGCGACTCGGCGTCCGGCAGCAGCAGGGCCGCGGCCTGGTCCGCTCCCACCACCTCGACGAGGTGGAAGGCGGCTTCGAGGTCCACGAGCGGGTGCATCCCGCGGCGCAGCGCATAGAGCGCGCCGCCCGGCGCGTCGACGGGTCCGGAGAGCAGGCTCCGCTGGGCCACGGCGGCGTCCAGCGCCTGGGCAACGAGCCGATCGGCCTCGCGAATGAAGTCGTCGAGACCCGCCTGGCGCGTGCGCATCGCGGCGGCCACGAGGTTCACCGCGACGGAGCCCGCCGAGGAGACGTCGCCGCGGTCGAAGCGCAGCGGATCGGGGCTGTCGTTCTCCCGCAGACGGAACCAGCGGGAGCCCCGGCTGGGGCGGCCCCGATCGTCGAACACGATGATCGGCTCCCCGCCCTCGCCCGCGGCGGCGAGGGCCTGGCGCACGAGGGCACGGCGCGCCGCGTCGCGGGGCTCGCCGCGCGTCAAGACCAGCGTGAAGGAGAGATCGACCCAGTGCGCGCGCCGACGGAGATCGGACGCCTCGTGCAGCATCGCGCGCGTCACGCGTAGGGCCTCGTCCGCGTAATCGCCGTAGCGGCGCCCGGGCGGGGCAGGCGCCGGCACATCCACCGCCCTGAGCGCCGCAGGCACCTCGCTCGTGAGTCCAAGCTCGAGGCGCAGGGTGCCTCCGCGGCGCCCCACCGCCGCCACGGTCGGCGAGAGCAGGAAGTGGCGGATCTCCTCGGCCAAGGCGTCCTCGTCGAGGTGCGCGAAGAACGGTGCGAGCCACACGTTGACTGCTTCGAGCGAGAGCACGCGCCCGGCATGCGGCGCGTACTTGAGCAAGAGCACCTCGAGCGCCGCCACGGCACGACGGGCAGCCCCCGTGTGGGTGAAGCTCTCTCCCATCAGCGCGCGTTCCGCGGCCTCCGGCGTGAGCAGTGCAACGGACGAGAGGCGGAGTGGCGCACCGAGGTCGTAGATGTGCAGATCGCCGGTGCGATGCGCCTCGGCGACGGCAGGCGCCAACAGACGATCGAGCAGGTGTTGCGCGACGAGGGTCTCCCCGACGCCCTCGGTGAGCACCGCCGGATCGGTGGCGCGCCGATCCGTGAGACCCTGTGTCAACGCCTGGTGGACCTGCGCGGCCGGAACCGCGGCGTCGAGCGGCTTGAGCGAGCGCGCGGTCCAACCGCGGTCGAACAGCTCGGCACGCACCAGGACGTCGACCAGCTCCCGGCTCACGCGCGGGACCTCGGCACGCATCACCCGCTCCTCGACGGCGCGAGCCAACGCCTCGGCTTCGGGCTGGGCGAGCTGCTCGCGATCCATCAAGCGCTCGACGAGGCGGCTCTTCGACCAGCGCTCGAGGCCGGCCTCGGCCGCCGCACTGTCGCCGCCGACCAGCGGCACGCCGGTAGCCGCGGCGTGTTCTGTCTCGGCGTCCACGGCCGCGCGGGCCGCGCGGGCTTCGGCGCGGCGCCGGCGGTAGAGGATGTAGGCCTTGGCTGTCTTGGCGTGGCCCGCATCGATCAACACGCGCTCGACGACGTCCTGCACGTCCTCGATCGAAGGCGCGTCGGCGCCGTCGGAGGCGCGCAGGCGAACCTGGAGCCTCGATGTGACGACGCCGGCGAGCTGCTCGGCGAGGAAGCGGTCCTCGCCGTCCACGGACTGGGCGGCGCGAAAGATCGCCTCGGCGATCTTGCGCCGATCGAAGGGAACGAGGCGGCCGTCGCGCTTGCGGACCTGGCGTACGCGCATCACCGGCGGTTGGCGCCCTTCTTTGCCTTCTTCTTCTTTTTCGAGGTTCTACCTCGCAGCATCGACTGGAGAGCGTCCATGAACTCGTTGATGTCCTTGAACTCGCGGTAGACGGAGGCGAAGCGGACGTAGGCGACCTGGTCCACGTCCTTGAGCTCTTTCATAACGAGCTCACCGACATAGGAGACCGGAACCTCCGTGTCGTACTTCTCCAGCACCTTGTTCTCGATGCGCTCGGTGATCTCCTCGAGCGTCGCGATGGGGATCGGGCGCTTCTCGCAGGCCTTGATGAGACCGAGGAGGATCTTGCGGCGCTCGAAGGGCTCGCGCCGCTCGTCCTTCTTGACGATGCGCAGCGGGCTCTCCTCGATGCGCTCGTAGGTGGTGAAGCGGCGCTCACAGGCCAGGCATTCGCGCCGCCGCCGGATGGCGAATCCGTCGTTGCTCGCCCGCGAGTCGATGACCCGGTCGTCATCCTCTTTGCAGAAGGGGCAACGCATGTGCCTCCCCTAAAATTGGCTAGGGCGATGGGCGAGAACGCACGGGCCGGGGCCCGGAAACGGGGTTTCCGCAGGGTGTGAGGTGGGTCCTGCCTGGCCCCCCATCCCTCGTACCCGAGCGGACCCACGTACCATACAGGTAGCCCCTGTCGCCCCGAACTACGCCATCCGGAAACATCCGAGATTCCCGGCCGACTTGGGCACGGCCTTCGCATAATGACGGGCCGCCGCGCCGCCTCGGGGCGGCCCTTTCCAAGACCGGAGGTGCGCCGCGTGACCGTCGCCATCCTCGCCGACATCCATGCGAACCAGGAGGCCTTGACCAAGGTCTTCGAGTTCCTCGAGGATCGCAACATCCAGCGCATCATCTGCCTCGGCGACATCATCGGCTACGGGCCGAACCCGCGCGAAGCCCTGAAGATGCTCTTCCACTCCGAGGTTGCCATCATGGGCAACCACGAGGAAGCGGTGATGTTCTACGGGGAGGACTTCAACCCGAAGGCGCGCGCCTCGCTGGAGTGGACGAAGGACCAGCTCAACTCGTCGGAGTACGAGCGGACCGAGAACTACGACCTCTGGAACTTCCTCGGGACGATGCAGCAGGTCGTCGAAGACGGCGATGTGATGTACACGCACGGCAGCCCGCGGGTCCCGACCCGCGAGTACGTCGTGCCGGCCGATATCCGCAACCAGGAGAAGATGGCGGGCATCTTCGACCTCATCAAGAAGGTCTGCTTCATCGGCCACAGCCACATCCCGCACATCTACACGTCGGACATGAAGCACGCGGCACCCGACGCGCTGAAGGGCGCGATCGACCTCCGCAAGCTGGGCGACCGCAAGATCCTGATCAACGCCGGCAGCCTGGGCCAGCCCCGCGACGGCGACCCGCGGGCCTCCTTCGTCACCTTCGACGGCAACATCGTGCGCTTCCACCGGGTCGAGTACGACCACCAGACGACGGTGGACAAGATCTACGCCGAGGAGCGGATCCCCAATTTCCTCGCGGATCGGCTGCTGGTAGGGCGCTAGGCGAGCGCGTAGCGGCGGCTGCTCGCGGCCTCTCCCCACCGGCAGGCGCCTCACAGGACGCGGGCGACCACGCGGATGCGCTCCGCGCATCCTTGGGTCGCCCCTACATCGTGCCCTCCGCGGCCGGGAGACTCTGGAATCCAGCCGGGCTCCCAAGGGAGCCCTCTAAACTGCGCGGTCGATCGATTGGGAGGCCCCGCACCGATGGAACGCCGCATGCTGCTGGCGATCGTCCTGTCGTTCATCGCCGTGATGGGCTACAGCGCCATCACGGGCCGAGGGTGCATGGCGCCGCCGCCCAACAAGCCGGCCGAAGAGAACGGGGAGCAACCCCGCGACGAGCAGCCGAAGAACGGCGAGATGCCGCAGCCGAACGGCGACAAGCCGGAGCCCAACGGTGACGAGCCCGCGCCGGATCAGCCGAAGGATCCGGTGGATCCGACGAGCCACCCCCAGGGCAAGGTCGCAGCGACGACCGCCACCCTGGAGTCCGACGAGTTGCGCGTGCGCTTCTCGTCCAGGGGCGGTGCGATCGACTTCGTCACGCTCAAGAACGTGAGGGAGTCCGGCAAGGAGCACGCATTCGACGTAATTCTCCCGGTCGACCCGCTGATGGCGATGGGCGCCGTGGACGACACGGGCACGTCGCCCGACGAGGCGCCCGGCGGCCGGGACCGGCGCAACATGGCGGCCGGCCCGATGCGCTCGCTCAACTGGACCCAGGTAGCGGGCAAGGACGGCGAGGTCGTCTACACGTTCGAGACACCCGACGGGCTCACGTACACGAAGCGCTGGTCGCTGGCCGAGGGCAAGGATCGGTTCGACATCCGGCTTGCCATCAGCGTCAGCCCTAAGGACCGCAAGGCGCGCGAACCCGTGCGCCTCAAGCTGCTGGCGGCGTCCGGCCAGATCCGCGAGACCGTGGAAGGCGCCTTCGCCACGCCCAACAGCGTCATGTACCGGCTGTCGTCTTCCGGCGACATCGTCGGACCTGCGCTCTGGGGCCTGCCGGAGGAGAAGCTGCAGCTCAAGGGTCGCTCGAAGGAGCGCCTGCGCGTGCTCGGTACGCGGTCGGCCTACTTCATGGTGGCGCTGTTCTCATCCGCCTCGAAGAACGAGGCGCCCATCACCCGCTTCTGGGCGACCGGCGAGGACGCCTCGGAGCGCGAGAACATGGAAGAACGCCTCGAGGCGTTCTTCCGCGACGAGCGCGGACGCAACCTCGACCAGGACAAGCGCCTCGACCGCCGACTGGTGACGGGCCTTCGCAACATGAGCCACGCCTGGGTGACGCTCGACCTGCCGGTCGGCGCCGAGCCCGCGGAGCTGCGCTTCTATGCCGGCCCCGTGGACCGCGGCACCATCCGCGGCAACGACGACTACGGGTCGATCAAGCCCATCCTGACGTATCCCAACGCGTTCGACTTCGTCGCCGACGCGCTGCTGTGGATCTACGACCTCTGGCTCAAGCTCTTCGGCAGCGAGGGGCTCGCCGTCATCTTAATGACGCTCGTCGTCCGCGGCGCGATGATCCCGATCTCGGTCAAGAACCAGCTTTCGATGCGCAAGTACGGCCGCAAGGTCGCAAAGCTCAAGCCCAAGGTGAAGGCGCTCCAGGAGCGCTACGCGAGCAACCCGAAGAAGCTACGCGAAGAGCAGATGAAGCTCTACCGCGAGCACGGCGTGGGCTTCCCCACCGGTTGCTTGATGATGCTGATCCAGATCCCGATCTTCTTCGCGCTGTTCTCGTCGCTGCGCGTCGAGTACTCGATCCGCGGCGCTGAGTTCCTCTGGATCAGCGACCTTTCGGGTCCGGACAAGTTGATCGACTTCGGCACGCGGCTGTTCGACATCGGGATCCTCTACGTCGAGAGCCTCAACATCCTGCCGCTGATCATGGTGGCGCTCTCGGTGCTGCACATGCGCAACATGCCGCCGCCGGCCGACGAGCAGCAGGCACAGCAGATGAAGATGATGAAGTGGCTGCCGATCATCTTCGCGGTGATCCTCTACAACTACACCGCGGCACTCGCCATCTACATGGTGCTGAGCTCGGCGATCGCGATCGTCGAGAGCAAGATCGTGCGCGCCAAGGACGATGAGCCGCCGGCGACCGAGTCGGTGTTCCAGAAAGCGGCGACCTAGGGACTGCCCCTGCGCGGCGGATCGTTCGTCGCGCGTGCCCCGTCTCCGCTTCCTGCTGCTCGCCATCCTGTTCGTGTGCCCCGGCTGCAGCCCGCCGGAGGGCTGGGTGACGCGGGCCGTCTGGGTATCGCGGCACGAGGCGGCTCCGCTGCGCGCTGCCATCGCAGAGCTGCGTGCCGAGGGCTCGCACCGCACGTGGATCCTCGTGCACGAACGAACGCGCGTCCTCGCATTACACACGGCTGTCCGGGCACCGGAGGATGGCTGGGTCGATGACGCACGACGGCACCTGCAAGTGACATACGGACGTCTTCGTCTGGCGTGTCCGGACCTGCCGCCGTAGGACCGGACCTTCGAGCGCATCGAGCACCCACCGGACAGCGGATGGCTTGGAACGCTTGCGCTGATCCTCATGGTCGCGGGTGGCTTGTCGCTCGTGGTCCTTGCCCTGTTGCCGGCGCTGTTGGTGCTGCGGCTCGTGGTCCTCGTCGTGCGGGCAACGGCAGCCGCCGTGTGACCACCCACGCCGTACGCGCGATGGCAACGACGTGCCGCCCGACGCCGTGCCCCAACCGTCCGACTGTCCGCGCGAGCGGCTCTACGCCTGCGGACCGGAGGCGCTATCCAACGGCGACCTGCTGGCCGTGCTGCTGCCCGCAGGCGCGCGGAGTCGCCTGCTCTCGCACTACGGTTCCCTGCGGGCCCTCTCCACAGCGAGCGCTCAGGAGTTCCAAGTCGACCACGGGTTGGGCCGTGTGACGGCCCTTCGGCTGGCCGCAGCCTTCGCGCTCGGAAGGCGTGTGCGCGGGGAGCGCATCCGTCCGGGGCGCCTGCTGCGCAAGAGCAACGAGATCTTCCGTCACTTCCACGATCGCCTTCGAGACCTCAAGAAGGAGGTCTTCGTGAGCGTGATGCTCGACGGCAAGAACCGTGTGATCCGAGAAGAACGCATCTCCGAGGGCATCCTCACGGCGAGTCTCGTCCATCCACGCGAGGTGTTCATGCCGGCGATCAAAGAAGCCGCTGCCGGCATCGTGCTCGTGCACAATCACCCGTCGGGCGATCCCGAACCCAGCCCCGAGGACCACGAGGTCACCGCGCGTCTGTGTGCCGTCGGCGAGCTGGTCGGGATCCACGTGCTCGATCACGTCGTCATCGGCGATGGACGGTATGTGTCGTTCCTCGAGCGGGGGTTGATTCAGACCTGACGCCATCGCGCGCGGGATCGAACATCGAACAGGAAGACCGGGCTCGGTATCCGGCATCCCCGAACATTGAACAGAAAAACCGGGCTCGGCATCCCAAGGTTGGTCCATTCCGCAGCGGCGCTTGCTGAGCTTCGCGTACGCGCGCTGCTGTTAGAGTGGGGGCTCCTGCGGGAATCGTTGGCTCATCGCTCGTAGCTTCAGGAACCAAGGCAGTGATAAAGTACTGCGCTCTGATACCTCTTGTCCTGTGCTTTGGTAGATCCGTCTGCGTAGCGGTTGAAGACGGCACGTGCGTGCTCCGCGGAGTAGTCAAGAGCGAGGGGCAGCCAGAGGCCAGCCGCGTTGAGGCTCGGCTGGTCTGGCGCCAGCCAATCGGCGTCCAGCTTCTGGAACCAAGCGCGTATAGAGACGGAATTGACAGGTGGCTGGATATGCCGTCGTCTTCAAAGCCGAGTGCCTCAGTCTCAGTAGGAGCTAATGGAGAGTTCCTTCTTGAGAGTCTCGATCGGGGAACCTATGAGATCCGAACATCCTCAGGCAAAGTCCAGGGCACCAGTGTCGTGACCTATGTTCACTTCGCCTCCGCCGGAGCGCGGAAACGGATCGCCATGAGGGTTGATCCAGGTCCACACGTTCTCAGGGGGAAGGCGCTATCTAAGGATGGAGCTTCCTCTCAAGCTTGGATCCTGGCAACTCAAGCTCAGTATGGTCGCAGTGCAGCTCCGGCACCCAAGGGAGTGTTGGCCACGAGAGTAGCCGCGGATGGTTCTTTTCGGATTTCCGGACTGGAGCGAGGCAGAGCACGGCTCATCTGGCTTGTTCCGGGCTCGTTCCGGTACGACGTACTCGACGTTGAGGTTCCCCATGAGGAACCCATCCGGCTAGTTTCTCCGGAGACGGAAAGAACCGTCGCCGGGGTGGTAGTTGACGGCGCGAGCCAACCGGTACTCGACGCAAGGATCCTGATCCGCAAAGATACAGAAGGACGCATGGCTTACCTCAAGCGAGCGTTCGCAGACGATCAAGGACGCTTTAGCACGCAAGTACCTACGGGTGCGACGTGGCTACATGTGAGTGCTGCGGGCTTCGAGCCGACATGGGTGAAAGTGTCAGAAGACTCGGGCTCCAGGGTGGAACTACGTCGGCTTGGTTCGATCTCAGGGCGCGTTGTCGGCAGCGTCGGACGCGACCCGGTCATCGGCGCTGTTGTTCATGCGCTACCACGAGAGCGAGTAGGCAACACGCCCGCGATGCACGCCGTCACAGATGAAAACGGCTGCTTCGTGCTCCCGGGCGTGCCCACGGGAGAGACCATGGTGTTCGTCTTGGGCGGCGGATTTTCATCTCCTCTGCTCTCGCGAGTGCGAGATCGAGGGTTCAATCCCTGGCTCTTCACAGTGCAAACAGGTCGAGACACGAAACTAGAGCTCACAGCCGAGCGGACGGCGCGCGCCACGGGGAGGATGCTCACGCAGGCAGGAGAGGCGGTGGTCGGGGCAATCGTCTCCGCGAGGCCAGATGCCCCGCGCCAGCGCCCTGGCACCATCCGTAGTTGGCTGCCTACACTCATTCAAAAGGGCGTCTCCGATGCGGGAGGTTTCTTCAAGCTAGACACACTTCTTCCCGGAGAACGCTACGTACTCGTCGGGCACACAGAAGAGTTTGCGGACTGCTGTTCGCCACCGATTCACTTCGATAGTGGCGAGCATGTCAAAGTGGATCTGCGCGCACCCAGAGCGCGCTGGGTCGATGTTCATGTCCGCAGCGAGAGGGGTGCTCCGATCCCAGGTGCGGAAATCTTCGTCAAGCCTCATTGGTCAAGGCGCCCTTGCTTGGGCCCACAAGGGGCTCGAGCTGACGCTCGGGGGAGAGTCCTCTTGGGGCCACTTCCCCCTGGCCGCTTGGAGGTATTCGGCCGAGCGGCAGGGTACCTGGACACACGGTGGGTTGACTTCGGCCCTGAGTACGGCGTTTTGCGACGCAGTTTCTCGCTTACTATTCCCAGCCCGTGGTGGATTCGCGGCCGACTCTTCGCTCCCGAAGATCTGCCCCCCGCAAGTGTCAATGGAGAGTACCAGGACCCGTGGACGGATCGCTGGTGGCCGCTGACCTTCGATAGCGGCGGTGGCTTCGCCATACCAGGTCATCCTGGACGCCCCTATGCGATTCGCGCACGCGCGATGGTCGGAGACCGCCAGTGGGATGCACGGACGACCGCGGATCCCGGGTCTGAGGGAGTCGCCCTACGACTGTCGCCAGTCGCCAAAGCACCGCCAAACGGGCCGCCGCGCAAGCCATGGGTTATCCGTGTTCGTTCGGGGAGTGGTCGGCTAGTCAGCGCCGGCAGCGTGTCTATCCATGAGATCCCTGCAGGTGGGCGAGGGGGGGGCCAGTTCAGGAGCCAGCGGTTCGACCACCGAGGGATCCTGTACGCGCCGAGCTCAAGGGACTCGCAAGTATTCCTCGAGGTTGTCGATATGGTCGACGAGAGCGGTGCGGCAGTCCCGGGCGCAGGCTTTCTGGGGCCATTCAGGGGCGAGCCGAGCGCGCTGAAGATCGACCTAGGTCGTAGGCATCAGATTCGTGGTTGGATCCTAGACGAGCTCGGAGCCCCAATTCGCGGTGCCGTCGTCGCCGCGCGACCGAAGTACCCAAGACCACTCTTCCGGTCATCTAGTCGCATGCACGGACGTGCTCGAAGCAACGCTGATGGTTCATTTCAGCTGTCGGGCCTCCCTCTTGAGCACTACGGTCTTGTTGTGGATGCCGGGCCGGTGCGTTCGCAGCTGATAGAGGTCGGCGCCCCTGCCGATAATGTCGTGCTGCGGGTAAGGCGAGAAACTCCCGTCCGCATTCGCGTCCTGCATCCAAGCGGAGGGCCGTTGATTGGTGCCGTTGTCCACGTCGGGAATCAGGTCGTGACGAGTCGCGGCCCCCTGCCGTGGAGCACGACAAAGCAGTCAACGGATCTCTCAGGAGAAGCAGTGTTCCTGGGCCTGGGTGCTGGTCCGCGCCGCCTGAGCATCGAGGTCGATCCACTGCTTGCGCACGCGGTTCTACCCTTCGATGACGAGAACTGGCGACCGCAAGATACGATTATTCAGCTCATGCGCGCGTTCACGATACGAGGCCGAGTGGGCTTTGCATGCGTTGACCAGCGGGACGTCGTTGTCTGCTACCGGAAGGTAGGGACTCACGAGCACAAGCACCTCGAAGTCAGCGACGCCGGCACCTTCCTGATTCCTCAGCTGTCCGAGGGAGAGTACGAACTGTGGACCAGTTGCACACGACTTCTCCGGTCATACGAGGCCCTCCCTGGGAAGAGAATCCGCGTCCGCAGCGGCGCCACGGGGGTGAAGCTGCACCCACCCGAGCGCCGCTAGCGAGCCGTCTTGGCCTACTCGGTTTGATCCGGTCGGGCAGTGGAGCGTACCCCCGGCGGAACCGCGTCGCTGGGCCTCCACGGCCCGAGGGTCTGCGGGATTTCCCAGGGCCACGCATTGAGGGCGTACTCATCAGGGACGTAACTTAGCGACGGGACGGCGATTACCGCCTCCGTCTCAGACGTCGCTGGTGCACTCGCCTCTGGGCTGCTGATGAGATTCAGCGGCCGACCTTCCTTCGGCGGATTCTGTGGAACAGGCGGGTGCTTCCAGGGCTCATGGGGTAGCGGACCCATAGGGCCAAGCTCGACCTTCTGAGGCGGCGCGGTGCCGGCTGGGGGCTTCGGAGTATTGGGTGAGACTGGAGTTGCACCGGGGGGCATCGGCCCGTGAAGCCCGGGAGGCAAGGCCGTGGGCGGACCGTGGCTCTGAGCCGGATGCCCTTCCGTCACGGCCGACCCTGTCGCCCTAGGGCTCGGACTCGGGGGCTGTGTTGTCGGAGGAGGCGGGTTGGTTCCAGGGGGAGGCACAGGCGGAGGTACCCCGGGCGTGGTAGGAGGGGGAGGAGGCGGAGGCGTTCCCGGAGTCGTCGGCGGAGGGGTCGGAGGAGTCGTAGTCGGCGGTGGCGGAGTAGGCGGCGGCGTTGTCGGGGTAGGGGGACTCGGTACCGTACACGGACAGATGCTGTACCCGTACGTGAAGCCACCGTACTGGGGCTGCGACTTGCAGGGCCACATGCTGTCCTTGAAGTGCCCCCAGACTTCGCGCCCACCACCTCGGCGATTGTCATGGATCGAGTCCACGTAGTAGACGTCCTTGGAGGTCTTTACCAACTTCAAGCAGCCCTTTCCCTGCACAACGGTCCGAATATTGATGTAGCCGAGTTGTGGATCTAGGACATACCCGCGGTTGTGCTTGTCCAGCAAGTCGCATCCATGTTGCCACTCGGTCGCGAAGTAGACCTTCAGTTTGCAGATGTTGCACGCACTGCTAGTCGGAAAGAGAAACCAGTGCTTGTCGGTTGCTTGCTTCGTCTTGCCAGAGACCACCGTCTTGCCCGTGCCCTTGTCTTTCCAGCTGAACAACCTGTTGTTCGCGCCTGGATTGATCCCGATCACCTTCTTGGAAGGCGGAGCCGTAGCATTGTTCCAGACGCGGAACACCTCGACCGTATGCCACGCAACCCATGTGTCTGGTGGGCCTTTGCAGTTCGTGGGCTTCAACCAGGCCTCGGCGTACAGCCAGACCTTCTGCTTGACCCACTCACCCTCAACCGACTGGAAATTCCCAGTGCGGTATATGCCGGTCCAGGGATTCCCGTTCGGCTCGTAGACAGCGCCGTAGGCCGTCACGAATCGCGGCCCCTTCTCTTGAGCACCTCCACCTCTGCCGCCTGCCACGCCGACGAGTGCTCCGGCTCCTGCAGCCTTGTCGCAGGAGGTCCCCGCGTGAGCGGCTGTCTTAAGCGAAGGGTAGCTCGAGTACGGGGCGCCTAATCCCTGTCCGGCAAGAACTACTCTGCCAAGGGGGTCGCACTCCGAACAGCCGCAGTCCAACTTGCTCATGGATGGAGTTCCCGTCTATGTTTCATGGCGGCGGCCTTGGGCCCTAGTGCGCACTACTCGCTCTTGGGCTGCAGCCAGACGCTCAACACGCCGATCATCGCAACCGCCTCTGCGTTCTCGATCACTAGTCTCACGAGGGGTCCGAGGTTGGCCGAAATGGCAGCGCTCTGACTCCCCGGGAGGTTCACCGCATTGACCGCACCGACCTGATTGGCCTCTACGGTGTCAAAAGACGTCTCGACCTTGACGTTGAACCCCACGGTCATCATCAGGGGCGAAAGCGTCTGGCAGTGCACATGCAGCGTGGCGCACTGATACTCGCTATCGAACGGTATCCAGTCACCAAAGAAGAACTGCCCGGATCCTGCGACCATCGGGAAGTTCTTGGCCAACACAATCGGTCCCATCGCCAGTCCCCTACGTGCTCTTGAGTTGCAGCCAGACGCTGAGAATGCCCAACATCTGGAACGTCTCCTGAACGTCGAACTCGACGCGTACCCACTCCTGCAGGTTCGCCGAGATCGACGCGCTCTGGCTCCCAGGCGCCGTGACGTTCAGTGCCGTTCCAACGACCTCGTCCTCGACCGTGTCGTAGCTCGTGCGGGCCTGCACGCGAATACCATTCGTCGCTCCAGGAGGATCGAGGGTCTGGCAATGAACGTGCAGAACCGCGTTCTCGAACTCGCTACCGGGTGGCGCAAGCTCGTTCAAGTTCAGCCATCCCCTGTGAAGACATCGGCGTTGTCCAGGACCACCGAGAAGTTCTTGGCCAATACGATCGGGCCCATACGTTCCTCCTCGCGGCGTCAACTCAAGGCCGACGCACGATCAACGAAGCGGTATCACTGTGCCGCTTGGCGGGAAGAAGCGCCGCTAGAAGAAACCACTCCCTCTCAAGCTGACGTCCTAACCTCCGAGCAGTTGTTCCAATCTCGAACCTAGGGACGTATGCGGGGTCGTCAAGTCGATCTCAAAAAAAAACGGTGCGCCAGCAGCCCACTTCCCCAAGTGAGCTTGGAACAACTGCTCGAGGAGGGCGACGTAAGCCGAGGGACTACTGGCGCGAACGAAGTCTATGGGTGCAGGAGGACAATGCACGCTCCTGAACAAGTGCTCACCGTCGGGTACGCTGAGTACGGGCCCGCGGCTCTCGACCGCGCGTCGATTGACCTTCCCCCGGTCTGGTGGACACCTCCGATAGGTGCGAAGATGCCTACGGAGGAGTCGAATGGCTCAGAGGAAGAAGCGTGTGTTCACGGCCGAG
>JANQJW010000004.1 GCA_028281445.1 Planctomycetota bacterium | reverse complement strand
CGCTGGGCCAAGTGTGCCCAGCGGAGTACGAGAGAAACCACAACCAAGAAGCGGCTGACGCAGCTTAGTGAGGTGTCCACCGACACGGGGGAAGCTCAGTGTCCACCGACACGGGGGAAGCTCAAACCGTTTTCCGATTCACTCTGGGCAGTCAGCCGCCGCTCAAGGCCAACTACCGCGGAGCTCGCTGGAATCCCAAGGGGACCCCTGCCATATACACATCCCTAAGTCGAGAGGTGTTACTGGCGGAGGCGCGCCACCGCTTCGACTTGGAACAGTTCAAGATTCAGGCGGCTCTCACGATCTCCTCGTTCGAGGTCGAAGCTGAGCGAGTTGTCGACCTTCGAGCTCCTGAAGTCCTGGCGCGTGTAGGACTGTCGATGTCTGACGTGACTGACCTTGACTTCGGTAGCTGTCAGCGGGTTGGACATGCTGTCGCATGGCTCGGCAGCGGTGGCCTGCTCGTGCCCTCTGCACGCTCTGACGGTACTGGGAACTTGGTGCTGTTCACGGAGGCCGATTCCACTCTCCACATCGAGGTGGCACAGTCCGAGGTCGTCAGCCTCGACCCATAGCGTGCGTGCCGGCGCTTCACGTGCGCCCTCATCGACAGCGTAGCTCCCGCCCAGATCCAAGCCGTGCCCGACGAGGAACTCCTGTCATCAAGGGGATCGGCGGCACGGGCCCGGCGGCGATCCGGAGTCGCTGCCGAGGCAGTAGCTTCCAACACTCCTGCTGAACGCTCCGCGTGGCCGGCCCTGGCGGGCGAGAGCCCTCTCGTTAGTGCGACATAAGTCGCTGCTGGAGAATGGCTTGCAATATATGATACGACGTTGTCGTATTGTCCTTCCCATGAGGTACTACAAGAGTGAGGTGGTTTGCAGCGTCTGCGACGTCACGCCGCGGATGCTGGGCTACTGGGTTCGAACGGATGTCGTTCGGCCAACACGTGTCATGCGAACCAAGCGGAGGGATCGGAGGATTTACCTCTTCTCGTTTAAGGACCTCGTCCGGATACGCGTCATTCGCGACTTGCGCGAGCGCGGCATCTCGCTCGAGGCCCTACGCAAGGCCTCGGCTCTCCTTCGACGCCTGTGCGAGAAGGACACCCGCGGTGGATTCCTGGCGACGGACGGACGGAAGGTGTACGTGGCGCAGAACGGCACCCAGTTGGTGGAGGCTGTCGGCGAGCAGGGGCAGCTGGCCTTCGCCGTCGTGGCCCTCCCGTCAGCGAGGGAGACGGTCCAGTCCGCCCTGGACGCCGAGGGCTGGGAGCCAACTGACACAAGACGATACGACGCAAGGGTTTGCCGATGGAGCGACCGCCGGCGGCCCCTGGCTGGACACAGACGCGCATAGGTCGATATTCTCGGGAGTTCACATGACCCGCTCGACGATTCACCTCTCGGACGTTCTAACCGGCGTGTTCGCCGCACTGGTCGAGCAGGGTGTGACCAAGCTGTCAGTCCGGGGGAACCTGCTTGATGCTGCCTTTGTCGCCCTGAGCGCCGAGGTCGAGCGCGAGGCTGAGGCTGCGGGGCTGGAGGTGCGGTATCTGCTTGATGCGCATCCCATGCATGGCGATTCACTTCAGCTGCAGGATGAACTGCATGAAGCCGCCAAGCGCGACCTGATCAGCCTAGACAATCCGGAGTTCCAGGACATTCGCATCAAGCTTTCGACTGGTGACTCGCCTTTCTTCCTGCGACGCCTACCGGGATCGCCCGACATGTATCGGCGTCTGGCCGGGAGCCTCCTCTCGCACTACAGAAATGCCGTCAGGGCCTGAGAGCGCCAGTGCGAAGCCTGCCGGGGCCCTTGAGTCATACGGGGCACTCGTCGATGCGGTAGCCGAGCGAAGACTGCGGCCTTACCTCAACCAACTCGCCAAGAGCGCACATGCGCCGAGCCCGAAGGAGATCAATGACGCCGTCTGGAAGACGGTCGTCTTGCGCCCCTTCGAAGTGCTCCTTCTCGACAGCCCGCTTCTTCAGCGCCTACGCCGCGTTCGCCAACTCGGGGTAGTGCATTGGGTCTATCCGTCCGCTGACCACTCGCGGTTCGAGCACAGCATCGGTGCGGTACACATGGTGCAGCAGGTGGTCGATTCGATGAATGCCGACCTCCAGCTGGCCGAGGCGGATGGCGTCACGACAATCCCCGAGAAATACGTCAACCTGCTCCGATGTGCTGCGCTTTGCCACGACATCGGGCACCTGTTCATGTCCCATGTCTCCGAGCACCCAATGCAGGCGCTAGAAGGCGTCCGCACCATGCGGTCAGAGTTCCGGGCCAAGACGGGGCGCAAGGCTTCCCTTAGCGAGATCACAGCCTATTTGCTGGTCGGCAGCAGCGCCTTCAGGGAGCTTCTAACGAAGGCCGAGGAACTCACAAAGCACACGCTCCCCCACGAGGTGGCGGGACGGATTCAGAAGGCGATCGTCGGTGAGATCATCCACGAGCGATATCCACTGCTGCAGGAGTTGGTGACCGGGCCTTTCGACGCGGACAAGCTCGACTACATGACTCGGGACAGCCTGGCGACGGGCGTGCCTCCGATCACTGATATCCCACGACTGATTCAGAAGATCCGTCTCGTTCAGGTCTCCCCAGACCGCCTTCCGGCTCGAATCAGCGAGCGCGTTCAAGCTGGTGAGGCGTTTCACTTCGTATCAGCAATCGCCTTCTCAGGCGCTCGAACGCTTGATGAGTTGATGCTCGGCCGCACCCTGCTGTTCGACAAGGTGTACCGCCATCAGAAGGTCCGAGCTGCCGAGGCGATGGTGGCATCTCTCATCGCGTGTTTGGAGTCAGTGCTGGCGTCGGACTTCCTTGCGGCATGCCTGGAACTGACTGACCACGAAGTCCTGCATCTCAGCGCAGAAGCAATCGAGCGAAGCCTCGACAAGAGTCTGCCTGCGTCTCAGCGGTCGGCCCTAGAGCCTGCGTGCGAGATCGCCAGCCTGTTGCGGCAGCGGCGACTGCTGCATCGGGCCTATGCCTTCTCCCACACCCTTCCTCGGGATCCGTTTCGAGATGATCGCGAGCAACGCGCCGGCCTAGAACAGGCGCGTCGTGAGTTTGGAATCCCCGAAGGGCGAGAACAGATCCATGGGCGGATCATTGAGTCCATCCGAAAGATGATCGGCGTTCTGCCGGGCGAGCTAGCTCCGGAGACCCCCGATGACATGCTCCCCTACCTCGTGGTCCTTGATCCGCCTCCTCCGGAAACTAAGGCCAGCGAGACAGAGCGTGCATACCTCACGCCGGGCCCAAACGAGCTCATGCCGTTCTCAGACACGTTCTCTCAGTCAAGTCCTTGGAGTAAGGCCTACCTGCTAACGCGAGACATTGGCTATGTCTTCGCCCCTCGAGACTTGGGCGTTCTTGCCTTCCTCGCAAGTGAACTCGTACTGCGGGAGGAGTTTGGCGTACGGACGCCAGACAGCGTCTTCCACTACGCGAAACTCCCCCTGGACCTTGTCGAGCGCTACCGGACAGTTCTGCAGGAAAAGGGGTTCTACGACGATGCTCCTCGTGATCTTCGGGCACCACCGAACCGACTGAAGCGCGGCGACATCCCCGCACGACTCCAGAAGATCGCCCTTCAGCTGGGTCGCTTCGAGGGACTCTCGCCGGAGGATGGGAGCATCGCGACTGTCAGAGTGACGAGTGAGCGGATAGCAGTTTTCCTTCGTCAGTTCGAAAGTGATGACGAGGTGGATGGCGCACTGGCCGCGCTCGAGAACATCCGGATCATCAGCCGTGAGGACGTGCTACGCGCCGTGGCGACTTTCGTGGAGGAGAACCCCCAGTTCGAGGGAGCGTATGTATGCCCACTGGGAGGCCCTCAGGACAGCAGCGGTCATGTGACGTACTACGCACAGGACCTGAAGGCCGACCACGGGCTCAAGCCCGTGAAACTTGTGGAGGCCCTTGCTGACGAACCGAAGCCAATCCTGTTCGTCGACGACTTCGTGGGATCTGGTCGCCAGCTCCACACCATTCTGATGGGGTTGTTCGGAGAGCGCGACGATGATTGCCTAGATGAGGATCACGGCCGGCCCCTGGAGCAGCATCTAGCCGACGGCCTCAAGGAGCGCGAGCTGGGCTTCTGCTTCGCCTCCGGAGATCCGGAGGCGGCGAAACGCCTTGAGAAGACGGCCAAGGTGCTCGGGCTTCGGGCCCACATGCGAATCGGTGTACCCACCACGAGCCTGCCTCGAGCGTTCGGAGAGGGTGCCATCCCCTATCCCAGCAGCGCAGCACATGACGCCTTTCGCTCGGCATGCGAAACAACGACTCGTGCGATCTTCGAAGCTGAGGATCGGACCAATAACTGGATCAAGGACCGCGTCCTCGGCTATGGCAATGACGCCTATCTCGTCGCGTTCCCCTACAACGTGCCAACCGCCACACTGACGATCTTGTGGAAGGCCGGCAGCCTGGGCACATGGGACTGGCTGCCGCTCCTCCCCCGGCGAGCGAAGACCTAAGACCACGAGATCTCCAAGGCACCGCCACGGATGTGCGATCTCGATCGTGCCCGGGCACGCCCGGGGCACGATCTCAGGCCCCTGGCGGGCACTTCGGTGCACGCGAGGGCACTAAGGCAGCTCACAGCCCAATGCCCTGAAACGAGAAGATTCGGGCTCTCTGGGCTGAAATGTGGCGGAGGGAGAGGGATTCGAACCCCCGGTAGGTTTGACCCTACGCCGGTTTTCAAAACCGGTGCCTTCGACCACTCGGCCATCCCTCCGCGCGGTGCGGAGCGTGGGCATCGTAGCCGCACTCCTCAGGGAGAGGCACGGCGTAGCGCGGCGCTTTGGCTCACTCCGCCGGAGGCAGGCGCAGGACCCGAACACCGACAAGGCCGTATGGGTCGTCGAGCTTCTTCTGCTCCAGCACGGTCCACGTGCCTGTCTCGGTCGGGAAGAACGTGCGTGCGTAGCCTTCTCGTTCAACGAGGACCATCCCTGCCCCGTACCGGGGAGGAGGGTACTCCCTCTCGATTCCGGGCCCGAACGCACAGCAATAGGAGAGCCTCAGAGTGACGTCGAACGTCCCGTCGTCATCCGTCCTGAGGCGCGCGCCGAACGGACCGTAGTTGCCGGACTCTTCGGGGTACTCCGCCGCGTGCTCCAGCAGCTCAGCAAGATCTCGCTCCGCCACATCGCGGCTTCCGCCGCTCAACACGTAGATGGTGGCACCGGAGAGCGGCGCTCCCGTCCTGGCATCGACGACCTGCCCCTTCACCCGAATCGGCGTGCTGTACAGCGCACTGCCGCTTGGCCCCTTCCAGTCCCAGGTCGCATGCGCGACGACCAAGGCGACTACGGCCATGAGGCCAACTACGATCAGTGATATGCGAGTGAGGCTCTTCATCGACTCCCGTCGACACGATGGTAGCGCGCATCGCCACTGGTTCGTGGACCGCTGCGTCGTAGACTCACGCACGTTCGCAACGCGGGGGAACGCCACATGAGCACCGCTTCCGAGTCACTGGCCGTCGTCAGCGCGACCGAGAACGACCGCACCCGGATGATCGCCACGCTGGTGGCCGCGTTCACGGCCGATCCGTTCATCCGCTGGATGCTGCCCGACGCCCATGAGTACCTGACGACCTTCCCCGAGGTGCTGCGCCACTACGGCGGGCGCGCCTTCGAACACGGCGCGGCCCACCGCACGAGTGATGGCAGCGGCGTCGCTCTCTGGCTGCCGCCCGACGTGGGCCCCGATGAAGAGGCCCTCGGCGCGGTGGTGCAGGAAGGCGTTGCGACTGAACAGCAGGAAGAGGCGTTCGGGGTCCTCGAGCAAGTCGGTGCGTCACACCCCGAGGAGCCGCACTGGTTCCTGCCGGCCATCGGTGTCGACCCGCATGCGCAGGGACGCGGCATCGGCTCCGCCCTGCTCGCGCACGCGCTGGCAGCCATCGACGAGAAGCGCGAGATCGCGTACCTCGAGTCGACGCACCCGCGAAACGTCCCGCTCTAGGAGCGTCAAGGGTTCTCGGTGATCGGCGAGATCAAGGGGCCCACCTCGCCACCGCTGTTTCCCATGCTGCGCCCAGCCCGCTGACGCGACGTACTTCGGAACGATGACGCTCGACGCGAAGTTCGCCAACCCTCGGCTCGCGCAGATCCAGGACAACCTGGAAGCAGATCGCAGCGACCTCGACGCCTATGTTGCCCTTGTCAGCGAGCTCGGCGCGAACTCGGTCCTCGACGTGGGCTGCGGCACGGGCACATTCGCGTGCCTGCTCGCAACAGCAGGGATCGATGTCGTAGGCGCAGATCCGGCGGCCGCCTCTCTGGATGTCGCGCGGCGCAAGCCCGGCGCGGATCGCGTGCGCTGGCAGCTCGCGGACGCAACAACGCTGCCGTCGATCGTCGTAGACATGGCCACGATGACCGGCAACGTCGCGCAGGTCTTCGTGGACGACGAACGCTGGCTCGCCGCGCTTGCGAGCATCCGCGGTGCGGTGCGGCCGGGCGGGCATCTGGTGTTCGAAGTCCGCGACCCCGCCCAGCGGGCTTGGGACAGCTGGAATCGCGAAGCGTCCTTCGCTCGCACCGACATCCAAGAGGTCGGCACGGTCTCGTCGTGGGTCGAAGTAACCGAGGTTGCGCACCTACTGGTTTCGTTCCGGTGGACGTACCACTTCGAGAAGGACGGCGCGGTGCTGACCTCCGACTCCACGCTGCGCTTTCGCGAGAGAGGTGAGATCGAGGCGTCACTCGCACAAACCGGCTTCGAAGTGCTCGACGTCCGCGACGCGCCGGACCGTCCGGGCCTGGAGCTCGTCTTCGTGGCCGGCGAACGCGCGTGACCGGGCGCAGGAACACGGCGATATGCTGGTGTGGCAATGACAGTGCTATTCACGCGCAAGGACTACGAGGCGCTGCCGGAGGGTACGCCCGTCGAGCTACACGACGGGCTCCTCGTGAAGCAGCCCTCGCCTCGGTCGGGCCACCAGCGGATCCAGAGCCGCATCCTGACGCAGCTTGCGGCGCTGCTTGGGCCCGACTCCGTGGCAGCGGGCCCGGTCGACGTCCTCGTGGATGAGATCAACGTGTTCGTTCCCGACATTGTCGTTCACGAAACGGTGCCTGACGACGAAGCCCAATACGTCGGCGTGCCGAGTGTCGTCTTCGAGGTGCTCTCGCCCTCCACCGAAGGCCGCGATCGCGACTTCAAGGCGCGGCGCTACCTGGGACTTGGCGTGAGGGAAGTGTGGCTTGTCGATCGACGGCGCAGGTTGATCGAACGTATCAACCTCGAAGAGAGTCGCACGGCCGAGGGCAGCGAATCGGTTTCTTCGCGCGTCATCGGCGGGTTCGCGCTCGAACCGGACGTCCTGTTCTCGGCGTCCTACGGCGGGCACGGACCGCAGTAGACGTTCACGCGCTTCTTCGCCCAGCGTTCGCTCAAGATGACGCGCTGCGAGCCACGCTTCCCGTAGATCCGCACGCGCACGTCGAGCTCGAAGACGCTGTCACCTTCGCTGGAGTCCTTGCCCTTCTTCGAGTGCAACGTGCAGACGCCACTCGTGCACGGCTCGTCGCACCAGACGCTAGAAGACACCGTAAGGCTCATCCGCCCTTCCATCGTCTCCGTCGGGGCAACAGACTGAGGGAGCATGGCTCGCATCTGCTCGAAGAACTGCGTCAAGCCGCGGCGCGTGATGTCGTACTTGTCGAGGAGGATCCGCCCATCATCGTCGTGCTCGTAGAGCCCGACCTCCAGCTCCGTCGCACCCCGAGGCCAGCGCTCGAACTCCAACTTCACGTGCACCTGCATGCGCGCCCGGTTGCACCGGGCCGGCTTGGCTTCCGTGCCGGCGGCGCCTTCGATCTCGATGACGACGGTGTCGAGGATCACGTTCTCAACGGCCGCCGGTCGAGGCGCAGTGGACACGTAGTTCGTATTGCGACAACCGCATGCCGCCAGTGCGATAACCAGGAGCACAGCCAACCTCATCCGTACCGAGTGTAGGCCGAAACGCGGGGCGCAGGATCTCAGGCGACCGGGACCGCCGTCGCCACACGCTCCACGACGTCGCGGGGATACGGCTCGCGCCAGCCCAGCCCCGTGAACGTCGCAGCACAGACGTCGATGAAGTCCGGCGGCAGCCCGCGGTCCGGACGCTCGTCGGCTGATGCCGTTGCGCCCGCCATCAGGGTCCCAACGGCGTGAGATAGGGTGCGAGCCTGGGCCTCCGTGTCGCGCCATGGCAGGAACGCGCGTGCTGCGAGTACGTCACGGGTCAGCTGCTCGATACCCCCCGCAATGCGTCGTCCGAGCGCGGCGAACTCCCCCAACCGACGCGCAGACGCGACCTCGCGCAGGGCACCGCTGGCCGTCAGGGCCTCCGCCTCCGCCAGGTCAGGCTGCCCGATCCGGAAGCGGGCGTCCCGAATCACAGCGGCGATCAGGCGCTCGACGGGCTCGAAGCCGGAGCCCGCCACGTCGACGAGTACCTCGAGCCGGGCGCGTCGGCTGTCACACGCCACGCCGACGATCACGTCCTCCCGGCTCTCGAAGTGGCGGTAGAGCGAGCCCATGGAGACGCCGGCGGACCGCGACAACGCCGCCATGCGCAGTGCCAGGAAGCCGACAGATGCCCCCTGCTCGCGGGCCGCCGCCAGGATCGCCGCCTCACGAGCCTCTACGCGACGCCGGTGCGGCGACGGGCCTGGGAGGTCCTGTTCTTGGCCTTCGATGGGAACGCGAGCCATGTTCGAACAATATTCCAGCCATCAGACAGCGCTCAGTGTGGCCACTCCAAGGGCGGATCGGCCATCGCGAGCAGATCGGGCAGCTCTTCGCAGCACTTCGCGACGAGCTCCGCGCGGTTGGGGAAATCGTCGAGCACCGCCCGCGCCTTGGATTCCTCCGGACGCTTCTTCAGGGCAGCGAGCGCCCGCTCGAGCCCCGCCTCGACGGCTTCCGGCGTGAGGGCCATCCGCAGGTACTCCACGTTCGCCGGCAGCCACCCTGCATCGAAGATCTGGCTGTCGTTCGTCCAGAGAGTCGGCACGCCGCCGCCCTCCGTCTCCGTCCAGGGGGCAAAGAACGGGTTGTCGTCCTCGCCGTACATGAGCACCGAGGCGTACTGGAACAGGCACACGCCGGCACCGGGGCTCGGAACCGCCCACCAGCCCTCCCAGAGGGGCGCGATGTCGGGCAGAAGCAGCCCGAGCGAATTGAGTCGTGCGATCCAGCCGTAGGCCGGCGTCTTGCTGCCTTCGTAGACGAACCCGGCCTCGTCATCGAGCCGGTCGAGCAGCCCGTCGCGAAAGTAGTCGTAGACCTCCTGGCGCTGCTCGGGCGTGAGCATCTTCTCCAGCACGTTGCCGTGCTTGAGCCCGTAATGGAACTCGGAGTCGCCGTGCGAACAGTCCTGGTTGGCCAGCAGCGTCTCGTACCAGTCGATCAGGCACGCCGGGAAGAGGTAGGCGAAGAGCGCCGGCTGCAGGTCCATGTAGGCGAGGTCGTGGTGGTAGTACCACAGGTCGCTGAAGTCCATCGCCTCGTACGGCGTCTCGGCGAGGCGCACGAGCTTCTCGCCGAAACCGTCGAACTGGCTCTGGGTGACACGCGCCGGCGGCTCCGGATACCCCATGATCTCCTGCGCGCGGTCCCAGCTCACGCGCGCGCTCGGTCGCCGCCTGCCGCTCATCGCTATCCGCCGTACTTCGCGATCCAGGCCTCGGCCGCCTTCTTCTGTTCCGCGGTCGCAGCCTTCATCGTCAGAAGCTTGCGGTACGCAACCAATGCGTGCTTGCGCTTGCCGTCCAAGCGATAGGAGCGCGCCAGGAGGTATTGCGCGCTCGCCCGGCTCTTCGCCGAGGTCTTCTTGGCTCCGAGCACGCGCTCGTAGCAGGCGCGCGCTTGCTTCCGCTTCTTCTGGTCGTCCCAAGTGCGGCCGATCTCGTTCCAGACCGCGAGGCGCTGGTCTGCGGACAGGCCCTTCTCCTTCATGCCCAGCTCGTAGCGGGCGCGCGCCTTGTCGAAGTGCTTCTGCGCCGTGCGGCTGCGGGCGATTGCCCGGTGCGCCGCCAGGCGGCGGATGGGCGTGATGCCCCCCATCTCCAGCGCGATGCCGAACTCGCGCCGCGCATCGTCGAACTTCTGTTCGCGTAGCAGAACCTCGCCCAGGCCGAGTCGCGCCGCGGCCGCGCGCCAGACGGCAAGCTCCGAGGCGGAGACGATCCGCTTGTAGTGCGTGCGCGCCTCGCCGAGGTTGCCGGCGGCGAGTTCGAGATCGCCCAGCCCCAGCGACACGGCGCTCTTCTGCCACGGCCGCTTGGCGTGCGTCAGTGCCGTCGCGTACGCCCCGCGCGCCGCGTCGAAGGCACCAGCCATGCGCTGCGACTCCGCGTACGTGTAGGTCGCCTTGAACTCGTCTGCGCGTGCCGCAGCCGGCGCGAGGACGAAGGCCAATAGGAATGCACCCCAGCGCGCCATGGCGGGAGAATACACGATCGGTGACTCGCGCGTGACCGCACGCGCGCGTAGTGGCGCACGTGAAGCATGTCGATGGTGGTAGTGCGGGCCGCCGTATGACGCTCTGCGTGATTGCAGTCGTCTTGGGCACCCTGCTGGCTGGATGTACGACCTGTCCGCGCTACAAGCGCTGGGGCAAACCGTGCACCTCATGGCACCGGATCGGCCAGGCCGCCAAGAACGCCGTGCTCGATCCCTACACGTGGGCGCCCTTGATTCCCGCCGCCGTTCTCGCTGCAAACGAGGACTGGGACCGGGAGATCGCGGACTGGGCGCGCCGGGAGACACCGATCTTCGGGTCGAGGACGAACGCATCCAACGCAGGACGCGCGGCGCGGCACTACTGCATCGCATGCGGGCTGGCCACGGCCATCGCGACGCCCAGCGGTCCGCACCCGTACTGGGGAACGAACAAGGCGATGGGCATCGCGGTCCAGACGGGTGCAGCGCTTGCGCCACAGGCGATCGTGCTGGAGATGAAGAAGGCGACCGACCGCGTCCGGCCAAACGGGCGGGACGACCTGAGCTTCCCGTCGACGATCTCGTCTGAAGCGGCGGCGTGGTGCGCCTCGGCGCGCCGCAACATCCGCGAGATGCCGGTTTCGCGAGGCTGGCGCACCGCCATGGAGATCGCCGTGGAAGCCGGTGCCGCCACGACCGCGTGGTCGCGCGTGGAGAACGGCTCGCACTTCCTGACCGACTGCCTGGTCGGACTCTCGATCGGCAATGCGATGAGCCTATTCATCCAGGACAGCCTGCTCGGCCCGTCGTGGCGCGAGCTGCCAAGCGTAGGCGTGGGCCCATCGCGGAACGGCGTCAACATCAACGTCGGCTACTCGGGCAAGCTGTAGTCGCCGGTCAACTCGTTCCGCCGGTTGTGCGGTCGACGGCCAGCGGATCCACCGCACCCGCGCGCATCTCGCGGTCGCGCCGGCGCGCGAGCAGCAGCGCGAAGACGAGCAACGCACCGAGTGCGACCATCAGTGCGTACGTGACGAGCTGCGGGACGCGGTAGTCGTCCTCGGCGCGTGCCTCGATGGCGTCATAGGAAGCGATCGCCGCGAGCACGAGGGACCGGTCCTCCTGGCCGGAGACGAGGTGAAGGCGGGAAGCAAACACCGCCTTGCGACCGGCACCGTCGCCCGAGACGCACTGGTAGGTGTCACGACCGGAGCCGTAGAAGGCCGAGAGTGCGGGATACACGTGTTGGATGCGCGCCGAGGGGTCGTCGGCCATGCCCTTCTCGGGCTCGAAGCCGAAGGTCTTGTGCGGGGCCTTCGGGTTGAAGAGGAAGAAGCCGTCGCGGTTCGTGACACACACTTCTTCCGCAAGGCGCCCCTTGCGGCGCGCGCCTTCCTTGGCGCCTTCCAGCATCTTGAAGAGCGGTCCGAAGTCGGTGTTGATGATGACGAACCCGCGACGCACGTCGCCGCCGCCCGGCGCGCGGGAGAGAACCGGCATCGCGGCGCGGATCACCGGTACCTCGGGCTTGGCGATTTCTCCGTTCTCGCGGTTGAGTTCGACGCGCGAGAGATACACGCGTCCGCGCGGCAGGCGGATGGACGGCGCGAAGTACGGTGCTTCCTTCTTGTTCTGCAGCTTCACGTTCCGGTAGGGGGCTCGCTGCGCCGTGCGCTCGACACGCACGATCTCCATGCCGTCGCTGGCGAGCAGCCGCGCCTGGAAGTACTCGGGCCGGTGACGCAAGAACTCCAGGAACGTCGCGGCGAGATCTGTGCGCACCGTGTCACCGGCCTCGCTCGGCTCGAAGATCCCGTCGACCGTCGCGGTGTCGGCCAGGAAGCCGACGTCATCGACGAGGATGTCGATCAAAGCGCTCAGTCGTCCGCTCTCTTCCAGGCTCTCGCGGCCGAGGCGCTGGATCTCCTGCTCGATGGCACGGTTCTTCTGCCACCACATGTTGAGGAAGCCGACAGCCAGCGTGATGAGGAGCATCGCGGCGGCCAGCGAGGCGAAGCGGTGGCGGCGCGTCCAACGCTTCAAGCGCGCCATGGGCGGCTCGCGGAACGCGGCTACCGGCTCGTCGCCAAGCCAGCGATGCACCTCCTCGGCGAGCTCGGATGCTGAGCCGTAACGCTCGCCCTGGTTCTTGGCCATCGCCTTGGCGCAAATCGCGTTCAGCGGCGCGGGGGTGGCCGGGTTCGCGTCTTCTGCGCGCGGCGACGGTTCGGAAATCACGCGCTTGATGACGTCGGCGGCTGTCTTGCCGTGGTGCGGCGGCTGCCCGGTCAGGATCTCGTAGAGGATCGCGCCGAGGCCGTAGACGTCGGTGAGCTCCGAGACGTCATCGCGGCTTCCTGTCGCCAGCTCCGGCGCGAGATACGCGGGCGTTCCGAGGATCGCGCCCTCGGCGGTCATCTGCGGGTCGTGGTCGTCCGGCAGCTCGACGCCCGGGTTCGTCACCTCGCTGCCGTCGGAGAGCTTGGCCAGCCCCCAGTCGAGCAGGATCACTTCGCCGAAGTCACCGATGACGACGTTTTGCGGCTTGAGGTCGCGGTGCAAGACGCCGCGCGAGTGCGCGTAGGCGATCGCGTTGCACACGCTGATGAAGTGGCCGAGCAGACGCCGGTGCTCCAGCGATGCACCCGGCTTGCCCGCCTTGTCGTGATACGCCTGGATGGCGCTCTGCAACGTCTGCCCGCGCACGAAGCGCATCGTGTAGAAGGGCGCGTCTTCGCCCTGCTTCGGGCCCAGCTCATAGACCGGCACGATGTTGGGGTGCTCGAGCTGACCGGTGATCTGCGCTTCGTTCATGAAGCGGTGCCGCGTCTCCTCGTTGTCGATGAGTCCCGGGTGGAGCTCCTTGAGGATGACGTCGCGATGGAGGTTCGCGTCGCGCGCGAGCCAGATACGGCTCAGGCCGCCTTCGCTGTACTCGCGGGTCAGCGTGTAGCGGCCGGTGGTCGTCAGCGGCGCCTGGGGCGGTGCGATGCGCACGCCCGCGGGCGGCAGGCCGGCGACGGTCTTCTGCACGTCGCGATCGCGCAGCACGCGCATGGTGTCGCGCACGTCGAGGCTGGCGATCTTGCCGAGCGCCGTGCGCGTGTTTCCGCGCTTCTGCTCCTTGTCAAGCAGGGCCTCGAGCTGCTCGCGCTGCTCACCGTCGATGCGCCCGTGCTCTTCGAGCACGCTGGCGAGCGGGATCTCCTTGTCCTTGGCCCACGTCTGACACGCGCGCAGGAACTCGTCCTCGTCGATCATGTGCAGCCGCAATGCCTGAACGGCGACGAACATGTTGGCCTCGACGGACATGGCCCGAGACTGTACCGCTCGCGCTACGACCGGAACAAGGCGAACGGCTCAATCCGCGTGCGCACTGCGGAGCTAGGGCACGCGCAGAACAACGGCCTCGCTGCCGACATCGACGTCATCCGCGCCGTCGATCTCCTTCGTGTTGTACTGCAGCACAACGCGCCAGGCGCCCGTGGGAACGCCCTTGATCTCGAAGGTCCCGTCCTTGGCGACCGACCCGCCGACGTACACACCGCCGCGCGCCGCCCACACGTGGAAGTGCAAGGGATCTCCCTCGAAGCCCTCGATGCGCCCGCGAATCGCGCGTCCCTCCTGCGGCCGCAACGTGAAGGGTCCTGCGCTCGGGCGGATTCCCTCCAGGAGCGCGTACTGGCCGTTCGGTCCACGCGCCCACAAGACACCGGCGAGATCCGGCACGTCGTCGAGCTTGAAGCGGCCTTCGTCTGACAGATTCGCCGCAACCCCCTGGCTCCCGCTGCGCCATACAACCGACCACCCCTTGATGTGGTCCACGAGCAGCCGCCCGGCAATCGTCGTGGCCTTGGCAACGACGATGCGCGCACTTGTCGTGGGCGCCTCGACAGTGATCTGCCCCTGGTCCGTCCACGGCGCCCGCAGACCGTGCACGCTGATCCGGAACGTGCCCGTCCCCACCGGGCCTACGCGGAAGCGGCCCGTGTTCTTGTCCACCGTGCCGCGGCGGAAGATGGCGAACGGTCGCGGCTTGACCTGGCCGTCGATCGAAACGTACTGCGCGGCGACCGGCTTGCCCTCGGGGTCGACGACGGTGCCCTCGATGAAGACCGGCGCGGGAAGCTGGATGCGAACCCGCCCGTCGCCGAACGCAAGGCCGCGACGTTCCGTCTTGGGAAGGGCCTCTCCGGGATCGACGCTGATGTTGATCGACGCGCTGCCGTCGATCCCGTCGGCTTCGAAGACGCCGTCCTCGTTCGTGTGGCCCCTGCGGTCCCAGCGCGCGGGAAAGCGACTGGGATAGACGCGCACGGACACACCAGGAAGTGGTTTGGCATCCGAGCCGACCACCGTGACGACGAAGGTCTGGCCGCGCTCCAGTGCGATGCGCACGTCGTTCTGGCCGTCGGCGACCTCGACCTGCCCGGGTGCGATGTAGGGCGCCGTCGGTGTGACGTCGAGGATCACACCCTCCGGCAGTCCATCGATCCGGAAGCGGCCCTCGGCATCGGACACGGCACCCTGCAGTAGCGTCTCCCCACCCGATGCACCCAAGATGACGGAGGATCCGGCGAGTACGACGCGCACACCGTCCACCGGCTCGCCACGCGGCCCCACGACGACGCCGGTCAGGGTGCGCCCAGCCTCGAGGCGGATGACGATCTCGTCGCGGTTCATGTCGACGTTGATGAGAGTCGCAGGACGCACGTTCATCTCGTTGCCGTCGGCATCGCGCGCGTTCTTCACGGTGATGTCCGTGTGCGTCGAGAGAGTGCGCGTGCGTACGACGTAGACGCCGCCGTCGACGCGGTCGGTCGATCCGCTCTTGCTGTTCGTGCCGCCGGTCATGATCTCGACCTCGCATTGCGGCACCGGCTTCCCATCGGGCCCGAAGATGCGTAGCGTCACACGGTCACGCCCCGCCGGCTTCACGCGCAATACGAGTCCCTGCGCGCCGGCCTCGAACGTGTCACCGGCGCTGCTCGAACCCACCAGGATGCGGTATGCGCCGGGCTCCCAGTGCCGCAGCTCGAACGCACCCGCGTCATCGGTGTGCAGCGCTTCGCCATATACGCCGGACGTCTCCGCCGGCTGGAGCAGCACGAGCCGGTTGCGCACCGGGTTGCCGTCGATGTCGAGGATCCGTCCGGTCGTGACCAGCGGCTGCCGCGTCGCAATCTCCAGCATCCGCCGCTCGGACTCTGCGAGCGTCACGGTGAGGGGATCGGCCACCAGCGTGCGCCGATCGCGGCCGACCTTCACCTGGTAGGCCCCCGGCGTGAGCCCCGCGACAACGAAACGGCCGCCCGGGCACGTCCGGGTCCGATGCTCCGTCTCGCCCTTCACGTAGACGCGCAGGCCGATCGCCGGCGCGTCATCCGGTGACGTGACGACGCCCTCGATCGACGCGGCGCTTCCCATCACGAGCTCGACGGTCGGGGCCTCTCCGTTCGCGGGGATCTTGATGATCTCGCTCGGCGGCGAGCGTCCCAGTCCCTTGAACGCGCGCGCGCGCCACACCGTGCCGGGTGGCAAGCCGAAGCGAAACGCTCCGTCGGCGGCCGTACGGGCAAGCGGCATCATCGTCGGGTTGTAGACGTAGTTCTGCAGCGCTTGCGGCACCGGATCCGCCACGACGAGACGCACCTCGGCGCCGACGACGCCAGCACCGGCGGTGTCGACAACACGCCCACGCAGCGCGATGGCGGGATCCAGCACGACATCGGCGCGCACGCTCTCGCCGCCGTCCGGCAGCTTGACGCGCAGGCGTGTCGGCTTCCGCCCTGTCACCGCGCCCTCGTTCTGCTCGGGTTGATACAAGCCCTCGGCGTCGACGCGCACGCCCGCCCAGGCGTTGGGTGGGAGCCCATCCAAGCGGAACGCGCCGGAGTCATCCGTCTCGACCGTCCAGTGCCCGAGGTTGCTCTTCTCACTCGCCGTGATCCGGACCGGCGCGCCGCGAACCGGCGATCCGTCCTGCGTGCGCACCGTGCCTTCGATCGCGGCGCCGCGCTCGAGCGTCACGTCGACGGTGAGCGTCTCCCCCGCTGCCAGCGGCCGGTCCCCCGCCTCGTAGCGCTTGATGCGGTAGCCGTCGGCCTCGAAGACGACCTCGTTCAGCGCGCCCGCCGGCAGGCCCTCGCATGCGTAACGGCCTGCGGCATCCGTCTGGCCCATCGCGTACACGCCGCTGTCCTTCGCCGCGAGTCGCAATGCCATACGCGCACCGGCAATGGGTGCCTTGCTCTTGTCGGTGACCGAACCAACGACGCGCGCACCGTTCGGCTCGTAGAGACGCAGGACGAGCTCTCCCGCATGCGGTACGGACACGCCGAACATACGCACGATGCGACCGGCGACGACGACCGTTAGCTGTACGCGTCCTGCGGGCACGGCGGGGATGCGGAAGCGGCCGTCTGAATCCGTCGCGAGTCCCGTCACGCTGTAGCGCGAACCGGACCCCTGCCATGCGAGGGCAGAGAACAACGACAGGTCGATGCCGGCCGAGACGCCGTTCCCTTCGGCATCGACGACGCGACCTTCGAGCGAGTGTCCGTCGGTGACGACGAGCACGAGCGCGGGCAGCTCGTAGCGCAGCCCGGCAATCAAGCGGCTCGTGCCAACGCGCGGGGGCTCGGGGTGCGCCTCGACACTGAGCCACCAGGACGCGTCGGCCGGAGGCGACACCCCGAAGCGTCCGTCCGCGTCGGAGCGAGTCTCCTCGATCACGTCGAGTGCGCGCGGTGCGTTGCGCCAGGTGTAGTCGAGCAGCCGGCTTGCGTTGCCGCCGTGCCCGCGATTCGCGGCGCGTCGCCGAACGACGATGCGTACGCCGGCAACCGGATCGCCACGCGCATCGATCACGCGCCCGGGCATCTGCCAGCCGCGCCGAAGCGCGGCGTCGACCGTCAACGGCGCCGGCGCGCGACCTTCGAGCGTGACGCCCGTGTCGTCGTCTTCTTGCGTCCCATCAGGCTTCTGCGACTTGGGTGCGACCGCGAAGTCCCCGCTGAACACGAGCCACGCAATGGCTGCGATCGCCACGATCAGCAACAGCCACGCAGTCGTTCTCACCAAGCCTCCCGCACGGCCATCGTAGCGAGTTCGGAAGGCGAGCGGACCGGGCTACTGCGACTTGTGCTTCTTGAAGAGCGACGCCAGTCCATGGCCGCTGATCTTGCGATCGACGGGTTGCGGCTGCTCTTCGCCCGGCAACCACATCAGGAACGCGGGCGCGGCCTCGACGCCGTGAGCCGCGGCGAACGCGGCGTGCTCTTCATCGGAGATGTCGAAGCGCAGCAGCACCCAGCCGCCGATCTGCTTCAATGCCGTCTTGGAGTTCAACGTGCCCTTCTCGACCTTGCGCGCAAGCTTGCTCTCCTTCTTGGCCGCCTTGTCCTTGGGATCGAAGTGGCCGCGGCCGAAGTAGAGCATCACCGGCTTGTTGGCAGCGCGCGCCTTCTCGATCTCCTCGCACTCGGCCTTGAGATCCGTGCCTTCGCCGTGGACCTCCACCTTGGCGCGCACGAACGGAATGCGCGTACTGGGGTGGGCCTTCTCGTACTTGTTGGCCTGATCGACCGCCCACTTGGCGAGCGAACCGGCGTTGTACTGCTGGCCATTGCTCAGCAGCGAGAACACCTTGCCGTCACGACCGACGATCAGCGCGAGCAGGCTGGGATGGTCCTCGGGCG
Source organism: Planctomycetota bacterium (assembly GCA_028281445.1). Classification (GTDB taxonomy): domain Bacteria; phylum Planctomycetota; class PLA2; order PLA2; family JAEUHO01; genus JANQJW01. The sequence continues at coordinate 77,127 of JANQJW010000004.1, read as the reverse complement.
TCTTGCCGTCGCGCTTCTTGCTGCCGTTATCCATCGTCCACTGAATGATCTTGCCGCCCAGACCGTCGTAGCACCACTCGACCGGCTCGAAGCGGGGCAGGATCTTCGTCAGCTTCTCGTTCTGTTGCTGCTGGTCACGCCAGCGATCACACGGAGCTCACAACGTGCGTTTCCACGTCGTGATCACCAGCAACGGCTTGCCGCTCTTGGCGGACGCCTCGAGGCCGTCGTCGAGACTCTTGTGCCAGCCCGCGGGCGCGGCATCGACAGCGACGACGAAACCAAGTGTGATCGCGAACAGGGCGATCGCGGGAAGAACGCGACGCATGGGCACCTCCGGTCGGTCGCAATGATACGGGCGCTCTCGCAGGCCCTCCGTCCCGGGCTCAGCTAGTCCACGGACATGGCCTCATCGAGGACCTCTTCGGCGACGAAGATCGAGGCCCCGACCGCAGAGGCCAGCGCAATCGCGTCGCTCGGGCGGGCATCGACCTCGGCGATGGAGCCGTCCGGCTTGAGCAGGCGGATCAACGCGTAGAACGTCCCGCCGCGCAGCTCGGTCACCATGACGCGGTCGACGGTGCAGCCGGTCGCCTTGACGATGTTGGCAACGAGGTCGTGCGTCAGCGGACGCGCCGCGGGGATCTCCTTCACGAATCGGTCGATCGCCTGCACTTCGCTGTAGCCGATCACGATCGTGAGCAGGCGCTCGCCCTCCACCTCGGCCAGGCCGATGTACTGGCGATCACCCGTGTCGTTGATCTTGATGCTCTTGAGGCGCATCTCGATCACGTGGAATCCTCCGGGACGAAAACGAATCCTACCAGGGGCCGGACGGAGGCGGTTTGATGGGCGCATGCCGTCTTCGGTTCCTTTGACGCGTCTTGTTCCCGGCGGGTTGCACGAGTCCGTGCACCGCGGCTCGGTCGTGTTGACCGAAGGGGGGGACGTACGCTTTGCCTGTGGCGACGGCGCTTCGCCCGTCTACTTCCGCTCCACCGCCAAGCCCTTCCAGGCGATGGTGCTGATCACGTCCGGGGCCGCTGCGCAGTTCGACCTCGACGACGAGTCCATTGCCGTTGCCGCCGGCAGCCACAACGCCAAGCCCGAGCAGCTCGCCGCCGTCACGCGCATCCTCGAGAAGGCGGGCGTGCGGGAAGAGCGCCTGCAATGCGGCGGCCATTGGTCGATCGACAAGCGCTACGGACGTGTGCAGGCACGGGGCAGGCCGGAGGATCCGGATCCGCTCCCCGTCCTCTGGTCGAACTGCTCGGGCAAGCATGCGGCCATGCTCGCCGCAGCCAAGGCCATGGGGGTCCCACGCGAAGGCTATCTGGATGCCGCGCATCCCGTGCAGCGCGCGATCCACGAGATCGTGGCGACGTTCTGCGGCATCACACCGTCCAAGGTCGCGCTCGGCACCGACGGCTGCGGTGCGCCCGTTCATGCGGTGCCGCTCACGAACATGGCGCACGCACTCGCGCGCCTGGGCGCGCCGTCCGATTTGACGGGCACGATCCGTGAAGCGGCGGAACGCGTCGCGGCCGCCATGCTGGCCCACCCCGGCATGGTCGCGGGCGAGCGCCGCTTCGACACCGACCTGATGACACGCTCCGAAATCCCGCTGCTCTCCAAGAGCGGCGCGGAAGGTATCCAGGGCGTTGCCGTGCCGGAACGCGCGATGGGCCTGGCCGTCACGGTGGACGACGGCAACGACCGCGGCTACCGCCAGGTGGTGATCGAGCTCCTGCGGCGCGAGGGCGTCCTGAGCAACGAGGAAGCCGAGGACCTCGCCGAGCGCCATGGCCGCACCGTCCGCAACTACGGTGGTACGCCGATAGGACACCTCGAGGTGCTCATCTAGCCCGCCCCGTAGCACCAGCGGTAGGCTGTCGGACGTCATGAAACGCGTCGCCAACCCGCCGCGCCTGCCCGCCCGTCCGAAGGACGCGAACAAGGTCACCGTCGGCCGTGTGCTCGTCGTCGGCGGCAGCCCCGAGCTGCGCGGCGCTCCGGCGCTGGCTGCGCTCGGTGCCCTGCGCGCGGGGGCGGGCCTCGTGAAGGTCGCCGTGCCCCAAAGCGTCCAGGCGACGGTGGCCGGCTATCGCCCGGAGACGACGACCGTCGGCCTGCCCGAGACGCGGAGCGGTGCGATCGGCGCGAGCGCGCTGCCGGTTCTGCGGGCGTTCGTGGACGACTGGGACGCCGTCGTGCTCGGCCCCGGTGCCGGTCGAGCGAAGGCAACCCTCACGGCGATTCGTACGTTCACCCGGGAGAAGAAGCCGTTCGTCATCGACGCGGACGCGCTCTTCGCGTGGAACCACCAGCTCATGCGACTCCGCCAGCGCCGCAACCCGACCGTCCTGACGCCGCACGAAGGGGAGGCGGCGCGCCTCCTCGGTACGACGTCGGACGAGGTCCGCGCCGACCGGCGCGGCGCGGCGGCGGCGATCGCAGAGAAGAGCGGCGGCGTGTGTGTGCTGAAGGGCCCCGCCACGCTGGTGACCGACGGCACGCACCTCTACACCAACAAGACCGGCGGCCCGGTGCTTGCCACGGGCGGCACGGGAGACGTGCTCGCCGGCGTCATCGGCGCCTTCCTCGGGCAAGGCATGGAGCCGTTCAAGGCCGCGTGCGCGGGCGCGCACGTCCACGGCGACGGCGCGGAACGCACAAGCGGTGCCTACGACCGCGGGTTGCTCGCGAGCGATCTCGCCGAGGGCATCCCGGGCGCTATCCACGCACTACGCCGGGGCGTAAAGGCGTGAGGGGGGCGGCAGCGTTCCTGCTGATGGCGCTCGCGTTCTTCGCGCAGCCCGTCGGCGCGGCACCCGAATCACGCTACGCGCCCGTGCCGCGCGAGATCGATGCCTTCATCGTCGATGAGAACGACCGCGCGCTGGCCAAAAGCGCACTGGACGCGCTCGAACAGCGCGCGCGCGGAAGCCAGGACGTCGCCCGCTCCCAGCTCGTGCTGCTGGAAGCCGCCGGGCTGCAAGCCGTCGCACGCCGGCTCGCCCGCGCCGACATCCCCGCGCACGCGCTGCCGGATCTGCTTCATGTCGTGGCGGCCAGCGCCCATCGCGATGCCGACATCCTGCTGGAGCGCGCCGCGCAAGAGCCCCGTCCGCTGCTGCGCATGATCGCGGCCGACGGTCTCGGCCGCGGGCGCACGCCGCGCGCGGTGCCCGTGCTCGAGACGCTCGCGCGTGATCCGCTGCCCGCCGTCCGCATCGCGGCGCTTAGGTCCCTGTTCTCGATCGATACGCCGCAGGCACGCGCGGCACGCGCCGCCGTACCACCGGACGACGAGGCCGCGCTGCTCACCGCGCGCCTGCGATGGCACCACCGCGCGGAGGATGCCTGGCCCGCGTTGCGCGACATCGCCGTGCGTTCGTACACCCGCGGCCGCACCGCGGCGCTGCGCATGGCGGCGGCGGAGTTGTTGACGCTGCCTCGCATCGAAGCACCTGTCGAGACGCTGCTCGACATCGTGCAGGAGATGGGGACCCACGAGCTTGGCGCCAAGCTCGTCCGCATCGCGCGCGGCGTACCGCGAGCGCCCTACGACGCGGTGGAGATGCGGCGTGTCGCCATCGAGACGGCGCTGACCCTGCTGCAACGCAAGGACGTGCCGGCCGCCGATCGCAAGCGACTGATCGCGCGCGCCGTGTGGTGGGTCGCGCGGCCGGTCGAGATGAATCCCTTCGGCCGCGAGGCGATCCCGGAGCACCGCCTGCGCCGCCGACTGCCGGACCTCGGCGCCGAGATCCGGGACCCCGTGGTCCGCCTGCTGCGGGAAGGGCGCTTCTTCGATCCGCGTGCGGGAGCCCTGCTCCTGCGCGAGATCGGCGATGACGACGCCCTGCCCGTGCTCCGTGCGCTCGCCGAACCAAGTCCCGCTCAGCCGCTCGACTCGCGCATGGATCGACGCAGGCGAAACGCCATTCGCGTCGCGGCGGTCGGCGCCATCAAGGACATCGGCCGCATCGAAGACGAGCAGCTTGCCCTTGCGCTCATCTTCGGCGACGAGTCCTACGCCATGAAGGCCGATGCGCTCGACGCGTTGACCCACGATCCGGGCGCGTGGGTCGTGCCGCTGCTGGGCGAAGCTCTCGGCAACCGCGAGTTCCGAAGCAACGCGCTCGACGTGCTCGAGAAGCGTTCCGAGCCCGAGGCGCGCGCGCTGCGGGTAAAGGACTTGTTCCTCTGCCACGAACCCCCGCACCGCCGCATGGGCGACCTGGTGCGCAAGGGTGACGAAGCGGCCTTCGCGTTGCTGCGCCGCGCGCTGAGCGACCCGCGCCCGATCCTGCGCATCGCGGCGCTCGATCAATTCAACCGACTGCGCAACCCGAGACTGTGCGGCAAGGCGGGCCAGGCCCTGCTCGCCGAACACACCCCCGACCTCCAGAACGCGCAGGAGGTCCAGGGATACATCGCCGCGCTGCTCTCCGTCGAGCCGATGGCCGCCGTCACCTACGTGCGCGAGACGTGGTCGCGCTTCAAGAGCAACTCGGACCGCATGACGACGCTGCGGATGCTCCATGAGACTCGCGGGAAGGCCGCACGCCGCGCGGCGATCGACTTCGCGTTGACGCACGACGGACCCACCGCACCGCCGCAGATGCTGCACAGTGTCGGCGCGGTGCTCATGGGGTACTGGAGCTACCGAACGGACGAGGTGACCACCTTCTGGAAGCGCATGTTCGAGAACCCGATCTCTCGCTGGGAGGCCGTCCGCGCACTCGCCTACCGCGGCGCCCCGGACATGAGCGCGCGCCTCCTGCCCTTGCTGGCCAGGGCCCTGGAGCGCAAGGCCGTTGCCGAGGACGAGACCGACAACGCGACCGAGCAGGCGTTCGCGGAAGCGATTCTCAAGGCGCTGCGCTACCAGCCCTGGACGAAGGTCGAGGCTGCGGTGGTCGGCGTGGCGCTGAACACGTTCGCGCCGAGCGGCACGCGCGTCGAAGCCGCCAAGCTGCTCCTGGGTCGCCTCAGCGACGACGTGCGCGCCCGCCTACTGGCCTGGCTGCGCGAGACGACGATCGAGAATTCGGCGGTGCAGCTGCACGTTGCGGCAGCCGTGGGACAAGACGCCTCGCCGGCGCAGGCGGCGGAGCTCTACGCACTGCTCAAGCAGACCATCCTGTCGTTCTACACGCCGGAGCGGCTCGCACGACTGGAACAAGACAGCTTCGAGAGCGTCGACGCCGACGCTCCGGAACACCGCGCCATCGCGCTCGCGCGTGCTGTCGCGCAGACGTATCACGAACCGACCATCGTCGGCCTTCTGGATCTGTTGCTCGACGTTCGTTTCGCGCGGTACGCACGCATCGCGGTCGATCGAGAGCGCGCACTGCACGCACTCGCGAACTCCGACGCCGCGGGTCTCACGCCCACCAGCGTCGTGGACGCGGCACACGGAGAGCGAGGCGCGTACTTCGGCATGCCCAACATGCTGTACTACGGCGTGATGGGCCAGGTGAAGGTGCTCGATGACGAGAGCCTTGCCGCAGCGATCGAACGCGTGCTCGAGACCGCCGGCCGGGAAGGCCGTCTCGCGCACTTCCCGAACCTCTACCTCTACCGCATGTGGGCTGCGCTGCGGGAGACCTCAACAGGCGCGAAGCCCAAGGCCGCCGAAGTCGTCTACCGCAGGCTTCGACGGCTCGAGCGTGTCGACGGCGCGCTGGACTACTTCGTGGAAGCGCATCGCGTGACGGAGCTCTCGATGGGCGGTCACTTCGAGGAGGCCGTCGAGGCGCAGAAGCGAGCCGTGCGCATCCTCGCGCGCCGGGGCCACGGGGATCACGACCCCGCGCTCTGGCGCTTGCAGCGCGCGCGGCTCGACGCACTACGAGGCGGCTTGTACGCCTCGCGCGGCCGGCCTGAGGCAGCGCGCGCGAGTTACCGGCGCGCCATGCTGCGTGCGCCGAACGATCCCAACGTGCTCAACACCGTGGCGTGGCAGCGCGCGCTCGCGAACTTCGACCTCCAGCAGGCGGAAGCCGATGCCCGGCGCGCAACGCGGCTCGAGGCCCGTATCGAGAACAAACCCACGCTCAACGCGGCGGACACGCTGGCGTACGTGCTGCTGAAGCTCGAGCGGCCCGAGGAAGCGCTCGACGTAATGGAGCCGTATCCCCGTCCGACGATCGAGGACGGCCTGATCCTCTACCACATCGCACAGATGAGCGCGGCGGCCGGCTACCTGGCCGACGCATGGGACGCGCTCGTCGGAGCGCTCACCTGGGACCGCTCGCTCGCGGCCCAGTTGCCGGACGACCCGTACTTCAAGGCCTTCCGCAAGGACAACCTCATGGAGAAGCTGCACGCCGCGGCAACCGCGCGGCGGCGCGCGGAGGGGCTGGAGTAGTTACCGCCCTTCCTGGCCCGAGAGCCAGACCCACCAGTGGTTCAGCAGCGTGAGCTGGACGGCGTTGCGTTCGCGGTGGAAGTGAGTCTTGCGATCGCCGAAGTCGGTGTTGCCCATCCAGAGGACGCGTCGCGCGCCCGTGCTCACAACGACGGCGGGGATCGAGACGCCGGCTTCTGCCTGAATCAACACAACGGCGTCGGACTTCACCTCCTGCACCGGGTAGCAGAAACGCGTGCCGATGGCGCCCTCGCCGGTGCCCGCCTCCATCCAGATGCTGCGGCTGCCGCGCTCGACGGAGACGAGAGCGGTCGCGGGATGCTCGTAGCCGGCCTCGGTCGGCTTCAGCAGCTGCTTCTCCTTGAAGACGCCGGGCGTCGGCGAGCCCTTGATCTCGACGGCCGTCTCGATCGGGATGAGCTGCTTCATGACCGGGTGCGTGAGGGCCTGGTGCGACGTCAGCGCCTGATTCTTGTCGTCGAAGGGCAGGCCGGGCCGGAAGTAGAGACCCATCTTGCCGCTGTTCACACGGTCGGCGACGACGTTCCAGAACGACACCGGCAGGCGGTTGGGATCCACCTCGTCGAACACCAGCACCTGGATGTCGTTCTCGTGGAGGTACTCGCCCGTGGGTGCGCGCTTGAGCTCGGGCAGGCCGCGGCCGGCACCGGCGAAGGCCGGCCCGACCGTCCCCGTGTCGGAGGAAACCATGTACCAGGTGCGGTACTGGAGCTTCTCGAGGTTGTCGAAGGAGCTCTCGATCGTGGCCGTCCACGTGGTGCGCATGCGCGCGATCATCAAGGCGCGCGCCTCGCCGAGGAACTGGTATTCCCGCATCTCCGGCAGGTCCGTGCCGCCGCTTGTCTTGAGGGTCGTCGTACCGTCGGTAGGCGTGGTGTCCGTGTTGCCGGGCGTGGGCAGGTCGGCGTCCGGCGTGGAGGGGCTCCCGCTGATCAGCAACCAGACGGCGACGCCGACTGCGAGCAGGATTCCGATGATGGCAATGCGGGGCACGGGACTCTCCAAACCGTCCGAGAACCGCTAAAGACTAGTGGTTCAACGGGCCCGCGGCCCTCGGATTCCCATAGCGGCGTGCGAGTCCGATACGCCGCGAGGCTCGCTCGGCATCGGCTTGCCAGGGCGACGGCGCCGCGAAGCCGATGAGGATGACGCGTGGTAGTCCACGCGAGGACGAAAAGCGCAGCGGTCGGCGCAGCGCCGACGAGCATCTGGCAAGCCGCACGTCAGCGCGGAGAGGTCACCGCGCCTATCCCGGTCACTTCCTCTTGTACCACTCCGTGCCACTGCCCTGATGCGGGCGTGCCGTTGCAAGGAGTGCCTTGCGCTCGGCGTCCGGCAGCGGTCGATTCAGGCGAGCCACCTGGGCGGCAAGGTCGACCTCCGCGGCGTTCTTGCAGCCGACGATGGCCGTCGAGATGTCCAGGCCGTAGGCGAAACGCAGGCATGCGCGTGCATCCACACCCTTCTTCGGCAGGTTGCCGGAGGCGAACACCTTCATGGCGACGCGCGCCAAGCCGTTCTCGACCGCCGCGGGAAGCGTCTGATCGAGGAAGGAGAGACGCTCCGGCTTGCGCCCGCGCGTGCGGTAGTGAGGGTCGACGCAGTTGAGCGGGAACAGGATCGCGTCGAACGGCCAGCGCTGAAACGTCGCGCGCATGACGGCCGGGTCGTAGTGGCCGGTCACACCGATGAAGCGGATCATCTTCTGCGCACGCGCCTCGAGCGCAGCCGCGAGCGGTCCCTTCTTCTCATCGAGCACGCGGCGCAGGTCGTCCATGCCGCGGACGGCGTGGATCTGGAGCATGTCGATGCGCCCGAGGCGCTTCAGGCTGGCGTTGAGGTCGCGCCATGCACCGGCCTTCGTTCGCTCGGTCGTCTTCGTTGCGACAAGGACGCCCTTGGGCTTGCGCTCGCGGAGCGCGATGCCGACGCGGGTCTCGCTGCGCCCGCGCGAGTAGCTCGGCGCCGTGTCGATGTAATTGCAGCCGTGATCGAGTGCGCGTAAGACGATCTCGACACCGGCCCGCTCGTTCGACAAGGAGCCGAGCGGGTAGCACCCGAGACCGAACAGCGTGACCTGTTCGCCCGTCTTGCCGAAGGCGCGCCGCGGCAGCGGCTTCTTGTCATCGGCGCCGACGGCGAGAGGATCGAGCGCTGCGGCAGCGGCCGCACCTGCGGCACCGGCCAGAAACCCGCGGCGGGTGGTGCCGTCTTTCATGCGCCTCCGGGCTCAGCGTACCCCGGTGGACGTCAGTGACTGCGGCGGTCTACGGGAACGTCCCCCGAAGGCGACGACGTCGGTTGACGATCTTGCGGCCGGCCTTGGTCTTCATGCGTGCCCGGAAGCCGATCTTCCGCTTCTTCCGCGTCGTGTTCCGGATCTTGAGATGCATGGTGTCTTCCTCGCAGTGCGATCCGAGATATTCGGTTACCCGGCGCCGGCGTCAAGCATCAGAAGGGCCGTAGGCCCCTGAGCTGCATAGCACGTCGAAGGGCCGCAGGCCCTGAGCGGCGCAGCTTGTCGAAGGGCCACGGCCCTCGAGCCAGGCACCGAAGGGACCAAGCCGAAGGGATAGAATCGCGCCCCATGGAAATCGGCGAGTGCCCGAAGTGCCAGCGGCCCTACACCGTCTCGGAGGTGACGGGCTTCGGGATCCTGCGCCCGCGGGCGGCCAGCGACGGTGGGCCGCGCATCGAGTACGCCTGCCTCGGCTGCGGCCGGAAGATCACCCTGATCCCCTACGGCGAAGGCCGTTACGCGCCCCCGGGCGAACCGCCGCCGCCTGCCGTCGCGCCGGAGGCACGCCGGCCGCCCTGGATCACCGACCCGGAAGCCCAGCCGCGGTACGAGGCGCCCGAACCGCCCCCGGCACCACAGGCCGACGAACCGGAAGAGGTCGTGATCGAGGACGAGTTGCCCCCCGAGGACACCCCCGTGGGCTTACGCGAGGCGCTCACGTTGTTGGGTTGTTCGCCCGGGGCGAGCCCGGAAGAGATCGATCGCGCCTTCCGCGAGCGCTCGCGGACCTGTCATCCGGACAAGGTCGCGCATCTGGATCCGGAGTTCCAGGAGCTCGCCGAGCGCAAGTTCAAGCGACTGCGCAAGGCCTACGACCTCTTGCTGTCCTAGGTTCGGGACGTCCTCGGCCGCTTCGCACGTTCCATCCCCGGCCGCCACCTTGGCGCCACCCCCGGCCTCTGCTGAAATGAGCCGCCCCATGAGCTCGCGCCAACCCGACGCTGCCAACGCGCCCCGCGGCGTGCCCGAAGCCACCGCGCCGTCGCTCGTCGTCGGCGGGGTCCTGATCCTGCTCGCCGTCTTCCTCATGGCGAACCGCTGGTTCGGCGTCGCCGAGCGGATGTGGCCGTGGGAGATGATGGCTCGCGGAACGACGGATCCCCTGGTCCGCGCCGTGTTCTACCTGTGGATCATCGCGGCGCTGACGGCGATCATCCTCGGCTTGACGCGGATGCATCGGATGCGCGCGGTCCTGCTCGGTGCCATGACCGCGGTGCTGCTGGTCGAGTGCACGGGCCGCGGCGCCGGTTTCGTGATCGACGTGTACAACCTGAACCAGATCCTTCCGATGATCGGGCTCGGGGCCGGCTTTCTGATCGCGCGCCAGGCCAACACGCGGGGCCTGGGACGTCTGCTCGCCGGCATGTGCGGCATCGTGTTGCTCTGGGTTCTCGCGAGCACGTTCATCGAAGACGGGGAGATCGTGCAACTCGCGGCCTTCTGGCGAGACGTCCAGCTCGTGGCCGCGGACTGGAACCACGAGTTCGCCAGTCCCAACTTCGTCTGGTGGACGTTGGTCCCCCGCGGCCTGGTGATCGTGGCGGCCGCCGCGGGCGTCCTCGCGATGCTGGGCCTGGCGCACCGTCACTTCCTCCTGGGCGCGTTCGGCGTGCTGTTGCTGGGCATGATCTTCCCCTTTTTCGTAGGGACCATCTTGCTGCGTGAGCGCGGAGCCGGCATGAACCTGCTGCTCCAGCAACTCGCGCAGACGTTCATCGCGCAGGGGTTCCTGCTCTGGTACGTGAGCGTCTTCGTCGTCTTCGACCTGGCGCGAGGAAGGATGCGTGCGGCATGAGCCAGGGAGACGCCTCCTTCGAGCTGGAACCGCCCGAGAGCACGCCCGACGCGGACAGCGCGGCTGACGCGGCACCCGCGCCGCGCCGCTCCCGTCTCGTAGGACGCCGGCGCAACGAACCGTCGCCTCCCGTCGACGCGCCGCAACCGCCGCAGACCTGGCCGCAGCGACTCCTGTCGCCGCTGGTCTCGCCGACGGGCTACTACCTGATCGGGTTCCTGTTGCTGCTGCTGGCGCTGTTGTCGCTGTTCAACCCCAGGTTCGGCACGGTCGCCAACTACTGGCCGCACGAGATCCTGGGGCTGGGCTCCCTCTCGCTGGTGTGGGACAGCGCGACCGTGCGCGCACTCTGCCTCGTGGTCGTGATCCTCGGCTACATCGTCGCGCTGCTGATGCGACCCGGCGTCGCGCGCGGCGTCGTGATTGCCTTCGTCACCTTCGTCGCCTTCGTGACCTTCCAGCCGGCCCCGGCCCACATCCGCTTCTACGTCCTTCCCATCGCGCTCGCCCTCACCGCCGGGGCGTTGATCGCGCGCACGCAACCAAACCAGGAGGGTGCGCGCAAGGCCGTCCTTCTCGTGGGCTTCACGCTCGTCGCGGCTCACCTCTTCATGCCGTGGGACTCCGCGCGCGTGAACCAGAAGCAGCTCCAAGAGGGCTACTACAACACCGCGATCGCGACCATCGACTACTACGCGAACCCGCCCGAGATCATCGTCAAGCCCGAGGGCGAGGAAGAGGCCGCGGGTGCTGCCACGGTGTACGGCAACCTCTTCCTGCTCCACGCCCCGGCCACCATCGCGTGCCTGATGTTCCTGGTGGCGCTCGCCGCCCTCTTTGGATTCGGCGGGCGCTGGGCGCGCTGGGCGGCCGGGTCGCTGATGGTCCTCATGGTCTTCTCGTGGGCGCTGGCCAACTTCCTCCACGGGCGCGGCGACCCGACGCATGGCGGCTTTCCCGCGTGGCAGGCGGGCCTTCGCGTCCTGGCCCAGAACTGGCACGAAAACACCATCGGCTACGCCCTGCCCTTCGCGGGCGCCGTGGCGGAGATGGTGCGGGGCCGCATCCAGCGCTGACGGGGTTGCGCCGCCTCGGGCCAAGGTCCCATCTGGCGGCCCTCTCGGCCCCATCGCAAGGAATCCGGAGGCCCGCCGCACCCTTGCTAGGCTGGCTTGCGTTGAAAGGAAGGGCGCTCGTCGCGCCGCCCCGCGCCACCCCACCCCCTCGACCCGGGAGTTCCGCGCTTGATCGTCCTTCGCATCACCACCGGTCAGACCACCCAGGAGGTGCGGACCGAGCGAACGGACGTAGTCCTGGGGTCGGATCCCACGGCCGACATCACGCTGCAAGACGGAGGGCTCCCGCACCGCGCGGTGCGCATCCAGCGGCGGCAATCCGAGCTCGACGTCCAGATTCTGGGCTCCGATCGCAAGGTGACCCTGCGCGTGGGAGACGAGATCGAGGTCGGCGGCTCCGCCATCGAGCTCGCGGGCCTGCTGCCCCAGGGCGACGCGCTGCCCCCGCCCATGTTCGGGGGCTACGAAGACGACCTGCAGGCCACGGCGCCTAAGTTCGAGCTTGCCGAGGCACTGCCGTCACCGGAGTCGACACCCACACCACCGGCACCCCCGCCGCCTCAGCCGGTCCTGCCTCGCGCGGATGAGCCCGCGCCCGCTGCAACGCAACGCCCGGCGGCTCAGCAGCGCAAGGCGCCGGCGCCGCCCAGCTCTCGGCCCGCCCCCGCTCAGACGAGCCCGCGCCCCCGCCCTGCGCAGACGCGCAAGACGAGTCCGTCAACGACCCCCGCCGCATCCGCCGCAGCGGCCGCTGCTCTGGCGGAGGCCGCCAAGCAGGAGGCCCGCAAGGACCTCAAGCCCGTCGAGTTCCCGGAGCCTGACTTCGCTTCGGAGCTGATGGCCCAGCTCAAGCGCAGCCCGTTCTTTGCGGTCTCGCTCGCAGTCCACCTGCTCATCGCCCTCATCCTGACGCTTTTCGACTCGACGAACCGGGAGAAGCCGCTGCCGGCGGGCCCCGGCGCCATCAACGCATCGATGATGGCGGAGGAGGAAGAGCTTGGCGAAGAGTTCGAAGAGATGTCGCAGGACGAGGGCCTGCCGCAGCCGGAAGCGCCGATGCCGGACCTCGACGACCTGCTCGAGCCCGAGGACAAGCCGCCGCCGCCGCCCAAGCCCGCGCCGCCCTCGCCCTTCAAGAGCGAGATGCAGGAGCTCGAGGACCCGGAGGTCCGCCCTGTCGAGATCGGCATCATGCCCGGTCTTACTGCGGCCTCGACACGCCCGCGCAAGCGCCGGCCGAAGGTGCCCAAGGCCGAGCTCAAGCGCGACTTCACCAAGGGCGCCGCGGGTTCGTCCAACCAGCGCGCGGCCGAGGTCGTGCGAGCCGCGCTGGGCCGGGGTCGCTACGGCAAGGGCGCGAAGCTCAACCAGCTCGAAAAGGAAGACGTTCTCGTCGTGGACGGATCGTTCGACCACATCGAGAAGGTGCTGGACATGCTCCAGATCCAGTACGTGAAGAAGTCGACGTGGTTCCTGGCGACGCCGAAGCCCGAGGACTTCCGGGGCTACAAGATCGTGTTCTGGAACTGCGGCGAGCGTCTTGGCAAGCGGCACATGGCAGGCGTCGCCAAGAAGCTGCGCGAGTTCGTCCGCAACGGCGGCTACCTGTTCACGACGGACTGGGCCGTGGCCCACATCCTCGATGTCGCGTTCAAGGGCTACCTCAAGACGACCGGCAACCGTGCGCACCTGCCGGAGATGACGCTACCGATCGAGGCGTCGCCGTCGGCAACCGGCCATCCGCTGCTCGAGGGCGTCTTCATCCCCGGCGTCAAGGGCAAGTGGTGGCTCGAGAACGCGTCGTTCGACGTGCACGTCGGCCGCAAGGACAAGGTCACCGTGTTGATCGAGAGCCCGATGCTCGAGAGCTCCTTCAACCGCAGTCCGATCGTCGCGGCCACGTTCAACTACGGGCGCGGGCGGGTCCTGCACGCGATGGGGCACTACTACCAGGAGGCGGGAAACCTCGCCGGCACGATTTCCGTCCATCGCCTCGCGCTGAACTTCATCCTGATGCGCTTGGATCAGGACAAAGGGCAGTAGGCACCGCGCACTCGCGGGAGGGCACAAGGCCCTCCCCTACAGCCCAGGGCCGTTACGTCTCGTCTGCTGCTCTAGGGCGGCACCTTGTGTGCCCCCGCGTGGATCACAGCGTCACCCGGTACACAACCGCCGTACCCGCATGCATACCGAGCATGAGCAGGTACATGAGTGCCCACGCCGGGTGGTTGCGTCCTCCTGCACCCGCCGGCTTGACGAGCAACAGCCACGCCGCGAGCGTGCCCGACAGGAACAGCGCGCCTGCGAGGATCCACAACGCGACGATCGGAGGCTGCAACACCTCGATGTAGCCGCCGACGGGATAGAGCAGGAACGGCAGGAAGAGCGAAGGCGCAATGAAACGCGCAGCGCGCTGCGTCCCAAGCAGCACGGGCAGCGTGCGTATGCCGTGAGCGCGATCCCCCTCTACGTCGCCGAAGTCCTTGGTGGCCGCAGCGCCGAACACGAACAAGCCGACGACGGCCCCGAGGTACCAGGGTTCGAGCGTTGCAACGTCGGCAACAAGTGACCACCCGGCAACAGGCACGAGCAAGCCGCGTGCAACGGCAATGGTCAGTAGCGCGCCCAAGGGCCGTGACTTCGTGCGAAGTGGCGGCGCGCTGTAGATCCACGTCAATGCCGTGCCTGCGAAGACGAAAGCGCCGTACATGGGTGCGGCCACAACCGCGAAGATCAACGCCCAGATCGCGCAGAACCAGCCGATCATCATGGCCGAACGCGGCTGCAGCGCACCGGCGGGAAGCGGACGATCGGGCTTGTTGACGCGATCGATCTCCAGGTCGTAGAACTGGTTCCAGGCGTTGCTGGCCGCCGTGGCAAGAAGCGCGGCAACGATGCCGAAGCCAAGCGGATAGGACTCGATCGCGGCGCCAGTCGCGGCGGATGCGATCATGACGCCGCTTCCGACTCCGACCGCGGGCGCTAGCAGCGTGAACGGACGGAGCAGGCGGAGGATCGCGCTCAAGCTAGGCAGACTTCACGCAGCGGAATCCGATGGTTTCGAACTTGTCCTTGGGAGCGGCTTCGAGGCGGATGTCGCCGCGCAGCAAGGCGCCCGGGTCGTTGTAGCAACCGCCCTTGATCACGTGGACCTCTTCGTCGGGAACGACGGTGTTGGTCCACTCCCACACGTTGCCGGCGAGGTCGCACACGCCGTACGGGCTGCTTGCATTGGGACGGATGTTGACCGGATCGGTGCCGCCCTCGGCCGGATCGCGATCGAAGCACGCGAGATCCTCGGAGGCATCGTCTTCGCCCCACGGGTAGGCGCGTCCGTCCACACCGCGGCACGCCTTCTCCCACTGCTCTTCGGTAGGCAACATCTTGCCGACCCAGCGGCTGTACTTCTCCGCGTCCGCGAGGCTCACGCCGACGACCGGCGCGTCCGGATTCTTGAAGCGATCCTGCGACCAGTACTTCGGGAACCGGTACCCGGTCGCGCGACAGAACGCCTCGTACTCGCGATTCGTGACGGGGAACTTGTCGATGTAGAAGGCCGCGACGGAAACCGGTTCGCGCTCCTGCCCGAAGAGGAACGACCCGGCGGGAACATGCATCATCGCGCCGTGGTCCTGCACCTCTTCCACGACGACGGGTGCGAGTGCAACCTGATCCGGCAACGGCGTGGCTTCGACCTCGATGCCTTCGTCTTCGAAGAACGCATTCACGTCTTCGAGTCGATCGTCGACCGCGTCCCAGCTCTCGCCGGTCAGTGCCTGGTGACGCTCGAGCCAGTACTTGGCGCGGCGGAAGTACTCGACCTGCTTCTCTTCGATCTCGTAGCCGAGCTCGAAGTACAGGATGCCGGCGTAGACGCACTCCGAGTCGTTGGCGTTCTCGGCCTGACTGAAGAACGTCTCGAGCTGTTGGCACGCCTCGACCTCGTCGATCTCCTCGACGCGCACACCGTCCACGTACTTCAGGTAGACGTATTCCTGGAGGGCTCGGATCTGATCGTCCACGAAGGGGAAGCTCCCGCTTGCACGCCGGTTTCTCCGGCGAACCCCAGAACATAGGGGCCGCGCGTGGCGGCACCAAGTGAGCCCGCGCCCGCTTTTCGAAGCGATTCCTGTAGTTAGCCTTCCGTTCGGTGTGCGGCCGTGAACGAAACGTGCGGCGGGTGTCCCCAGGCGGCTACCGCCCGGTACCGAACCGCACGACCGGAGCGCCGGCGCACGTGCGGCGCCCCGAAATGACACGTTGCAGGATCGATACCAACAATTGAGCGTATTGAGACGTATGTATCTGTATAGAAATGACTTACGGCGACACCCCTGTCTGACTCGCAAGCGCGGCGTCTCGATTGCCGAAAGGGGCCCGCGGATACGGGCTTTTTGCGTATCCGGGGGCGGCTGAGGCCCGTCTAAGCAGTGTGAGTCCAGTAGATCCGACCCGGAGCGGAACGCGGCCTCGCGTGACAGCGACCTGCAGCCCGTTCGGACAGCCGAAAGGAAAACAACCGGAACGGTTCTTGCGAACCGTTGGCCGTCCCTTGGAGCAGAGCCATGAAAGGCAAGATCTTCACCCCTGACGAGGCCAACCGCATGTTGCCCCTCGTTTCCCGAATCGCCGACGACATTGTGGCCAGCTACGCGGACGTCAATCGGGCCCTGCAGGCCTTCGACACGGAGAAAGCCAGAGCAGAGTCCGATCCGTCCCGCGAGCCCATCCTGCGTGAGCGGGATGCCGCGGTAGCCGCCACACTCGACCGATTCCAAGGCCTCATCGAAGAGATCGAGGCGCTTGGCGGCACGGTCAAGGACTACGAGCGCGGCATGATCGACTTCTACGGAGAGGTCGACGGCGAGATCGTCTATCTCTGCTGGCAGCGCGGCGAGGACTCCATCGGCCACTGGCACCGACTCGAAGAGGGTTTCGGCAAGCGACGCGAGCTTCCTGCGCCCGCAGCTGCGTAACTCTCACGAGACCGACCTGAGCACGTGATGCGAGGGCCCTGCTCCCGGTCCCCCGCACCCCGGGTCCGTCCCGGATCGGGTCGAATTCGTACGCCAAGACACCCTTCCGCACTCGTGCACGAGATGGGGCGGACCGCAGGGTCTTCCTATACTCGCGCGCTTCCGCGGCGGTTTGCCGAGGTGACCAGAGGGGTCGCCTGATGAGCCTCCGCATGCGGTCGGAGGTGTCCCCTGGACGAGCTGCTGAGCCCCGAGAACCTCGCCTGGCGCGACAAGGCTCGCGAGATCGCGGAGCGCGTCGTGCGCCCGCTGTCCGCCAAGTACGACCGTCTTCAGGAGTACCCCTGGGAGATCCGCGACGCGCTGGCCGAGGCCGAGCTGTTCGGTGTGTGGATCCCGAAGGAGTACGGCGGTCACGGCGGCGGCGTGATGGACCTGTGCCTCGTCGTCGAGGAGCTGTCCAAGGCGTGTGGCGGCGTGGGCGTGCTCTTCGCAGTCAA
The DNA here is from genome assembly GCA_028281445.1 of Planctomycetota bacterium. GTDB lineage: Bacteria > Planctomycetota > PLA2 > PLA2 > JAEUHO01 > JANQJW01. Next base: position 60,081 of record JANQJW010000004.1, on the reverse strand, counting down.
CGCGCTGGGTTCGTTCCCGATCCTGCTGGCCGGCACCGACGAGCAGAAGGCGAAGTACCTGCCGCCGATCGCCAAGGGCGAGAAGCTCATCGCGTTCGGGCTCTCAGAGCGCCCGGCCGGTAGCGACGCCGGCGGGCTCGTCACCAACGCACACCTCGACGGCGACGCGTGGGTCGTCAACGGTGCCAAGAAGTGGACCACCAACGGCGGCGCCGCTGACGTCTACAGCGTCTTCGCCGTCACCGATCCCGACTCGAAGAGCCGTCGCATCTCCGCCCTCATCCTCGAGAAGGGAGATGAGGGGTTCGAGATCGGACGGGCCGAAGACAAGATGGGCATCCGTTGCGTGCCCGTCGTCGAGTGCCACTTCGACAACTGCCGCATTCCCGAGGATCGTCTGCTTGGCGGGCGCGCGGGTCTCGGCTTCAAGCACGCGATGATGACCCTGGACCGCGCCCGACCGGGCGTTGCCGCCCAGGCGCTGGGCCTGGCGCAGGGCGCGCTGGACCTCGCGACCGTTTACGCCACGCAGCGCAGGCAGTTCGGCCAGGCGATCTCCAGTTTCCAGATGATCCAGCAACTGCTGGCCGATATGGCCACGAAGGTCGAAGCCGGCCGCCAGCTCGTGTACGCAGCCGCACGCGCCTGCGACGCGGGCGTGGGCAACATCACGAAGCTGGCCGCGATGTCGAAGCTCTACTGCACCGACATGGCGATGGACGTCACGACCGACGCCGTGCAGGTTTTCGGCGGGTACGGCTACATGCACGACTACCCCATCGAGAAGTACATGCGCGACGCCAAGATCACCCAGATCTACGAAGGTACGAACCAGATCCAGCGCATGGTCGTCGCCCGCAACCTCATCAAGGAGGCCGGGAAGCTCGACCACCTGGAAGCGTTCATCCCGCTGCCCGATCATCCCAACACCCTGGCTGACCAGGAGCGCGCGGCAGCCGCGGACGCCCCGGCCTCGGCCGGCGCCTAGACCGGAGTCCGGACCATGAGCAAGTCGCCGATGAACCTGGAGGCCGACGAAGCTGCCGTCGCCAAGCGGGCGGCACGCATCCGCGTTGCGCTCATCGCCGTCGCGGTGCTGGCGATCGCGGGCTTCGCGTTCGCGATCTTCCTGGCGGTGAAGGAAGAGGGCGAGGTCGAGCGCTGGGACCTGTTCGGCGAAATCCGTCGCGAGATGGAGCCGGCGCAGGACCCGATCTGGGCGAACCCGTACGGGCTCTACAACACCGAGCGCCTGCGCTACATCGCTGCCCTCGAGAAGTTCCTCGACACCAAGGCCAAGGAGGTCCAGGACGCCCTCGAGCCCCAGACCCGCTTCATGATCGCGAAGATCGTCGCCGACCACCTCCTCGCGAACCCGGGCCAGCTCGACATGGAGAAGCGCTCCGAGTTCTACGCGAAGGGCGCCTCCCAGCTCGCTGCCCTGCGAGACGACTTCCCGGACTTCCCGCTGAACTGGACGCGCCTGAGCTCCGAGGGCTTCCCCAGCCTCACGCGCCAGTTCCTCAACTGGTTCGAGGAGAACGAGAAGTGGGAGAAGGAGCATCTCCTGCGGCCTCAGGACCCGGATGCGGATGTTCGTGTTTTGTTTCGTACGACGCGAGGCGACATGCTCGCCGGCCTCTACAGCGAGCTTGCGCCGGAATGGTCGCAGGGCTTCGTCGAGCGGGCGACCAACGGCTTCTATGACGGCACCGCCTTCATGCTGAAGGAGGAGATCGGAGACGTCGCCGAGCCCGAGGAGCACTACGTCGTCGCCGGTCTGGCCGAGAGCCGCGGCAACACCACCGCCTTCGACACCGCAGCGCACCAGAAGGCGTCGGAAGCTCGGTCGCGCTCGGGCCTCCTGCCGGCCGAGTCGCGCAACCGGATCCCGCACGATCGGGGCATCCTCGCCGCATGGCACGACGGCAGCGACCAGTACGACAACGCCGAGCGCTTCATCATCTCGGTGCGGCGCTCCCCGCGCCTCGACTACGAGTACTCCCCCACCGGCAAGGTGCTGGACGAGCAGGGCTTCGAGTCGACGCGGGTGCTTGATCGCATCTTCGGTGGCGCCGTCTGGCGCGAGGACGAGGCCGTGCGCAGCGACACGGATCTCTCCGGCCTTCTGAGCTACTTCCAGGAGCCCGTCGAGATCATCAAGGTGCTGGTCTACAAGAACGGCACCCTGCAATCCCCCACCGCTGCCCTGCCCTCGAAGGCCAAGATCGAGGACAACGAGAGGAGCCTCTCGACGATCAAGGTCGACGCCTTCAAGGCCGAGCCGAAGACCAAGCCCATCACGGGCACGAGTGGTGGCGGTGACGACGAAGAGCTGCCCCCGCTCCCCCCGCCGCTGCCTGGCAACGATGACGACGCAGGCAACGGGGACGAGAAGAAGAACGGCGCAGACGGCGACAAATAGGCCTTTGGGGGCCGTTTCGCGGCTACTCGACGCCGAACAGCTCGAGCAACCGGTCCAGCTCGCCCGCGTCGTGATAGCGGATCTCGATCCGGCCGCCGCCGCCTGACGTCTTGAGCGCCACGTTCGTCCCGAGGGCCTTGCGCATACGGTCCTCGAGGTCCTTGACGTAGGGATCGTCGGGCTTGGGCTGAGCACGCTTCGGGCTGCGCTGCCCTGCGGCCAACTGCTCGATGCGCCGGACCGTGAGCCCCTCCTCGGCCGCGCGGCAAGCCAGGGCGATGCGGGCCGCATCCCCCTTGACCAACAGCACCGCTCGAGCGTGCGCGCCCGACAACGCGCCGCTGGACACCAGCTCCTGGATCTCCGCCGGCAAGTCGAGAAGGCGAACCAGGTTCGAGATACTCGTGCGCGCCTTGCCGACCCGGTCCGCCACCTCCTGCTGGGTCAGCTCGAAGTTGCGCATCATGGCCTGGAGCGCGCGGGCCTTCTCCATCGCATTGAGATCCACCCGCTGCAGGTTCTCCACCAGCGCCAGCGTCTGCATGTCCTCGTCGTCCGCCTTGCGGATGACGACAGGGACCAGCTCGTGCCCAAGCGCCTGGACCGCGCGCAGCCGGCGCTCGCCGGCAATGACCTCGTAGCCGTTGGGGGCCCGGCGCACCACGATCGGCTGGAGGATGCCGTGCTCCTGGATGGAGGCCTTGAGATCGTCGAGCTCCGCCTCGTCGAACGCCTTGCGGGGCTGATACGGGTTCGGCAGCACCTCACCAACCGGGACCTCGCGGGAGCCGTTGGTCACGGGCACGGGCCCCGGCTTGGGCGGTGGCATCGTGCGCGCCGGAGGCGCGGTGGCGGCCCCCTCCTGCTCTTCGGTGCTGTTGATGAGACCACGCAGACCGCGGCCGAGCCTCTTGGGCTTCATAGGGGATCTCCAGGACGAGTCAGCAGTGCACTGTACGGGCCCCCGCAGACGTGGGCGGGAGCCCTCTACCCAGGGAGTCGGCGATTCGGGGCCACCGCGTGACTCCCGGGAGTCCGAGGACGCCACGCGACTCCCGGGAGTCATGCGCGGGCTACATCGACGACAGACCTGGGCAGGCCGCCCGGCAGTGCGCGATGTAGGGGCGACCCGAGCGCAGCGAGTGGTCGGCCCGCGATCCCGTAGATGGTGGTCGTGATGGCAACACCCCGTGGTAGACCACGGGGGCATGTGGCCCTACGCGCTCGCCACCATCCGCCAGGCCTATCGGTCGCCCGTGAGCTACGTGCTTGCAGCCTGTGGTGCGTTCGCCGGCTGGTTCGCCGCGAGCGCAGCGATCCTGGCGCTGACCGAAGTGGGGGAACAGAACGACCCGCTGCTCTACAGCACCAGCCACCTCGCCGGCGTGCTGCTGACTCTGTGGCTCATCGGACGTGCACTCGACGAAGACCGCCACTCTGGTTTCGCCCAGGCAGCCGACGCCACCGCGGCCGGACTCGCCGGACGTATCCTCGGACGCTGGGCAGGCGCCACACTGGCCGGCGCCATGCTGGCCATCATCGTGGGATTCCTGACCGCGGGCCTCACAGGCGCGCTCGAGATGCCGGACGGCATCTCCTTGCTATCTACAAGTATTCAGGCCACAGGCATTGTAGCGGCGTGGGCCGTGCTGGTGGGTAACGTCTGGCGCGGTGGTGGCACCATGCTGGCGGTGTTTCTCGTCTGGGTGCTGGGGCATCTGCCGTGGGGACGCGCACCGTTCCTCGAGGGCCTTCCGGGCCGGATCCTGCGCAGTTGGTTGCCAGGTCCGCGCGAGGCCGCGGGAGCCCTTGAAGGGCTGGGCTATACTTCCGCCGCCGTGGCAGGTCTGCTGCTTGCGACCCTCGCCCTGAGCCGTCCCTCCTGACGCAGTTTTGTCCGCGGGCGTTCGACCGACGCAGCCCGCATCCAGCCCCGGGATATCCCCTCATCGTGCGGTACGGCGTCTTCGGCGACATCCACAGCAATCTCGAGGCGCTGCGCGCCGTCGTGGAGGGCATGGAGCGCCAGGGCGTCGATGGCTACATGTGCCTGGGGGACCTGGTGGGATACGGCGCCGACGCGCGCGAGTGCCTTGCTCTGACGCGCGAGCTCGATCCCGTCCTGGTGGGCGGCAACCACGATTGGGCCGTCGCCGGCAAGCTCGGCCTGGAGTACTTCAACACCCAGGCGCAGGCGGCCATTCTCTGGACCCGCCGCGAGCTGTCCGGCGAGGAGATCGCCTGGCTCGGGAACCTACCGCTGGTCCATGTCGAGGGCGACGTCACGCTCGCGCACGGCACGGTGCACGAGCCGCAGGCCTTCGACTACATGCAGACGCCCTACGACGCGTATCTCTCCTTCGAGGAGATGGGCACGCGCACGGCGTTCGTGGGTCACAGCCACATCCCCGTCACCTTCTTCGAGGGCGTGCCGATCACGTACTCCGTGGAGTCGCGTATCGAGTTCGGCGATCGAATCGGGATCGCCAACCCGGGCAGCGTCGGCCAGCCGCGGGACGAGGATCCGCGCTCGGCGTTCGCCGTCTTCGACACCGAGGAGCGCATCCTCGAGCTGCACCGCGTGGAGTACGACATCGGCGCCACGATCGGCCGGATCCTGCGTGCTGGCCTGCCGCCCTTGCTTGGCGAACGCCTACGAATCGGGCGCTAGGCGCGTCGTCCTAGGGGCAAACAACACCCCACGGCCAGCCGTAGGATCGGTGGACTCGCTGCAGCTTCCTGGGAGGACTCCATGTTCAAGATGCGCCATTGGTGGCTCGCCCTGATCGTCGTGATCGGCGTCGCCGCTCTGATCTCCAACCCGGCTTGGGCCGATGACGACGCGGAACCCAAGCGTGTGAAGAAGAAGGTGAAGATCCGCAAGGCCGCGGACGGGCAGGCAGGACGCGACCCGATGGACACGGCGCGGCGCTGGATGATGAAGGAGATGGCGCGCCACATGAGGGCGATGGGGGAGGCCGAAGGCGAAGCAGCCAAGAGCCCGCTGCACTACTGGTTCGCCGCGAAGGACGTACCCATGGCGGGCCTGCGCGACGCGCTCAAGGCCGACGGCTGGACCGCGGACGAGCTCATGCAGTGGATGCAGCGCCACTTCATGCACGCGATGCTGCAAGGCCTCGGCCCGATGATGGGCCTGCTCGAAGAGGGACCCTCCGTACGCCTGCGTATGGAGGGCCCGCGGCGCAGGCGCGGTATGCGCGTTCAGCGCTTCGGTCCTTGGGGTCGCTCAGGCGGCGGGGGGCAGGGCGGCTCGATCATCATCTGGGACGGCGATGAATGGCGGTCCTGGGACGGCCGCGGCGACGGCCGCGCCTCCAGCGCCGACGAGTGGTTCCGTGCCTTCGGCGAAGGCGTCGAGCCCCCGCGACGGTTCAGGCGTGGCGCCCGTCGCGGCCGTTCAGGCCAGGCGGACATCCAACGCCTGATCGACACCCTGCGCCAGCTCCAGGACGGAGGCGGACGCCCGCAGGCCCGGCCGCAGCGCCCGCCGATGCCCCCTCCGCCCCCGAGCGGACTGCGACGTGGCGGCACGCGCGCGCCGAGCAATGGAAGCGGTGCAAACCCGAAGCAGCTTCGCGAGATGCTCCGGCACCTGGAGGAGTTGATGAAGGCGATGCCGCAGCAAGGCGAGACACGCGAACCCAGCCGCCAGCTCGACGGACTGATGAAGGAACTGCTGCGCATGCTCGAGCCGGCGGCGAAACCCAAGCCGAAGAAGAAGACCGCGAAGAAGCTGGAGAGCGTCGGCTACCGCGTCCGCAGCCGGGACCAAGGCGACTGGCTCGAACTCTGGCGGCGCGAAGACTACGCGAAGGACCGATAGGTCCGCCTGGCGACGCAACGCGAAACGCCCTTACCGGAACCCAACAGGCCCCGCGTCCCCGTACCACGCAGCCGCTCGTAGAATCCGCCGTACGGATGTTGCGCTGGAGGTCTACCGATGACTGCTGAGAACACCAACGAGACCGTCTTCAAGTTCACGGCCGAAGGCGTGGACCTCGAATTCGCCGGATCCGAAGAATTCGTCGAGCGGCAGGTACAGCGGTTCCGTCAGTTCCTGCACACCGCGGTCGGCGCCCCGACGGAGGTCGCCGCGCCCGTCGAAGAGAAGCCGAAGGCACCTGAGTCGTTCGCGGACTTCGTGTCGCATCGCCCGGCCCGCGAGGGCCGCGGCGCGATCCAGGACCGCATCCTGCTGTCGATCTACTACATGAACGTTGCCAAGAAGAAGCGCGACGTCTCGGGCGAGGACATTCTCTGGTGCTTCCAGAACGCCGAGTGGGAACGTCCGAAGAACCTCCACAACGCACTCGGCATCCTGAAGCGCAAGCTGGGACATCTCCAGGAGGGCAGCCGCCGCGGGCTCTACCAGTTGAGCCCGAAGGGGTTGCAGTACGTCGAGGGCCGGTTCCAACCGGCGTAGGTCCCACGAGGATCGAGGGAGGGCACAAGGCCCTCCCCTATACCCTATATGGCGCTCCGTGGGCACATGCAATGGCATGTAGGGACGGGCCTTGTGCCCGTCCGCGAATTGCGCCCGCCGTCTACGGCACGAAGTCTCTGATCACGCGATTGGCCAGATCCAAGCCGCCCTCGGTGAGAAAGAGACGGCTCCCGTCCAACACGGCGCGGCCGCCTGCTACGTGCTCGCGAATCACGTCCTCGTACGTTGTGCGCACGTCGATGCCGTGTCGCGACGAGAGCTCGTTCACGTCGACGCCGTCTGCGAGGCGAAGCCCCATCATCAGACTCTCGAAGAGTTGCGACGGCGGAGGCACGTGCTCCTCCCAATCAAGCGGAGCGTCGCTCCGCTCGAGCGCAGCCGCGTAGGCCGCAGGGTCGTCGACGTTCTTCCAACGCCGGCCGTCACGGTGGCTGTGCGCGCCGGCGCCCACGCCCAACCAGTTGGCGTTTCGCCAGTACGCGAGGTTGTGGAGGCACACGCGCCCGCCGCGCGCGAAGTTGCTGATCTCGTAGCGCTCGTAGCCCGCCGCAGCGAGTCGCTCACACACCACGTGGAGATGCGCGAGGTCGCGCTCGGCTTCGGGCGCGGGCATGCGGCCCTCCTCCATCAACCGGGTGAAGGCTGTGCCCTCCTCGAAGGTCAGGACGTACGCGCTCACATGCTCCGGATCGAGGTCGATCGCGCGCGCGACGTCACGTTCCTGATCCGCAAGCGACTGCCCGGGCGTCGCGAGGATGAGATCCACCGACAGACGCTCGATGCCGCCCGCGCGCAGGATCTCGACACCGCGCACCGCATCGGCGGCGTTGTGAACACGCCCCAGCATTTCGAGGAGACGGTCGTCGAAGGACTGCACACCGAGGCTGACACGATTCACGCCCGCACGAACGAGCGCACGCACCTTGGCGCGATCGAGCGACCCGGGGTTGGCTTCGATCGTGAACTCCTCGAGCGCCGCGGCGTCGAAGGCGTCCCGAACGGCGTCGATGTAGCGTTCCAACGCAGACGCATCCCCGTGCGTCGGTGTGCCGCCGCCGACGAAGATCGTGCGCGGACGGACCTGGCCCGCCCAGCGCTCGAGCTCAAGCACGAGCGCGTCGATGTAGCGGTCGATGAGATCGTCGCGGCCTGCGTGCGAGTTGAAGTCGCAGTAGGGGCACTTTCGCGCGCAGAACGGGAAGTGCACGTAGAGGTGTTCGAAGATCGCGTCGGACGCGGTCATGCGCCGCGGCGGCGCGCTTGCTGGGGCGTGCCGCCCATCGCCTTGCGCAAGCGGTCGAGCGCGATGTGTTCGAGCTGCCGCACGCGCTCGCGCGAAAGCTCGAGCTGGCGACCGATCTCACGCAACGTCATCGGCTGCTCGATCGCACCCAGGCCGTAGCGCATGCGGAGGATCTCTGCCTCGCGCTCGGGGAGCTTGCCGATCTCGTCAACGAGCCCGACCCGCTCCCATGATGCAAAGTCGATCAGATCGGGGCGCTCGGCGCGCGGGTCCACGACCGCGTCGACGCTCTCGAAGAGCAGGTCGAGCGACACGGAGGCGCTGCCCGGTGCCGACTCGCCGAATAGGCGCAGCAGGAGCTTGCGGCGGCCCGGCGGCGGGTCCATCTCGGCCAGCAGCTCGTCGGCCTCGGGCGGACGTCCGTTCTGCTGCTCGAACTTGCGCGCGAACACACGCCAGCGCGTCAGCTCCTCCGCGAGGTAGGCGGGGATGCGCACGGTCTTGACCTTGTTCATCAGCGCGCGGCGGATGGCCTGCTTGATCCACCACGTTGCGTAGGTGGAGAAGCGCGTGTCCATCTCGGGGTCGAACTTCTCGACCGCGTGCACGAGGCCGAGGTTGCCTTCCTCCACCAGGTCGGGCAGCGTCATGCCCCGACCCTGATAACGCTTCGCGACGGAGATCACCAGGCGGAGGTTGGCGAGGATCATCGCCTCGCGCGCGATCATGGCGTCGATGTGGTCGACGTCTTGGTTCTGGACCCGCCGGCCGAGGGCCTTCTCCTCATCGGGAGTCAACAGCGCATGGCGCTGGATCTCCCTGAGGTAGGTGTCGAAGCTGGAGCTGCTCTTGGCCATGACCCTCCGCGGGCGAACCCTAGCCTACGGGCGCAGGTTCCCCTTGAGGGGTATCGGCAAGTAACGACCGGTACACGGACTCATATTGGGAAACGACTGCGTCTCGCCCGAATCGATCCACGGCGCCGGCACGGGCAGCGGCGGACATGCGCTCCAGCCGTTCGGTGTCTGTGAGCAAGTCGGCCACGATCCGGCCCATCGAGGCGATCTCGTCGTCCTCGACCAGGATCCCGTCTTCGCCGTCGCGGATCACCTCCGGCAGCCCGCCGGCCCGGGTGGTGACGGGCACCACGCCGCACGCCATGGCCTCCAGCGCCGCGAGACCGAAGCTCTCGTACTCGCTGGGCAGCAGGAAGGCATCGGCGGCGGGCAGGAGGTGCTCGACGTCGGTCTGGGCACCCAGGAAGCGCACGCGGTCCTTCACGCCGAGTGCCTGGGCGCGGGCCTCGCAAGCGCTGCGATCCGGGCCGTCCCCGATCATGACGAGGGTGGCAGGCGTCTCGCGGACGACATCGGCGAACGCCTCGACAACGAGAACCGCCCGCTTGACCGCACGGAAGTTGGAGATGTGCATCAGCACCTTCTCGGGGCCGCGCGTGAAGCAGCTGCGGATGCGCGACTCGGTCTCGGGCTTGAAGCGCTGCGAGTCCACGAAGTTCGGGATCACGACCATGCCGTTCTCGAGCCCGAAGACCTCCTGGGTCTGCTTCTTCAGATACGCAGAGACCGACGTGACCGCGTCCGAGTTGCGGATCGCGTACCGCGTGACGCGCTTGTAGGAGGGGTCCTGCCCGACGACCGTGATGTCTGTTCCGTGGAGCGTCGTCACGACCGGCAGGGAGCGCGGCGCCAGGATGTCCTTCACGAGCAGCGCGGCGATCGTGTGCGGGATCGCATAGTGCACGTGGACGAGGTCGAGGTTCGCGTCCTCGACGACCTCAGCCAGGCGCGAGGCAAGCGCGAGGTCGTAGGGCGGGTACTTGAAGAGCGGATACGAAGAGACCTCGACCTCGTGCAGGTGGATGCGCGCGTCGAAGAGGTCGAGCCGTGCAGGCGGGGCATACGAGAACAAGTGGATCTCGTGGCCGCGTTCCGCCAGCCCCTTGCCGAGCTCGGTCGCAATGACCCCCGAGCCACCGAAGGTCGGGTAGCAGACGACACCGATCTTGAGACTGCTCAAAGGACCGCGTCTCCCCGCTTGCGGAAGGCGTCGACAGGATCGTCGAGCGGCACGAACCGGTCGACGCGATAGGGCTCACCGTACTTGGCGCCGATGCGCGAGCCCCAATAGGCGAAACGCGACTCATAGCGCCGCATGAACTCGGGCGAGGTGATGTTGGTTTGCGGGCCGCCGGCCCCGTCGAGGCCGAGCTGGGACGCGTAGCACATCACGACTTCTGTGCGCTTCTCCCACTCCGCGGAGATGTCGACGACGAACGAGGGCTCGGGCTCCAGGTGGCCGAAGTACTCGATCAGCGCGTCGGGCCGGTGCGCGGGAAGGTCGTCGTCGCCCATCCTTCCGATCGTCGCGCCGTAGTACGCGCGACGCACGAGCTCGGCGGACGCGGTGTGATCCGGGTGGCGGTCCTCACGACACGGGCTCAGGACGATGCGCGGGCGCCAATGCCGGATGGCGCGGAGCACCTTCGCTTCCATCTCCGGCACGACACGCACACCCGCGTCGGGCAATCCCAGATTCTCGCGCGCGGTCAGGCCCATGGCCTTCGACGCTGCGGCCGTCTCCTGCTCGCGAATCTCGACGGTGCCACGCGTACCGGCCTCGCCGCGCGTCATGTCGGCGATCACGCAGCGGTACCCCGCGTTCAGCGCCTTGATCATCAGACCGCCGGCGCACATCTCTACGTCGTCGGGATGCGGCCCGAAGGCCAGGATGTCCACGGGTTCGGGGCGGCTGTCGCTCATGCGTTCGCGGTCTCTCCGAGACGAAGAACATGATGGATCGGAGCCAGCGGGTCCAGGGCTCGCAGCCCCTCGCGCACCTCATCGGCCCCGTGACGGGCGATGAGCGCCAGCGGAGAGAGGTTTCGGTCCTGGGGCTTGCCGCGGGGCCGGGCCCAGTTCACGACCCGCTCCCAGCGCGCCCGTCCGGTCCCGGCGTCGGCCTCGAACGCCGCCAGGATCTTGGGCCGGGCTTTCTCCCACGTCTTCTGCATGCGCGCGAGCTCTTGGCGAATCGCGTTCGGGCCGCGGCCGCCGTCCTCGCCGCCGTGCGCAGCCAGCGCGGCGAGGCCCTCGTCGATGGCTGCCAGGCGCGCCTCGACCTCCGCATCCGAGGAGGGCCTTGGCATCTCGAAGTCACAGATAACGTCGATCAGTGTCTGCTCGAACGGAGCTAGGTCGCGCTGGAACTTGAGGTCGATCCACGTGCCCTCGGGACGCGGCAACGCGAGCGGATACGGTTCGCCAAGCGCCTCGTGCGCCGCACGAACCTGCGCGTGGTACGCGATCTCGCTGGGACCGGCGATGTAGGCGACGACCGGCAGCAGGCGGTTCTGGGTGAAGACGCGCCCGATGACGTTGCCCGATCCTCGGGCCGGCTCATCCATCAACCGCTCGCGCAGTGTCCCGCGCGTTAGCTCGGAACGTTCGTCGCGCAGAAGGACGTTGTCGCCGTCGAGCGAAACGCGCAGGCGACGCCCGCCGGGCTCGCTCCGGTAGAAGAGCGGGGTCGCGCCGCCGGCGTGCGGTCCGAGCGGGGCGGGCAGCTCGCTTGCGCGCAGCGCGTCCCCCGTCTTGTCGATCGCAGCACAGATCGTCTCGGCGTTGTCCAGCAGGTAGGCCAGGGACGCGCCGGCGTGTGGCGCCAGCAAGGACGGCTCGACAACGACGAGGCCGGCGTCGCCGAAGACCCGCAACAGCACGCGCGTAGACCATGTCGCGAAGTCGTCGCCCGGCTCAGGGCGGGCCAGCGCTACCGCGGCCTGCGCGCGCTCGGTCTCCGGCAGCACCGCCGCGAGCTCGCCGACGACAGCCGCCATCGACTCGGCCGGGATGTCCAGGTCCTGGATGCTGCGCCCGTCTCCCTGCGCAGCGACCTTGAGCACACGCGGTTGCCCGGCCGTGTCGATCACGACGGCCTGGTTGGCCTCGGCGAAATCGTGATCCTCCGTCGCCGCCCAGAACACGGGCACGACGGGCGGCCCGCCGAGCGCATCGAGCTTCGCAGCGAGGTGAATCGCGCCGGCGACCTTGTGGAATGTGAGCAGCGGACCGCCGAAGAGCCCGGGCTGCTGCCCGGTCACCACGACGAGCGCCTCGCCGGCGGCCAGCTTGCGTGCGTTCTCCTCGGCACGCGGTCCGGCGCCGAGCTCCCGTTGTCGAGCGAGCAGAGCGGTAGCAAGCTCGGGCGGCTGGGGCTTGACGGGTACGTCGCTCAGATGCGCGCGCCAGTCCTCATCACTTGCCGGCGGCGCCGGGAGGAAGGCGAGTGCTTCCCCCTCGCCCGTCCGCAGCGCACGCGCGAACGCCCCCATGACGACGTGTGCGGACTCACGGATGTGGTCGGCTCGCAGAGCGGCCCCTTACGGCCGGCGCGCGATACGCACGAGCCGGTCCGCCGACTCGTCGAACGTGGCACCGAAGACGTCACCGAGCGGCTCGCCCTCGGGTTCGAGCCCCGCCTCGCCAAGCAGGCGGTCGATGTCTTCCAGCGTGTACAGCCGTACGCGTTCCTGGAACCGGGCCTCCGGACGACCGCTGCGTGCGTCGACGGCCTCGATGTCCTTGATGACCGTCGGCCCGCCCGTGGCGTGCTCGGCGATGTGGCGCTTGAAGGTCACGCGCAGGGTGTCGATCGTCTTCTCGTCCTCGGGAACGAGGTTGGCGCGCACGTGCGCCTCGTTGAGGAAGTCGATCAGGTAGTAGCCGCCGCGCTTCAGGCCGCGCCGGACACCGGAGAAGATCTCGTAGTCGTCGCTTGCGCGGCCGGTATAGCCGATGGACGTGAACATCGAGACGGCCGCGTCGAACTGGTTGTGGAACGGCATCTTTCGAGCGTCCCAGCGCATGTAGTTCGGCTTGCCGGGCAGGAACGGGCTCTTCTCGCGGGCCTCGTCGATCATGTCCTTGGACAGGTCGATACCTGTCACGCGCAAGCCCCGGCGCGCGAAGCCGCGTGCGTGCCGGCCGGCACCGCAGCCCACGTCGAGGATCGTGTCGCCGACGCCGAGCCCGAGCAGTCCGACGACGGCCTCGGCTTCGCGGTCCGCGCTCTCGTCGTCGCGGTGCGCGTAGATCTTCAACCAGTTGCGGTCGAAGGCCTGCGTGTACCAGGGCGCATCAGGCGTGGATACCTGCTGCATGGATGTCCTCCCTCGATTGGCGTGCGGCGGCGGTGACCGCTGTGCGCCAGTCGCCGTCCGAAGCGGTGGGATAGGTGATGCTGCGTGAGGCGTTGACCACGCCGCCGCTGCCGTCCGTGCGGAACCCGGCGACCACATCGGCGGGGCTCGCACCCTGAGCGCCGAGGCCGGGAATCAGAAGAGGGGTTGCGGGCAGCCGCTCGCGCATGGCGACCAGGTCGCGCGGGTAGGTCGCGCCGACAACGGCGCCGACGCACGCCAGGCCGGTGTCGGCGCTCACGGTGGGCTCGCCCAGCTCGTGCACGAGCGCGGCGGTCCGCTCGTAGAGATGTCCGCCTCCGTCTACGGGCAGATCCTGCAGGTCGACCGCGCCCGGGTTGCTGGTCTTGACCAGCACGTAGAGGCCCTTGCCGGCCTTGTGAGCGGCGTCCACGAAGGGCTGGAGCGCATCGCGGCCCAGGTAGGGATTGACGGTGATGCAGTCCGCCTCGAGGTCGCCGCCGGGTTCGAGGAACGCCTTGGCGTACGCCGAGGCGGTCGAGCCGATGTCTCCCCGCTTGACGTCGGCCACGATCAGGCAGCCGCGCGAGCGGGCCTCGACGAGCACGCTCACGAAGGCGCGTAGCCCGGGCAGGCCGTGGGCCTCGAAGAAGGCGATCTGGGGCTTCCAGCAGGCGGCGTCCGCGGCGGTCAGCTCCAGGATCTCGATTCCGAAGGCCGTCAGGATCGCCTCGACGTCGCCTTCGCGACCGCGCGTGATCTCGGGCGGCATGCGCTCGAGGCGCGGGTCGATCCCCACGCAGAGAGTGGTTTCAGCCTCGCGGCGACGGGCCTCGAGACGGTCGAAGAAGGGCGCGTTCGTCATGTCCGGCGAATGCTACCGCAGTACCCGAGACGGGGAACGCGTGCGCAGACCGGCCCGGCGCAGGAACGCGGCCATGAGGACCGGGCCCAGCGGCGTGAGGTAGCTCTCGGGGTGGAACTGGACGCCTTCCACCGGATGGCTGCGATGGGCGAGCCCCATGATCTCGCCTTCCGCCGAGCGACACGTGACGCGCAGCCCCCGGCCGATCCGCTCGGGATCGACGATGAGGGAATGATAGCGCGCCGCCTGGAACCGGGCCGGCAGGTAGCGAACCAGCCCGATCCGGCCGCGCCGGACCTCCGTGGCGGTGCCGTGGAGCGGCCGGCGGGCCCTGACAACACGGCCGCCGTAGGCCCGCGCGATGGCCTGGTGTCCGAGGCAGAGGCCGAGAATCGGCACTCGCGGGCCCAGGCGGCGCACGGCCTCGATGCACACGCCCGCGTCGCGCGGCCGACCCGGCCCCGGCGAAAGCACGATGGCCCGGTACGCCGCTGCTTCGATGTCGTCCACCGTCGTGGCGTCGTTGCGCACGACGTCCACGCGCGCGCCGAGCTGGGCGAGCATGTGCACCGCGTTGTGCGTGAACGAGTCGTAGTTGTCGACAACGAGCACGTCGCCGGAGGAGCTCGGAAGAGAATCGGTGTCGCTCATCCGTCAACCCGTTGGCGAAAGATGCGTGAAAAACCGTGGGAACTCGAAGGATGACGCGCATCCATGGGGCACCAGACCGCCCGCCCACCGAACTGTGCCATCGTGGAGTCTTCTCGTCGCACACGCGCGGCGCCTACGATAGCAGCATGACAAGCACGCGGGTCTACCTCGACTACGCTGCATCCGCGCCCATGCTCCCGGAAGCGCGCGAGGCCATGCTCGAGGCTCTCGCGATGCCGGCAGGCAACTCTTCGTCGCCGCACACGGAAGGACGCGCGCACAAGGATCTCCTCGAGGCCGCGCGGACGCGGACCGCAAAGGCGCTGGGCTGTCGTCCACGGGAGATCGTGTTCACCTCCGGTGGCACGGAAGCCGCGCACATCGCGTTACACGGCGCGGCCCAGGCGCGCCGGGAAACGAGCCGGCGCATCGTCGTCTCGGCCGTCGAGCATCCGGCGGTAATGGAGGCCGCCGAACAGCTCGCCGAAGCCGGCTTCGAGCTCGTCCGGGTGCCGGTGGACGCGCACGGTGTCGTCTCCAGCGCCCAGTTTCTGGACGTTGTGGGAGAAGACGCCGCCGTCGCGGCCATCATGGCAGCCAATCACGAGACGGGTGCGGTCATGCCGGTTCGGGAGGTCGCCGCAGGCCTGCGCGAACGGGGAATTCCCCTGCTGTGCGACGCGGCGCTCGCCCCAGGACGGATCTCTGTCGAGACGTCCGCCCTTGGAGCCGACCTGGTTGCGTTCGCAGGCCACAAGTTCGGTGCGCCGGTCGGGAGCGGCGCGCTCTATGTACGTCGCGGCGTCACGCTCGAACGCTGGATGACCGGTGGACTGCAGGAAGAGCGCCTGCGCGCGGGCACGGAGAATGTCGCTGCGTGCGTCGCGCTGTCCGTCGCCTTGCACCACGCGTGCCGGACGTGGGAAGCCAACGCCACGAATTGCGATGCGCTGATCGGGCAAATGTTGTCCCATATGGCGGAACTGGATGACTGGCGCGTGATTGGACCGCAAGAGAATCGCCTTCCCGGGCTCGTTACTCTCGAATTTCCCGGTGTTGAAGGTGAAGCGGCCATGATCAACATGGACCTTGCAGGATTCGCGGTCGCAACAGGAAGCACATGCGCGTTGGGCAGCACGGACCCCAGCCCCGGCTTGCTGGCGATGGGCTTGAGTCGCACGCGTGCAGCTTCGACACTGCGCATCAGTATCGGGAACCGTACGAACGCAAACGACATCGAAGGCGCCGCGTCAAGTTTGTGCGCGATCGTTTTAAGACTTCGTTCGCTTGCACGTCGCTGACGAATTCTCCTCCAGTGCGCCCGCATACGCCTGACTGGCGCCTCACGGGCGATACACCTTGTTCGCCCCCGAAGCAGTTCGGCTGCAAGCACGCGCGTTGACGCGACGTTTTTCGGTTCGTACCTTCTCTTCTTCGCGGCACGGATGACGCTCGATTTCGCCGGCAGGCACACCGAAGTCGGAAGTCGTTCGACGAGATCGTTTGCATCGTGTCGCGACGTGCATCGCTTGCTCGGGGGCGGAGCGTTGCACGCGGGCAGGAGGAGGTTGGCACGCAGACGAGTGGCAGGCGGCGTGTTCATGCGGCAAGCGGAAGGATCTAGCGGCAATGAGTGAGAGCATGACGGTCTCGGACCCGAGTGACGCCGGCGAACGATTCGCACGAGTTCTCGAGATCCTTCGCGCGCGCATCAACAAGCGTCAGTTCGCGACGTGGTTCCAACCCGCAACCCTGGAGTCCTGGGAAGGCGCAGATCTCGTGATGGGTTTGCCGAATCGCTTCTACCAGGAGTGGTTCCAGAGCAAGTTCAGTGAGCTCGTTCGCGAAGCGGCCGAGAGTGTTGCGCGCAGCCCTGTCTCGGTGACCTTCGAGATCCGCAGCGCGAAGACGGAAGAGGAGACCGCCGAGCCCCCGCAGCCCAAGACGGAGGAGCCTGCACCCTCCGGTACGCCGACGGATGTGTATCCGTCGCCGTTCCCGGGATCGGGCACCGACGACTCGCCGTTGCGCCTAAACGAGCTGTATACGTTCGACAACTTCATCGTCGGACCGTCGAACAGCGTTGCGCACGCCAGTGCCAAGGGAATCGCGCAGGATCCCGGACGCGCCTACAACCCCTTGTTCATCCACGGTGCCGTGGGGCTGGGCAAGACCCACCTGCTGCACGCGATCTGCCACGAGTTCCTCGCGCGCTTCCCGAAGGAGCGCGTGTGCTTCCTCTCGTGCGAGGAATTCACGAACGAGTTCGTGCGTTCGCTGCAACGCAACGACGTCGACAGCTTCCGCGCTCGCTTCCGCAACGTCCACCTGCTCGTCATCGACGACATCCACTTCCTCAAGGGCAAGGAGCGCACGCAGGAGGAGTTCTTCCACACGTTCAACGGGCTGTACCAATCCAACCACCAGATCGTCTTGTCCAGCGATGCGGCACCGAACGAGATCCCGACACTCGAGGAGCGCCTCGTCTCCCGGTTCCACTGGGGTCTCGTCTCCAACCTGGAGCAGCCCGAGACCGAGACGCGCATGGCCATCGTCCGCCGCAAGGCAGAGATCCAAGGCATCGACATTCCGAACGATGCCGTCGAGTTCATCGCGGCCAACTTCCGCAACAACATCCGTGAGCTCGAGGGCGCGCTGCTGGCCTCCAAGGCGCTGTCCGAGGTCCTCAACCTGCCGATCGACCTCGACCTGGTGAAGAAGGCCGTAGGCCCGCACCTCGGACGCCACACCGTCAACCTGGACAAGATCACCCAGGTCGTCTGCAGCCACTACCAGGTCAAGATCTCGGATCTTCGGTCGAAGCGGCGCGGACGGAGCGTCTCGCTGCCCCGGCAAGTCGTGATGTTCATCGCCCGCCTGCTGACCAACCTGAGCCTCGACGAGATCGGAGACCATTTCGGCGGACGAGACCACTCGACGGTCCTCTACGCCGTGCGCAAGGTCCAGAGCCGCTGTGACTCCGACCCCACGTTCTCCGCCACCGTCGACCGCATGGTCGACCGGCTGGGCGGCCGGGTGGACCCGAAGTAGCCCGGCGTTCATTCCACATCCCCGACCCGCACCCAACCGACCCCCAAATAACGAGTTACGGCCACATCCCCGATTCCTTCCACAGACGGGGATGGGTGCACGGCGCGAGGACATGTCGCATTCCAGTGGGGAACTTCGGGAGGGCTGGTGAAGCCGGAGCGGAGTTCTCGCGAAAGAGCGAGAATCTGGCTTCTCAGGCCGGTGTCTCGGTGCCCCTCAAGGCCCGAAATCCCTCCATTCGTCGCCCGTGGATCCTTACAATGTGGACCGGCTGTACCGGGAGATTCCACGACGCGCAGATGCGCCTAAGTGATTGCGCTACAAAAGGTTCGATCACAGCAACAGGGCCGCTCGACGGGAATGCGACGCGGTCCCATACGGCAATCACGAAACAAATTAACTCTTCTGGGATCCATACCCGGAAGCAGCGCTCGTAGCGCTCTTCCCCACTCGCTCGAGAGAAGGTCTTCATGAAGGTCACCTTACCCACACAGCTTCTCGTAGAAGGCATCGGTCACAGCGCTGCGGTTGCAGCCAACAAGAGTCCGAAACCGATTCTCGAATGCGTCGCCGTTCGTGCTGACGCAACGACCGGCGTCAGTCTCGAGGCAACCGATCTGGACGTGGGCATCCGCTTCCACCTGCAGGATGCATCCGTCGATCAGGAGGGGTCTCTCGTCGTACCGGCCGGTCGTCTGCTTTCGATCGTGCGCGAGGTCGACGAGGAGGAAACCACGCTTCAAGAAGACGAAGGCAATCTCTCGGTCGATACCGGACGAAGCCACTTCCGCGTCCGTGGGGAAAACATCGACGAGTTCGCGCGGCTGCCGCACTTCCCCGATACGGGAGCTGTAACCTTGCCGGCTGATCTACTTCGCGATCTGGTTCGCCGTACGCGATTCGCCGCGGCGACCGAAGCCGGCCGCTTTGCGCTGCACGGTGTGCTCATGGTGATCGAAGGCAACCAGATCGAGCTCGTGGCCACGGACGGACGGCGTCTGGCCCAGGCTGCCGGGCAGTTGCCCAAGAAGGCACGCAAGGGCATCCGCGTAATCGTCGGACCCAAGGGATTGGGATTGCTCGAGCGCGTCCTGGCCGCTGTCGGTGGAGATGTTTCCATCGCGGTCGAGGATCGGCAGGTGTTGTTCCGCTGTGGCGACGCGTTGATCGTCTCGCGGCTCATCGACGGGACGTTCCCGGCCTACGAGGACGTGATCCCCAAGTCGACCAAGTACACCTTCACCGCCACCGCGGCCGACTTCCTCTCCGGACTGCGGCGCGCGGCGCTCTTGACGACACGGGATGCTCTGTCCGTCGAGCTCTTGATCGACGAAGGCGCCGTCACGATTCGCAGCCGGGCGGTCGAGGTGGGGGAGGCGAAGATCGAGGTTCCGGTCAGCTACGAGGGCCCGCCCTCGCGCGTCGGATTCAACCCCGTGTTCCTGCAGGATGCGCTCAAGGTCATGGACCCTGCAGCGACCGTAACCTTCGCGTTCACGGATGGGAAGGCACCGGCGACGATGACCGATCGCGACGGCTATGTGTACGTGATCATGCCGATTGCGTTGGAGTAGGTGCCTTGAACCTTCGCCAGAACCACGCCCAGTCGGGCGACTCCCGCGCTCGCGGTCCGCGCCAGGCAGGGGATGTCCTGCCGAGCGCCCTGCGTTCCCTGGGCGTGCCGTCCGCACGCATCACGACCAAGGTCCAGGCCGCTTGGCAGGCCGTCGCCGAGGAGAGTTGGCGCGATCACACCGAGCTCAAGCGCCTCACCGGGGGCGTGTTGGAGATTGGTGTCGGTCCGTCGACGTTGCGCGACGAGCTCACGCATTACCACCGGGACCGTGTGTTGACCGTATTGCGCACGGCACTCCCGGATGTGCCCCTGATCGCTGTTCGCTTCGTGAGCGACGCGGTGCTTCGCAAGGCTGACGGAGACCTTGCTTGATGGAGGCGATCGCCTGATGAGCACGAGTGACAGCAGGCCGCCGGTCCCGAACGACGGGCCCGGAGGTGAGTACACCGCCGACGACATCCAGGTTCTCGAGGGCCTGGAGGCGGTGCGCCGCCGGCCCGGCATGTACATCGGGGACACCGGGACCCGTGGCATGCACCACCTGGTGTACGAGATCGTGGACAACGCGATCGACGAGGCCATGGCGGGGTACTGCGACCTGATCGTTGTTCGGGTCACGGCCGACAACGCCATCGTGGTGATCGATGACGGCCGGGGCATCCCCACGGGCATCAACAAGGAGCAGGGCGTCTCCGGCGTCACGGTCGCCTACACCAAGCTCCACGCGGGCGGGAAGTTCAAGAAGGACGTCTATCAGGTCTCCGGCGGCCTCCATGGCGTGGGCGCCAGCGTCGTGAACGCACTGTCCGAGGTGTGCGAGGTCGAGGTCTACCAGAACGGCCACATCCACTTTCAGGCCTTTCAGCGCGGCGAGGCCCAGTCCGATCTCGAGGTGCGCGGCAAGACGGACCGCACGGGAACCAAGGTCTTCTTCAAGCCCGACCGGCAGATCTTCGGCGATCAGAGCTTCGATGCCGCCGTGTTGACGACGCGGTTCCGCGAGCTCGCGTTCCTCAACAAGGGGATCACGATCCGCTTCGTCGACGAGCGCGAGGATCCGCCGGCGGAGCAGACGTTCAACTACGAGGGCGGCATCCAGGAGTTCGTTACGCGCCTGAACAAGGGCCGCAACGTCCTGCATGACGACGTCATCTACATCGAGCGCGTCGAGAGCGACGTCACCGTGGAGATTGCGGCACAGTTCCACGACGGCTTCTCGGAGGTGCTGCAGTCCTACACCAACAACATCCGGACGATCGAGGGCGGAACGCACGTGTCCGGCTTCAAGAGTGCCCTCACGCTCGCGCTCTCCGGGTATGCGCGGCGCCAGAACCTCTTCAAGCCCACTGACAAGCCCAGCAGCGATGACTTCCGCGAAGGCCTGACGGCTGTCGTGTCGGTCAAGGTCCCCGAGCCGCAGTTCGAGGGACAGACCAAGACGAAGCTCGGCAACGGCGAGGTCGACGGCATCGTCAAGAAGGTCTGGGGCGAGACGATGAAGACCTATCTCGAGGAGAATCCGCGCAGCGCGCGGGGCATCCTCGACAAGGTGCTGCAAGCGTTCCAGGCGCGGGAAGCCGCGCGCAAGGCGCGCGATCTCGTTCGACGCAAGAACGCGCTGTCGGGTGGCGGCCTGCCGGGGAAGCTGGCCGACTGCGCCAGTCGCGATCCTGACGAGAGCGAACTTTTCCTGGTCGAGGGAGACTCGGCCGGTGGATCCGCCAAGACGGGGCGGCTGCGCCAGACGCAGGCGATCCTTCCGCTGCGCGGGAAGATCCTCAACGTCGAGAAGGCCCGCATCGACAAGATGCTCGGGCACGAGGAGATCCGCGCGCTCATTACCGCGGTCGGCACCGGCATCGGTACGGAGGAGTTCGACGCGGCCAAGCTGCGGTACGGCAAGCTGATCATCATGACGGATGCGGACGTCGACGGCAGCCACATCCGCACGCTGCTGCTGACGTTCCTCTTCCGTCACATGCGCCCGTTGATCGAGGACGGCAAGGTGTTCGTCGCGCAGCCGCCGTTGTTCAAGATCGCCAAGGGGAAGAAGGAGCGCTACATCTTCGACGAGGAAGAGCTCCAGGTCCGCTTGCAGGAGATGGGCGCTGCAGGGCTTTCGCTGGAGGGCGTCGGCGATGTCCGCCTGGATGCCGTCGAAGACGTACGCCTTCGCAATCTCACCAAGATTCTCGGCGACATGGCCGAGCTCGAGCGCGCGCTGCGTCGCTACGGGATCACGATGGGCGGCTACCTGGCACAGGCGGGCGATGACGGTTCGCTGCCGTCGGCGGTCGTCTACAGCAGCCGCAATCCTGACAACCGGGTTTTCGTGCATGGGGACGAGGGCATCTCTGCATTCATCCGCGAGGAAGAGGCGCTACGCGGCGGCGAAGAGGTGAAGGTCTACGAGGTCGGTGACGAGAACGGCGGCCGCGATGAGGCCGACGTCGTCGTCACCCGGATCTACGAGCAGGCTGAGCTCGAGACGCACGTGCGTGCCCTGATGGACTTCGGCGTCGATCTCAAGACCTGGAGTGCGGCAGGACCCGATGCCGAGCCGCGGTACCGCCTGACGACGCGCAATGGCACCACGCGCGAACCGCAGGAGCTGCCGTCCCTTCTCGCCGTGCTCGACGCCGTGCGCCGGGCAGGTCAGAAGGGCGTGGACGTCACCCGCTACAAGGGCCTGGGCGAGATGAACGACGACCAGCTCTTCGACACGACCATGGACCCCGCGAGCCGCACCCTGCTGCGCGTGACCCTCAACGATGCCGCAGAGGCAGACCGCCTCTTCAGCCTCTTGATGGGTGAGAGCGTCGAGCCGCGGCGCGAGTTCATCGAGAAGCACGCGCTCGAGGTGACAGAGTTGGATGTGTAGCCCCTGAGCAGGGTCCATTATCAGGCGTTTGTGGTGAATTGGGGCCTCCCGGCCCCAGGCCTGGCAAAGGCGGTTCACCTTCGGGGTCCCATGGTCGATAGGTGCTCCGGAAGGGCCTGCATCTGCATGGATCGCTACGAACGTTTCTACCGTCGCAGCCTGAGGGATGTCCTGGTTGGCCAGGGGGTCCTCTCTGCTGAGCAAGCTGACGACCTCGCCGAGTCCGCCTACGAGGCGAACGAGACCTTTGGCCACGCTGTGGTCGACGCTGGGTTCCTCACCTCGTGGGAACTAGCCAAGGTCGTGGCATCGCACTACCAGATGCCCGTGCTGCCCTTGGGCGGCTACGACTACGACCCGGGGATCCTCGAGGGGGTCTCCGCGGCGACGCTGTTCCAGTACCAGGTGTTGCCGGTCGGCCGCTTCGGCACGTCGTGGAGCTTCGCGGTCGTCGAGCCGCCGAGCCGGGACTGCCTGGCCGCGCTGCGCGACACGTGCGGCAGCGCCATCTTCTTCTTCGTCGCCGAGGCAGAGGCGGTCCAGAAGCTCATCGCCGACCACGTGAAGGTCGTCGATGCGAAGTCGGACAAGAGCTGGCACAACCTGTTCGACTCCGCGGATGAGCTCATCAAGGGCGACACCGACGAGGACGTCGAGACGGACGCCGCGTAGCCGCAGGCCCTGAGCAACCCCGAGCATGGCGAGGGGTAAGTCGAAGGGGTCCTTCGCTCAGGGTCTTCGACCGCTCAAACCGGCGGCGGTTCGTCGATGACACCGGACGCCGGCGCTTTCGTTTCCTGCGCCTGCTCGTCCTGTTGGACCTCTTCGCCGTCGTTGTCGCCTTCCTTCAGCTCCGGCGACGTGGTGATCGGCGGGCCGCCGTACTCCGGGTACTCGGGTACCGGGCGGCTCTCCTTCGGTGTCTGTGGCATGCGCTTGACGTCGCGCAGCTCTTCGCGCACCGGGCGCGAGAACTCGTGCAGGCTCGCGCGCAGCTTGCCGTAGCTCCGGCCGAGCGAGCGCATGACGTCGGGCAGGTTGCCGCCGAAGACGAGCAGCGCGACGATGCCGATCAACAGGATCTCGCTGAACCCGAAGCTCATGAAGGCGGGCATCACGGCGAGCGAGAGGAGCATGGTCATCTACTTGGGTCTTGCAGGGGGCGGCTTCTGCGGCGGAGGACGCCAGAAGATCCGGCCGTTCTGCATGTACGTCGGCATGTTCGTGTTCATGTCGATCTTCAGCTTCGACTGGTCGACATGGAGCGTACCACCCTTTCGGATGGTGACATCCGCGCCCTTCAGACCCGTCAACGTGGCCTTCTTGGTTGCGACGTCGTAGTCGAACAAATGGCCCCAGGCCTTGATGAGGTCCGCGCCTTCCCCGGACTGGAAGGTCGTGCCCGGGCCCTCGGCCAGGATTCGCTGCATGTCGCGCAGCTTCTCGTCGGTCGAGAGCATGTTGCGCCCGATCACCCGCAAGGTCGGAGACCATAGCGCCGTCGGCGGGCCCCACGGCTCTTGCGGCGTCTCGCGAATGCGGCGCATGAGGCGTACGCGACCCGCGCGCAGCAGCTCCGACGTCATGTTGACGCTGCCCGTGTAGACGAGGGAGTACCACTCCAGCCGCCCCGGCCGTTTCGCGTCGCGGCTGTACATGCGGATCGTGGCGTGCTCGTTCTCGTTTTTCGGGCCGAACGCCTCGACCGTGGTGATCTTGCCGTCGACCCAGTACACCGCGAGCTGCTCGCCGCGCACCTCCGTGCGCTGCTCGGTGTCGCCGAGGATGGCAACGGCGGGACGCGTGCGCCAGTCGGGGTCGGACGCGAAGACGCGTGCGTGCCGGCGCTCGGCGTTGTAGTGCATGCGGTCACCGGTGATGTGACCGCTCTCGCCGCGCATGTCCACGTTGCCCGTCGCATCCAGGGTGTGGACGTCGCCGCCGTTGAGCTGAGCGCGCATCTCCGCGGCGGCGATCTCGAAGCGCTCCGGCGCCGCTTCCTCGCCGCCGCCCGTTGTCCGGCGCGGCCGGCGTGCCGGGCGCGTGCCGGTGGACCCCGTGCCGCCGCCCGCAGAGGAACTGGGGGCGCTGCTGGCTGCCGGGTCGTCCTCCGCGTCCGCGAGGTCCATGAGGTAGAGCAAGCCGACTTCCAGGGACTCCGCCTTGAGGCGGTCAACGGCGTGGTTGGCGTTGCGCAGCTCGGCGGTGACGGGACCCCCGATCTGAATGCGTGTTTCCGACCCCGGCCGCGGCTTGAACGAAGGCCCCATGCCGGCGAGTGCGATGTCGATACGCGCGTCGGTGCGAATGCTCAGCTCCGCGCCTGCGGCATCGCCTTGTGCTCCGGAGGTACCCGGCATGACGAACGAGCCCGTGTCGCCGCCGCTGCCCCGCATCATGTAGATCTCGCCCCGGACCCCGCCTTCCGCGGTCACCATGCCCTGCGCGCGATCCAGGGTCATCGTCGGCGTCTCGATGACGTTCATCGTCGTGTCGAACGCGATCCAGGAGATGCGCGCCGGCGCGCCCTTCACCTGGGCGCGGCTGGATACGCGGTCGTACGTGGCTTCGTCACCGACGATGTTCGTCGGGATCCCTACGGCCGGCCCGCCCATGCTCGTGTCGATGTCGACCGACCCGACGGCGCGCATCGTGTTGAGCTGCCAGCTGCCGGCGCCCTCGTCTTCCGAGCGCTCGGGGTCGGTACCACTGCCCCCCTGCGCGGTACGCGGGGGCTGTGCGACCACCGGCGCCGAAGGCTTCGGTTCCGGCTGCGCGGCGGGCTCGGGGCCGAGCAGGCGCTGCTCGCCGCCGATGTCGGGGAAGACGAAGTGCTTGGCGCGGCCGTCCGCGAAGATGTGCGGCGTCGCCTTGTGCAGGTTCTCGCCGACGAGACGGTGGCAGGTGCCGCGGATGCGCGTGCCGTCGAGTCGTACATTGCCGAGCGCCGCGAAGTACGTGGCGATCATCTTGTCGCCCGCGTCCGGCTCGGTGGGCGCGCCTTCTTCCGCCCCGCGCTTCCAGAGGACGAGGTCGATCTCGTCGCCCTCCAGCACGTCCTCCTCGCTCTGCAGGCCCTCGAGTGCTGTGCGGACGATACGCGCCTGGCCGCGTAGCCCGATGTGTTGCAAGGCCTCCTGTGGCAGCCCCGACGTCGGCAGGCCTGCAGGGACGGCCCCGATCCACGCGCGATCCCTGCAGAGAGCGCGCAGGCGATCGCCCGGACCGAGAACCGCGAACTCGCCGCGAATGTGGATGACCGGATCGCCGTCGAGTGTGGTGACCGGCGCGCCTACTCGCGGGACCTCGTGCGTCATGCGATCTGCGGTGAACGAAGCGATGTAGGTGCGCCCCTTGGCGGTCTGGTCCCGGTAGTCGACGTGGACATCGCCCTGGGCTTCGAAGTACTGGAGCTTCCAGCCGCCGCGGCCTTCGCGCATGGGCAGCTTCTCTTTGACCGCCACCAGCTTGATGCGGTCGGCCTTGAGGCTGCGGCCGCCCTCTTGTTCGGCGTGCACGTTGTCGGAGAACGTGACCGTGATCACCGTTTCGCGCCGGCGCTCTTCGCGCACGAGGATCGCTCGGCCCTCCGAGGTGATGTGCGCGGGGCGGAACCCGCCCGGTCCGAAGTCGAAGACGAGGTTTCCGTCGCGATCCTTGACGTCGGAGACGATGTCGAGGACCGGGTTGTTGAGGATCGAGAGACGGCTCCAGCCCTTCTCCTTCACGCGCTCCATCGACATGCGGTTGCCCACGAGGACGAATGCCTCGTGCTCGACGGTGAACCGCCCGAAACCCTCCGCCCGCTCTTCGTCGGGCCAGACCAGGACCGACTTGCCCTTGATCGTGGTGCCCTGGAGCTTGTCGTCGATCTGCACGTTGCCGTCGAGTTGGATCTGGGTCTGCTCGGTGCTGCGCACGGGTGTGTTGCGGCGCTGGAGACGGTCCGCCAGGGGGCCGTACACGCGCGCTTGATCGGAGCGGAACTCCTGGTGAAGCAGCGGCTTGTAGGCGTCTCGCTCGCTGCGCACGAGGGCGAGCGCTTCGGCGCGCGTCACGGGTTCGCGGTTCGTGCGGAAGATGACGCCGGAGCAGCGAACCGCCTGCTTGCCCTTGTCGCGCCGCTTCATGGGGATGGCGTCAGCCGCGTGGAAGCGCCAGGGAATGAAGCGCGGGATGTCGATCGTCTCTTCGGAGAGCCGGTCCTTCCAGATCGCCGCGCGCGGCGGAGCGAGCTGCGAGATGCCCTCGACCTGGCGTATGTCCGGAATGCCCTCGCCGGCTTCGATGACGTGCTCGTCCTGCGCACCACGCTTGCGGGTCTCGATGACCGTGCGGTTCTGCGAGGACTTGTACGAGCTGCCCATGCCGCCCGCGAACCACACGAGGCACGCGAAGCCCGTACCTGCGAACGCGAGGAAGAGGATGAGCCGCCTCATGCGGGACTCTCCTCGGCTTGGCGCTCGATGTGGCGCAGCACGTCCTCCCAGCGTCCGTCACTGCGCAGCAGCGACTCGATGGCCTCGCGCACAGCGCCGTGGCCGCCGGGCCGGTCGCCGACGAACGTGGCGGCTTCGAGGACCTCCGGCGCTGCGTCGGACGGTGCAGCGGAGAAGCCGCAGAGGCGCATGGGTGGGAGATCGCTCAGGTCGTCTCCGACGTAGGCGGTCTCCTCGACCGGGACGCCGAGTCGCGTGCACAGCTCGAGGAGGCACGCGGCCTTGTCCTCGATGCCCTGCTCGACCTCGTCGATTCCCAGCTCGCGTGCCCGGCGTGAGGTCGGCACGGACTCGCGGCCGCTGATGATCGCCGGGGTCACGCCCGCCACGCGCAGCATCTTGATGCCGTAGCCATCCTTCGAATGGAACGACTTCAGCTCGGCCCCGTCCGGTCCGTACGTGAGGGTTCCGTCGGTAAGGGTGCCATCGACATCCATGACGAACAGGCGAATAGTCCTGGCGCCCGACATTGCTCGGCGTAGCCCTCCCCGAAGCGGCGTCATTCTACGGGGTCGGACGTTGCAGGCTCCCCCTGAGTGCGGGGTTCCTGGGGGTCTTCATCGGTTAGGATCCGGGCTTCGCGGGGCGTTTCCGGCGAAACGGACGTGTCCGCCTAACCGCCCGTGCGAAACGGACTTACCAACGCGACCCCCGGGGCCCGATCTGGGATGGATGAGCTGCGCATCGACCTCGGGAGTTTTCAGGGGCCCTTGGACCTCCTGCTGTACCTCGTCCAGCAGGAGGAGGTCGACATCTACGAGGTCTCCATCGCCCGCATCGCGGACCGGTTCCTGGAGATCTGCAAGGCCAACGTCAAGGAGCTCGACGTCGATCACGCGGGCGAATTCCTGGTCATGGCGAGCCAACTGCTCGTCCTCAAGAGCCGGGCGCTGCTGCCCCGCGACGAGGTCGTCGACCTCGAGGAGATCGACCCGCGGCTGGACCTCGTCCGCCAGCTCCTCGAGTACCGCCGCTACAAGGGCATCTCGGCCGAGCTGGCCGAGCGCTTCGAGGAGCAGCGGCACAAGGCCGCGGTGAGGCTTCGCAAGCCCGCGGCCCAGGCGGTTCCTGAGGAAGAAGAAGACCTCGAGCTGGATCTCTTCGGCCTCGTTAACGCCTTCTCGAAGCTGTTGCGCGAGGTCGGCGGCGACGAAGCCGTCCACATGCCCAAGGAGCGGCTGCCGATCACGCACTTCGTCGGGCAGATCTTCGACGAGCTCATCGAGCTCGGCGGGCGGACGACGTTCCAGCACCTGCTCGGCAAGTCACCGGATCGCACGTACGTGATCGGCGCCTTCCTGGCGCTGCTCGAGCTCATCAAGCTGCGCAAGATCCGCGTGCTGCAGGACGGCCTCGGTGAGATCACGATCGAGATCCGCGACGGGGCCGCCGCGCCGGCCGAGCACGACGAAGATGCGGCTGCACACCTCATCGACGACCTCGAGATGATGGAAGAGGCATCCGGCGGCCCGAACATCGTGTTCATGGGCTCGCCGGAGTTCGCGGTCCCATGCCTACGTTCTCTCGTTGGTGCCGGCATGACGCCGCGTCTCGTCGTGACGCCGCCTCCGCGCCGCGCCGGTCGCGGGCGCCGCATGATGCCGGTGCCGGTTGCGCGCGAAGCCGACAAGATGGAGCTTCCGCTGCACCGGACGAACGACGTCAACGGCCGCACGTCGCGCGATGAGATTCACGAGACGGAACCGGAGCTCATCATCACCGCGGGATTCGGACAGATCCTCGGTCCCGCGATCCTCGAGATGCCAAAGAAGGGCTGCATCAACGTGCACGCGAGCCTGTTGCCGAAGTACCGCGGGGCGAGCCCCGTGGCCGCAGCCATTCGCGAGGGCGAGACGAAGATCGGTGTCTCGCTCTTCGTGATGGGGGAGAAGCTCGACGACGGACCCGTGATTGCCACGCGCGCCATCCAGCTCGAAGGCGACGAGACGGTCGACGAGGCGACGGCCAAGCTCGCGGATGCGGCCGCGGACCTACTCGTGCGCACGCTGCCCGACTACCTCGCGGGCAAGATCGAACCGGTCCCCCAGGATCACGAGCAGTCGACCTACGTGCCGCGCTTGACCAAGAGCGACGGCATCGTCGACTGGGACCAGCCGGCCGTGCGCGTGCGCAACCAGGTGCGTTCCGTGACGAGCTGGCCGGGCGCGCAGACGGCATGGCAGCCCAAGGTGAAGCACGATCCGCTGGGGATCCTGGTGCTCGAGAGCTCGGTTTGCGATCGCGCGGCGCTCGAGGATCCGGAGGCGGAGATCAAGCCGGGGACGGTACTTGCGGTCGGTCCCGAGGGTATCGAGATCGCGTGCGCCGAGGGCGCATTGCGCATCACGCGCCTGCGGCCGGCGGGCGGCCGGCCGATGGCGGCCAAGGACTTCCTCAATGCTCGCCGCGTCGTCGTCGGGGATCGCTTCGTTGCACCCAAGCCCAAGGCGGCCGCAAAGCGCTAGACTGATGGCTGCGCCATGAAGGGCTTCAAGAACATCGTCGTGCCCCTCGACTTCGCCGACGAGGCGAAGCGCATCCTCGACACCGCGCTCAACGTACTGGGCGACGGCGGCACGATCACGCTGCTACACGTTGTCGAGTGGCTGCCGGTAGTCACCGAAGGCACCTTCGGGATCTACCCGCACCGCAAGGACATCGACAAGGTGAAGGGGCTGTCCCTCGAGAAGCTCGATGAGCACGCGGTCGCGCATCCGGAGGCCGACATCAAGCCTCTCGTGAAGGAAGGCAAGCCCGCCACGGTGATCCTCGAGGTCATCGGGCAGCTCGAGCCGGACCTGGTGGTCATGGGCTCCCACGGCCGCAGCAAGCTCGATCATCTGCTGATCGGCAGCGTAGCGGAGCGCGTGATCCGCAAAGCGCCGTGCGACGTGTTGGTGGTGAAGTTCTGAATCCCTGGGTCTGGACCCTCTGGATCTACTTCGTCGTCGCGGTCGTCTCGTACCTCGTGATGCTGGGGTTGCGCAGCTCCTGGCCCGAGCTGCGTGAGCGCAACGTCCTGCTGCTGGCCGCCACATGGCCGCTGGGCGCGCTCTACTTCGCGTGGCTTGCGCTTGTTGATGTTGTATTGGGCAGAGAGCGTCCGTAGCCCTTCGACTGCTCGCTTCGCTCGCGCTCAGGGTCGCGCCTTCGGCGCGACAAAAAGAACAAGAGCCGAAGCCCTTGCGGGCTCCGGCTCCATCCCGGGTTCTCAAGTTCCCTCGGAAGGAATCCGGTCAGGGGTCCCCGGCGTCCCCCTGAAGAACGCCGAGCGAATCCCCCTGTCCCGGAGGCGGGTCCAACGAGGACCCGCGGAGCAGATGGTTTCGCCTGTGGGCATTGCATTGCCCGTGCCTCGAACACGTCGGCGCGGTGCCAATCAGAGAAAGCCCGGTTTCTAGGGCTTTGCGAGGAGGCTGCGAAACCAGGGCACCGCTCGCGCGTCGAGGAAAGTCGACATTGCCTCCCCAGCGCGTCGACGGAGGTCGCCGTTTCCACGCCTAGGATCCGCTCGTGCGCCGACTCCTCTGCCTTCTGATCGCCGCTTTCGTCGTTGCCTTCGCCCCCGAAGTCCGAGCCGAGAGCCTGACCACTGACGCGGGGCACGTCGTGCGCTGGGATGACGGCCTGGGGCCGCTGGGTCGTAAGGTCCATGCACTGCTGCCGCAGGTGCGCAAGCAGGTCGAGCAGCAGATCGGCTTTCCGTTCCGCGGCGGGCCTGCCGAGGTCGTCGTCGTGTCGGGCCTCGCGCGCATGCGCGCCGAGGCGGCGGCCGGCGTACCCGATTGGGCGGCCGGCGTATGCGTATCGAGCAAGTCGCGCATCATCCTGCGCTCGGACCGACTCAAGGACTCGGGGCCGGTGCGCGCCTGGCCATCGACGCTGCGCCACGAGTGGGTGCATCTCGCGTGGAGCCGCCGTGCCGGCAAGCTCAAGCGCCGCCTGCCGCTCTGGGCCGAGGAAGGCATCGCCGAAGAGATCGGCGGCGGCATCACGATCGAAGGCGGCGCCAAGCTCGACTTCGCGGCCAAGTGGAGCGGCCTGATCCCCATGGCGGAGATCACCACGCACTGGCCTCGCGATTCCGGGGAGGCCTCGCTCGCCTATCGCCAGGGCCAGAGCTTCATCCGCTACTTCGTCAAGGAGCGCAGCTGGACGGAACTGCACGCGATTCTCAACGCTCTGGCCGACGGCAAGGGCGTGAACGACAGCCCGGCTGCGGGGACGCCGTTCGCCGAGCTCATCTACGAGCAGACCGGCGTGACCCTGAGTACCTGGATCGCGCGTTGGAAGACATGGCTGGAGGAGACGGCGGACCCGCTCTTCTGGCTGCTGCTGCGCGATCTCACCGGAACGATCTTCCTGCTGATTGCGATCGTTGGCGGGATCGCCTACTTCTTCCTGCGCCGGCGACGCAAGCGCCAGATCGCGGAGCTGCCCGACGATCCGTACCCGCTTACGGATGGCCCCGCCGAGTGAGCACCCTTCGAGTCCCTTCGCCGGGCTCTGGAGTGCGGAGCGGGCCCCGGCGGGGCGGTGGAGGTTGGGGCCCTTTCGGGTGCCCCGGTCGGGTACCCGCTCCGCGAGAGCGGCAGCCGTCCGGAGCCGGATATCAGCGGATGTTCGCCAATTTCGGCTATGTGGAAACAGCTTCGTGCCCGTCCCTCGCAGACCCCGTACCGCGAGCCCCTTTGTGGAAGAACTGTCATAAGCCCCTAGCTGCGTGAGACTTCAGATTCCACAATCCCCCACGAATTGTGGAAAACTCGTGAGAAGCGAGTTGCGCGGATCAGAATCGCGACCGACGGCTGCAGCGTCGCGGTAGCGGCTGGCGCGGGCCTCTCCGAAGCGCTCGACGAGGCCTTCGTCGAGTAGGCGCGCCAGCTCCCGGTTCACGGTTCGCGTCGAGACCCCCAGCTCTCGGGCCAGCGCCGGGGCGGACCACCAGGCTTCTGCGAGCTTCTTCAGGATGGCTGCGGCGCGCGGGGCGAGGCGAGGCTCCGGGGCTGCCCGCGCACGCTTGCGGCCCGCGAGGATGTTCCGGATGACGTCGGCGTGCACCACGTCGCCGTCTGCGAGGAGAACGGCTGCCTGCACGACGTTGTCGAGCTCACGCACGTTGCCCGGCCACGTATGCGCGCCAAGTGCGCTCACTGCGTCCATGTGCAGGCGCTTGGTGCCTCCGAGGCGGCGCATGAAATGATCCGCGAGGGCCGGCACGTCGTCGAGACGCTCGCGCAGCGGCGGAAGCTCGAGCTCCATTACGGCGAGGCGGTGAAAGAGGTCCATCCGGAACTCGCCCTCTTCCACCTTCTCAGCCAGGTCCCGGTTCGTGGCGGCGATGACGCGGATGTCCACTGCCATGTCGCGCACGCTTCCAACCGCGCGCACCTTGCGTTCTTGCAGGACGCGAAGCAGTGCGACCTGTGTTGCGGTCGGCATGTCGCCGAGCTCGTCGAGGAAGAGCGTGCCTCGGTGTGCCTGGCGGACAAGGCCGCGCCGAGCCTTGATGGCCCCTGTGAAGGCTCCTCGCACGTGTCCGAAGAGCTCCGCGAGGTGTGTTTCCGGGTTCAGCGCTGCGCAGTTCAGAGCGACGAACGGTCCGCCGGCTCGCGATGAGTTGAAGTGCAGTGCGCGGGCGATGAGCTCCTTGCCGGTGCCGGTTTCGCCGCGGATCAGCACGGAGCAGTCCTTCGGCGCTACTCGCCAGACCTGGTCCAGGACGCGCCGCCATGGCTTCGAGTTGCCGATGAGCCCCTTCATCCGGGACTGCATCGGCGGCTGCGTCGCGGCACTCGGCTGGTGCACGGGTGCGCCCGTTCTCTTTGCGAGCAACGAAAGGACCACGCGCACGGCACGAGCCTCCTTCGCCGTGAAGGCGTGCTTGCGCGCGAGGCACGCTACGCCCGCTCCGATCGGCAGGGTGAGGATTCCCGCCGGTCGGCGTTGCTCGGGGCGCCAGAACTCGGGTCGGGGCCTGATGCGTCTTGCCTTGACCGTCTCCGTCCGGCGGATCCTCACCAGGGTCCATGTGGAGAGTGTGTGGATCTGCTGCGGCTCGAGATGCACGTACTTATTGCCATCCCAGTGCATGAGGACCCGAGCGTGCAGCATTCGTGCGAGCTGTCGCACGACGCGCTCTTCCAGGTCGGGCGCGGCGACGTCGCGACCTGCCGTGATGAGGGCGTCGAGCGCATCGATGGTCTCTCGGTGGCGGCTGCGTTGCCGGTTGGGAAACTGCGATGCCAGCTTGATGATCGAGGCGACGGGGCTCGGGCCGGCGGCGAGCGGGGGCTCGAATGCGGCGAGTGTGCGGCGGCAGTAGTCCTCGAAGTCCGTGATGGGCTCCGGCTTGTCGGCGACCTTCAGGCGCTTCCGCAGTGACTCGAGTCCACGATAGCCGTCGGCGCACCTCGCAAGCGCGAGGGTCGCCCGGCGTGGGTCGCCCTTTCTCAGGTAGAGCGAGCAGGCACACATGCCGACGATGAGCCGGCGTGCCCACTGGGACTCTGCTCTCAGAGCGCTCCGGATCAGACGTTCGTCGGCCCGGCTGATCGGCTCGCCGCGCATGATCTTCACGCACACGACATCGACGGCGCCTTCTCGGTTCCAGCTTGCCCGATGCGCTCGGAGCTCGCGCTCTCGGCTTGGCCATGCTGTGGACAGGAAACCGGCCACGCCGGGCGCCATCAAGAAGTGACTCACTCCCTCGTTAGGAGCCCCGGCGAGTCCCAGGGTCAGGAGAGAGGCGAGTTCCGATAGGCGCGGATCCTCATGCTGTGCGGGTCGTGAGAACTCGTTACTCTCGACCTTCGCTACGGCACGCCGATACTGCAGGACGCGTTTCGTTGTAGCTGAACGTGGTAGGTGTTGATCGCCAAGGAGTGTGATCGTGAGGTGTGTGCCGCTTCCTGCGCCAGGCCTGGCCGCAGAGAGAAGGCGTGCAATCGTAAGGGCCCGCTTGCGGCTCAACTTACCCGTGCTCAGTGCGGTCCAGGTCAGTTCGCTTGTGGCGCTCCACGTAGATCCGAGTGCCCCTGCCAGTGCCAGGGGCCTATAGGCGCGGAGGAGAGGCGTGGCTTGTGAGTCACCAACAGCGCGGCGCGGCCACTCAAGGCAGCGCCGTACATAGCGAGCGATTGCGACGATGCGCCGTTCGCCGCACAGCCGCGCTTGACTCTCCGCTCTCGACACAGCGCGGATCTTGAGTAGCTCAGGCCTAGAGCTGGCACATGCGTGTCTCGCATATGCGACGGTAACGGCTAGCCAGCCGTGGTCTCTCAGCTCTCTCGGTAGCTCAGTCCGCAGAACACGACAGGCGTGGCTCGATGGTGGTGCACGTTTCGCAAGCGTCTCGTACACAGACTCGAGCGCGCTCCGCACTCTCTCGTTTCTGGGGAATGCTGCCCGTAGGCACGCTTCGAGCGCGGCCTTGCCAGCCTCGTAATCTCCTTGCGTTAGCGGCGGATACGTAATGAGGGCGCGCAACCCCGCTAGGCTTGCGTCTCGTGATGGGCGCCGATTGACGCACCTGGCGATGCGCATGAAGCCCAAACTTCGAGTTCCCGAAGCAAGCAGCCCTGAGATGCGCATGCACCTCTCGTGGTCACGCGCGGGCGCGACTAGTGACGAGAGAACCTGCGTGCATCGCTCTGACGGATCACAGGCAATGAGCAAGGCTGCCAGGGTCGTGATGTGAAGCGAGTTGGCTTGGTCGATCTCTAGTGCAACAACACTCGGGAGTCGAAGGCCGCGGTGCTGCGCGCGGAGGAGGGCCACCACGAGCGGAGGCCCGCAGCGCTCGACGTCGTCAGCAGCCATCACGATCCGCCGTGGAAGAGAGGTGCCGCGACCCCATCCTGTGTTCCGTACGCGGCGGGGTCCGATTCGGCGCGATCCCACAGCCAACAGGGGCCTTACTCTTCTCATTCCGGCCGTATTTCGCGATGTGGCGAGGAACCAGTCAATAGGGCTTCGGGGGCGGCCGTTAGATGCCCGTAATGTTCATTTGCCTAAACGTAGCGTGTTGATTTTCCTCAACGGATGTTCAAAACTCTGAACAATCCTAAGGACGCGCCCGAGGCGGGCGTGGTGGAGGAAAGAAGAGATGCGCAAGTTTGCGGCACTTGGGCTTCTGCTGGCGGCGGCGTTGTTCGCGACGGTCAGCATGGCGAATGCAACGGATGGCGACGCGAGCGCCCCTGCGCCCGACTCGACGGTCGGCGTGCAGTACGAATGGTGGGGCGACGTCGGCATGCTGTCGATCGTCGGCCAGCCCGGCTCGTTCTACGAGGTCTACGACGCAATGGGGCAGCCCATCGCCGGCGGCACGCTGGACGGCGCGCACGTCAGCTTCGTGGCGGGCAACAGCGGCGTCGGTCCTGACGGCACGATCGTCTTCGTCCGGGTCAACGACGAGGTCGTGGCCGTCACCGACCCTGATTGGGAGTGGAACTAGAGCGCTAGGCGCTCTCGGCGCGTACGGCGTCGATCAGTTCACTCACCTGCCGTAGCGCGAACGGCTTCGAAAGCAGCGCTACGGCTCCAGCTTGCGTAGCACGCGGCGGGTCGGCGCTGCCGGCCCAGCCGCTCATCAATACGACCGGCAGGCTCGGCCGATCGGTGCGCAGGCGCCGACACAGTTCAAGGCCGTCCATGCCGGGCATCCCGACGTCACTGATCACGATGTCGGGATCGTGCTCGTCCACCGCGCTCAGGCCTTCTTCGCCCGACCGCGCCGGGATCGCCTTGTAGCCGGCGCGGTCCAGGTACTTGCAGAGCGGGAGCAGCACGTTCTCGTCGTCGTCGACGACAAGCACGGCAACGTCGCTGCGCCCGAGTTCGTCCGCCGCAACGTCCTCCGCCGGCTTCGCCTCAGTCGAGTCCGCCGTCGGGATCGCGACGTGCATGGTCGTGCCCACGCCGGGCGTGGAATCCATGTTCAGCTCGCCGCCGTGCCGCTCGACGATCTGCTGGCTGAGGGCAAGCCCGAGTCCTGTCCCGCGCTCGCCCTTGGTTGTGTAGAAGGGGTCGAAGATCTTGGCTTGGATCTCGTAGGGGACGCCTGGGCCGTCGTCTCGAATCGCCACCAGCACCTGGGCTTCGCGGACCAGGGCGAACACCGTGATCTCGCCGCCGTCTTCCGTGATCGCATCGAGGGCGTTCTTCACGAGGTTGGTGATCACCTCGCGCAGCTCCGTCGCGTTGCCCATGACTTGCAGGCCGTCGGTCGCGCGCAGCCGGACCTGGATCGGCGAGCGCCCATGGCGCCGGCGACCGGTCCAGAGGGGACGCAAGAACTCGATCGAGTCCCGGCAGATGTCGGCCATGTCGAGGAGCTCGAAGTTCCGCTGGCGCTGCTGCTTGGCGTAGCTCTGCAGCCGCCTGACGACCTCGGCCGCGTCCATGCAGGCGCGCTCGATCATCGTGAGGTCGTGGCGCAGATCCGGATCGAGCTGCGTCAGGCCGATGAGCTGGACGCGAGCCAGGATCGAGGTCAGCAGGTTGTTGAACTCATGCGCAACGCCGCTGCTCAACTCGCCCATGGTCCGCAGGCGTTCGCCGCGGACCAGCCGCTCCTGCATCGCCTTGAGTTCGGCCATGGAGTTTTGCAGGTCGGCGACGAGGCGGTGGGTCTCGAGCGCCGCCGCCGCCTGCTCGGCGAACAGCGAGAGCACTTCCAGGTCCACCTGATCGAAGGACCCCGCCGCAGAAGCACTGTCTGCGTACATGACGCCGTACATGCTGTCGCCCCGCAGCATGGGTACGCAGAGGATCGAGCGAAGCGAGAGGCTAGTGATACTGGGCCGCCCCATCAGCTCCTGGTCATCGAAGACGTCATGGAGGAGCAAGGGCTCCGACGACTCGAGGACGCGGTGGATCACGGTGTGCGAGAGGTCCTCGACCGCGAGGGTCTCGTGTCCCTCGGACGCATCGCTCGCGACGCGGACGTGGAGCTCGTTCTCCTGCCCGGACAGCACGATGCAGGCTCGCTCAGCACCGGTGATCTCTGTCGTGTGTTTCGTGAGTGCTTCGAGCAGCTCGTCGAGGCCCGCTCCGGCGTTCAGCCTCCCCGTTGCCTCCAGGACGCGGCGCAGGGCAGAAGCAACTCGGCCGTCCGGAGCCGCCGTGCAACCTGCGGCGACCAAGAGTCTGTGCGCGCACGCGTGGAGATCGTGAGCAATGGGAGCGTTGCGAAGTGGCGTACCGAGCTCTTTCGTATGTACGCGTGCAGCAAGATCGTGCTCCAGGGGGATTCTGTCGGTCGCGAAAGCGCTCAGCAAGTCAACTGCCCGGGAGAACTTCTGAGCGCAGATCACCATGGACTCGGTGTCCGACCGGGCAGACTGTATCGCCAGCGTTCGGGCAAGAATGACACGCTCTCCGGTGTGTGCCAGATGCCGCTCGACGCTGGCAAGTGCATCCGTCCACTCGCTTTCGGATCGCATGCGAGCGGCCAGTAACACCATCTCGATGAGCACCCGGCGGTCTCTGCCGGGTGCGGACGGTTGCCTGCCGAGCTCGGGCACGAACCGCCTGATGGGTACCGGGGGCGGAGTCGTGCAGTCGCGCAGTGCGCGGGCCATCCAAATCCCTGCTCTGTGCAAGAAACGCGTGCGATGTCCTCGCGTTGGACGGCTACTCATATCACGACTCGGACCGAGTGAGCGCCCCAGAATCACACCCAGTAGAGGGAGCATGCTGTCGGCAGCATGCTGGTTGTCGAGGAACAGCTTGTCCCTGTGCCTCAGTAGCCGAGGGGCATAGACCGCGGCTCGGTCGTGAAGGCCCATATGCAGGTTTGTCAGCACCGAAACCAGCGCATGCGTTCCTCGGGCGTATTCGGTAGTGTGCGCTCGCGCAGCATCGGCGCTGACGGCGAGCATTTCTCGCGCGGTAGACAGGTCCCCTACGGCCGCCGCGAGGGGCGCAAGTTCCCATGCTGCAGAGAGCACTCCAATCGAGTACTTCACACGCCGACCGACCTTGACTGCCCTGTGAAGTGTCGTTGCAGCCAACTGAGAGTTGAGCTGTTGGTCGTAGACGCTCGCCAATGCCCTCAGCGCGTTCACCAACGCGTAGTTCTGTGCGTGCCGCAGCGCGATACTGGCGGCTGACTGATAGAGGGACGCACTCCGAACTAGCTCGCCTTCGAACTGCGCCAGTCGACCCAAGTTGATGGTCGTCTTGATGACGCCCTCGACGTCGCCTAGCGCACTCCGTTCGTTCAGGGAGGCCTCGAAGTGGGCACGAGCTTGGGCGATGTCGCCCGCCTGTTGGCAGACGATTCCCAGGTTGTTCAGCAGTCGCACTCGCACAGAGGCGTCAACGCCTGCCGAGGCTGCC
Source organism: Planctomycetota bacterium (assembly GCA_028281445.1). Taxonomy (GTDB): domain Bacteria; phylum Planctomycetota; class PLA2; order PLA2; family JAEUHO01; genus JANQJW01. The sequence continues at coordinate 21,900 of JANQJW010000004.1, read as the reverse complement.
TTCAGGCTTGCGTTCAGGCTGAGCCGAGCTCGCCACGTGCGCCCTGACAAGAACAGATTCCTCGACGCAGTCATGAGGTAGAGAGCGAGGACATGGCCGCGGGCCGCTCTGTCATGCCGGAGCTTGCGCAGCGCCTGTCGCGCGCAGCGGAGACTCTCTTGGCCATCAGTTTGGAGTTGCAGCTCGAACTGTAAGTTCGCAACTCGTGACCACAGAGTGGCTGCGCAGGTAGAGTCCGCCGTCATGCGCGCGAATCGTTCGAGGGCGCCGAGCGCGAGGTCATAGACGCGCCCGTTCTCCAGCACTTCACTCACCGTGCTCGCGGTCCCGAGTTCCTCTGCGGAAGCCGTCAACCGCTCTGCGACGGCCTTCGCTACGGGCACTGCGGTCGATCCGAACTCGAGCAGGCTCGCGATCAACGCGCGCCCCTCTGGAGTCGTGAGCAGCGTGTCGTCCGCATCGACGGCGGCTGCTACGAGGGGCTGCGCCAGCGTGCGCGACTCCGACGAGAGCGCCTGCCAGTTGTCTTCGAGCACGCGCATCGCCTCGGCATGGTCTGCCAGAGCCGCATACAGACGGGCACGATCCAACGCCGTCGCAGGAGTCGGATTCGCATTCAGCGCGTCCACCAGCCGGCGGCGTAGATCCGTCCACGTCGCCGTGCTCCCGTGCCGCTGCACGGCCTTGCGTACCGCCAGATTCGCCAGCGCATAGTGCGGACCGCTGGTGCGTGCCCACGTCTGGATCAGCGGCGTTGCCGGGAACGCACCCTCACCCCACAGCGCGCGCATCACGTGTTCGTTGAACGCGGACTCGACCATGCTCAGGTAGCGCAGCAGCTCCACAAGGCGGTCGTCGGCCCGGCGCAAGGCATCCGCATGGATCGGCGAGAGCCCGCGCTCGATTTCGTACTCGTCGAGATCGTCTACGTTCCACAGCCAACGACCGCTCTCCGAGCGCAAGTCGCCGCGCCGACAGGCTTCACCGAGCAGCGACACAAGCGTGGCCGGCTGCCCCTCCGACGCCTTGAGCACGCGCTCGAGGTCGGCCTGATCGCAGGCAAGCCCCACGAATCGCGAGGTGCAGAGGCGCTTCAGCGTCGCGCCATCGAGTGACGCGAGCTCCAGGATCGGACGCTCCGGATCCTGCGAATCCGGAATCAGCAGGTCCTCGTGCGCTGCACTGCCCGCGTCCACGATCATGGTCATCGTCAACGCGCTCGTGCCGCCCGAGCTCTCGCGTCGCGACAACAGGTGGCGTGACAGCACGGTCACTGCTTCCCGCGCGCGCTGCGGCAAGTCGGCCAGGTCCTCGATCACGAGGACGAACGGCGTGCGCTTGGCCGCGGCCTCCACCGTCTGGACCAGCTGCTCGATCGCGCGGCCGGCTGCGTGCGAACGCTCTTCGAGCCCTACACGCTCGCCGTCGAGCTCGAGCTCCACGCGCGGCGCGTCCTCGCCTTCCTTCAGGCCGAGCGCGGACAGGCCGTCTACCAGGTGCCGCAACGGGCCGCGCCGATCACGCGCTGTTTCCCGTCCCGACATCAGGATCACGGGCATCCCCTCGTTGCGCGCGCGCTGCGCCATCTCCGTGGCAAGACGCGAAGTCCCGGTGCCCGGCGTGCCTCGCAGCAACAACACCGCGTCCTGTACGACAGGTGACGGGCGGGGCCGGTTGCGGCCGTTCTCAGGCAGTCGCTGAACCAATACGTCCAGGCTCTCCTTGAAACGCGCCAGCTCGGACTCGCGTCCGACGAGCGGCCCACCACCAGCGGCGGCGATGCCCTCGTCATCGCTGATGAGCGGCACCTGGCGCTCGACGTGCTTGCCGATGCGTTCGAGCAACGCGAATGCGTCGTGCGGACGCACGTTGGGGTCGCGCGCCAGCAGGTCCGCGAGCAGGTCGTCCAGTGCTTCGGGCAGCTCGGCGTTGAACTTCGATGCGCGCGGGGCTTCCTCGCGTCGCCGGCGTCCGAGCACGTCACCGCCGCCGCCCTCGATCGGGTCGCGACCCGTGGCGAGCCGGAAGGCGACGAGCCCTAGCGAGTAGAGGTCGGCACGATGATCGTGGGTCCCGCTCTCGGTCACCTCCGGTGCCATGAACTGCGGCGTTCCGCGTGCGAAGCCGCTGACCGCACCCATGTGCGCGAGCCCGCCGTCCGTCAGGACGAACTGCGGCTTGCCGTCCGGGGTGTGGAGCAGCCAGTTGCCGGGCGTCACGTCGTAGTGGATCAGCCCCTGGCGATGCAGCGCACCCAGTACGCGCGCGCCGTCCTCGAGGAACTGCCACACGAACTCGGCGGACTGTTGCCCCTCGATCGCATCGAGGCTCTTGCCCGGGACGTAGCGCGTGACCTGGAAGCTCGCGTTCTCGCCCAGCGTGCCGCCGTCGGTCACATCCGCCCAGTTGGGGTGGCGGAACCAGCGCAGCACGTCGTCGGCCTCGTCGCACTTCGCGCCGCCGACGATCTCCTCGACGATCTTGTAGGCGACATGTACGCCGCCTCGTCCGAGGTCCTCGGCGAGGTAGACCCGTCCGTGCGCACCGGCACCGATCGCGCGACGCATGCGATAGCGCCCCACGAGGATCCGGCCTACGCGGTCATCCTTCGCCATGAAAACGGTCCACAACCCAGGGGCCCCGCCCGTCTCCTGCGGGCGGAGCGTTGTGGACCTATCGACCGGACGTTCAGGCGTTCTGTAGGTGCGTACGGCCCGGATCTCTGGGCTCTGGAGCCGGATGGTTGGCCTCGATCCAGGTTTTGATCCGGGCGATTCGGCCCATCAGCTGATCGGCGAACTGGCGCTCGGTCGCGCGCTCGTCCAGGCCCGAGTTCTTGGGGTACTCGATCGGTGAACCGAACGCGATGCGAACGTTGGCGCGGCCCGGGTAGCCCTGCCCCTTCGGCCACGCCTCCATCGAGCCGACGATCGCCGCCGGGTGGACGCGCGCTCCCGTACGGCGCGCGAGGATCGAAACGCCGCGCTGTCCCTTGCCCAGCGTGCCGTCCAGGCTGAGACGCCCTTCGGGGAAGACGACCACCGCATGGCCGCGCTTGACCGCCGCCATGGCGCGATAGAGACCCTTGCGGGCGAGCCGGCCGCGGCCAACGGGGATGGCCGTGACCAGCCGGAAGAACCACTCCGCGCGTCCGCTGTAGAAGTTGTCCGTCATCACGAACATCACGCGTCTACGGACGCAGAGCTGGATGAAGGCCGGGTCGAGATACGACGCGTGGTTCGCGCACACGATCACGCCGCCTTTGGGCAGGTGGGCGCGCGGGCCGACGCGCCGCACCCGGAACATCAAGCCGCTGATGATGCCGACGCCACACTTCAAGCCCGCATAGAAGAGCTCATACCCCGGCCGCCAGATCCAGCGCGCGGGGCCGGGTCGGTTCAGCCATGAGACCAGTGACATGGCTGAGAGCCCTCTTGCGAGAGTGAGCGGATCAGTTCGCCTTCGGCACCTTGCAGGCTTCGTCGCGCTTGGCGAGGAACTGCTTCACCTCGCGGGTGAGCTGCGCCTTCGCTTCGCCGCGCGGGAGCAGCTTGTGCGCCTCGAAGAAGTACTTGCTCGCCCGACGCGCGAGCGCGCAGTCCTTCTCGCCACCCAGCGTGAACTGCGTCGCCCAGACGCGCGCTACGCCGACCGTGGCCGGGTACTTCTCATCACCGGCGTTCTCGACATAGAACTTCGCCGTGCGCAGGTAGTCCAGCGAAGCGTCCGTCAGACGCTCCTGGATCTCGGGGAGCTTGCTCTTTTCGAGCTTGCCGCCCTCGAGATCCTTCTTGACCATCGCGTACTTGACGTCGCCGAGGCCTGTGTAGGCCTGCGCGAGAAGCTGCTTGTCCTCGAGGCTTGCAGGATCCTTGATGACCTTGTCGAAGTAGGGCCGCGCCTTTGCGTAGTTCTGCTCGTAAACGAAGCATTTGCCGACGCCCACCGCAGCCTTCAAGCGCTGGATGGCGGCTTCCTGTGCCGCTCCCGTGCGACCCGAGATCTCGCGATCGAGCGTCTCGTACTCCTTGCGGGCGGCTTCGTACTTCTTCTTGTCGCGACCGGCGGTCTTGTACTGGAAGAGGTAGATGCGCGTGAGCTTGGCCTCGAAGTAGTCGCGCGCGTTCATGCCGGAGGCAGTCACGACCGAGTCGAGCATCTCGCGGGCGCTCTTGCGGTCCCCGCGGGCGTAGAGGATGCGCGCGCGCATTATCTGGACCGGCGCCAGGTAGTACGTCTTGGGGAACGCGTCGAGCAGCTGCTGCGCCGCGTTGAAGGTCGCGTCCAGGTCGCGTGTCTCGGCGAGACACAGGATGCGCTTGTACATGGCGACCTGCTTGGCCGCGCCCTTCAGGTTCTCCGCGGCCTCCGCGAAGCTGTCGGCGGCTTCGGCCCAGTAGCGGGACTGGCCCTGGATGTCGCCGTTGCGGAAGAACGCGTTTCCGTAGGCCGTGGTCGGCCACACCGAAATGACGTCCGACGCGCTTGCCGATGCACCACCGACCTTGACGCGGTCGTACTGGATGTCGGCGTTGTTCTTGCCGCTCTTCTTGAGCATGTCGTCCGGCGGACCTTCGTCCGGATCGAACTTGCCCTCGAACTTGCTCGGCAGCACCTTGCCGCCGCGCAAGACGATGATGTCGGCGGCGCAGTTCGATGCTGCGACGCCTAGAAGAAGAAAGGCCGCAGTCGCGGCCCAGAGAGTGCGCTGGATCATGGTTCTGTGATTCCCGGTCTGACGGATCGGACGGGTCGTCTTACACAGGTCGAATGATGGAGCGTACCGGCGTGCCCGGGAGGGGTCAACATGCCCACCGGGCGCCCGAAACCGGCTCCAAACCCTGAAAACGGGGGCCTGGGGCTGCGGTTCAGATCAGGCCGAGATGCTTGAGCGCCAGCAGGTCCATCGACAGGGCTACGGCGTAGTGCAGCGCCCAGCCGTAGACGATCGTTCCGGTTCGCCACGAGAGGGCGCCGAGGACGAGACCGGCCCCGATGGCGCCCATCGCCTCGGGCATCGGCTTGTAGTAGTGGATCATGCAGTAGGGCGCGAGGCTGACGAGCACCGAGCCCCAGCCCAGGGCCTTCTTCAAGCCCAGGACGATGAAGCCGCGGAAGAAGAACTCCACCGCGAAGAACTGCAGGCAGTAGATCACCTCGAAGATGAAGAAGTCGGTGTCCAGCTTCCCGTCCGTGGGCTTGAAGAACGGGTATGTAGCCTGGAACTCCGGCGTCCTGGATATCGCGTAGATGATCGGGAAGAACATGATGAAGAGCAGGAAGTAGGTCCAGGCATCGCGCCCGGTGCCCTTCACCTTCAGTCCCAGGTCTCGCGGCGACTGCCGGCCGAAGAACCAACCCACGAGCATCGGCAGGAAGACGAGGAAGAGCAGGCAGCAGATGCCCCACCACATGTAGTGCTTGATGCGTGGCGAGCCCGGCACATCCAGATCCTGGACGAACTCCTCGTAGAGCGGCGGCTTCATGCGGCGCATCTGCCAGTGGCGGTGCATCGGGCGCCGCACCCCGTGATCCGGGTAGTGCCACGGCATGCCGTAGTAGTCGAGGAACGTCAACATGACGGGCACGGCTACGAGGATGGCCAGGGCTGCCCGGTTCATCCCGAGCAGGTCCTTCACCAGCGTCTTGAGGCCCGCGCGCTGGTCGTCGTCGTCGGACGCAGGCGGGGTCGCGCCCTCGGGCGCCGACTCGCTCACGCGCCGCTCCGGTCGGCCTGCGCGTTCCGTGTTGCGGCGCGTGCGGCCAGGGTGCGCATTTCTTCGCCTGCCAAGCGCTTGGGCGCGTGACGGTCCAGATGCCCGCGCCGGTGGGCGATGAGCTCGGCCACGACGGCCACGGCGATCTCCCCGTGTGTTCCGCCGCCGAGATCAAGCCCGATTGGTGCGTGCAGGCGGTCGAGGTCCACGCCTTCGAGACGGCCGTCCGTTCCCAGGCGCGTGAGCAGGTTGCGGATCTTGACCTTGCTGCCGATCAGTCCGATGTAGCCGGCCTTCGTGTGCAGCGCGAAGTCGAGGCACTGGCGGTCCATGTTGTGCCCGCGGGTTACCACGATGAGGTACGATCCGGGCGTCACGGCGAGCCGGCGGAAGCAGTCTTCGAACGTATCGCCGGCGATCACCGTCGCCGCTTCGGGAAAGCGCTCGGCACTGGCGAACGCAGCGCGGTCGTCGGTGACGGTGACGCGGAAGCCGGCCTTTGTTGCGATGGCGCTGATGTCCTTGCTCACGTGGCCCGCGCCGAACAGCATGAGCTGGGGGACGGTCAGCGGCTCGATGAAGACCTCCACTTCACCGCCGCACATCAGCCCGCTCTCTCCCGTGGCGTTTTCCGTCAGCCGGAAGGTCAGTCGCTTGGGTGCGCCGTCGCGGATCACGTCGTGGGCCGCATCGATCACGTCGGCTTCCATGCAGCCGCCACCGACGGTGCCGAGGACCCGGCCCGCAGCCTGGACCAGCACGCGCATCGTCTCCTTGCCCGGCGTGCTCCCCTTGGTGCCGATCACCGTCGCGAGCGCGGCCGGTTCGCCGGCGGCACGCAGCCGGGCGATCTCCTCGAAGAGATCGGGCTCGGGCGCAGGTGTTTGCGGGTTGTCAGGCATGGGCATGCGTGCCGGGATCCTAGCGCGGATTCAGTGGGCGCGGCCCTTCGACTCGCTTCGCTCGCTCAGGGACTCCGTCTATCAGACGCCCGGTGCGGTTCGTATTCTCAGGTGACATGCGCAGCCGGATCTTCATTCTCGTTCTCCTGGCGCTTGCCTGCGCCCTTCCTCGACCCGTCGACGCCGAAGGCGAGAAGGCGCCGCGGCGCAATGCCATCGTCAAGATCGTCGAGCAGAAGCGGGACGCGGTGGTCTCGATCCGCACCAACGAGATCGTCACCCGTACGTGGTTCGACATCTGGGACCGGCCCTACCGCCAGGAGCCTTATGAACGCGAGGGCGGGCTCGGTTCGGGCGCGATCTTCCACCCCGGCGGCTACGTGATCACCAATGCGCACGTGATCTCGCGCGCGAGCCGGATCTTCGTCGGCATCACGCGACACGACGAGAAGGGCAACGGCAAGCCCGACGAGCATCAGGCGTTGCCGCTCGCCATCGACATCGCCAACGACCTCGCGATCCTGCGGTTGTTGCCCGACCAGGGCGAGATCCCGAAGAAGTACCCCTACATCAAGATGGGGCGCTCCGACGATCTGATGGTCGGCGAGAACGTTGTTGCGATGGGGCACCCGTTCCGGCTGGGGTTGACCGTCACCCAGGGAATCGTGAGCGGCCTCGACCGGAAGCTCAAGCTGCGCAACCACGTGTTCTCCGACTTCATGCAGGTCGATGCGGCCATCAACCCCGGGAACTCGGGGGGACCCCTGTTCGACATCACCGGGCGCTGGATCGGGGTGAACACCGCGATCTACAACCGTGCGTTCGGCGCGGAGGGCATCGGCTTCGCGATTCCCGCCGATCGCGTGCGCGCGCTGATCGCGACGGCGTTCAAGCGTCGTGTCGTCGCCCCCGATTGGCTCGGCGTCGAGCTGGAGTCGGGCCCGAACGGCGAGGCGCTCATTCAGCGCATCTATCCCAAGGGCCCGGCGCGCGGATCGGGTCTGCACACGGGAGACGTCGTCGCTGCGGTGAACGGCGTGCGCACGCCGACGCTCTACGACCTGCGCATGCAGCTGGTCGCCGCGTCCCCCGACCGTGCGATCGCGATGGAGGTCATCCGGTCCAAGGGCGTCGGCCCGCGGGCCGAGGCCAAGGTGCAGCTCGAGTCCGTGCCGACGAACGACCTGAGCTCGAATCACCTAGGCTTCCTCGCCCAGGACACGGGCGAGTTCCAGGGCGTCGTCGTCGCCAAGGTCCTGCCGAAGGGCCCGGCCTACAAGATGGCATTGCGCCGCGGTGACGTGATCTACGGCCTTGGGCGCTGGGAGATCCGGAACACCGAGGACCTCCTAATGTTCCTGCAGTTCGTCTCTTCAGGCGACCTCGTCGACGTCAAGGTCCGCCGTCCGGGGCAGCGCGAGCCGCTGAGCGGCGTGCTGGAAGCCGAGTAGGGGGCGAGCCGGCGGCTCCGCTACTTCATGACGACGCGCTTCACGCCGAGGATGTCGGCGACCTTCTCGTCGATCCGGTTGATGCCCACGACGTGCTGGATCACGATCGGGTGCTTCTCACGGGGTGTCGTGAGGATCATGCGACCCGCACCGCAGAGGATGCGCTCGAGCACGTCCGGGATCTCCTTGAACCATCGCAGGTCTTCCGTGCTGTAGCGCCGCAGGTCGGCGAACACGCCGCGGCGGTGGATCACCTCGTTGTGGCGGAACTCCCAGTAGTCGAAGCGGGTCTTGATGAACACGATGGCGTAGACGGCCGTGAACAGGCCGAACATCGTGTAGTAGAAGCTCTCCGACATCCAGAGCTTGAGGTTCCGGAAGAAGTCCCCGATGAACGGCAGGAAGTCGAAGTAGAGGCCTGCGAACACGACCACGCCGACGATCGCGATGAGCATCACCGAGATGACCTCGGTGAAGTCGAACGAGATCACGAGCAGGTTGAACGCGAAGATGCACATCCATACCGTCCCGAGGTGCGAGGGCGGCGTTTCGCTCGCGCTCATGATGATGCCCGCCACGAGTGATGTGACCCAGGTCAGCCAGAAGAAGATGACCTTGGGATAGGCCCGGACCACGACACGCGAGACGGATGTCGAGGATTCGGGCTTCGCTGCCGGCTCCGGCGCGGATTCGGGGGCGGTGGTTGCGGGAGTCTCTTCGGACACGGGTCGTCTCCTCCTCTAGGACATGCGTCATGGTATCCGCCGGGCGCGGGCCTCGCCCCGGCCTAGCCGGGCCTCGTTCGAATCGCCTCGCGCGCGAGTGCGTCTGCCCTCTCGTTGCCTTCGACCCCTGCGTGGGCGGGTACCTTCGAGAAGGAGAGATTGGCGAAGCGCTTCATCGCCGCGTGGATGTCGGCGACCAGGTCGACGTTGGCTTTCACCTTGTGGCCGCCGGCGAGTACCCCGATCACGTACTCCGAGTCGGTGCGGATCTCGACCGGCAGCTCGGGGCGGCGAATCGCTTGCAGCGCCACCAGCACGGCCCGCAGCTCCGCTTCGTTGTTCGTGGCGGTCCCGAGGAACTCCCGGATCTCGCGCCGGCGCCCTTTCCACAAGAGCACGACCCCGAGCCCGGCCGGGCCCGGGTTGCCCGACGACGCGCCGTCCGTGAAGACCGTGATGCCCTCGTCACCGGGCGGCGGGGCTTCGTCCTCCAGCGAATGGACCTCCTCAGGCCGGACCGTGTACGTGCGCTCGTCGTCGGGCTTGTACCGAAGCTGGGCCAGGCCGCGCTCGTCGAGCACCAGCGCGCCGCTGTCGTCCACCTCCACCCAGGCCTTGTTGCCGCGATATCGGCGCCGCTCCCACGTCATCACCCGGATCGTACCGCCCGGCCGTTTTCGCCGCCCCCGGACCCGCTTCGGAGCGGCGGTACCCCCCGGTATCTTTCGGGCCGCTCGGAGATCGCATGCCCCGTAGGGACGACATTCATCGCATCCTGATTCTCGGTTCGGGGCCCATCGTCATCGGGCAGGCCGCGGAGTTCGACTACTCCGGCACCCAGGCCTGCAAGGCGCTGCGCGAAGAGGGCTACGAGGTCCTGCTCGTCAACAGCAACCCGGCGACGATCATGACCGATCCCGAGACGGCGGATCGCACCTACATCGAGCCCGTCACCGCGGAGGTGGTCGAGCAGGTCATCGCGCGCGAGCGACCCGACGCGATCCTCCCGACGATGGGTGGCCAGACCGGCCTCAACGTCGCCATCGAGCTGCAGGAGCGCGGCGTGCTCGAGAAGTACGGCGTGCACATGCTCGCCGCCACACCGGACGTCATCCGCAAGGCGGAGGACCGCGAGCTGTTCCGTCAGGCCATGCTCAACATCGGCCTCGACCTACCGAAGAGCGTGACGGTCAGCACGTTCGAAGAGGCGCTCGCCGTTCGCGACGAAATCGGTCTGCCGTGCGTCGTGCGTCCGGCGTTCACGCTCGGCGGGACGGGCGGCGGCATCGCCTGGAACGTGGACGAATACCACGAGATCTGCCGCCGCGGGCTCGACCTATCGCCTGTCAGCCAGGTGCTCATCGAAGAGAGCGTCGTCGGCTGGAAGGAGTTCGAGCTCGAGGTGATGCGCGACCACGCCGATAACGTGGTCATCATCTGCAGCATCGAGAACATCGATCCCATGGGCGTGCACACCGGCGACTCGATTACCGTCGCGCCCGCACAGACGCTCACCGATCGCGAGTACCAGGCGATGCGCGATGCGGCGATCGCCGTGATCCGCGAGATCGGTGTCGAGACCGGCGGCAGCAACATCCAGTTTGCCGTCGATCCGGACACGGGACGCCTCGTCGTCATCGAGATGAACCCGCGCGTCTCGCGCAGCTCGGCGCTCGCCAGCAAAGCGACGGGCTTCCCGATCGCGAAGATCGCGGCGAAGCTGGCGGTGGGCTACACGCTCGATGAGCTCGCCAACGACATCACGCAGAAGACCCGCGCGTGCTTCGAGCCGACGATCGACTACGTCGTCACGAAGATCCCGCGCTTCAACTTCGAGAAGTTCCCCGAGACGCCGCCGCTGCTCACGACGCAGATGAAGAGCGTGGGCGAAGCCATGGCCATCGGGCGCACGTTCCGCGAGAGCTTCCAGAAGGCACTCCGCAGCCTCGAAACGGGGCGCGGCGGGTTCGGTGTCGACCGCAAGGAGCAGAAGCAGGAGCTGCTTGAGAAGGAAGAGCTGCGCCGCCGGCTGCAGACGCCCGGGCCCGAGCGGATCTTCCGCATCCGCGAGGCACTCAAGACGGGCTGGACGCTCGAGAGCCTGAAGAGCCACACACGGATCGACCCGTGGTTCCTCGAGCAGTTCCGGCTGCTCATCGAGACGGAAGAGGAGCTCCAGGGCTTCCGCACGCTTACGGCGGTCGACGACGACACGCTCCGGCGGGCGAAGCAGGAGGGGTTCTCCGACCATCAGCTCGGCACGATCTTCGACCTGCCCGAGACCGAGGTGCGCGCCAATCGCGAGAGCCGCGGCATCAAGCCGGTCTACAAGCTGGTCGACACGTGCGCGGGCGAGTTCGAGGCGGCTACGCCGTACTACTACTCGACGTACGAGGAAGAGGACGAGCTCCGGCCGGCGAAGAAGGAGCGCATCGTCATTCTCGGCGGCGGCCCGAACCGCATCGGCCAAGGCATCGAGTTCGACTACTGCTGCGTGCACGCGTCCTTTGCGCTGCGCGACGCGGGCTACGAGACGGTGATGGTCAACTCCAACCCGGAGACCGTCTCGACGGACTACGACACGAGCGACCTGCTCTTCTTCGAGCCGCTGACGGCCGAGCACGTGATGGACATCATCGAGCGCACGCAAGCCAAGGGCGTGATCGTCCACTACGGCGGTCAGACGCCGCTCAACCTCGCGCGCCAGCTCGAGGCGGCCGGCGCTCCGATCATCGGAACCAGCCCGGATTCGATCGACCTCGCCGATGACCGCAAGCGCTTCAAGGAGCTGGTCGACGCCAACGGCCTTAGGCAGACCGAGAACGGGACGGCCACGTCGTACGAAGAAGCCGTCGTTATTGCGCACCAGATCGGCTATCCGGTGCTCGTCAGGCCCAGTTACGTGCTCGGCGGCCGGGCCATGGAGATCGTCTACGACGACGAGACCCTCAAGCGCTACATCGATGAAGCGGTCGACGCATCGCCCGAGAAGCCGATCCTGGTCGACAAGTTCCTCGAGGACGCGACCGAGGTCGATGTCGATGCCATCGCGGACGGCAATCGCGTGATCATCGGCGGGATCATGCAGCACATCGAGGAGTGCGGCGTGCACTCGGGCGACTCCTGCTGCACGCTGCCGCCTCACGATCTCGGCGAGCCCGTCTTGCAGGAGCTACGGGAGAGCACGGTCAAGCTCGCGCAGGCGTTGAATGTCAGAGGCTTGATGAACGTGCAGTACGCCGTCAAGGAAGGCCGCGTCTATCTCATCGAAGTCAACCCGAGAGCGAGCCGCACCATTCCCTTCGTGTCGAAGGCGACCGGCGTGCCGCTGGCCCGGCACGCGGCGCGCGTCATGGCCGGCGAGACGCTCGACGAGCTGGGCGTGCCGGACGAGGTCATCCCGCCGTACTACTCGGTGAAGGAGCCCGTCTTCCCGTTCAACCGTTTCCCGGGCACCGACATCATCCTCGGCCCGGAGATGCGGAGCACCGGTGAGGTGATGGGCGTGGATCCCGATCTCGGCGCGGCGTTCGCCAAGGCCAAGCTCGGTGCCTATCTCAAGCTGCCGCGCGAAGGCACGATCTTTGTTTCCGTCAAGGACGACGACAAGCGCTTCGTGATCGACTACGCGCGTCGGTTGGCCACGCTCGGCTACGACCTGGTGGCCACGGCTGGGACGCACCGGTTGCTCACACGCTCGGGCGTGCCGTGCGACAAGGTGTTCAAGATCGCGGACGGCGCACGACCCAACGTGCTGGACATCGTGAAGAACCGCAAGGTGCACCTGATCGTCAACACGCCCAGTGGTCGCGGCGCGCGTACCGACGAGGGCAAGATCCGCGGCGCGGCGGCCGTGCTCAACATTCCGTGCATCACGACCATGTCCGGCACGGAAGCGCTCGTGCGTGCACTCGAGGCCTACCGCAACGAGTCGATCACCGTGCGCGCGATCCAGGAGTACGTCGAGGAGGCGCTCGCCGGCGTCGGCGTGTAGCCGGTCTACCGCCCGATCTTCTCGAGCGCTTTCTTCATCGCGTCCCGCGCGCTCTTGTTGGGTTCCTTCTTGATCGCCGCCTTGAGCGGGTTCTTGGACGCCGAGTAACCGATCCAGCCCAGCGTGTCGGCGACCATCGCGCGCATCTCGGAATCCGGATGCCGAAGCAGCGGGTGAAGCTTGCTCGCTGCGCTCTTCCCAATGCGAACGAGCACATCGAAGCCCTTCTGCGCGCGCCTGCGGTCGGCAAGCGTGTCGATCGTCGTCAGCTTGAGCCACTTGACGATCGCATTGGCGGCGGGCGACGCCTTCTCGCCCATGCCCTTCAACGCGTCGAGCATCTTCGATTGCTCTGCGGTCGCGTGGCGCGGGTACGCCTTGGCAAGCTGCCGCGCGCCGGCCTTGCCCATGGCGCCGAGACCCTTCACTGCGACGAGGAACAACTCAGGGTCGGAGAGCGCCTTGCCCAGCGTCTTGTCCGTACCCTTGAACGTATGCTCGGCGGCGAAACGTGCCACCAGCCTCATGGCCGCGACCCGCGCGTCGCGCGAGGGATGCTCCAGCGTGGCTGTGATGGCCGCCTTGCTCGCGGGCATCGTGCGCGCCAGGCCGTCGTACGCCAGCTCGCGAATGGTCTTGTTCTCGTCGGCAAGCCGATCGGCCACGGCAGGTAGCGCCGCTTCGTCCTGCGTACCGCCGATGATCAACGCCAGTAGCGCCTGCCTGCGCTTGGTTGCTTCGGCATCCGCCAGCGCCGCGATCCACGTCGCTTCTGCCGGGAGTCCGTCGGACGGCAGCGCCTCCCAGCCCAGCTTGAGCAGTGCATCTGCGGCCGTTGCTCGCACCTGTTTGTCGGTGTCTCCCGTGGCGGTCACGAGCGCCGGAACGACACCGGGTTGCGGCGGCGTGCTGTCCGCCAGAGCCCGCGCGGCACCGGCGCGGCGGCGCGCGTTCTCGTGCCGGAGCGCCTCGAGCAGCGCGGGGACGGCCGCCGCCCCGAGCTTGCTCAGGGCTCCGATGGCGCCCCCGCTCGCGTGCGAACCAGCGTCGAGGATGGGGACGAGCAGCGGCACGGCGTCCGGGCCCAGGCTCTGGTACCCGCGCAGCACGCGCCACCGTGCGAGGCGTATCGGGCCCTTCTCCTTCGCCTTCTTCATGCGCGCTTCGAGCGAGCCGAGCAGCTTGGCGAGTCCGTCCAGCGTCGTCGCGGCCGAGGCGCCGAGTGTCGCTTGGCTCGCGCATCCCGCGGCTGCGACGCGGTGATCCTTGTCTACGGCGGCGACTGCGATCCCGGCCGCGATGAGGGGATCCGCCTTCGATCCGCTCGCAAGCGCGGAGGCCGCGACCATCCGTGAGGGCTCGTTCGTGCTCTCCAGCACGACGTTGATGAGTGTCGACCCAAGCTCGGGAACGGCCGGCAGAAGGCGACCCGCCAGGGCGAGCGCGCGCGGGCGTGCGCCGTACGTCTTCTTCTCGAGCCCACGCCGCACCAGGTCGGCCCACTTCGGATCGATCTTGTCGGGTTGCGCCGTGGCGCGGGCCTGCACGAGCGCGAGCTCGAACGTCAGTCCACCAATGGGCTTCATTGCAGCGAGCCGGTCGATGACCGCGGCGCCGACCGTGCCGTCGCGTGCGATCTCGTCGAGCGCAGCAAGGCGTGTATCCATGTCGGCCGCGCCCAGTGCCTTGCGCAGGGCTGCATCGCGACTCGCAGCGACTCCCGTCGCGCGCCCGGCGAGCAGGGCGACGAGCGCGTCCGCATCACCCTCCCGTGTGACCAACGCCGTTCGCGCGATCCCGCCCTTCTTCAGTCGCAGCGCGGCGTAGGCCGCTGCGCGCCGCACAGCCACCGACTCGTCCTCGAGGGCGCGGGCGACGAGGCCATCGGCGTTGCCATCCGCTCGCGAAGGAAGGCCGCGTACGAGGCGCGCGCGCAGCGCGGGATGGAGCTTCGTGTTCGATACGGCGGTCTGCATCACGCTGCTCAGGGCCGGGGAGGAGCCGAAGATGCGCGCGCTTCGGACGGGCTCGGCGAGGGCCAGGGTCATCATCGCCGTCGAGTAGATGCGGCCGCCATCCGACCCCCACGGACCGACGGGGGGCCAGGAGCCGCGCTCGCCGCAGACCCGGCCGCTGCGAACCTGTCCGGCCGCCGCAGCGGTCTCCAGCGCCGTGCGCCACGACTCGCCGTGCTTGCCCCCGATCTGGTGCATCGCCCGTGAGCCCCAGTGCCAGTAGTACATGTCGCACGCACCGGCGTTCGGGTCCCACGTCGGCGGCACCTTGGCACACTGCTCGGCGGCCATCTTCGCGAGCTTGCTCTTCCTCGGATCCTCGGCGCAAGCGATGCGCAGCCACGCACAGGCCGCGGTCATCGAGCGCGTCTTGTCCGATGGCCAGCGGTCGAAGCCCTCTTGCCCGTTCGGCCGCGCCGGCCCGCTACCGCGGCTGACGTAGCCGCCCAGGCCGTAGTCGGGGTCGATCATCTTGTCCGTCCAGAACTTCGCCCCGTCCCAGGCCCCTTCATCGAGGGTGAACGGCGCGCGCTTCCCGTGCTTCACGGCCGCTTGGTTGACAGCGCGGCCGGCATAGAGTGCAGCGGTCATGTTCACCGTGACGGACGTGTCGTTGTCGCCGGGCTTGATGCCGTAGCGCCAGGCGAAGTAGGGGTTGCGGCAGAGCGCGACGAAGTCCAGCCCGCGTTGCGCGGGCTCGAGCAGTGCCTCGTCGCCCGTCATGCCAAAGGCCTCGACCAGCGCAAGCGCGGCGAACGCGTGGTTGTAGACGTACTGCTGCGAGGCGCGCGCACCGAAGCAGCCGTCGTCGTCCTGCTGCGAGATCAGCCAGCGCAGGGCGCGTGCGAGGGCCTTGCCCTCGGGCCCGCTGCCCTCGTGCGTGTGTCCGACCGCCAACAGCGCAAGGGCACCGAGTGCGGTGGTTCCAACGGCGTAGTACACCTTGCCCTGGCCGCTTGCCCGCTCGCCGGGCTCCGTCGGTTCGCCGTCGCACCAGAGGTGGTACTCGGTCGGCGACCAGCTCCCGTCCGGCACCTGGTGAGCGACGATCCAGCGCAGAGCCTCTTCGATCTGCAGGCGAACCGGCTTGCTCACGCGGTCGTCGAGGATCCGTCCCCCAAACGGAAAGAGATCGGCGTAGGGCGAATGCGGCGCATGCGCCTCGGCCGGGCTTGCGATCACGGGAGCCGGTCCCGCCAACATCAACAGCACAACGAGCAGCGCGCCGCGCAGTCGCATCGAACCCTCCACCTCGACGAGTCTAATGAGAATCGCGGGCTAGCGGCAGGGCGTGCCCGCGCAGTCGGGCGGGGCCCTGGGGCGAAGGCGCCGCGCAGCCAGGGTGCCGCCCCTAGCGGTCGCGCGTGAGGGGCTGTCGGAAGCCGACCTTGATGACAGGCTTGCGCAGGCGGTTGTGCGGCGGCTCGACGTTCTGCTTGCGGTCGAGCAGCTTCCAGCGCAGCTCGAACACGCGGTAGCGGCCCCACGACTCGATGTTCCAGATGAGCTTCGTGAGCTGCTCGAGCGTGCACTCTTCGTACGTGAACTCGCGGTAGCGCGTACGGAAGCCCTTGCCGCGGTTCGGGTCGTCGTTCTCGGGGCCGGCGCCTCGCTGCTTCATGTTCACGGCGGTGGCAGCCAGCTCCATCTTCGAGACGGAGATGCCGTCGCCGCCCGACGCCTGGTCGCCGACCGACTTCTTGAAGCCCTGGACGAACTTCTCCACCTCGACGGCGAGGTCGCCCATCTTGTTCGGCCGTCCCTCCGAGGTCGTCGCCGGCAGACCCTTGCCGGTCAGCAGTTTCTCCGCGAAGGCGTTAGCCTTCTTGTACTCGTCGAGCTGTCCCTTCTGCTGGAAGGCGACGAAGGCGATGACCACGACCAAGATGCCGAAGACGATGCAGTAGTACTTGAGGTGGTCGCTCTTCTGCCCGAAGTCGTCCTTCTTTTTCTTCTTCTTGGCCATCAGTCCTCCCTGAACTTCAGAGTGAAGATCTGACGCTTGTAGCCGCCCGGCAGCAGCGACTCCGCTCCGGGCTCCACCACCTTGGTCTGGTCGAAGGCGCGTTCCTTGAAGTACGCGCTCCGGCCGAGAAGCTTGCGCACTTCGTCGAACACGCGGCGGTCCTCGACCACCACGTAGATCGAGGCACGGCGCTCCTGGACCGTCAGCTCGTTGATCTGGAAGTACGACCCCAGGCGTTCACGGGGAACCTGGCTCAAGGCCTTGTAGACCTCGAACATCGCCTTCACCGCGCTCGGAAGCTGCGGGATGTCGCTGCGCAGGCCCAACTCGGACTGCAGGAAGCGATGCCGCTGGATCAGCCGGTTGCGCATCTTGATGATGCGCGTGTGATCGCGCGGGAGCTGCTTGCGCAGCCAGTGTTTCGTCGTCTTGTCGGCGACGTCCTTGGTCTTGTTCTCGATCCCCTGCTGGTAGGCGAGCTCGGCCTTGTAGGTCATGAGCTCCATGACGGCGGCCTTGTCGTTGTACTTGACGCGCTCTGCCTTGAGCTGCTCCTTGATGCTGAACGTCCAGATGCCCAGCACGAGGAACAGGAGCGTGATCGCTGTCGCCAGCGTGGTGCGGACGACTTCGAAGACGTTGCGGGGTGCGAACTCCTCCTGGAGCAGCTCCACGCCCAGGGGATTGCGTCCCAGCATCCGCAGGCCGCAGCCCACCGCGGGGCCGATGACGGCGCCGGTGTAGGCCGGATCGGAACCCTCGTCCTTGCAGTCGAGGTGCTCGAGGAGGTTGAGCCGCTCCACGGGCAAGCCGAAGCGTTCGGTCAACGACTCGTCGACGCCCGGCAGCAGCGAGCCGCCGCCGAGAAGCAGGATCTTGTCCGGTGTAGATTCGCTCGTGACCGAGGCCAGCGAACGGATCGACTCACGGTGGAGCTTGGTGACGAAGTCCTTGCGCCGGTCGACGACAACGTCCTTCTCGAGCTGCGCAAGGCTCTTCTCGGTCTCGCCTGCCGCGGGTTCCAACTCCGATGCCGGAACGAACAGGTCGTCGCCGCTACTCCGGGTTGCGCGCTCGCGCCCCTCGTCCGCGGAGACACCGAGTGCGTCGCCGACTTCCTTCTCCAGCGAGCCGACACCGAGCCGGAAGGCGCGCACGACGCGCGGGCGTCCGTCGACAAGCAGCATCAACGTGGTCGAGTGCGCGCCGACCTCGATGACGATGCAGTCGGGGTTCGCCTCGAACACGCCCGAGGCTTCGAGCGCCGTGTAGAGCGCGGTCGCATCGAGATCCACCGACGCCGGATCCACACGCGCGCGCCGCGTCATCGCGATGTGCTGCGCGAGCTGATCCTTCGGCGAAGCGAAGATCGTCAGGCGGCTGCCGTCCTTGGTCTCGCCGGTCTTGATCCAGTTGACGATGACGTCGTCGATCGCGTAGCTGTGCAGGTGGTTCTCGGCTTCGAACCGGACGACCTTGCGGATCTGGTCCTCCTCGAAGAAGGGAACCATGATCTCGCGGAAGACCGTCGCGTCGGACTCGAAGGACGCACAGACGTCCTCGCGCGGGAGGGACAACGTCTGGAAGACCTCGGCGATGACCTCGGAGATGTGCTCCTCGCGCGACGGCTCGTGAACCGCCGGCTCCTGCTCGCCCGTGGTCAGCCCGCTCTCGTCTTCTTCGATGACGATGTCGTCGGTGAGAGCGGCGGCTTCGGCCGGGGCCAGCTCGCTGGTGTCCGCCTTCGGACCCGAGCCGGGAATCTCGCGGACGGCCACGCGCTGGACCTTGAACGAACGCGGGCCGCCGACGATCTCGACGACCTTGATGAAGCGCGCGCCAATGTCTAGGCCGATGGCCCGAGCCATACGAGTGCCTTCCCCCGGATGAAACGCCTCCGGACGGCTAGGAACGCGGGATTATAGGGTCCAATCGACCCCTACTCCCGGATCCATCCAGGAAGAAGCCCACGTTGTTTCGCTATGCGCCGTCCCGGATCGGGGGCCCCTGGCCCGGCAACCGGGGCGGCATGTCTCAATGGATCGGTCGTTCGGCTCTCCTACCGTTCGTCGTTCACGATCTTGCTGATCCGCGACTCGGTCTTCTGGACCAGCGTGCTGAACTCCTCCTGATGGCGCTCCCGGAGCTCCAGGAGCAGGTCGCGGAGCTCGCGGCGGTGGCGCTGGAGCTCGCGCCGCACCATGTCGGTCCGGCCCACGTCCAGGTTGAAGAACTCGCGGTACTCCTTGACGCGCTCCTCGATCTTGCTGTCGAGGGTCGGCTCGACCTGCGGGCGCTTGTTGGCCATCAGGGTGGACGCGAACACGCCCATGCAGATGCCCGCGATGAGCATCAGGGCGGCAACCGTGCGAAGACTGTGCAGCATGGCTGGGATCCTTACTTCGGGCCGCCGGTCGCCAGCGGAGGGGCGAGCTCGGGGTCGTCGATCAAGAGGTTGACCATTGCGTCTTGGAACTCCCCTTCGAAGTCTCCGAGGACACGGAGGTTCGAAGCGGCTTGGCTGGGCCGGGGGGCGGGGGCCGGCAGGTTGAGCATCGTGCCCGTGATACCGATGCCGATGAGCAGCAGGGCGGCAGCGGCGTACCAGGGGGCAGCGCGCGACTGTGCGATCGGAAGCTGCGACGGGCCGCTCCGGGCGGCAGCGACGATGCGGTCGGCCAGCGCCTCCGGATCGACGCGCTGCGCGGTGCGCTGGACGTCGTCGCGCCAGAGGTCCATGGCGTCGCGATAGGCCTCGACGCGGTCGGTGGCATCCGGATCGGCGGCCAGCCGGTTCTCCATGCGGCGCGCCGTTTCGTCGGGCAGCTCGCCGTCCAGGTACCGGGACTCCTCGCGGGAGAAGCCGTCGGAAGAGGGAGTCTTGCGGCTCACGGGTCTAGCTTCCTTTCTCGTCGGGGTCCGTAACCCCGAGAAGCGAGCGCAGCCGGCGCCGTGCGCGGAACAGGCGGCTCTCGACCGTCCCGAGGCTCAAGCCCAGAACCTCGGCGATCTCGTTGTAGGCGAGGCCTTCGATCTCGCGCAATGCGAGCACGGTGCGAAAGCGCGTCGGCAGCTTCACGATCGCGTCGCGCACTTTGAGGCGCAGCTCGCGCCGCTCGAGCCCTTCGACCATGGGCGGTTCGCCCGCCGGCAGACTCGCGCGGCCGGGTAGCTCGTCGAACGAGGACGCCGGCCGGCGGCGGCGCGACTTGATGTAGTCCTTCGCGGCGTTGACGGCGACCCGGTAGAGCCACGTGTAGAGGCTCGAGCCGCCCTTGAACGAGTGGATGCGATAGAAGGCCTTCGTGAAGGTCTCCTGCACGACGTCCTCGACCGCATCGCGGTCCCGCAGGATGCCGGCCACGACCGCGGTCAAGCGCTCGCTGAAGGCGTGCACCACATCGCGCAGTGCCTCCGCGTCGCCTTCCCGCAGGCGTGCGACCCAGACGTCCTGCAAGGCGCGATCGGGGTTGCGGGAGGGGCCGGTTCGCACGCGCTGTGGTCCTCGCGTGCGAGCGCGGGCGGGTACGGAGCTGTGGGCGCGGGCGGCGGAAGGCGGCACGTCGGCCTCCGGTGTGGACTCGTGCGGGTGCTCCTTGGACGACGGCGGATCATCCGGCTTCCCGCGCTCCGAGCCGTCCTGCGAGGGGTCGTCCGAATCGCCGTTGTTCGCGTTTCCGTAGCCCACTCAGGTTTCGTCCCGCAGTGCATCGACACTCGACGCGCAGACGCCCAGCGGCAGCCATGGGCAGGTCGTGCAGATGGAGGGGAGATCGCGACCCCGGATGGACTTCCTGATGCGTGCGAGCACCTCGCGCCAGGTCGTCGTCTCCCCAGCCGCGAATCCCAGGCGCCTGAGCACCGTCCGGTCGTGGTCGCGCATGTGGGCTTCGTGCCTCGGGCCACCGAGCGTGCATCCCTCTTCGGCGAGGTTCGGGCACGCCTCGCAGATCAGATCGGGCTCGTCGACGAGGCGCAGCCGCTCATCCGGGTAGTCGCGCAGGCCGCTCTGGATCTCGTGCATCGCTGCGATGAACTCGGGCGAGTAGCCGGAACCCCGGAACCCCAGGAGACAGAGCGCCATGTGTGCGCGCAGGGGCGTTGCTTCGTCGGGCACCATCTCCCGAGTCTAGGGCGCGCCCGGCGTGGCACGGCGGGGAAGATCGCTGTCGCCACACGGGGACACGGAGGCCGCAGGGCGCAGCGCGTTGATCCCATAAGACGTTTCATTATAACGACTTATGACTGAGCGGCGGGAATTGGCACGGTTCGTGTGATGGACCTCCGCGACGGACGCCCTTCGGGGCCCAACCAAGGAACCCACCATGAACATGCGATACCTACTCATTCCGGCAGCCCTCATCGCCGCCCTCGCGTTCGCGGACACGCCCGACGCAGAGGCCCATCCGTTCGGGCACGGCGCCCGGACAGGGGTCGCGTTCGGCCCGCGTACCTACATCGGCGGCCGCGTCACCTTCCCGATCGGCCACCGGCGCACTGTCGTGCGCCGCGGCGGCCACTGGGAGCGCGTCGTGAGCTACGAACCGGGCTACTACGAGACCCGCACCCGCGAGGTCGAGGTGCCCGGCGAGCTCATCGGCTACACCCGTCGCGGCCGACCGATCCACAGCGAGCCCCGCATCGTGCTCGAGCGCTACAAGGTCTGGATCCCCGGCCGCCGCATCGTGAAGCGCGTCTGGGTGCCCCACCGCCACCGCGTCGTGCGCCGCCCGCGCGGTTTCATTTCGGTTGGAGGCCGCGTGCGCATCCACTAGCGCACGCCAGACGTCCATTCGAAGCCGTATGGAAGCAGGCCGGCCGCGCAAGCGGCCGGCCTGTCCGAATTCGGAAAGCCCGCATGCTGCAATTCGTGAAACACCTGTGACGCAATCCTCGTCTGTAGGGGTGAATTGTACATGTCAAATTCAGACTATTTTGGCATGTACATGGAGCCGTTATTAGTTTCGTCACGTTACTGGGGAGGAGCGTTACGTGACGATACTAAAAACGGCTATTTAGCGGACTAGAGCTTCAGGATAACCATGAAATATTTGATACAATTTACTAACAGTTTGGTTAATTAACACAGCAACGCACCTGAAAAGCGTATCAGAAAATTTTTTGGTAACA
>JANQJW010000122.1 GCA_028281445.1 Planctomycetota bacterium | reverse complement strand
GAGGTGGCTCTCTCCGACGCCTTCGAGGACCTCGTTGACGGGCGGCAGCGTGCGCAGCAGCGCCTGCGGATCACCGGCCCCCGCAGGCGGAGTCGGCGGCGGAAGCGGATCGACGCCTTCTTGCTCGGTCGTACTCATGGACGGGGCAGGATAACGCTTCGGCCTGCCGGACCCGTGGCAAGATCAAGCGGCAGCCGCTGCAAACCGTGGAGGGTCGATGGTCTCGAAGCACTACCTCGCGCGCGGCCTGCAGGCACTGGCGCTCGTCACCCTGCTCGCACCGTGGAGCGCGGCCGACGAGAAGGAGGCCGCAAAGCCCGCCGAGGCCGACGACACGGTGGAGTGCTCCGAGCTCGGCTTCGCCGGCAAGGCCGGATTCAACGACATCGGCTCGCTCGGCCAGTTCGACTTCAACTTCGAGCTGAAGGTCTCCAACGCGACGGAGAACCCGATCACCATCAAGAGCGCGAACCTGCTGCTCGGGCACGAAGGCGGATGGCTGATTCCGCTGGATCCGGAGTCCTTCGACGGGTCCTACTTGCGGGACGAGATCACCGTCGAAGCGGGCACCGAACCCGAGATCCTCGGCAGCCAGGAGTACAAGGCCGAGACGCCGGCCATCTACACGGTTTTGATCGGCAAGGCCGAGGACGGGCACTGCGCCGAAGCGTACCCCATCGTCCGCGAAGCCTTCGAGCCGCCGCAGCCGTTCGCTCCCCCCTATCCGCTCGGCATCGGCATCATCGAACCGCTGCACGTCGTGCCGTTCGCGGACGGTGAGGACTCCGTGCTGTTCATCGGCCAGCACCAAGTGCTCAACGGGGAGCAGCCGACCGACGTCGAGACCGAGCTCACCGTGGTCAGCGACCGCGGCGGCTCACAACCGGTGAAATGGAAGGGCTTCGATGCCGAGGGCGACCTCGTTGCGCTGTGGCCCTTCGCGCGACGGCTGCCCGTCGACAAGAAGTTCGAGAAGGGCATGGTCGGCATCAAGACGCGCTTCAAGCTGAACGGCAAGGAGAAGGAGATCGTCAAGTCCTGGGCGGTGAAGCGCATCCAGCCCGCGATGCTGCGCGCGCCGGTTGAAGGCACGTGGCAGCTCAGCAGCGGACCGGGCGCGCCGCGCTTCAACGATCACTACGCACGACCCCAGTTCCGCTACGCCTACGACCTGGTGAAGCTCGACAACAAGGGTCGGACGCACAAGGGCAACCCGCAGCAGAACGACTCGTACTACGCGTGGGAGCGCGACGTGCTCGCGGCGGCCGATGGAGAGATCGTCGCGTACTGCGACCACGCCAAGGACAACCCGGGTTACAGCCGCAACCCGCAGTGCGCGCTGAACTACATGGTGATCAAGCACGCCAACGAGCTCTACACGGCGTACCTCCACCTCAAACACAAGAGCCGCGTCCAGGGTCTCTTCAAGGGCAAGCAGGTGCGTGCCGGCGCCGTGGTCGCGCGCGTGGGTAACAGCGGCGAAAGCTCCGAGCCGCATCTCCACTTCATGGCGTTCCGGATCGACCAGACGGGCCGCGTGCAGTCGGTGCCTGTCACCTTCGGCAACGCGTTCCACGACACGCTCGGCAAGCGGGCCGTGAAGGGCGTGCCGCTGGGCGGGCGCGTCTACTACTTCCGCGGGCGTTGACGCCCCCCGGCGGGACTCCACCGGCTTTCCACAGCCGGTCCACAGGTGCCGGGAAGCGAGCCGGAACGACCTGTTTCTCGCGGGTTTGAAGGTCGCTGGGTGGTGCTACCGTCGCGCTCCCAACGTTCGATCCGGAGACCTGCCGCGTGGCTGCCGAGACCCCCGCGATGGCCCAGTACGCCGATGCCAAGCGTCGTTACCCCGACGCGCTGGTGTTCTTCCGTATGGGCGACTTCTACGAGATGTTCCACGACGACGCGAAGCTCGCGTCCAAGGAACTGGGCCTCACGCTCACTGCGCGCGACAAGGAACGCCGCATTCCGATGGCGGGCGTGCCCGTCAAGGCGGCCGAGGGATATCTCCAGCGCCTGCTTGCACGCGGTCACAAGGTCGCGATCTGCGAACAGACGAGCGACCCGAAGGAGACGAAGGGGCTGCTCGAGCGCGAGGTCGTGCGCGTGCTCACGCCCGGCACGCTCACGGAAGAAGACGCGCTCGATCCGCGCGCGAGCAACTTCCTGCTCGCCGTGCGACCCAAGCGCAAGAAAGAACGCCGCAACAAGGTCGGCCTCGCGTGGATCGACCTCAGCACCGGCCGCTTCCTCGTTGCGGAGCCGTCGGCCGACGCGCTGTTCGATGAGATCGCGCGCATCCAACCGGCGGAGATCCTCCTCCCGGAGGATGACGACGGCGGCGAGCTCGCGGTCGAGCTCGAGCGTCGCTTCCGCTCGGCGGTCACGTTCGTGCCGCCCTGGACGGCCGAGTCCGACTCTGCGGCGCGCGCGCTGAAGGACCACTTCCACGTGGCGAGCTTGAAGGGCTTCGGGCTCGACCGCCTGCGGGCAGCACAAGGGGCAGCCGGGGCGGTGCTCGAGTACCTGAAGGACACGCAGCTCACGTCGCTCTCGCACGTGACCCGGATCGAGTGCCACGACGCCGGCCAGGCGCTCCTGCTCGGCCAGACGACGCGCCGGCGCCTCGACCTCGTCCAGCGCGTCGACGGCAGCAAGGACGGCACGCTGCTCCAGGTGCTCGACCGCACGAAGACGGCCATGGGCGGGCGCATGCTGCGCGAGTGGATCCTCGCGCCGCTGACAGAGAAGGGAGCGATCGAACGCCGCCACGACGGCGTCGAGGAGATCGTCAAGGACTCGTTCCTGCGTCGCGACCTGCGCGACGTGCTGAGCAACGTGCGCGACGTCGAGCGCATCCTCGCGCGCATCGCGACCAACCGAGCGAATGCACGAGACCTGCTCGGGCTCGGCCAGAGCCTCGAGGTGCTGCCCGCGGTGCGCGGCCTGCTGGAGAAGGTCTACAGCCAGACACTGGCGGATCTGCGCGACCGCATCGAGTGCTTCACCGACATGGCGGAGACACTCGCCAAGGCAATCGCCGACGATCCCCCGCCGACGATCACCGAGGGCGGGATCTTCCGCGAGGGCCATGACGAGAAGCTCGACGAGCTGCGCTCGCTCAGCAAGAACGCCAAGGACTGGATCGCCGCCTACCAGGGCAGCGAGGCCGAGCGCACCGGCATCCCGAAGCTCAAGGTCGGCTACAACAAGGTCTTCGGCTACTACCTCGAGATCACGCACGCGCACAAGGACAAGGTGCCGCCCGAGTACAAGCGCAAGCAGACGCTGACCAACGCGGAGCGCTACGTCACACCGGAGCTCGACGCCTACGAGCGCAAGGTGCTAAAGGCCGACGAACGCGCACGCGATCTCGAGCGACGTTTGTTCCAAGAGCTGCGCGAGGACGTCGCGAAGCGAATTCCCGCGCTCCAGGCCGTCGCGGCCATGGTCGCGGAGGTAGACACGCTTGCGTCGCTTGCCGAGGTCGCCGCGACGCACGAGTACGTACGCCCCGAGCTGCTCGAAGACCAGACGCTCGAGCTCAAGGACGCGCGCCATCCGGTCGTAGAGGCCACGCTCGACGGCAGCGACCGCTTCGTTCCCAACGACACCGACCTCGACGGTGAGAAGCGCATCGCCTTGATCACGGGCCCGAACATGTCGGGCAAGAGCACCTACATCCGCCAGACCGCCTTGATCGTGCTGATGGCGCAGATGGGCTCGTTCGTGCCGGCCGGCAAGGCGCGCATCGGATTGTGCGACCGCGTCTTCACGCGCGTCGGGGCCGAGGACGACCTCGCGGGCGGGCAGTCGACCTTCATGGTCGAGATGAGCGAGGCGGCCTACATCCTCAACCATGCGACGGATCGCAGCCTCGTGATCCTGGACGAGGTCGGCCGCGGCACGAGCACGTTCGACGGCATTGCCATCGCCTGGTCGTTGACGGAGTACCTCTCCGAGGTGATCGGGGCGCGCACGCTCTTCGCGACGCACTACGCGGAGCTGACGCGCCTCTCCGACGAGCTGGAATCGGTCAAGAACCTGAACGTCGCCGTGCGCGAGTGGGGCGACTCGATCGTCTTCCTACGCCGCATCCAACCGGGTGCCACGGACCGCTCCTACGGCATCCACGTTGCGCGTCTGGCGGGTGTGCCGGACGCCGTCGTCGAGCGTGCCCGCGGGATCCTGAAGGGTCTCGAGGGCGATCGCGACGAGACGGTGGATCGCATCACGTTCGGCGACGCACCGGCGCGCAAGAGCCACGACATCCAGCTGGGTCTGTTCGCGCCGGCCGCACCGGATCCGGTGCTCCAGGAGATCAAGGCGCTCGACCTCGACAACATGACGCCGATGGACGCCTTGAAGAAGCTGAACGAGCTACGAGGGAAGGCCCAGTAATGCGAGGGAGGGCACAAGGCCCTCCCCTACGGGACGCTGCGTAGGCGCATGCAAGGACATGTAGGGACGGGCCTGGTGCCCGTCCGCGAATCACGTGCTACTTGTCGCCGCCGCCGGTCGTAGGTGCGGCTTCTTCCTTCTTGGGCTCGGGCTTGGCTTCGGCCTTCGCACCCGGCGGGGGCTGCGTGAAGCGCGGGACGAGCGCCATGATGTCGGGCGAGAACTTGAAGGGCTTGAGCTTGACCTCTTCCTTCGCCTCGAAGACGACCGTCATCTCGAGGTCCTTGCCCTCGAGGATCTTGTCGTAGTTGACGGTCCACTCGACGGTCATCTTGTCGGCGGACGCCTTGCCGTTCGTCTCGAGGATCGCGCACGGCAGCGTGACCGCACGCTTGACGCTGAAGCCGGAGAGCTGCGCCTCGAACATCGGGAGCATCTGGGCCGGGTCCATGCCGCCGAGCGCCTCGCCGCCGCCGGCCAGCGCCTCGCGGAACACGAGCTTCCACGCACCGTTGGGGAGCCTCTCGCTCTTGTCGACCTTCGACAGCGTGACGGACGCCGCGAAGAACGCGCCGCCCTTGGCGGCCGCCTCGAGCGACGTGAAGCTCGCCGACATGACGTTGGCGCGCGTGGTCTCCGTCGCGACCTCGGTCGCGCCCGTCACGGAGTAGCCGTCGACGCCCTTGCCGGCCTCGCGGAACCACACCGGCGCGTACGGGTTGACGAGCGCCATCTCCTCGGCACTCGGCATCTCGCCGCCGCCCCCGCCGCCGCCGAAGAGCGTCATGGCGGTGTTGATCAGCTCCTTGCCCTTCGCCATGTCGACCATGTAGACGGCGACGAAGGTGCCGCTGCCGTCGGCCTTCAAGGTCACGTGGTCCTTGTGCGTGAGGCAGCCGGTGGTGAGCAGCGCGCAGAACGCGAGAACGAGGGCAATACGGGGCATAGGGATCTCCAGCCGGAGCGCAGAGCATACGAGCGGATCGAGGGCCGTCCCCTTAGCGCTCGGTGCGTTGCAGCCACTCCACGATCCAACCGCCCAGAGCGGCACGAATGGCCTTGCGCTGCGGACTGCCCGGCAACCACCAGCCCGGCTTCTTCGCGCCGGACCAGGCCCCGAGGACCTTGGACAGGGACGTGGCATCGCCGCCCGCCGGCGTCTTCGACAGGCCCGCAACGAACACACGAGCGTCGTCGAGCTTCTCGCTCAGCAACTGGTCGGTCATGAGGAGCAACAGCTCGTCGGAGCCCGCTTGCAGAGCGCTGGACTCGCTGCTCTTGAACTCCGCAATCACGCGCTTGCCCTGCACGACCTTCAGCACCTCGGGGGCACCGGACACGACCCAGCGATAGCCCATGTCGATGTAGCGATCGAGCGCATCGGTCTGGTCGAGTACAAGACGCGGGACCAGCGGCGCGCGTCCCTCGTACCAGGCACGCCCGACGTCGGCCGCGCGCGTGACGAGCCGGTAGCGCGCGTCCTGACCGAGCAGTTCGAGCTGCCTCCAGGCGGCTTGGGCGTTGCCCTTCACCGTCACGATCCACCCGGTCGGCACCGCGGCGCCGACATCGCGCGCGACGACCTGCCCGTTCTTCAGATCCGCCATGCCGAAGAGGGGGGCTTCGCGTAACAGGTAGTGATAGAAGCTGCCCGGCATCTCGAGCCGCTCGGTGCAGTTGCCGAGATTGACGAGCAGCGTCCCGACGATGCGTGCCGTCGCCTCGAGCACGTCCGGCTTCACGTTTGCCGCGACGTCGTTGGGCGTGTGGTACTGGAGGTGCTCACCCTTGCTGCGGATGAAGAAGGCGGGAATTCCGCGCGCATGGAACGGCCAGTGGTCGCCGCGGTCTCCGGCGCGTCGACTGAACGTCGTCTTCGCCTTCAGCGCGTCGGGCAGCCACGCCTTGAAGCGCTTGTCCATCCACGGGTAGCTGCCGCCGCCCGCGAACCAGATCGCCGGCTCGCCCTGGCCGACCATGTCCATGTTGAGCACGGTCACGATGCGGCCTTCGAAGGGATAGCGCGTCGCGAGCGCGTTCGCGCCGATCAGACCCTGCTCTTCCGCACCGAACGCGCAGAAGATGATCGTGCGCTTGGGCTTCCAGCGGTTGGCCTTCAGCACGTCGATCAGGTGCGCCATCACGGCGACGCCCGACGCGTTGTCGTCGGCGCCGTTGAAGACCGGCGTGCCGCCGTAGCCGGTGCCGATGTGGTCCATGTGTGCAGCAACGAGCACGATCTCGTGCTTCAGGTCGGGGTCGCGCCCGTGGATCGCGCCGAGCGCGTTGTGTCCCTTGGCCGCCGCGTGCCACTTGACCTGGAGGTCAACGGAAACCGTGGTGCCCGTCGCAAAGGACTGCGCGGGATTGCCGGCGTCGCGCTGGCCCTTCAGACGCGCGATCGTCTTGCCCTTGGACGCGACGATCGAATCCGCAATGGCACGCGAGACCCAGATCGCGGGCACTCGCGGACGGATGTACTGCGGCATGATCGCGCCCGCGAGCGCGTTGGCCTCGTCGACGAGCAGGAAGGCGGCGGCGCCCGCGTCCGCGGCCTCCTTCATCTTGTGACCGATGAAGATCTCGTCGCCGAACTCGTGCTCGCGCGCGCGCGGCGCCCCGCGCATGACGAGCGCGATCTTGCCCTTCACGTCCACGCCCGCGTAGTCGTCCCAGCCGATGTCGGGACGGCGGATGCCGAAGCCGAGGAAGACGGCCTCGCCGGACGCCTTGCCGCCGCCGGTCTGCTGCATCTCCACGAAGTCGGTGCCGTACGTGAGCGCCTTTGCGCCGACCTTCACCTGGATGGGCGCCGTCACCTCGGACGCCTTGAACGTGAAGGGCTCGAGGTACGTGCCGCCGGCATCCGCGGGGTGCAGCCCGAATTCGCTCATCTTCTCGATGACCCAGTTCTCGGCCTTCTGTCCGCCGGCGAAGCCGGTGCGCCGGCCTTCCATGCCGTCCGCGGAGAGCTCCTTCACGAACGCGAGTGCCTTGGCGCCGGAGAGCCCGTCGAGCGTGTCGCCGACACCGCCGTCATCGGCCAGGGCCGCACCGCCGGCGAGGAAGAGGAGAGCCAGAGCGAAGGAGTGCCTGAGCATCCAGACATCCTGCCCTAGTTGTTCAGGCCTTGCGATAGCGGAAGAAGTGGATGGTCCGCCCCATCGCACGCCAGCGCTCCTCGAACACGGTCTCGGCCGGCAGCTCGTCTTCCGCGAAGCGCTCCTCGGTCATGCGCTCGACGGGCAGAAACGCCTCGCGGATCTCCTCGGCGTACTCCGCGGCGTCCGTCGCCATGTTGACGGCACCGCCGGGCGCGAGGCTCGCGTGGAGCGACTGGACGAAGGCGGGCGCCATCATCCGGTAGCGGGCGTGGTGCGCCTTGGGCCAGGGATCGGGGAAGTAGATGTGGTAGTTCGCCACCACCCCGGGGCTCAGGAACGGGCCGACGAGGTCGGCCGCCGGTCGCCAGATCAGTCGCAGGTTGGGCAGCTCGACGCCGCCGCGCTCGATGCGGCGCACGTAGCGGCGTACGCGCTTGCGGCTGTACTCGATGCCGAGCCAGTTGCGCGCGGAATCGTCGACGGCGCTGTCGTAGAGGAACGCGTCCTCACCAGGCCCGATCTCGACCTCGAGCGGGAGCGACGGGTCTTCGAACTGCGCACACGGACCGCCCCCGAGGAGCCAATCCTCCCAGGTCGTCTCGTAGGGGCGCAGCGGAGCGAGCTTCATCGCGACACAATGGTGGCGCAGGAAGCGCTGTACTCAAGTGCTGGTGCTGTCGCTAGCTTCCGCGACGAGTATTGCCCCCCGGGGGAGCTTCAGCTCCCGCGACGAGTATTGATGTTGGCGACGGGGGCATCGAACGCCCGCAGCGCCAGCTCGACGCGGTTGCGCACCTTGCACTTCGTGAAGACGGACATCAGGACGTTCTTGACCGTCTTCTCGACGATGCCGAGCCGCTCGGCGACCTCGGCATTCGTGTGGCCGCGCGCTACGCCGGCGGCGACCTGTGCTTCGCGTAGGGTCAGCCCGAAGCGGGATTGAAGTCGGCGCACAGTCGGTTCGGCCCAGGGAATCGCGGACTGCACACGGAGGATGACGTGCGGGACGTGCTCGCGCACCGTCGACTCGAGTGAGATGCGCAGCTTCCGGTCGTCCGGATCGGGGTAGTACCAGTCGGCACTCGCCGGGCCGCGCTGGTTGCGCATGCGCTCGACAAATGCCTCTACCCACCGATCGACGAGAGCAGGCAACGTCGCGTCCTGCCCGCGCGCCGACCCGTCGCGCAGCATGTTGCGTGCTGCCGCATTCGAGTAGATGACGCGTCGATCTGTCGTGAGTAGCGCGGCGCCCCGCTCGGGGTCGCCGTCAAGGAGGTCCTTACCGATGCCCAGAATCTCACGTTCGCTCAGCATCTGGCCGCCCGTCGTGGATGTGATCACGCGTGTTCACTCCAGTGCAGTGTTCCCGGCCGCAAGTCCAAAGCCCCGCTTGCTTGCCCTTCCTGACGGCGGCGCGCCGCTCTGTGTTCCCGATTAATCGGGGTTTGTAACGAAAGACGTCGATCCGGTGCCCCGCACACGGGGAAGCCAGAACGCGAGGAGCAGCGCAGACGCAACGCAGCAGGCCGCTACGGCCAAGAAAACAGCCCCGTAGCCGATGTCGGGGACGAGGGCACCGACCAAGAACGGCGCGACCCCCTGAACAATCATGGCGAGCGCCAGCGCGATGCCGAGCGGCGCCGTGCCGTCCCGATCCGGCGCACTCTGCATGACATGCGGGGCGTAGCAGCTGTTGCGGAGCCCCATGTGGAGACCCGAGAACGCCGCGGCCCCCGCGTAGGCGAGCGGCGAGCCGCCGACAGCGGCGGCCACCGAGCACAGCGCGCCGGTGAGCGCGGCCCCTGCCAGCCACTGCCGGGGTTCGACGCGATGGCCGGCCCAGGCGACGAGGCCGCTGCCGCTCAGCTGGAACACGGCGCCGATCATGATCCACGTGCCCGCGGCCTCGTCGGGGAACCCCTCGCCGCGAATGGCGGCGTCCGGATAGAAGACGATCGTGACGAACGCGGTCACGGCGAGCAGGTCGGTGGCGATGAAGCGCCTCAGCATGGGCAGGTCACGAAATGCGTTCACGAGACCGCGCACGTACCGCCGCATCGTCGTGCGCTCGGGCCGTTCGAGCGGACGCTCCACGATCCACAAGAACGTGAAAGACCCCACGAACATCATGGCGGCGGCAAGACCGAACAGGAAGGTCCACTGGTCGACGGCGCTCCATGACGTGCCGAGCACGATGCGCGTGACGTCCCCACCGCCCAGGCCGCAGGTCTTGTTGAGGATGAACGTGATGGCGAGCACACGCGCCTGCATGCCCTTGGGAAAGAGCTCGCCGAGCATGGCCAGCCAACCGGGAATCGTGAATCCGACGACGGCGAAGAAGAGCCCCATGCCAACGAGGTAGGTGATGCGGACCACCTCGTCTCCGGACGGCCCCGCGACTGCGATGAGCACCGCCATGAGCCCCATCACCAGGGCCCCGGCGATGTGGGTCCAGAAGACGAATTGCCGCTTGTGGCGCATGGGCTCGACCCAGAACGCGGTGAGCAAGGTCGGGATGCCCAGCGAGAAGGACGAGACGAGCATGACCGTCCCGACGAAGGCCTCCGAGCCGCCGAATCCGTCGCTGAACGGGGCTGCGAGGGTGAAGTCCACGGAGAGGGACCAGGCGAACCCCCAGAACGCCTCACAAACGATGAAGGCGAGCGCATTGCGAACGATGTTGTGGGTGTGGGGCGAATTCACGGGGGGCCCGGTGGATATGGCAGCCGAGGCGAGGACTGGTACCATTCGCGGCTCGCCACTGGAACTGCGAATTGGAGCTCGCCATGGCCGTCAACCGCCGACTCGTCAAGAAGGCCAACCACGGCAAGCGTCCGTGCAGCCCGAAGCGTCAGCAGAAGAAGCGCATTCGCACGCCCCGGTAGGGCTGCTGCCTAGCTCTCTGCTGCCGGCGGGAGACCACCTCGCTTCCGACCGCGTCCCGTGACGACGCGCAGCACCTCGAGTGCGTACTTCATGTCGTCGGGCAGCGGCGCCGTCACCGTGATCGCATCCCCCGTCTTGGGGTGCGGAAGCGTCAGCGTGCGTGCGTGCAAGGGCGTGCGACGCAGGTGGGCGTCGTTCTCGCCGCGTGGATCGGGGATGCGCCAGCCTTTCCGCCCCGCGTAGAGCGGATCGACGAGCAGCGGATGCCCGATCGCCTGCAGGTGGACGCGCACCTGGTGCGTCCGGCCGGTGAGCAGCTCCAGCTCCAGTCGCGCCGCGCGAACGAAGGTCTCGAGCGTCCGATAGCGCGTGAGCGCCGGCTTGCCGCCGGTCTCGTCCACGCGCGCCTTGCTGCGGTGCCCGGGCGGTGCGAGCGGGATGTCGATGTCGCCTGTGGAGGGATCGGGCACGCCGGTCACGATGGCCTCGTACACCTTGCGGATCGCCGGGTCGCCATCCGTGAAGCGCTGCATCGTGTGTTTGCGGAGCTCGGTTCCGCGCACGAGCGCGATCGCGCCGGTCGTGTCGCGGTCCAGACGATGCACGAGCCCGTAGCCGTCGAGGATGTCCTCGCGCAACAGATCGATGAGCGTACGCATGTCCTGTTGGCCCGCGCCACCGTGCACGGCAACGCCGGCCGGCTTCGAGACGACGAGGAGGTAGTCGTCGCGGTGGAGCTCGACGACCTCGGTCGGCGGCTTCCCGCGTTCGCGCGCCCGGGTGCGGCGGCGATCGAGGTCAGGCAGCACCTTCGACCAGACAGGAAGCTCCAGCTCGTCGCCGGCGGCAAGCAGCGCACCCGGACGGGCCTTGCGCTTGTTCACGCGTACCAGACCGGCGCGGATCGCATCGCCGATCTGCCTGCGCGAGTAGCTGGGGAACGAGCTTGCGAGGAACCGGTCGAGGCGTTCTCCGTCGCCATGCGGCGGCACGCGTGCGATGCGGCGATCGGTCGTGTGCGGTTCGTCGGGCATCGTGCTCCTTGCCGACGAACGTACGCTACAGTGCCGCGCTGCGACTCATTGGGCGGATAGCTCAGTTGGCTAGAGCATCTCGTTTACACCGAGGAGGTCGGGGGTTCGAGTCCCTCTCCGCCCACCACGATGACGTTGTCTACCCCGACCGGGTGGGGGGTTAGCACCGAGACGAGCGAAGCGAGCGAGGTGCGTAAGGGGGGTGACACCACCCCCCTTGTATGAGCGAGGGGGCTACCCCGCGTAGCGGGGTTCGAGTCCCTCTCCGCCCACCATGACGCGCGGGGTAACAGCGGTCACTTGTCGTCGATTCCGCGCTCCCGCGCGGCGAGGGCGCTCGTGCTTCGCACTCGCGGCAGGGGGGCTATTGCGTACCCCCCTGCACCCCTCACGCTCTCTCCGCCCACCATGACGCTACTTGCCTCGTCGCCGCTCCGACGCGCGCTTGAGAACGTCCTTCTCCTTGCGGCTCAGGCCGGCCATGCCCACCTCGCTCACCTTGGCCAGGACGCGATCGACCTCGGCGTCGAGCGCGGCCGCTTCCTCCGCTTCCTTCCGCGCACGTTGCTCGGCTTTCTTCTGCAGCTTCTCCGCGCGCTTGTCCGGCTTGGCGAGCGGATCGAAGGAGCCGCCCCGTTTCCAGGCCTCGGGATCGGTCTGCCACGGCTGAAGCGGATCGGCCTGCATGTAGGGGCCGGCGGAGTACTGCGTCGCCAGGCGCTCCTGCTTGCAGGCCATGTAGTTCGAGATGCCGATCATCGCGAGGATCGGCCCCCACAAGTTGTCCTGCGTGATCCAGAAGAAGATGCCCGCGATCATGAAGACGACCGCCGCGACCATGCCGATCTTCGTGGCAATGAGCGTCGCGCGGTTCGGGTGCATCTTCTTGGCGAGGAACCCGCGCAGCGCGCGCCCGCCGTCCATCGGGAAGCATGGCAGCAGGTTGAACGCCATCAAGCCGACGTTCAGCCAGAACAGCGTCCAGAGAAGGTTGTAGCCCGGGTCGCTCATCCAGCCGGATGGCCGCAGGGTTCCCCACTCGATCAAGAAGTAGAGCGGCGCGACGGGCACGAGCCAGAAGAGATGGACGACGGGCCCGGCGAGCGCGATCACGATCTCCTTGCCGGGCGAGGGCGCGCCGGCACTCATGTGTGCGACACCACCGAGCGGCGAGAGGGTGATGAGCGGCGTCGGGATGCCGTAGCGTCGGCCGGCGAAGATGTGCCCCATCTCGTGCGTCCAGATGATGAGGTAGAGCGCCAGCGTGGTGAGGACGATGTAGGTCAGTCCTTCGACGAAGGGCAGGCCGCGTGCGCCGCGCATGAGGATGAGCGGCATGACGATGAGGGCGACCCAGAAGACCCGCACCTCGACGTCGAAGAAGCGTCCGAGGCGGAACGACGCGGAGAGGGCCTTGAGGAAGCGGGTCCAGCCGGTCTCCTGAAAGCTGTCGCGGTACGCCATCGGCCCCATTGAACCCGGCCGATGGGACCTCGGGGCCGTCCATTGCCTCTCAGGACCCTTCATGCCCACTCTGCGCATTCGCTTGTCGGACCCTTTGGAGCGTGTAATCTCCGTCCCTCACACCGCGACGCGGGGTGGAGAAGTGGTATCTCGTCAGGCTCATAACCTGGAGGTCGCGGGTTCGACTCCCGCCCCCGCTACCAACAACTGAGGCCGTCACCCGCTGGGTGGCGGCCTTTGTTCATTGATGGAGCCAACCCGCGACCGGGTTGGGGGATAGCGCCGAGTCGAGCACAGCGAGCGAGGCGCGTAAGGGGGGCTGCACAGCCCCCTTGGGGAACCTCGAGCGGGCTTCGCAGGAGTTGGGTCCGTAGGACCCGCGAACTGCGGGTTCGACTCCCGCCCCCGCTACCAACAACTGAGGCCGTCACCCGCTGGGTGGCGGCCTTTGTTCATGAACGGCCCTGGCTAGCGCGGAAGCGGCTTCGGGTTGAGATCCGGTCGGATCTTGCCGAGCTGGAATGAGACGTGGTCCGCGGGGGGCCGCCATGCCGCGCCCCCAAGGGCGCCTTCGGTCAGGATGCCGGGTGCCGTCTCGACCGTCTTCCCCGCGAGCTTGCCGTCGCGGAAGAAGAGCTTCACGTGGTTGGGGCCGCCGTACCTCGTGCCCACGGGCCCCTTCCAGTAGGACACGCCGTTGAAGCGCACGTCGAGGGTCATGGGCTCATCGGGAACCCAGTCGTGATAGACGAGGTGGGACGCCGTCTGACCGGGCTCAAGGTCGGCGTATTGGGTGAACAGCCCCTGGTCGAGGCGGTCCTGACGCCAGGCCTGGAACGCGCGGTCGTCGGCTGTGAGGCCCAAGCTCGGCGCGCGCGCGCGGCGATTCGCCTTCACCAGTTCGACGCGCCCGCCGCTTCCATGCGCCGTCACCTCGACCACCGTGACCGCATTCGGCTCGGGCGGCCCCGGTGTCACGTCGACGACGGGCGTTGAGCAGCCAAGAAGGACGGCCAACGGAACCAGTGCGACCCACCGCATCGGTCCCAGGATAGCCGCGACCGCACGAGGCCGCGGATCACCGATCGCGGTCCCCGCGCCTTCTCTCGTCCGTCTTCCTGGGTCGGTCGGCGAGCACGCCGGCGAGTCCCAGGAACCCGCCGGCCAACGTCGTCGCAAGGGCAAGAAAGCTGATCCAAATCCCGTTGTAGAGTCCGACGACGTCGAGAAGCCCCGCGGAGATCGGCAACGCCGCCAGCCCCCCCACGAACATCCACGTCCCAACAAGCGCGAGACGGCGCGCGGGCGGCATCTCCGGCGCCCGACTCACCGCACGATCCCATGCAGCAGCGCGTCGATCGCGCGGTCGAGGAAGACAGACTCCTCCATCTCAGGGAGGTCCATGGGCCGGAGCAGCGCCGCCCCCATCCCCACCTCCAGAAGCAGGAAGCCCGCCGTCTGGGCGCCGACGCCGCGACGTACGCCGGAGCCCTTAAACAGGCCGGCGATCGCGTGGCCGATGCCCTGCGCACAACGCCCGGCGGCCTTCATGATCTCGGGCTCTTCGTGCGCGAGCGCCGCGGCGTTCAACACACGAAGCTCGTTGCGGAACACGTCCAGCGTCTCGGGCAAGCTCGTCGCCAGGGCCTTGAGGCGCGCTTCTGCGCCGCGAACCCCGCGCGCCCGGGCGTCGATGGCTCCCACGACGCGGGCCTGGACCTCGTCGAGCACGGCGCGGAACAGGCCCGCCTTGCCGTCGAAGTGGCGGTAGAGAATCGGCTCGGTGACACCCGCCGCCCGCGCCAGATCCCTAGTTCCTGCGGCCGCGTAGCCCTTGCGGGCAAACACGGGGAGCGCGCTCTCGATCAACTGAGCGCGGCGCTCCTCCGCCCCCATTCGAATTTTCGCTTTTCCGGTTGTCATGATCATTAGCATACGCTAACTTCATTGGTTAGCAAGTGCTAGTCTCAGAGAGGCGGGCAGCATGGACCGATTCGAGGAGCAGCAGCTCAAGCGTCAGCTCCGGCGCGTGGAGGCGCGCCTGACCGCGCTCGAGCAGGAGACCTTTGGCCTCGGCGGCCCGCCCATTCCGGTGCCGCCAGAACCGGAGATCGCACCGTCGCCTCCGCCCGTCCCCGTACCGCCTCCCCGACCCAAGTCCGCCACGCCGCCTCTGCGTCGGCTTCGGCAACCGGTCGAAGTCACCCCCACGCCTGCCCCCACACCTGCACGCACGGCCCTCGAGCTCGAGCGCGTCTTCGGTGTCGCTGTCCTCGGCCGCATCGGCGTCGGTGCGGTGCTTCTCGCAGCGGCGTTCTTCGCGAAGTTGACGTGGGCGGAGCTCAGCGAGGTCGCGCGCGTGTTCGTCATCTACGGTTTGTCCGCCGCATTCGTGGGCGCCGGCTTCCTGCTGAGAGAGCGCGTCGCATCGAAGTACATCGCCCTGCTCTGGGGCGGCGGCGCGGCAGCGGCGTACCTGGCAGCGATCGCCGCGCGGCTACGCTACGACCTCGTCGATCCGTGGACGGGCCTCCTGCTCCTCGTCGGAGCCTGTGCGCTCGGCCAATGGCTGGCGCGCACGCTGCGCCACCAGACGCTTGCGAGCATCGCGCTCGTGGGTGCGTTTGCCGCTCCCCTACTCGTCGGTGACGCGCGCGACCACCGCACCTTCCTGCTGGCGTACCTCTTGCTGCTGCACGGATGGGCCGCGTGGACCGAGCGGGAGTGGAAGTGGAACCACGCACGCGTGATCGGCGTGCTGGGCGCGTGCTTCGTCGGCGGCACATGGCTCGTGCGCCACGGCGCGGTGGACACGTCGACGTACCTCCACATCCACGGCTACATGCTCGGCCTCGCGTTGCCGGAGATCCTCGCCATCGTGCGCGGCGAGCGCGTCGACCGCAGCCGCGCGAACGCCGCACTCGTCCTGTTCGGAATGCTCGACTTGTTCCTCTGGTTCGTGACACTGCTGCCGATGGGCCTGGGCGACAAGCTCGCCATGCCGGGCTTCGGATGGGTAGCCGGCGCGGGCTGGGTGGCGGCGGGCGTTGCCCTGATGAACTCCGCGACGCACCGGGAAAGCCGCGCCCTGCCCGAGGGCCTGGTCACGATCGGCGGCATGCTGCTGACCCTGGGCTGCTTCGGCGCGCAGTACATCTTCGACGTCAGCGGTACGAACGCGTCGGTGCTGACCATGGTCTGCCTCTCCGTCGTGAGCCTCGGGCTCCTCGCACTCCGGCGCGTCGTGCGCGTGGGCGATCTGCCCGCGTCCTTCGCAGCGTCGCTGGCTGCGATCGTTGCGATCGTCACCCAGGACGACACCGTCGCGATGTGGCTTGGCGTCGCGGGCATGATCCCGGCCGCCGCGCTGCTGTTCACCGGCCGCAGCGCGGCCGCGCGCATGACGGGGATCGTCGCGGGCACGATCTCGGTCGGCGCCGGGCTCGCGCACGGCATGGTCTACGACGTGCACTGGATCGCCGCCGCCCTGGCGGCGATGACGACCTGGCTGGGCGTGGCGATCTACCTGTCGCATGAACGCGACGACCTGGCCCCGCTCCACGTCGCATCCGGCGGTCTGCTTACAACGGCGCTGATCTGGATCGGCCACGCCTACGCCGGGAAGCTGATGGCGATCGGCACACCGATTCTCGATCCGACGACACTGGCCGGCCTGTATCTCGGCGCGGTTGCCGGCTGGTTCGTCCTGCGCAAGAACCGGCTCGACGAATCGCTCACCACGGGCTTGTGGATGATCGCACTCGGCATCCCGCTGCTCGCGGGGCAACGCGAGGTCACGTGGGCCGTGCAGGACCTCGCGATCGGAGCGCGCGATACGGCTTACGCGACGTACCTGGTCGCAGCGGGATTGGCGATTGCCGTGCTGGGGCAGTCACGCAAGCTCATCGGCGTGCAAGGCACCGGCGTTGCGCTGGTTCTCGCGGCGTGCGCGAAGGTCCTCTTCGACGTCGGCCGGCCGGCCGTCACGGGTTGGCGCACGACGGAACTCACCGTCGCGGCGGCAGGCGTCATCGCCATGAGCGTACTGGTGAACCGGCGCTCCGAGACGCTGCGCATGCTCATGGCCTTCGCGCCGGCAGCTCTCGCGGTGGCGTGGTGCGGACACGAACTCGCCGGCAACTTCCCGGCCGAGATCGCGATCTTCAACGTCCGGTTCCTGGCGGGGCTCCTGGTTCTCGGAACCACGGCGGCCGTCGCGTGGACACGGCGGGGCATCGACGGCGTGAGTAACACGCCCATGCTCGGACTCGGCATGGCGCTCGGCTATCTGGTCGGCCTTGCCGAGCTGCTGCAAGCGGTAAAGCTGATCCAGAGCGAGTTCGCCTGGCCGGACGTGCTCGTCAGCGTCTACACGACGCTCTACGCGGCGGGACTCCTGTTCCTGGGCTTCCGCCTGCGCGAGGAGCGCCTGCGCTATGCGGCACTCGCCGGATTTCTGATCGTCGTATGCAAGGTGGGCTTGCACGACCTGGCGGCCGTCCAGCCCGAGCTGCGCATCTTCGTGACAGGTGTGCTCGGTCTCGTGCTGCTGGGCGCGGCGTATGTCTACGCTAAACGCAAGGATCACAGAGCGGTGGCGGCAGGCAACACGGGCTCGTAAGGGAGGGCACAAGGCCCTCCCCTACATGACTTCAGATCGCGCGCACATGGCGAACGTGTAGGGACGGGCCTCGTGCCCGTCCGCCACCTACGGGAACGCGGTCTTGAACGCAGCCTTGAGATCGGCGACCAGATCCTCGATGTCCTCGAGGCCGACGGACAACCGCAGGAGACCGTCCGTGAAACCGGACTTGAGCCGTTCTTCGCGCGGCACGGAACCATGCGTCATGCTCGCTGGGTGATCGAGCAGGCTCTCGACGCCCCCGAGACTCTCCGCCAGCGCGAAGAGCTTCGTCGACGACGCCAGGCGCGTCGCCGTCTCGAGGTCCGCATCGACGTCGAATGAGATCATCCCGCCGAAGCGCCGCATCTGGGTAGCAGCCGCCTCGTGGCCGGGGTGGTCGCTGCGCCCCGGATACGCGACGAAGCGCACCTTGTCATGGCCGCCGAGCCAGGCGGCGATCGCCTCGGCGTTGTCGCAGTGGCGCTCCATGCGCACGGCCAGGGTCTTCAAGCCGCGCAGCACGAGGAAACAGTCGAGCGGTCCCGGCACCGCGCCGACGGCGTTCTGCAGGAAGCGCAGGCGCTCGTCGAGCTGGGCGTCGTTCGTGACACACATCCCACCCACCACGTCGCTGTGCCCGCCGAGGTACTTCGTCATGCTGTGCACGACGATGTCGGCGCCCAGCGCGAGCGGCGTCTGGAGATACGGCGTGGCGAAGGTGTTGTCGACGACCGACAGCACGCCGGCGCCACGCGCCAGCTCGCACACCGCCTTGATGTCGCTGACGTGGAGCAGCGGGTTCGTCGGCGTCTCGAACCAGACCATCTGCGTCTTCGTCTCGAAGGCAGCGCGGACCGCTTCGAAGTCCGTCGTGTCCACGACCTCGAACGTGAGGCCCTGGCGCGACATCACCTGGGCGAGCAAGCGGTAAGTGCCGCCGTAGACATCGTGGCCGAGCACCACACGGTCGCCTTGCGAGAGCAGACTGAACACGCCGTGCGTCGCGGCGAGTCCGGAGGCGAACGCGATGCCGTGCGCGCCCCCTTCGAGCGAGGCGACGCACTCTTGCAGCGCGGTGCGCGTCGGGTTGTGCGTGCGCGAGTACTCGAAGCCCTGGTTCACGCCGGGCGCGGACTGCACGTACGTCGAAGTGAGATAGACGGGCGTCATGACGGCGCCCGTTGTCGGATCCGGTTCCTGCCCGGCGTGGATCGCGCGGGTCGAGAAGCCCTCGGTGTTGTTGTGTGTGCTCACGCCCGCCGTTCTACCGCGCGGGCGTGGCAGACGACTACTTGGTCCCGAAGACCTTGTCGTAGCGATAGTGGATCTGACAGATCATGCACAGGAGCGCTGTGCTGTAGACGCGCCCGCCGTCGTGGCCCCAGGGCCCGATCGGATCCCACGAGCCCTTGTAGGCGCAGTGGTCGGTATCCCGGCGCTGCGTGGGCAGTACCGCACGCTCGAGCGCCTGCTTCCAGATCGCCCAGTGCTTGCCGCCGACCTGGAACATCGCGAGCGTGCCGTAGTACCAGAAGTACATGTCGATGCTGCCGTCCGCCGGGTTCCAGACGGGTGCCAGCCGGGCACAGAGATCGGCGCCCTTCTTGATCATGGCGCTGTTCCGCGGGTCTTCCCCCGTGAAGATGCGAACGAGGATGCCCGCCGCTGTCATGGCCTCGGACTTCTCCCCGGGGAAGCGGTCGATCAGAGCCTGGGGTCGCGCAACGCCTGTCCCGCGCTGGATGTACCCCACGCGGCCGAAGTCGGGATCCGTGACCTTGTCGATCCACGTGCGTGCACCAGGCATGGCGCCGGCATCGATCGTGAACGGTGCCTGCTTGCCGTGCTTCAGGGCACTCTCGTTGACGAGCATCGCGCTCTTGATGCACATGACCATCCACGTCGTGACCGATGTGTCGTTGTCGCCTGGACGAACGCCGTACC
>JANQJW010000115.1 GCA_028281445.1 Planctomycetota bacterium | reverse complement strand
GCAACGCACGCGATCCCCGACGGCGAGCCCGAGATCGTCGGCATGCCAGCGATCCACGTAGAGCTCCGCCGCGTCGTCGGTCGAGAACGCACGGCCCTCACCGAAG
Source organism: Planctomycetota bacterium (assembly GCA_028281445.1). Classification (GTDB taxonomy): domain Bacteria; phylum Planctomycetota; class PLA2; order PLA2; family JAEUHO01; genus JANQJW01. Next base: position 17,798 of record JANQJW010000115.1, on the reverse strand, counting down.
GGAAAGCCCGCGATCCATCCGTCGTCCTCAAGACATGTGACGCGGACGAACTCGGTACCGTCGGGCAGCTCGAGCCAAGCGATGCGCGTGATGAGCGGCTCGACCTTGCTCCACCGCCCGCGATTGGCCTCGGCGATCGCCTCGCTTGGCAGTGGGTGGTTGAAGTAGGCGACCGCGTCCAGTCCCAGGCGATTGAACGTCTTCTGCACTTCGCGGTTGTGCGAGATGTGGACGAAGAGGAACGCGAGCACGACGGCCATGTTCGCGCCGAGCGCGATCGCCGCCGTAGCGGTTGCCCAGCGCCGCCTGACCACGGTCGAGATCCCGAGAACGACGTGAAGCGGCAGGCGCAACAGCCGCCTCAACTTCGTCGCGATGCCGGCGAGCACGCCGCGCGCGCGGTAGAGCGTGTCCCAGCTCTCCTGGCGCAGCAGCCGTGCCGGGCGTTGTCGTGCTGCGCCCAATACCGGGATCATGCACGCGACGACCGCGATCGCGGCTGCGATCAGCGACGTGACGATCACTTCCGGGCCGGGGCCCGGGTCGATCAACGGCGGCCAGCCGATGGCGTTGGCGTGCGCGTCGTAGATCAACCACGCGATTCTCCCGTGGACGAGGCCGCCGAGCACGCCTCCGATCAGGACCGGCACGATGGCGGATCCCAGCATCGAGAGGGCGATCGCGGATGGCCGCTGTCCGATGGCCAGCAACGTGCCGATCTGGGGTCGCTGCCGGCGCACGAGTCTCGAGATTGTGATCACGAACAGCGCCAGGGCGACGGCGATGAGGATCGTCGCGACTGTCGGCATGTAGATGTCGAAGATCCCTACGATCATCTTCGACATGCGTAAGGCGCTCTGCTTCTCCGCAGGGATCATCGCGAGGACCGAGACAGGCAACCGTTCTCGCAGCGCGTCCGCCATTGCCGCGTGGTCCGTGTCGGGGTCGAACCGGAACAAGAGCGAGTCGATGCGGTCGGCGTACGGGAGGTGCTTGGCCGCCGCTTCGCTCACGTAGATCGCGGCCAGCGCGCCGGGGATCGGAACCTCGAAGTCGGGATGCGCCGGATTGAGGAGGTGCTCGACGTCGAACACGACTCCGACTACGGGCCACGTCCTGCGAACGCCCAGCACCTGGAGTTCGATCTCGTCGCCGACTTCGATGCCGCGGTGCGCGCGTACGCTGCGATCGACGAGGACCGCCTCCTCCCCTGTCTCCGGCCGTCGCCCTTCGAGGATCTCGAGGGCGAAGAGCAAGGGCTGGGTCGATGCCGGCAGGACGCGGATCACCGCCGGTGTGGCGGGTGTGTCGGGCGCGCGCATCACGCCATCCAGCAGCATCCGCTCTTCCATGGCGGCGATGCCGGGCAGATCCCGCACATCGCGGAGGACGTCCGGCAGCGTCGGACTGCAGCGGATGTCGAGATGCGCGGCGTTGTGAAGCGCCAGCGGCATGTCGCGACTCATGACCATCATGTCGCGCGCCCGACCGGCGCCGGCCATCAGGGCGACGACGACGGCGACCAGGAGTGCCAGCCCACCGGTCTGCCAGCGTGTGGCGAGGAGATCCCGAAACGCCTTCCGCCACAACGTCGACACGGGCCGCTCCTCGATTGCGAGGAGGGGAGTCTACATGCGGGAGGTCTCTTGCTAGAGCCTCTCGATCAGCTCGAGCAGGTGCGCCTTCCACGCCTCGGGCATGGGTGCGATCTCGACCGTAGGCGTGTCCGTCTCTACGTGCTGGTCGATCGTGTAGACCGCGGCCCACGGGTCGACCGCTCGCTTGCCGGCGCTCCGGTCGATCCACGTCATACCGAGGCGCGTGCCGCCGCCGAACCCATAGAAGTGTCCCCCCGCGAGCTTGTCGCGCGTCCACGTCTGGGGCAGGTCCTTCGGCTTCGCAACCGTCGCGATGTCGCTCCGCCAGCCGAAGGTCTTGATGTCGGTCGTTACCTCGACGCCGGCTTCGATCAGCTTCGGTTCATCACCGGCGAGCTGGTAGGTCTTCCAGAGCATGTAGAGCACGCCCTGGACTTCCGGGGCGCGCGCCGCCTCCTTCTCGAACAGGGGGTCCGGCACCGTGGCGAATGTCGCCCGCACGGTGACGCAGTGGCCCGGATCGCGCTCGCGCGGGTAGAGCGTGGCCACGACGCGGAGCGGGGGCTCTGCAGGCTTGCCGTTCGCCACGGTGCGTATCGCCGTCCACTCGCGATTCAGGGTCTCGGCGACTCGCTCGAGCCCGGCGGTAGGCGGAAACGCGATGCGGCCGAGGGCCTGCACATACGGTCTTACTTTCGTCGCGTAGGTGTCATCGGCCGCGATCAGCTCCACCTCGTCGGGGCAGTCCCCACTGAGCTTGTCACAGGCGTGCGGCGTCACGATGTAGGGCTGCATGACCTCTACGTTCAGGCCTGCCTTGCGGATCTCGCGCAAGTAGAAGGACGGGCTGGCTAGACGTGCTTCGCTCTGGCCGCATGCGGACAGAAGGAGCGACGCGAGGACGAGTAGCGTCAGCCCGCCGAATGCGCGCATCCTAGAGCCTCTCGATCAGGTGCAGGAGGCGTGTCTCCCAGCTAGCCGGCAGTTCCGCCAACGTGACCTGCGGCTTGTTGGACTCCTGGAGCTGCTCGATCGTGTAGGCCGCGCTCCAGGGGCTTGCCGCTTTCGTCCCCGCACCGCGGTCGAGCCACACGATGCCGTAGCGTCGGCCGCCACCGAATCCGTAGAAGTGTCCGCCTGCGAGCTCGTCCCGGGTCCAGGACTGCGGCAGGTCCGCCGGCTTGGCGATCGTCGCGAAGTCGCGCCGCCAGCCGAAGGTCTTGATGTCCGTGGTGACCTCGATGCCGGCTTCGATGAGCTTCGGCTCGTCGCCGGCGAGCTGGTAGGTCTTCCAGAACATGTAGAGGACGCCGGCGAGCGCCGGCGCGCGCGCCGCCTCCCGATCGAAGAGGGGATCGGGGGCCGTGTTGAAGGTGGCTCGGATCGTTACGCAGTGCCCTGGATCTCCTTTGCGTGCGTACACGTTCGTCACGATACGAAGCGGCGGGTCCGCGGGGGGCGCCTGCGCCATGGCGCGAATCGACTCCCATTCTCGAGTGAGGATCTCCGAGATCTGCTCGAGCTTCGGCTCGCGCGGCAAGGCGACGGCTCCGAGTGCCTCGGTGTACGGGCCGATGATCTCGGCATAGGTATCGTCGGCTCTGTAGAGCTGGCACTCGCTCGGACAGAATTCGGACAGGCGGTCGGTCGAGAGGGGCGACAGCACGTACGGGTGCATGCCCTCGACATCGAGGCTGTCCCGGCGGACTTCCCGCAGGAAGAAGGACGCACCGTCGTATGCCGGCTCGGAGGCCGTGAAGAGCTTCGGCACGAAGAACGCGGCCCCGGCGGCAAGGACCGCGACGAGAACGACGATACCGGTCGTGGTCACCCTACGCAGGCGGGGCTCTCTGAAGCCGGCGGGTGTCTCGAGTCGGTACGAGTTGCTCATCGAGGTGCATCCTGGCCGTCCGATGGAGGGCCACCCCAACACTCGCACGGCTGGCGAGGCTGTGTTGGCGCAAACCGATGTCGCTTCGCTACTTGCCGATCAACGTCCCGATCATGCTGTTTACAGTGTCCGTAAGCTTGACCAACATTGGTTACTTGGTTGTCGGTAGAAGGACGACATCGCGCGCATCGAGGGTCAGCGCGCCGTGGTCGTTGCGTACAATTCCGCTGATCAGGAACGGCCCCGCGCTCGTCAGTCGATGCCCGACACGTGCGTAGGCAGGCGGAAACAGCGTCACTTCGACGGTTCCCTGCAGGTCCTCCAGCATGAGGAACTTCATGTAACGACCCGCATGGCGCTTGGTAGACGACGCGTTCTTGTCCGGGTCTTTTTCTTGGCCGCGATATGCCCCGCGGATGCGCACGCGCCGGTCCGTCACGATCCAGCCGGCAACACGGACCTTGCGCCCGGCATGCCGGGCGAGTTCCGTCGTGGGGATCGCGCCGGCTTCCTTGGCCGCCTCGGCCCAGGGCTCGGAAGGGTGCGCCGTGGCCGTGAGGCCGAGGGCCTCGACCTCCATCGCCAGCAGCTCCTCGGTGCTGTAGGAGGGCGGAACAGGGATGTGGCGCGGCGGCGGCAGCATCGAGGTAGGGCCGAACAGGGACGAGCGCTGGTGCCGTTCCCGGCGGGCACGCAGGTAGCGGTCGAAGTCGAGCGTCAGCAGCCACATGAGCTCGCCGCGCGGCCGATCGAAGATGTCGAGCGCCCCGGCCAGGACGAGCCGCTCGACCTCGTTCTTCTCGAGCTCGGTGCGCAGCAGCAGATCGGTCGGTGAGAGGTACGGCCCTTGCGTTTCGCGGATGCGCACGAGCGTCTCGGGGGTCTTGCGTCGGAGGCCCTTCACCTGGTCGAGCCCGAGACGCATCACCCCCATCCGCCCGCGCGGTCCGCTTTCGGAGCGGTTGACGCACGGCAGCTCGATGCGGCATTCGAGCCGACGCGCTTCCTCGACGTAGGCGCGCGGCGCGTAGAAGCCGCCGCCGTTGCGCAGGACGGAGGCGAGAAACTCGGCCGGGTAGCGCGCCTTCAGGAACAGCCCTTGCCAGGAGATGCGGCTGTAGGTCGCGGCGTGCGCCTTGTTGTAGGAGTAGGCCGAGAACCGCGTGATCGAAACCCAGACGCGGTCGATCACGTCGTCGGGGATGCCCCGCTTCGACGCACTCTCACGAAAGGTCGCTTCCATGCGCGGCAGGTCTTCCGGAGCACGTTTCTTCGATAGTGCGCGCCGCAGCAGGTCGGCTTGCGCCAGGTCGAAGCCCGCGATCGCCGACGCGATACGCAACGTGTCTTCCTGATAGAGCATGACGCCATGCGTCGTCCGGAAGAGCGGGTCTACCTTCGGGTGGATCTCGGGCGGCGTTTCCTCGCCGCGCCGGCGCCGGATGTAGGCGTCCTTCATGCCCGAGCCCGCAGGCCCCGGGCGGATCAGGGAGAGCGCGATCATCGCGTCTTCCTGTGACCTGGCTTCCATGTGTACGACGAGATTGCGCATGCCGGGGGATTCGACCTGGAAGCAGCCGAGCGTCCGGCCTTTGGCGAGCAGTGCGCCCGCTCGTGCGTCTTCCTCATCGATCGTGTCGAGGTCGATCTCGTGCTGGTAGCTCCGGGCATCCCGCGTGATGTCGGCGATGACGGCCAACGCGCGGTTGCCGAGCAGATCGATCTTGACGAGCCCGGTGTCCTCGACGCCGTGCATGTCGTACTGCGTAACGACCAGCCCTTTGGCTGAACGCTCCAGGGGAATCGACTCATCGAGCCGGCCGTCGCCGATGACGATTCCGCCGACGTGGATCGAGAGATGGCGCGGCAGGCCGTCGAGCGCGTGCGCGGCCTGCAGCAGGCCGCGCCACGGCTTCTCGTGCAGCGGGATGTCGGCCAGCTCGGGCGGCAGGTTCTTCTGGTCGAATGCGCGCTTCATGCGCCACGGCAGGTGTGTGACGAGCTTGGCGACCTGAGGCGGCGGTAGTCCGAACGTCTTGGCGGCTTCTCGAACGGCGGAGCGTGCCTGGAAGGTGATGTGCGTCGAGATCATCGCGACGCGGTTCTCGCCGTAGGTGTCGTAGGCGTGTTCGATGACGGTGTCGCGCCCGCGCCAGTCGAGATCGAGGTCGATGTCCGGGCAGTCCTTGCGTGCGGGCGAGAGGAAGCGCTCGAAGGGCAGGTCGTAGCGCAGCGGGTCGACCGACGTGATACCGAGCGCGTAGGCCACGAGCGAGTTCGCCGCCGAGCCGCGTCCGACGGCGGGAATGCCGCGTGCGATGGCGAAGCACGACAGGCCGTGCACGATCAGGAAGTAGTCGGAAAAGCCGCGGTACTGGATGACGCGCAGCTCGCGTTCGAGACGTGCGAGCACGTCGGGGCGGATGCGCCCGTAGCGGCGCTTGATGCCTTCGAAACACAGCGTGGCGAGTCGCGCGTAGGCGTCGCCGCCCGTGACCTCGCCTTCGAGAGCGGGCAATCGCGGTTTGTCGGGCTTGTCGAACCGAAACGAGCAGCGTTCGGCGATCTCGACGGTCGCGCGTGCGGCGCCGGGGATGTTGCGAAATGCCTGGGCGGCTTCGGCGGGCGGCAGCAGCGCGGCTTCGAGCGGTGAGACGTCGAGCGGCCCGCCGTCGCGATCGGTCGCGCCCGGTACGACTTCGCGTAGGAACTTGAGATTGCGGATGGCGAGCAGCAGCCGGTGCAGCCGGTGCTTGCGGCGATGGTCGAAGAAGACGCGGTGGGTGCCGGCGACGGGTCGCTTGCGCGCGTTGCAGGTCTCCAGGATGGCGCGTCGCTCGGAGGACGGGGCGTGTGCGACGACCTCGCCGTACAGCGTGTCCGGCTCGAGGGTGTCGGCCCATTCGTTGAGCAGCGCGGAGCAGGGCGTGAGCACGATCAGGCCGTTGGCGAACTCGGGCAGGTCGTCGATCAGGCTGAAGCGTTCGTCGAGCCGGCGGCGTGTGATGAGGCGGCAGAGGTTGCGATAGCCCGTGTCGTTTCGTGCGATCACGACGGCGCGTTCGCCCTGACTTCCAGGATGACGACGACTTTCAGGATGACGATGACTTCCAGGATGACGATTTGGGTCGTGCACCTCTGCGCCGTGGATGGCCTGGATGTCGACGGCGTCGCAGCACGTCTGGAAGAGCGGCAGCCCGTAGGCGCCGTTGGTGTCGGTGAGCGCGAGCGCGGCGTGCTTCTGCGCGGACGCGCGCGCAACGAGCGTCTCGATGCGGCTGGCTCCCGCCATGAGCGAGTAGGCGGAGTGGACATTGAGGTGCACAAAGGGGGTAGGGGACATATGGCGGCCTCGGCCCCTTTCCGCCGATGCGAACAATATACTAACAATGTGCGAACGTCAACAGGCGGGAAGCGCGTCTACATCGCGTCTGAGCACTTGTCGATCAGGGAGGGGCCGGGGCCTGTCGGAGGCCTCGGCGGGAGGCTCCCCATGGACAAGAACCTGCTCATCGGCGCCGCGCTGGCGCTCGTCGTGACCGGCGTCGGCGTGACCGTCGGCTTCCATCTGGATCACAGCCGCGAAGAGGCGATGGCCTCCGAGCCGCCGCTGCTCCAGGCCGAGCCCGAGCCCGCGCAGAAGCCGCCGGCCAACTGCGTCGCACCCGTGCTCGAGGGGGACACACAGGCACAGATCCTCCAGCGCCTCGACCGCATCGAGAAGGCGCTCCAGGAGCTCACGGAGCAGCAGGCTGCGATGAGCAAGCGGCTCGCGTCCGCCGGTGAGCTGCTCGAGTTCTTCAACGAGATGCGCCCGCGCCTCAACCGCGCCCGGACACGCGCCAACCAGTCCGCGGCAATCGCCACGATGCGCAACCTCATCTCCGCGCAGGCCCAGATGCAGGCCACCGGCCGCATCGACACCGATCGCGACGGCACCGGTGAGTTTGGCGGCTTCATCGAGCTCTCCGGCGCCGCACCCGGGCGCATGGGCACCAAGCTCATGCCGCCCGTCCTCTCGCGTGCGTTCAGCAAGGTGAACGAGCACGGCGAGGTCGTGCGCAGCGGCTACCACTACCGCATCTACCTCCCCGATTCGTCCGGCCGGGGCGTGCAGGAGCCGCGCAACGGCTACGCCGCCATCGACACGGAAGCCGACCTCGCCGAGACGACTTGGTGCGCCTACGCGTGGCCGGCCGACGAGAAGAGTGGTCAGACCACGGTCTTCTTCACGAACCAGTCCGGTGACGTGTTCGCGACACAGGACCCCCGGTACCGCGGTCCCGGCAAGGGGCCCGCCGCCGACGCCGCGTTCACGCAGGCAGGCGCCATCACCGGCGCCGTCGCCGCACGAGGACGGAAGGGCGCGGACGGGAACGTGTGGAAGCAAGTCAACTGACGCTACTGCTGCGCGCTGCGATCCTCTCGCTGCGGGCTCGCGTCGCCACTTGAGCCACTCGCCAGCTCGTGGCTCTCGTGCCCTGCACTGCAGGGCACCGGTGCTGAATGGTCTCGCCACGCTCGCGACGGAGCGCGGTCTCTAGAGTAGGGAATATGAAGGTCTGCGGGACGTCGAAGGAATGGCCGCACCGCGGTCGCGGTATGCTGGCCCCGCGCCTCGGGAGGGCTTCGACGATGAGAACGACGCTGTTGCTGCTCGGCTGTGCCGTGCTGCTTGCCGGCTGCTCCGTCCCCGGTCCGCAGCCGTACAGCGCGACGCCCCACGCCAAGAACTGGTTCGCCAAAATGCCCGGCGAGACGGGCAACACCGACTGCCCGCCCGTGGATCCCGTCGCCGCACCGGGCTACCAGATCCCGAAGTACAAGTGCATCGAAGAACCGATCTACGAAGAGTGCCGCGTTCCGATCTGGGGCTACAAGACGGTTCCGGTCTACGCCGAGCGCCGTGTTCCCGTGACCATGCCCACCAGCGACCTGCGTTGCCGCAAGTGCGAGCGAGAGGCCGTGCTCTGGCACAAGAAGGAGCGCGTGCAGGTCGGCGTGAAGCGCGTGCGCGCCTGCATCGGGTACAAGACCGAGAAGCGCCAGGTCGGCACGTGCCGCAAGCAAGTGCAGGTCGGCTGGGAGACGTGCGGCGGTGAGGGTTACACGCCTGGTACCGGCGTTGGTCCCGTCGCGCGCGCGACGCAGGGCAACCTGCCGTAGGTGGAGTGCATGTAGGGACGGACCTTGTGTCCGTCCTATCCGTACATCCGCTTCAGCGAAGCCCGGATCTTGTCGTACTCCTTCTTCGCCTTGCCAGGCAGTGCCTTGACCTTCTCGCTCTTGCCGCGCCCAATGGCGTCCATGAGGAACCAGCGCTGGAGCTGTCGTTCCGCGTAGCCCGCCGCGCCCTCCTTCGAGACGCGATCGCCTGCGATGATGACCCCGAGGACCCGGTTGCGCTCCTTGTTCATCCAGATGCCGTTGATCGCGAGGTCGCGCGCGAAGGCCTCGTCGTCGTAGTCCTTGGGCGCTTCGCCCAGCATCCAGTAGTGCAGTGCCATGATGGCCTTGCGCGCCAGCGTGCGCTTCTGCTGGAAATCCTCCGACGCCCAGCGCCGGAATCCGTCGTGCTTCGCCGCCTTCTTGATCACGCCGCTTGACGCGTTGCGGTCGATCATCGCGTCCAGGAGCTTCATGTAGCGCCTCTTCTCGAGCAGCGCCTCGACCTCCTTGCTCTTCAGCGGATAGCCCTTCGCGTACCGCTCTCGCACCCACGATTCGAGATCGAACTCGGTCGGTGCGCCCAGTGCCAGGGCCGTCAGCGCGAGTGTCTGCTTCTCGTCCGGCTCGGTCTTCCATGACTTCGCAAGTGCCGTCAGCTCCTTCGCGCCTTTCAAGGGCTTCGCCTTGATCGCTTCGTCGGGGGCTTCGCCCAGCGCCCGCTCCGCCCAGCTCTTGAGGTCGAAGGCGGGGCTGGACTTCTCCAGCAGCCGTTCGATGGCCTTTCGCTCCGCGTCCTTGTCCTTGCCCGCGCACGCTGCGAAGTACGTCGAGAGCAACGCAGGCGTGCTCGACTCGAGACCGAGCGCTTTCTCTATGGCCGGCTCTACGCCATAGGGCGAACCCGAGTAGAGGATCGTCCCGTTCGCCCCGACGAGATACGTCGTCGGCCAGCCGGCGACGCTGTACTTCCCGACGCAGGTTTGCTCCGGGTCGCATCCCACCGGCATCGTGTAGCTCTTCTTCTCGAGGAACCCGCGCACCTCGTCGGCCTTCTCGCGCGTGATTGCGATGACGATCAGTCCGGCGTCCTTGTAGCGCTCGTGCAGCGATTGGATCTTCGGCATCGATCGCACGCACGGGCCGCACCACGTACCCCAGAACTCGAGCATGATCACCTTGCCCGTGAGGTCCGGTAGCACCGGTGTCTCGCCGCCCTCCGTGTTGAGCCACGTCTTGGCGGTGATCTCGGGAGCGTCTGCGCCGACCGGCAGCCGCTCCTTGCCCGCCTTCGGCTCTTCCCCAGCATGTGCCACCGCGACGGCCATGAACAGCGCCAGCGCGTACGCGATTGTCCTCATGTCCAACTCCCGCAACGAGACAACGATCATACGGATCGTCCTCTTCCGCGTCGTGCCCTCGATTGCGAATTGCCCTCGCGTAGAGTACGCGCGTGAATTCCGGCAGCGGCGAGAGCGTGACCGAGCTGTTGGCCCGCGTGGCCGCCGGCGACGACCAGGCAGCGGAGGCTGTGTTCCCGCTCGTCTACGACGAGCTGCACGGGATCGCGCAGCACCTGATGTCTCGGGAGCGCGGGGACCATACGCTGCAAACGACGGCTCTGGTCAACGAGGCGTGGCTGCGCCTGGGCGGGGCGAACGCCGAGAACCGGGACCACTTCGTTCGCCTTGCCGCGCGCGCGATGCGCCGCGTTCTCGTCGACCACGCACGAAAGCGAAACGCCGCCAAGCGGCAAGGCCAGCGAGCACAACCTCTGCTCACCGATGTCCTCGAGTTCTGGGACGACAGGCAGGTGGATCTCCTGGCGCTCGACGAAGCGCTAGAGCGGCTCGGGGAACGGGACGAAGACGTACTTCGGGTTGTCGAGCTGCGCTTCTTCAGCGGGCTCACCCTCGCCGAGGTGGGGCAGGTGATGGGCATGAGCGAACGAAAGGCGGGCCTCGCCTGGACGTTTGCGCGTGGTTGGCTGCGGCGCGAGCTGCAACGAGGGGGCGCACACGATGCGTGAGCGCTTCGCCCAACTGCGCTCGCTCGTCGAAGACGCCTTGCAGATGCCCGTCGACGAGCGCGCGGCCTGGATCGAGGAGGCGTGTGGGGATGATGAGTCGCTGCGAGAAGAAGCCCTTGGGCTGCTGCGCGAGTGCGCGACGCAGGACGACTTCCTCGAGCCGCCCCCTGACGGCGTGCCTGCCGCCCCGCTCGCCCCCGGTAGCCGCGTCGGCGCCTACGAGATCGTGCGTGTGCTCGGCCAGGGCGGCATGGGGACGGTCCTCGAAGCCTTGCAGGACAAGCCGCGCAGGCGCGTGGCGCTCAAGGTCCTGCGCGGCGGGTTGCTCTCGAAGGCGGCGCATGAGCGCTTCCGGTACGAGGTCGAGGTCCTCGGGTCGCTGCGGCATCCGGCGATCGCCCAGATTCACGACGCAGGCGTAGAAGAAGCCGGCGGCGCACTTGGCGGCGTCACCTGGTTCGCCATGGAGTTCGTGCCCGACGCCGCGACGCTGCTCGAACACGCAACCCACAAGAGTCTGTCGCGTTCGGATCGCCTTGCTCTGTTTCTCCACGTCTGCGAAGCGATCGAGCACGGCCACCAGCGCGGCGTCATCCACCGCGACGTCAAACCCGAGAACGTGCTCGTCGACGGCGAGGGCCGGGTCAAGGTGATCGACTTCGGCGTCGCCCGCGTAACCGACAGTGAATCGATCGAAGCGACACTCGCAACGCAGGCCGACGAGATCGTGGGGACGCTGCCCTACATGAGCCCGGAGCAGGTCGCCGGCAAGCCGATCGATACCCGCAGCGACGTCTACGCGCTCGGTGTCGTGCTCTACGAGCTGCTCGCCGGCGAACGGCCCATCGACGTCCGCCGTACGGACCTCGTGACGTCCGCGCGGCGGATCATCGAGGAGGCGCCTCGGCGCCCCAGTGAGGTGCGCCCGGAGCTCAAGGGGGATCTCGAGGCCATCCTCCTGAAGGCGCTCGAGAAGGAGCCGGCTCGTCGGTACGGCTCTGCCGCGCAACTGGCCGATGACATCCGCCGGCACCTTGACGGCCGGCCGGTCGAGGCGCGCCCGCCCAGCGCGCTGTACCAAGTGCGTCTGTTTGCACGCCGGAACAGGGCCTTGGTCGGGTCTGCGCTGGTCGTGCTGCTCATCGCGATTGCGGCGACCGTGATCAGCCTCCAGTTCGCGTTCTCGTCCAAGCGAGCCGAGAAGCGTGCCGGTGACGAGGCCAAGGAGGCGGAGAGACAGCGCGACCGTTTCGAGGTGCTCTTTGCGACGCAGTTCGGGCAGAGCATGGACGCGGTCTCCAAGCATGCGCGCGACATGATGCTGCTGCTGGATGGCCCGCCGGTTGCCAAGCGCATGATCGCCGACACGATCGAGCGCTTGCAGTCCCTGGAGGCAGACGCGGATGGGGATCGCGCCTTCACGCGGGGTCTCGTGGATGCCTACGTTGCCCTTGCGGATGCCGTGTCTTCCCACGGCAACCCCGAGCCCAACGTGGCGGATGAGGTCTTGGGTGCCATGGACCGTGCCCTGACGCTTGTGCAGGCCATGCGCGCGGCTGATCCCGGATCCGAGGAACTCCGGCACCTGGAGACCGACCTCGTCGCGCGACGCGGTCTCAAGACGATCGTCGTTGGCGGCGGCAAGGGTGGAGGCCTGCGCGTCTGGGTCGAGAGGGCGAAGAAGGCCCTGGATGCCGGCGAGCTACCCGCCGGCATTGCGGCGCGCGCAAACCTCCTGTTGGCCAAGGACGCTGTGCTCCAGGCACGCTCTCAGCTTGCGCCCAAGGCGCGGGACGCAGCGGACCGCTACTTCACCGAGCAGATCCGTCTGCTGGAGGGCCTCGCCCCGACCGACGCCGATGCCCGGATCGATCTTGCCGTCGCATACGGAGAGCGGGGCCTGACCCGGCACCACAAGATCATCCGGCCCAAGGCGACCGAGGCCGACATGCGGCGGCACCGCAACCTCGTGCTGGCGCTCGTCGATGAAGATCCGGACAGCGTCTACTTCCGTTGCCTGCTTGGACGCAGCTTCTGCTACCTCGGCCACGCCCTCATGAACCTCGACCCCGGCACCGCGTTCGCGCCTTCGTTCGAACGGGCGCTTGAGATCTTCTCGTCGTTGCGCGAGGAAGCACCGCGGCACTTGCTGGTTCTTCAGGGATACGCGTTCGCGTTGCAGGGCGTTGGGCAGGCGGAGACGGCAACGGCGATTCGTGATCACAAGAAGGGCTCGCCGGAGCGCGTTCAGCTGCTCGAGACCGTGCTTGGTCGCTGGCGCCGCGCCCAGCAGATCTTCGAATCGATCGATGCGGTAGGTCGCCTGAGTCTGGAGATGAAGCAGAACCTGACCAAGCTCCGGGCCATGGGCGCTTCGATCGAGCCGATTGTGAGACGCGGCGCTACGAAGAGAGAGAACCCGAAGAACGGGAAGTGATCAGGGCTTCGTGGTGAGCAGCTCTGCGGCCGCGTTGATCGCGCTGCGTAGCTCGGCCTCCGACTGCTCGCCCTGCAACCGGCGTCGTCCGATGTCGAGCGTCGGCAGTACGCGCAGACGCGCGGCCTGCACGAGACGTTGGTCGCGCAACAGGCGTCGGCTGGGCTGCCCCTTGATCGCTGCCTGCAGCGCCTGCATGTCGAGACCGGCGCGCCGTGCTGCGGCGTAGATCTCGCCGGGACGTTGCGATCGCGCCTTCATCAGCTCGGCGAACATGCGCTCTTCCAGGCCGACGGTCTGTGCATGGGCACACGCCCTTGCCCAGAGCGGGACCGGCCCGCGACCCCATGTGTAGATGCGGCGCTTGCGGACCGGATGAGGCGTGCTTGCGACGACACGCTCGAGTCGCTTGTGCGTCCTCCGGCAGTGCGAGCAGAACGCATTGAGGTACTCGACGACGAGAGGCCCCGCCCCTTCGACTCGCTGCGCTCGCTCAGGGCCTTCGGCGGAGCTCGGCTTCGGCTCTTCCTTCGGGGCCGGTCTTGGCGGTTCGGGTTGTTCCTCGTTCGCAGCCGGTTCCTCGACGGGCGGCGCGACGTCCTCCGCGGGCTGTGGCAGCGGGTCCGGATGAACGACCATGTCCACGTCGGACGAGGGCTTCAGCGCGACCTTCTCGATCGGCCTTGTCCGTGCCTCCACGGCGGCCTGTTCTTCGACGGGTTGCGGCTCCGCCGCCTCGGCGGGGGCCGGCTGCGCAACCGGCGCGGTCTCGACGATCGGTACGTCGTCTTCGTCGTCAAGGACCGCTGCGAGCGTCGCCTCGTCCATGGGTGCGATCTCCACCCATGCCGGCTCGGCCGGGCGCGGCCAGATCATCGGCAGCACGATCGTGAGGCTTGCAGCGAGCGTCCAACCGGCGCGCGAAGAATGCGGCTCCCGAATTGCGCGCTTCCCCGAGAGACGGATCGGCGGATCGGGCCACGTCAACGTGATGATGGCTGCAAGGAAGCCGGCCGCGTCCGCGACGAGGCACAGCGGGCAGAAGGACTGCAGCACGAAGACCTGGTAGCCGGCGAACACGATGCCTGCGGCGCCGCCGAGGAAGCCCAGGGGCCACAGCACGTGGCGCACCCACTCGATGGGTAGTAACGTCAAGAGGAACAGACCGCCGAATGCGACGATGCCGAGCACCGACGTAGGCACGCCGAAGAACGAGCCGAGGTCGCTGTTGCGTGCAGCGCTGCAGGCTGCTTCGAGTGGGCAGAATGCCCGGCCCGGATTGAGCGCGTCGGCTGTGAGGATTGCGCTCGCCGTAAGCGCCACCATGGCGGTGATGCGCAGGATCGCGGTGCGTCGGCGGAATTCCATTGTGAGAAGTCCGAGGTCCGGTCCCACCGCGCAGACGGCGCCGCCCCTCCTCGAGCAGCACGCGTCCTCCCGCGTCCCAGCGGGCATTTTATCGGCTCTCTTCACGGCGGTTTGAATCCCCGTATGGAGGTGTTGATCCAATGTTCAGAGAGCGGATACGGGGTTTGTTCAGGCGAACCCGCGGGTCCGGTTGACACCCCGTCGGAAAGGGCAACACTGCCTACGCGCATGGGGGGCGTGGTGGTTCGGAGCGGAATCACCAACCATGAATCGCACGACGTTGCGAGCCGCGGCTTACGTCTTCGCGGCTGCCACTGCACTTCCCGTTCTGCAAGGGACGGCGTTCGCAGGTGAGACGGCACCTGGAAGCTGCTACTCCGAGTACAAGAAGTTCGGGGCCTCCGGGCGTATCTACACCTGGAAGGCGGGATGCTGAGGCCAGCCGGGAACGTGGTCCACGTTCCACAAAGGCCGTACGTACGCCTGGTATGGGCCGTGGAGGGCGACCCCCAGCCAGATCATGAAGGGCATGGGCCTCAGGCCGCGTGCCGCTGCCGTGCCGGCCAGGAAGCGCGCCGGACACGCAAAGCGAGCCGAGCGTGTCAAGGTCGCCGCCGAACCGGCGGTGCGCCGCGACAAGGCCACCAAGCTCCCTTCGACCCCCGTCACGAAGACGGTGAAGACCGCATCGGCAAGGAGCGTTTCCAAGCCGCTCGCCGAGTCTCCGATGCCTCCGCCGGCGCCGTCGGTGGTCATCGGAGCTCAAACTCCGAAGAGGAAGGTCAAGCCCATCGTGGACGGCCGCTTCGGGTATCGCGCAATCACCAGGTGATGCGCCACCTGTGCGATATGCCGAGGCTCACTTGCATGGCACGTGCTGCGCGCTGGGCTGGGGCGATCGCACCGCTTCGTCGGCCTCGCGTGGACAACCACGCCACGGCCTCCTCATCGGCACTCCGTTCCCCATCCAGCGCGCCGATCGCCACCGATTGCTGCTCGTGCGTGTGTGGAGCGCGATGAGACCCTAGCTCCTGTTCGAGGCGACCTCGGGCGGGAGCGCCAACTCTGCTCTTCCTCCAACTCGTCCTGACGCGCGTCCGGTTCTGTTTGCCTGGCTCGAGACTCTCTCCCTGGGGTGGGCCTCACCCCGCTTGCCCCCGAGTGAATCGACTCAACGTGAACAGGCCGGCGTGCGCAGGCGAAATCCCCGCTTCGATGACGCCACGCTGCGCAAGAGGCCGATTGCGCGTCCGCGGACGATCGCGCCGAAGCCGTGTGCGTCGCGGATGTGATCGACCGCCGTGTCGAGGTGCTTTGGATCGAGGCGATCCAGCAGGTCGAGCTGTCGCTCGCCTTCATGCTCGAGACCGTGGAGCGTGATTCCTACCAGGCGCAGCTTGACGCGGCGCTCGTAGCGTTCGGGCCAGAGCATGCGTACGACGGCGAGGATGTCTTCGTCCCGGTTCGTGGGCAGTGGGAGGCGCCGGCGCGCGTCGACCGTCTTGAAGTCTGCGTATCGCAGACGGATGCCGACGGAGCGCGCCAACAGGTCTTCGGCGCGCAGTGCACGCACGGCGCGTTCGCACGCGCGCCGTGACAGCGCCGTGCCGGTACGCCCGAACGTTTCCGTTAGCACGGCTTCCGGAACGGTTGCGAGATCGCCGATCGTGCGCAGATTGAATCGTTGCAGGGCGTGACGCATGCGTTCGCCAACGCCCGGCAGGCGGCGAAGCGGCAGGTCGGCGAGGAATGCCGCTTCCTCCCCGCGCCGGACTTCCATGACGCCGCCCGGTTTGGCGAGTGCAAGCGCAACCGATGCGACGGCGCGCGTGCCGCCGATGCCGATCGAGACGCTCAAACCCGTTTCCTCGCGCACGCTCCGGTGAATCGTCTCGGCCGCTTCGAGCCAGCTTTCGTGGTGGCGTTCGCAGCCGCTCATGTCGAGAAACGCCTCGTCGAGAGAGAGCGGCTCCAGTTGGGGTGTGAACGAACGCAGCACGTTCAGGACGCGCTGCGAGGCCTGCATGTACCCGGTGTGATCCCCGTGGAGGAACACGCTCTCCTCGCGTGGCAGGAGCCGGGCGGCGCGATAGAGCGGCGTGCCCGCACGGACGCCGTACTCCCGCGCTTCGTAGGACGCGCACGCCACGACGCCGCGCTCGTTCGGCCCTCC
Organism: Planctomycetota bacterium; assembly: GCA_028281445.1. Taxonomy (GTDB): domain Bacteria; phylum Planctomycetota; class PLA2; order PLA2; family JAEUHO01; genus JANQJW01. Next base: position 1,136 of record JANQJW010000115.1, on the reverse strand, counting down.
GCCCACGATCACGGGCCTGCCGCGCAGCGAGGGATCGCGGACCCGCTCGACCGAGACGTAGAAGCAGTCCAGATCGACGAGTATCAGGTCGCGCGGACGGGGGACGAGCGTCAGCGAGTCCTCTGGGAGCGCGCAAGACGAATTCGAGCGCGGACGGGGGACGAGCGACGCACGCGCGGCGGCCTGGGGCGGGGAGGCGGTCTTCAACATGGGCAGCAACGGACCAGTGCCCTGGAGGTTATGCAAACAAAATGCGAACGTCAACCCGTCCCGTCGGTTTCGTTTCATCCAGGCCGTAGTCCACGTTTGCGGACGGCCTCGGCGCAGCGCGTTCTGGACGGCGTCGGGCGTGTACGGCATCCCGAAGGATCGAGTCGCCGTCCTCGCCGTGCATCCAGATCGCGACGACGTAGAGCGACGGCACGCGCAACAAGCCAAGGGGGTGTCATCGCGGCCGGTCGTGTAGAGGCGGCTTGTTGCCTGTCGGCGTGCTCTCGAACGCCTCCGGGCTCGCCTAGGCTACGCGCCATGTTCCGCGCAGCTCTGCTTCTCGCCTGCCTCGTCCTCGTAGGCTGCGAGAGCACTCTGTGCGATACGAGTCCGCGCGCGGCACCGACACCCGACATCCCGACGCCGGCCTACTACGACTCGCCGGGCCCCGTGCCCGAGCCGACCACGATGGAGCTCGAGTACCGCCAGCCCCTGAACGAGCGCTGGAAGGTCACGTTTCCCGCGCGCGTCCATCCCGAGGTCTCGCACGTGCGTCGCGTCAAGGATCCGATCGAGCTCTTCTGGATCCGCGCGCGCCCCATCGGTGGCAAGCCACGCCCGTTGGTGGTCATGATCCCGATCCTGGCGAACGGGACGTTCCTCATGTTCGAGATCGCCAGCGGCTACTCGCGCATGGGGTATGACGTCGCCGTCGTACCGCGCAAGGAGCTCGACTTCGATCCCATCCACTCCATCGACGAGGCCGAGGCCGAGTCGCGCGCGACCGTCATGCGCGCGAAGCAGACGATCGACTGGCTGGCGGCCCAGCCCGGCATCGACAGCGAACGCATCGGCTTCTTCGGCATCAGCGCCGGAGGCATCGTCGGCGCCTCGCTCGCTGCCGCGGACCCGCGCATCAAGGCCCA
>JANQJW010000099.1 GCA_028281445.1 Planctomycetota bacterium | reverse complement strand
AGAACAGTTCGTCTTCGGGGTTTCCGTTCATCCTCGGCTCCTTTGAGCGCCTAGAGCTGCCCCAAGATGCGTGCCTGCTCACCCCTCCGAAGAGCGAGTTCGCGTTGCCGGTCCGCGATGCTCGGTCCGCGGTATGCATGACTCTCGTAACCGTGGCGCAGCACGACGTACTTCTGGTTCCAAAGCGGCTTGCTCAGGTCTGCAGACACCCAGCGATAGAGCCACGGACCGGTGCCACGTTCACCGCCTTCCTTGTACGCCTGCAGATAGACGTTGTGACTCGCCAGTCCGAGGTGATGCCGGAATACGTCCTCGTACCATCCACGCTCGACGCCGCCCGGATAGGCACGCGGATCCATGTGCGCCCGGTACACCAGATGCTCGGGATCCCATCGGAAGAAGTCGGAGTCCGGAGGACGTCCCCACGCTTTGTAGAAGAGCGAGTTGAGCGCTTGAAAGTCCTGCAGGCCCTTCGGATCGGCCCATTGTTGTGACGGCCCAAAGGGTCGTCTCAAGCCGACCGGCACGCCGCCGCCCGGAACGAACGGCAGATGCTGCTCCACGGGCGGTCGACGTGGGGGGCGCGGCGGCTTGCGCAGAGGCGCAGGCGGTGGGATCTCTTCAAGGAGGTCGTCCAGCGGGCGTCCTTGGAGCAGCACAGGCGCCGGCAGATCTGCACTCGTCTCGGGCGTGCTCTCCTCGCTGGGGACGAGATCGGGGTCAGTCTCGACCAGGTCGAAATCGGCATCCGTGTGGCTACCGTCGTACGTGCCGTGGTCGTCGACCTCACCCGGCGCGTCTCTGCCGATCCATGTGGGCGGCGGAACTCCAGTCCTGGGATCCGGTTCAGCCATGATCTACGGGGTCACTTGCTCGAGCCGCAACACCGAATCGGTACTGAGACTCGCAAAGCCCAGGTTGAGTTCGAGGTCGGCGTACATCAGATCCTCCACCGCAGATGTTCGATGCGGACCGTCGACGCGAATGCCAGCGCCCGTGTCCTCGTTGTAGAACCACACGAGTCCGCCGAACTGCGCATCGCCTTCGCGCGTTCCCATGTGCACGCAGTAGACCGAGGTCGTTCCTGCGCCCTCGCTGTTGTTGATCCAATCCGACACGATGATGGTCACACCCATGTAGCAGGCGAGCATCCGCCCCAGAATAGGGTCGGGCTTGAAGCTCACGTCGAACCCCGCGCTATGGACCAGATTCGTGAACTTCTTGTATTGCCCACTGTTCATGACGAAGTAGAGGGGCTGGCCGCCATCCCACGGCTTCATCTTCTCGATCATGTCGTCCAGCATCGTCAGGGACAGCGGGCCACCGGCCACGGTCGGTGAATTGGTGTTCTCCCCCGCAAGAGTCTCAAGACCGGCAGGCTCCGGATCGCTTCCCGTGCCATAGATGAGCTTCTCGCCGGCGACGTTCCACATCGAGACCATCTTCGCTTGAATCTGCTGCTCGAAGACGTCGTTGATCATGCTCACGTTCTGGGCGATGTCTCCGCTCACCTCGACCTTCGTCGCCATTCGGCGGAGCTCGAACTTCCTGGCCGTCGATACGTAGCTCGTCGCGGCATCGTTTACCGCGCCCCCCGACGTGACGAACGCAGCGCCACCGAGCGTTTCCACCGCGGTCACTTGCAGGCTGTCTCCACGCACCATCAACTTCGGTACCCGTGGCAGGAGCTGGTCGGTGTTGTTCTCTTTGACGTATGACCCCAGTACATCGGGGTGTGAAAGCAACAGAGCTTGTGCGCGCGTCACGGATGCCATCGTTCGTTCCTCCCGACGTCCATTCCCGCCGTGCGGTCTAGTACGTCGCTTCTATCTCATTCCGGCGTTGGACAACTCACCTCGCGGCGCTGGGCGATCCAGCGGAAGTACCACGGGTCACCGGGCGACTCTCGCCCGGGTAGCTTGTATGGCTGGAGCATGCGGCCGGTGGCATACTGCTGGCCGAGCGAAACTGCCGCCCCGGCGACGGGGCCGGCTGAGCTACTCCAACCCAGGTTGAGACCCCGCATCGTCTCGGCGACGTCGTATTGGTAGGCGCCTACCTCGGGGTCGAAGGACAGTGGCACGCCCATGTATTCATCGGGAGGCTCTCCCCACTTCGGGTCGAAACCGTTCACGATGCAAGGCTGCTGTGGTGCAGGCGGAGGCGGGATGAACTGCCTGAGGGCCTGCTGTCCGTCGGTAGACGCGATGGGCGCGCGGAAGGACTGATAGCGCGTGTCTACTCCCGGCGCGGCCAAACCGAAGACGACCTCCGGTAGGAGTTCCACCGGGAGCCTTCCGTAGGGCATTAGGGGCGGCGGTTGAGGCCGCTCGATTTGTGTGAGATTGATCGATGCCTTCTTGCTCGCGGACGGTCTGGTGCCGATCGGTGTCTCGAAGGGCCGGGACCGAGGTCCGACAGCGTGGCCACTGCCCGCGACGCCGAACGGACCGCCTTCTCCGCTTGGGGTCAACGGAGTCTTCGACGAACCGACCGGGAGGGCCGTCGCCGTCGTCTCGCGACTCCGATCGCCGTACCAGGCCCGTTCGAGTCGGGCGCCGAGCGGTTCGACGTCGCGCGGCTTCTGGGTCTTCCACTGCGGCTTGTAGTCGAGTTCGACGCCGTCCTGGGATCGACGCACGCCCATCGGGTCGAGCGTGTATGACCCGCAGTCCTTGCATCCGCACGGATGACCGCCTTCGCCGTGACAGCCGCAACCCATTCCTGATGCTCCTAGCTAGTTCTCGGACAAATTCGTTATGGATGCGCCATATCCGCTCCGCCACATCACGCCGGCGTCGGTGCTCAGGTGCAACTGCAGTTGATCCGGAGCGCCACTCACCTGGCCCTGGCGAACCGTCGCGCCGAGGTTCTGCGTTGTCACCACCATGCCGCCCTTCTGAGCGGGCGGCACCGATGCCGCTTGTGCCCGCGGGATCAACGCGGCGGGACTCCGATAGGCAATCACATGTGGTGCCACCACGCCCGGCGCCTCCTTGAGGTACTGGTAGCTAGGCAACACTCGAACGCCGTCGAAGAACCACTGATCTCGCCGGGTGACCTCGTCGTACTGCTTGCGGGCGTTTCCCGACGTCATCATGAGTTCAACGAATTGGGCATACGCGGTCTTGGACATGGCCATCGTGTACATGAGGGGATGACCGATTGACGGCCGTAGCTTCTCGACCACGCAGTTCAGAAGCGGCACACTGACTCGCTCGCCGTTGGCGTCGATGGCTTGGCTGTCGTTGGCGATCAGCGTCGGAATGGAGGTAGGCGCATTGACCTTTCCGCCTAGCGTGAACACAGCGTCGAAAACCGCTCCGTAGAGCAGTGTGACCGCGGCCTCCAAGAACGTGTCAGCGATCTCGAATCGCGAGCTCTCGAGGGCGGACGCTGCACCATCGATCGTCACGATGCCCGCGATGTTCTTCGCATCAGCCTCCTGAGACGTTACGTCGAGGCTCAGTTCGTAGTTCACGGAGCCACTGCTATCGCTGAAAGGCCACGCAGCGATCGTGCTTTCGACGTTGGAGATCCAGACCGTGTCGGTCTTCGGCGCATCGAACTGCGCGTGCGCTACGGGCAATGTCTCCAGGTCGATCTCAAGCGGGGCGACTTCCGACTGCGCTCCCTCGAGAACCCGGAAGTCTGGTCCCGCGATGCTGCGTGCAGACGCAAGGGTCTTCGGCTTGAGCGAGAACAGTTCCAGCGCCACGTCACGATTGACGGTCGACATAGCTTCGCTTCTCTCTCGTCAGGGGCTTTCCGAACCACCGACGTCATTCCACGAACTCAACCGTAGGTGATCCCCGAGGCCGCTTCAACGGGCTCGCGAGATTTTACGAACCGTGCACGTCTTGCAGCGCGCGCTAACATGGACGATCTACCGCCAACGCGGCAGCGGTGAACGTCCATCTCGAGGTATCGCCGACGACGAGCGTTGAGCTGACCTGGATGCGGTTCGTCGCGCCCTTTGCTGCCGACACGTAGGAGGCGCCCTCGATCAGGTTTGGGATGTAGATGTACGGAGAAGCCGCGACAACATGCATCGTCGGTACGAGTGGGACGAAGCCCGCGGACGTACCAAGCGTCGCATTCGCTTCGACGTCGCACTGTGCTGTCACGAACCCGCCCCCGAGCCCTCCGCCGGCCGCATCGATCGCTAGCGCCACACCGACGAGCATGAACCGCCCGCCGATAGTTTGGGGAAAGTCGACCGAGAAGACGCCCGGAGCCGTCGTTTCCAGCATGACCGTGCTCGTGTTGTACCGCCCTAACGGCAGCGCAAGGCTGTTCTCATAGTAGTCGATGGTAGTCAGACCCGAATTCGCGCCGGGCAGACTTACTGCATTGGATTTCGTCATTTGGCTTTCTCCACGTCCTCGCCCGAGCATCGTGCGCAAGCGAGATCCACACAGCGTTCAACTATGCGCACGTTCGTGCCCTCGTCAAGCGGCACAGCGCGCCCGTCAGCCGCCTGCGGCTGGCAGGTGTGGGCCGGGTCGTTGGCGCGATGGTCCGGAACTCATCGTGCCCGGTGTGCCGTAAGCAAGTCCACGACGACGGCCAGCGACCCGTGTAGAGCGGCTCTTGTCGGTTCGTGGCCGTCGCCGGATTGCGGGCCGCCGTTGGCAGGGTCGTCGACGAACCCGACTAGCGATTCGCCAACCAGCTCACTGCGTAGTACGCGTCGAAGGTGTAGGGCGCCTCCTTGAGGAGTTGCTCCAGCGTCTCGTAACACTGCTCCTTCTGGCCGCTGCGGCTCTGGCCGAACGCCTGGTTCCATAGCTGCTGGCCCGTAGAGCGTTGCTCGGCCCGCTTGGCGAGGTAGTCCTCAACCAACGGCTTGGCCGCTTCGGTGCCGCCGTACTTGCGCCAGTACTCCCACCAGAGCGGAAGCCAGACAGCCGGCTCCTTGCCCGCTTCGAGGAGCTTCTGCATGCCGGGCGTCGCCTTGGCGGCAGCCGCCTCCGCCTTCGCGATGAGCTTGCCGGCCTTGGCCTTGTCGGATCCGCTCACGTCGTCGCGCGCCTGGTAGGCCTTGCCGGCCTGCAGCACCCAGCCCCACTCGCCCTTCTTGGCCCACTTGCTCGCGGCCTTCAGACCCTTCTTCGGGTTGAGACCGTTCATGGCGTCGAGCCATAGCAGCGCGGAGCCGACCGGGGACAGGCCGAACTGATGGCCGAGACGTTCCGGCGCAAAGAAGCGCAGCTTGGGATACCCCATCACCCGGAAGACGTCGTAGGCGTGCTCGCCCTGCTTGAAGTCGACGACGGGGTCCGCCTTCCCATGGATCACGGCGATGGCGATCTTCTTCTGCTTCGCCATGACCTCGGGCTTGTCCTCCCAGAGGTTGGGCTCGTTCTGCATCCAGCAGTCGCCGGCCATCGGCAGCGCACCCTGGAACAGGTCGGGGAAGTGCATGATGACGCTGTAGGTGAGGAAGCCGCCCTGGCTGTGGCCCCCGATGTAGGTGTGCGTGACGTTGAGCGCGCCCTGGACCTGCTCGACCACGTCGGCTACCAGCGGTGCCGACTGCTGGGTGAAGTTGTTGGAGCCGAAGGGCTGGTTGCCGGTCTCGCCGTTCGGGGCGCAGATGATCGCGTGGTCGTACCACTTCTTCGCCGGGAACATCGGCAGGTACTGCATGCCATTCATGTTCGACCCGTGCATGAACACGAGCAGGGGCGCGCCCTTCTTGGGGTCGTACTTCTTGGGCACCCGGAGGAAGTAGCGCATCCCCTTTGGAGCCTTGAGGAGCGCGGTCCGGCCCTTCTTGACCTCTTCGGGCTTCTCCGCGCTGGGTACGGGCGGCTTGTCCTTCTTCTTGGCCTCGGCCGGGACCGCCGCGAGGAGTACGAGGAAGAGCCCGAGAGCCACCGACGTCTGTCGCATCGCCACCTCCTCGCGTATTAGAACGCGCGGGCGCATCCCGGGGCACACGCGGGCCCCAAAAGGCTTGCGATGGCGTTTCGGTGGGTAGAATCCGCGCCCTAGGGTCGCGGCAGCGCCGGCCCGAGCGGTCTTTCACACGCGTGGCGGGATACTCAAGTGGTCAACGAGGGCAGACTGTAAATCTGCTGCCTATGGCTTCGGTGGTTCGAATCCGCCTCCCGCCACCATCTGTTCGCTGGTGCGATCGGCCGAACCGGCCGCTGCGCGGGGAGAAGGCCCCGTGTGGCGATTCGGCCGATTTGCAAGTGGGCCCCCTAACGTTTACCTTCTCCGAAACAAATCGCCTGTGCCCGCAGGGGGGTGGACTTGTTGGGTGATTCCTGCGGCGCAAGCACTGGGTGGAAGAAACTGTGAACAACGAACAAGATCCGAGGGAGCGCGCCAATCCGAGCGGGCGCTTCAACCGCTACGGGGCGTCGTCTTCGTTCTTCGATGAGTCGGAGCGGGCGCAGGTGGAAGAGCGACTGCTCTACATCGCGAAGCGCCGCTACAAGCTCGCCGAGGGCGTGGCGGAAGACCTCGTCCGCGAGGCGGTCTCCACGTACCTCGAAGCCAACGGACGCTACGCCGAGTGGGTCGACCACCCCACGCAGCTCGTCGCGATTCTGCGCGGCAGGTGCCGCGAGCACGTGCGTCGGCAAATTCGCCTTACGGCGCAAGGAAACGCCATTCGCGACGTGATGCGCGAAGAGGTGCCGGCGGCGGCGGCCGCAGGCGCCCTCGACGAGATTGCTTCGCGCGACGCGCGCAAGCAGATCCTCGAGGCGCTTGCGCAGCTCGGTCCGAAGGCGCGTGAAGCGCTGCAGTCGTTGCGCGACGGTGGGACGCGCGTCGACCTGTTGGACATGATCGAAGGACTCGGCTTCCACGAGACTTCGGAAGGCAGAAAGCTGAGGGCCTACCGGGCACAGTTCCGGCAGATCCTCGCGCGCTGCGGCATCCAGTTCTGAAGAGGAAGTTCTGAGGAGCTGGTATGCGCAGCCAAACCAAGGATGCACGTAGTAGGTTCGGGCAAGCCCGACGAGATGAGCACCATGAACGAGCCTGAGCCGATCAGGGACTTCTCCGAAGCGGAGGTCTCCGGCCCCCATCTCTGCAGCCGACGAGAGCGCTCGCTTCTCGTGCCGTACGCCCTCACCGGCTGCCGACCTGATGAGGGGGCCCTTTTCGAAGCGCACATGCTGCAGTGCGAAGCCTGCTTCAAGGACCTCAAGCTGCTGGATCGCGCCGCCGCACTCATCGGTGATTGGTCCGCGGCTCGCGTCGCGCTGGCCGACCTCTTCTACAACGCCCCGCCGAGCGAGGGCCCGAACGACCGGCTGCGTAGCTTCCTGGACTCGATCCCAACGCATGAGACCTCGAAGCCCGATGCCCTGATTCAGGACACTCCCTTCAGGAAGGCCGAGGGGCAGGGGTAGTTTCCGTCGGCATGGGGCTGCAGGGGACCTGCCCGAAGGGGATGGGCCCGCAGGGCTAGTCTTAAGTCCTTCTCGCATCCATATGCGTGTGCGCGCACGCGACACCGTCGGGGGGCCATGCAGAAGTTCTACTTCCCGCGAAGTACGGATCGCCAGTAGCCTCCATTCAGGCTTGCGGGAGCCATGGGAGCGCTTCTACGGGCCGGGAGGTGAGCATGGCAACGATCGCAATGCGTTGTGTCGGGGTGCTGGCACTCGGGTGCGTCCTGGTCGGGTGTGCGCAGCGGAACCGCGTCGACTACTCGACGCCCCGCGGGCCTGTGTATGCGACAGGCCGGCCGTGGGAGCCGCCGGTCCACCGGCCCGGAACACGCAAGGTCGAGCCGCGGGTCGCGCAGCAGACGCCGCCTGCTGAGAAGTCAGCCGTCGTTGGCGTTTCTGCCTCAGGTGGTTGGCCGACCCCGGCGCCGCGTGCGGGGGATCCGGCCGCGCCCGCGTCTCCGCGCCTCCCGTCCATCGCCCCTCCGAAGGACGGCACGATCAACGGCGAGCCGCGACTGCCGGACTTCCCCGCGCCCCAGCCGAAGCGGTAGCGGGCACGGAAGCCGTAGCAGTTCTGAGCGCTCTTCGCGCTTGGGCGGCTAGCGAGGGGCTAGCGCAGCGCGGTCGCTGGGATCGGCGGCTGCGGGAGCGGCGGAGGCGGCGGTGCGAACGCCTCGGGCGTGTTCATCTGCACCGGTGATCCCGCGAGTCCGTCGAGCCGCGCGCGCGGCTGCCGCCAGTTGGGCGAGAGCGCCAGCGCCTGCTCGTAGAACGTCCGGGCCTGTTCGACGTTGCCTTGATCCTCGGCGATCAGTCCACGGTTGTAGGCAATGCGGTCGGCCGCTCCGCCGAGCGTCTCGGCGGAGTCGAGCGCCTGCAAGGCGCGCTTGTGGTCGCCGGACATGAAGTACGCCGAGGCGAGCGACTCACGCAGTCCGGCGTGATCGGGGCGCACGCGCACCTGCGAGGTAAGCAGTCGCGTCGCGTGGGATGCGTTGCCCTCTTCAAGGTCGATCCGCGTGCGAAGCATCACGGCCTCGGGGTGGACGGGCTGTAGGCGGAGGAGTGTGTCGAGGTGGCGGGTTGCGTCGATCGGGTCCTTCGCCTCGTAGGCCATGACGGCGAGGAGCCAGCGCGTGGGCACGTGGCGCGGGTGGCGGAAGGACAGGTTCTGCGCCTGACGGCGAATGAAGGCGCGCGAGCGAGTCTGCGTTCCGCGTCCCGTCGGCGCGCCGGCGTAGAGGGTCTCGGCGGGTGCGCTCATCCACGCTGCGTGGAGGCCGGCTACCGCACGATCCGGGTCGGCCTGACCTTGCGGAGGGGGCGCCTTGGTTGCACAGGCCGTCAGGAGGACTGCTGCAAACGCCGCAATCTGCCCACGGAAGATGGATACTCGCATACCTTCGACACCTCGCTCCCGGGTCCCTGAACCCGCCAGATTCTATCCACAGCGGCTTGGATTGACACTACGGAGTGGCCTGCGGGCCGCTCGTGGTGCGCTCCCGTGCTCAGTACGTCTCCGCTCTGTCATGCCCCCCCGGTCAGCACACCGTCGATCAGGCGCAGGAACCGGTAGAAGGCCGGCCCCAGCGTCCAGACGAAGATCCCGGGGAGGAAGCAGATGACCATGGGGAAGACGAGCTTCACCGGCAGGGCCAGGGCCTTCACCATCGCCTGCGACTGGCGGCGGCTCTGGACGTCTTCCGTTTGATGACTGAGCACCTCGGAGACACCTCCGCCGACCTGCTCGGCGTGGATCATCGCCGACACGAAGATCGAGAAGGCGCTGACGTCGACGCGCCGGGCCATCCGTCGCCAGCACCGCACCCGCGGGATGCCCGATAGGTTCTCGCGCTGAAAGATGATGAGCTCCTGGGGCAGCGTGCGAGCCGCGTTGGATGACTCGATCACGCGCAGCATGGCCGCGTCGAGACCGAGACCGGCCCGCGACAGTGTCGCCAGTAGCTGCAGGGTGATCGGCAGGTCCTCAGTGACCTCCTGGACTCGCCTTCGACGCGCCGCTCTCACAACGAGCCAGGGAATGCACGTGATGACCGCGAAGAGCAACCACGGAACGAACCAGAGCAAGGGATCGAGCATCGGCCCGATTCCACCCGGCAGGTCGTAGATGAAAACGCGTGCTTGGTGCACGGCGACCGACGCTCGCAGGGTCAGCGCGACTGCAAGACCCAACAAGAACGCGACCATGGCGATCGCAAGGAACACGTGCATCGCGCCCGGTTTGCGGTACCCGGCGACGTACAACCACCGGCGCAGCCACGACATCTCCGGTGTCGGCACCGGAGCCAGCGTCTCGACCTGCGCGCGTCGCTCCTCTGCGAGGCGCGTTCGGATGCGCCGCGCACGGCGCAGGTAGACCACTGCCATGTAGATCGCGGCGATGACGGCGATCCACGCGGTGATGACCAGCATCTTCGAGGGCCCTGCGGCAAGCAGAGCGACGAACGCGTCCACGAAAGTCTCCATCAGTACTTGATCCGGGCCATACGCGCGATCCACACGGCCCCAAGCGCCTGCATGAAGATCGCGAACGCCGCGAGGTACTGGCCCACCTTGATGCTAAGGAAGCCCTCGACACGGTCGGGATCCATGTTCCACATGAGTGCGCCGAGGAAGTAGGTCAGCACCAGGATCGCGATGACCGAGAACCGCGCCTCGGTCGTTTGCGCGCGCACCCGCCGTCCAAGCTCCACGCGGTCACGGATGAAGCGACCGGTCGTCGCCAGGCTGGGCGCGAGGTTGCCACCGCCCTCCCACTGCACACCCATGGCGTAGTAGAACAGCCGGAAGGACTCGAGCGGCAGGATCTCGGCCATCTCCCGGCACACCGCCGGCGGGTCGTCGCCAAGCCGGAGCCGGAGCACGAACTGCGCAAGGTGCGGCTTCAGCGGCCGGCGCGCGTCTTCCTCTGCCCGGCCCAGGGCGTCGATCGCGCCGACGCCGGCTTGCAGCGAGGTCACGATGTGGTCGATCGCTTCGGCGAGCTGCGACTCGATAATGACGGTCCGGCGGCTGACCAGGCTCTGGACGATCATCAAGCCGACGACCCAGAACAGGAATCCGAGCGAGGCTGCGAACACCACACCCAGGGGCAGGAAGACGAGCGCCAAGAAGAACGACGTGATCCCCAGCACCCAGGGGAGCGCAGCCTCGAACGCGTTCGATAACTGCGGCACGTGCACGCGGCGCACGTCCTGCTGCTCGGCCAGCTCCGGAATGCGGCTGACCGCCAGCTGATGATGCGACCAGCGCCGGAACCACACGTAGAGGCCGCCTACGACGAGGACGAGGCCGGCGCCGCCCCAGATGAGACTAGGCATGGCGAGAGCCACCTGCTGTGAACATGGTCGGATCGAGCTCTTCGCCGCGGCTGCGCAGGTACTCGACGACCTTCGGCATCACGCCCGTCGGCTGGAACGCGCCCGCGACCCGGTGTCCATCGCGTCCCTGGCGCTTGAACACGAAGATGTTGTTGAGCAGGGGCGTGACGCCTTCGAGTCCGACGATCTCGGAGATGCCGTCGACACGCCGTACGCCGTCTTCGTAGCGGCGTACGTGCACAACGATCTGAAGCGCGCTCACGATCTGCTCGCGAATTGCGCGGGACGGCAGCTCGACGCCCGACATCAGCACCATGGTCTCGAGTCGCGCAAGGGCGTCACGCGGCGAGTTGGCGTGCACGGTGCAGAGGCTGCCGTCGTGGCCGGTGTTCATCGCCTGGAGCATGTCCAGCGCTTCGCCGCCGCGCACCTCACCGACGATGATGCGGTCGGGGCGCATGCGCAGGGCATTGATAACGAGATCGCGGGAAGAGATCTCACCTGTACCCTCGATGTTGGGGGGGCGGTTCTCCATCCGTACCAGGTGCTCCTGGTCGAGCATGAGCTCCGCCGTGTCCTCGATGGTCACGATCCGCTCGTCGTTGGGAATCGCCTCGGCCAGGGCTCCCAACAACGTCGACTTGCCGGCACCGGTTCCGCCGGAGATGAGCAGGTTCAACCGCCCTCGCACGCAGGCGCGTAGGAAGTTGATCATGGGGGGCGAGAGTTCACCCAGATCGACCAGCTCCTGGCTGCGCAGGCGGCGCTTGCCGAAACGACGAATCGAGATCGTCGGGCCGTCGATCGAGACGGGCGGGATGGTCGCGTTGACGCGGCTGCCGTCCGGGAGCCGGGCGTCGAGCATCGGCTGGGCGACGTCGATGCGCCGGCCGATCCACGCCGCGATACGTTCGATCACGCGGTGGACATGGTCCGAGTCCTGGAAGCGCACGCCGGTCTGCTCCAGGCGCCCGAAGCGCTCCACGTACACCTTGTCGGGTCCGACCACGAGGACGTCCGTGACCGCCGGGTCTGCCATGAGGGGCGCCAGCGGGCCCACGCCGAGCGTCTCGTCGCGCAGGTCGTCAGCCAGACGCGCCCGCTCGCGGTCGTTGAGGGGGATCTCCTCCTCGCTGAGCACACGGTCGACGAAGTCGTTGACGACAAGTGCGACGCCCTCCTGGTCTTCGGCCAGGAGGCGACGTTCTCCGATCTCATCCAGGAGGCGCGCGAGCAGGTTGGCCTTGACGCTGACGTAGTCCGCGCGGCCCTCGTGCACGTCCACCATCTTCTTGTCGCCACCGGTGCGGCGGCGGATGCGCGCGGTGGGGGCCTGCGACACAGACCCGGCCAGGCGCTCGCGCAGATCCGGCTCCGAGGGGGGGTCCGGTGACTTGGCCATCTAGACTTCCCTCACGCTCGTCTCGGGTTCCTGGGTCTCCGGTGCAGCCGAGATGAGTGCGCCGGTGGATCCCACCTCGCCGGACGAGGTGCCTTGCATGAGGCTGGCATAGGCATCGAGGTCGTCGACGATGCGCTCGATCGAGCGCTTGAAGCGCGAGAACCGCCAGGCGTGCAAGACCTGCGGGCGGCCCATGTTGACGGACATCGGCAGCCTTCGGTCGTACGAAACATCGTGGCGCAGCGGCAATCCGAGGTGCGTCGCGACGTCCGCTGCTGTCAGCTCGCCGGCGAAGGAGGGCTGCGCGTGGTTCAGGATGATCCACGTCCGCTCCGGGTCGAGACCCAGCTCGCCGAGCGTCTCCAGCAAGCTCGCCGTTCCGTTGAGCACGGGGACGATCACCTGCGTGACGACGCAGACGATGTTACTGAGATCCAGCACGCTCATCACGACGCTGTCTACGACCGGGAACGTGTCGATGATCACGTACTTGTAGATCCGACGCGCCAGTGCGATGACGCGCGACACGACGCGGTCGTCGACGTGACTCGCCCGCAACACCGATGGGGGGGCCGGCAGCACATGCAGGCCACTCGAGTGGCGGATGGCGAGCTGCTGGAGCAGGGTCGTATCCAGGCGGTCCAGCTGCTCGGCCGCGTCGGCAATGGACTGGGTGGGGTCCAGGTCCAGCATCGAGGCGCAGATGCCGAGCTGCAGCGAGAGATCCAGCAGGATGACCTCGCCCGGATGGCGCCGGGCCAGCTCGCACGCCACGTTGGTGGACACCGTCGACTTGCCGACGCCGCCCTTGTTGCTCACGAAGCATGCGACCATGCCCAGCGGTCCGCTGCGCGGTGCCTCGCTGCTTCGCTCCAATCGGTCCGCGATGGCGTACAGCTCACCCGTGGAGATCGGCCGCCGCAGGAAGTCCACGACACGTGCTCGCAGCGCTTCGATGATGAGGTTGCTCTCGAGCTCCGGATCGGCGAATGCTTGACGCCGATAGACGGCAATGACCGACGCGTCCGGCGCGACGACGCCGATCTCCTCGGCCAGGGCTTGGATCTCGGACACATCACGTCCCATTTCCGCGAGCACGAAATCAGGCTGGCGGAGGCGTGAGGTCTCGATGGCCTCGCGGTGGTCGCGCACGTAGTCCGCTACGCACCGAAGGCCCTTCAGGCCCTCCAGCGCGATGTCGAACTCCTCTTCGAGCGATGCGTCGCGTGCCACGACGAGGAAGCGTATGGCGGTGTCTCTACTCACGTGGTCTACCTACCTGTTGAAATGGACGTCAGCGCGCCAGGTACGCTGCGCGTGCAACCCCCTCCACGGAGTCATTCCAGAGCGTGATCTCTGCGGCAGTATCCGGAGAGCTGGCACCCAGTGCACCCACAAAGCCGTCTTCGGCGACAACCGCGGAGACGTTGAGCGGCCAGACTGTACGTGGACGCTTGTCAATCACGACGATCACGTCATCGGGGACCGAGTCGTTGTCGTTGTCTTCGAACTCAACGCTACGGATCACGACGGTGCCGAACCCGAAAACGCGCAGCGTCATGCTGAGGCCGGCAGGGCGCCACAAATCGGCCAGGAAGCGCCTTTCGATGTCGTCAAGATCCGTGATGCCGTAGTTCGCCTGCGTGAGCGTCGACTGCCATGCCGTGAGCGACGGCGGTGCACGTCGTTCCAGACCCACATAGACCGGACTCGCAGGTGCGGGGCGGAGGGTGAAGTCCCCGTCGGAGAACCGCAGCGTACTGGGTCCGAACGGTACGCTGGTCCATTGAGCGAAGCTGAAGCCGATAGGGCCGTACCCTTCCAGCTCCGGAGTGAGGTCGGGGCGGGGACGCCCAGCCATCTTGACGCCGCCGTCCGCCGCGATCGCCGTCCCGCGGACCGTCACGCCGGGGCTCCGAAGGTCCGCAGCCATGAGACTGCCACGTGCGAACAAGTACGGCACAGTCGGCCCGCGCGAGCTGACGCCCGGGTCGGCATCGAGGGGGTTGGTCCCCGTGGTCCGCCGCAACCGGACGAGGAATGCCTGGCGCCAGGCGGGCGGCTGGCTGAGCGTCGTGAAGTCGTTGCGCGCGTAGGTGGTCGCGTTTTCTGCGTGGATGGTTGCGAACTCGTTGAAAAAGCCCGCGACCATGTCGCCGTGAATCTCGTTCGTCAGATTGAGCTGCGGGTCGGGCTCGAAAACGAGGTTCGGACCCACAACGATCTCTTGGTTTGCCGCCATCGATCCGGTGCCCCCGACGAGTGTGACATCGGGCCCCGCGCCGAATTGCAGGCTGTCGATCGGCCCCCCGAAGAAGAAATCGTCGTCGTAGTGTGCCAGCATGAGGAGCCGCGCCTCCTCTCGGCGCTCCTCGTCCGTAAGCGTGTCACGCCACCGCACGCCCTCCATGGCCGACGCGTCGGCCGGGAACTGCATCTGTCGCTGGGCGAGTCGGACGAAACCGAGATCGGCAACGAGTCCGGCAAGTCCGAAGAAGGTGAACAGCAGAAGCGCGATGAAGAGCTGAACCATGGGGGACTTCCTCCGGGCGAGCGCCTAGTCGTCCTCTCCCTTCTCTTCCTTGTTCTCGTTCTCCTCACCCGCGCCCTTTGCCGACTCCTTTGCGGGGACCGCAATGATGCGCGGGGCCTTGCCGCCCGTCCGGACCTCGATGAGTCGGACCTTTTCGTCGGCTTCAGCCTGAGGCGGGGGAGCGAGTTCTTCCACCTCGACCACGATGTTCGGAATCTCCCCATCGTCGCCCGGGGTGCCGTCTTCCATCGTCTGGCCCGAGCGCATGGCTACCTGGAGCTGCGCCCCGATCGCGCGGGCTTCGTTGAGCGAGGCCACCTCATTCGGGTCCACCGCGATCACCGTCTCTTCCACCGGCTTCGCGCTTGTGGTCGTGCCGCGTAGCAGGCTTCTCTTCTGCTCGATCTCGCGCCGTTCTCCGACCGGTTGCACCAGAATACCGTCCTTCACGACAACCCGCACTTCTGCGCGGCGACGCTTGATGCGCGGTTCCTGCCTGGGCTGGAGGTTCGTGTCCTTCACGAGGGGTGCGTACGGGCCGTCGACGCGCACCCCCGGGCTGGGGCGGGGGGTGCGCGGCTCTTCGATCTCGACCTCGTAGGTCATGACGATGTCGAAGCGGTCGCCCTGGCGGAGGCCGTGCAGGCCGGGCACTTCGCTGGCCTTCAGGCGCATCGCGCGTTTGCCAGGCGGGACGCCGGCCGTCGGACCCGCTCGCGTGCCCTCCGGGTAGAACTCCCGCGCGTGGAAGACCTCGCCGGGCTGCTTGTCACGGCGCATCACGCGGCCAAGGATCTCCTTGGCACCGCGCACGACCGAGTCGGGCACGTTCTCCGGGAGCATCCAGACCACCGCGATCTGCCGGTTGCTCGGATTCAGGATGTGAGACCGGCCGACGCGCTCGTAGGCCCGGATCTGGCGCACCGAGACAGGGATTGCCACCTTGCCGGTCGTGTCCATGGTCGGCTTCTTGGGTTCCTCGGACGAGAGGAACGGCAGCTTCAAGGTACCGGTGCTGTGAAGGAGCAGCGCTCCCAGCACGAGGCCGACCAGGATGATCCCTCCGGCGACGAGCGTCGGTCCCCAGGCGCTGCGTCGCTGTGTCACGTACTGACGCTGAGACATGCTTCCTCCACGATCCGCCGGGTGCTTCGGACAGGTTTCACTCGAACACCTCCCGGCGGAAGATCATCTGGGCAGAGATCAGCCGGCGGAACGGGCGCACCGCCTCACCGGCTACGAAGAACTGTCCGAGGCCGTAGGGCCCCGTGTAGACCCCGGGGCCGCTGGCGCCCACCGGGGTCCCGGGCGGCACATTGAGCTGCACGACGCTCCCGTCGTCTGCCTGCACGCGGTTCGAGAGGTTGGGCGTGCCGATGGGTTGTCCGGTGGGGAGGTAGGCTGACATCATCGACGCCTGGTACGGATAGTTGATCCGGATTGCCACCAGGCCTCGCTGCGGGGACGGTGAGTTCAAGCTGAACACGCCGCCGAAGAGCGGATGAGTGATCTCCTCGATGACATCCACCCAGCGGATCGTCTCGATACCGTTGCCGTCCCTGCTCTCGACGAACGGAATCGCCACGCTCAAGCCCGTTCCCGTTCCTGCGCTGATCAAGGCGCCCGGATAGCGCAGCAGACGCCGTCCGCCGAACTCCTCGAAGATCATCAGCGAACGCAGCATCTGGTTGAGCACGGGCAGCGTTGCGAAGAAGTCATCGAGCGTCAAGCCGCCCGGGATCGCGTCGAGATCGATCACGAGGTGCTCGGGCTGGAAGACGCGCGCGCGGACGTCGGCGTCGGCCATCGCCTGCGCGAACGTGATTGCCGGTGGCAACGGAATCACAGAGAGTTCACGTGCGGAGCTGCGTGCCGCGTCTTGAACTGTCTGTGCCGTGAAGAAGAGCCGGCCGAAGTCGACGGTCACCGCTACGAGCAGGTACATGAGAAGCGCGATGAAACCGAACTCGACGAGGACGGCTCCGCGTTCTCGGCTGCGGCCCTCAGGCATGCCATCGCGTCCACTGCGCATCGTCTCTCCTATCTCGGTTGCCCGTGGCCCCTTAGACCAACACGGCAAGTAGATATCCTAGTGCGATGGCGGGTCCGTAGGCGACCTCCTTCTCGCCGCGCCGGCGAGCCCAGAGCGCTGCAATGCCGCCCAAAGCGGCCATCCAGGGCAGCGTCGCCAGCAGGCCGACCGGGCCCAGGACGGCACCGAGGCCCGCAAGGAGCTTGCCGTCACCGCCGCCCATGACACCCAGGCTGAAGAACAGGAACCCGATGAGGAACCCGAGCCCCAGACCGAGCAGAGCATCGTCCCACTCGGGCCGCTGCAAGCCCGTTAGTCGCGCGATTAAAGCCCACGCCAGGAGGACGAGCGGGAAGGCGTCCGGGATCGTCCGGGTGCCGACATCCCAGAGGGCTGCTGCGATCAGGACGAGTCCGGTGAACCAGAGGGTCGTAGGGATCGAAAACACCGTCGCTCCCTTACGCCCGGCTTACGGCGCAACGCCCCCCTGCGCGTCGAGGCGCAGGAGGGGCGCAGCGGCAGACGACGGAGGCTGAGGTACCCCAGTCGTCAAACGGACCTCAGTCAGTCCGTGTGGACGACGAGAGTCGGGAGCTCGCCGGGGACGTAGCCCAGGTTGTTCCCGAGTCGCTCGGTCAGGCTGTTGGCCTCGATCGTTGCGAT
>JANQJW010000069.1 GCA_028281445.1 Planctomycetota bacterium | reverse complement strand
CGCCAGCTCGAGGCGGCGCGCAAGACCGACTACATCACCACCTACCTGCCGCCCATCGCAGAGGCGCTGCGTGACCTGCTCGAGCTAAACGAGCGTCAGACGAGTCGTGTCGCGAAGGTGCTCGGCGACACCCTGCGCAAGAGCCGGAGTACGTAATGGCTGCCCGCCGGAAGAAGAAGGGCAAGGCGAAGAAGCGCGCCCGCGGCAAGAAGAAGGCGCGTGGCCGCAAGAAGGCGCGCCGCGCCCGCGCCCGAAAGAAGGCTGCACGCAAGAAGCCGGCGAAGAAGAAGGACGCCAGGAAGGCCAAGAAGCGTGCCGCGCGCCGCAGCCCCGGGAAGAAAGCGGCCAAGCGGTCCTGGAGCCCGAAGGCCAGCGCGAGCGCCAAGCAGACCGTCACTGCACTGGAAGGCGAAGCGCGCCGCATCCACCGCACGGTGCTCAAGGGCAAGCGGCCCGAGATCAAGACCCCGCAGCGCAGCCTGAGCAACGTGTCGCTGCACAAGACCAAGGGCTACCTCGAGATCGGCCGCAAGCGCTTGATCCGCAGCCTCACCGTCAACACCGTCCGCACGTTCGCCCAGACGCTCAAGTTCATGGCGCTGAGCAAGGAGATGATCGGCATCGACGACCTGGCGTCCAAGCGCGAGGTCTACTACCAGTCGATCAACTGGGGCAACGCGCGCTTCAAGGACCAGGGCGAGTCCGACGGCGTGATGGACGACGTCGAAGCGATGTTCTCCATTCACGGCGTGTCGCGCGAGCAGTTGCGCTTCATCCCCGAGGAGCACGGCGGGGCGGTGTCCGGCCTCCTGACCGTGATCGACCGCGATCCGGAAACCGGCAAGGACGTTGTCATCGACTGCAGCCAGCTCGGCTCGGGCTCCTATACGGTGCCGAGCCTCGTCGAGGGCCTGCGCTTCGAGACGACGGCGAAGTTCGTGCTCGCGGTCGAAACCGGCGGCATGTACCAGCGCCTCACTCACCATCGCTGGTGGCGCAAGACCAAGTCGATCATCGTCAACCTGGGCGGCGTGCCGTCGCGCGCCACGCGTCGCTTCCTGCGGCGGCTTGCCGACGAACATGGACTCCCGGTCTACGTCTTCACCGACTGCGACCCGTACGGCTTCGCCAACATCTACCGCACCCTCAAGGTGGGCTCGGGCAACGCCGCGCACATCAACCAGTTCTACTGCGTGCCGTCCGCGCGGCTGCTCGGCGTCACGCCCCAGGACATCCTCGACTACAAGCTGCCGACGCACCCGCTGAAGGACGTCGACGTGAAGCGTGCCAAGTCGGCGCTCAAGAACGATCCCTTCTTCAAAGGCCACAAAGCCTGGACGAAGGCCGTGAACCAGCAGATCACGATGGGGGTTCGCGCCGAGCAGCAGGCCTTTGCGAAGTTCCACCTGAACTTCGTGATGGACAAGTATCTGCCCGACAAGCTGGGGAATCCGCGGGGCATGCTGCCGTAGGGCAAGGGTGGGTTCTGGGGGCTGGGTTCTGGGAACGAGAACGGGTTCGGGAACGAGTGCTGGGTACTGGGTGCTGAGACGGGAACGCGTTCGAGAACGAGTGCTGGGTACTGAGTGCTGGGTTGGCCTAGCGCCCCAACGCCGCCTCGATTCGCCTCCATAGCTCGTCTCGACCCTCGACCACGTCGAGCTCGATCTCGACCACCACGATACCGCGGGGCAGATGCGCCACCTTCACCGCATCCTTCGCCGTCGTGACCACGCGCGCATCCAGCGCCGACGCCTTCTCGATCAGTCGCTTCCACCCCGCTTCGGACAGCGTCTCGTGGTCCGCGAGCAGCCGGCGCCCGACGACCTCGGCGCCGAGGTCAGCCAACGTCCCCAGGAAGGCGTCCGGGTTGCCCAGGCCGCAGCACGCCAGGACCCGCACGCCCTGCAGGTCCGCGGCTTCCTTTGGCCGTGTCTCGGCCACGGCAACCGGAGCCGCGGTGTAGCTCGAGATCTCGACTCGCAGCTGCCCCAGGTCCGTGTCCTCCAGCCGCTCCGCCCGCGTGACGACGACTGCGCCCGCCCGCGCCAGGGCCGACCGTGACTCGCGCAGGAGGCCGCGTGGCAGGAGGTAGCCGTACCCGAAGGGGCACAGACCATCGAGCAACACGATGTCGAGATCGCGATGGAGCCGGCGGTGCTGGAACCCGTCATCGAGCAGGATCACGTCGACGCGCGGGTGCTCCTGCAACAACCGCACGCCCGCGGCGTAGCGGTCCGCGTGTTGAAGCTGCGGCACGTCGGGCAGCGCGTCGCGAATCACCGCGCCCTCGTCGTTGAGCGCCGGATGAACAGCGGACTTGTCGCCGTATCCGCGAGCCAGGATGCCGGGCGTCAACCCCGCCTCGATCAGCGCGCGTGCGAGCCAGATGACGAAGGGCGTCTTGCCCGTGCCCCCTGCCGCAATGTTGCCGACACAGATCACCGGCACCGAGAGTCGTTTCGGCTTGCGCATCGGCAGAAACAGCTCGCGCACCGCGACGCCGACGCCGTAGCCCCACGAGAGAACGTGCAAGCCGACGCGCGCGAGCGACGCACCGATGCCTCCCTTGCCGGCCTGGATCTCCCGAATTGACACGGGCGGCATCCTAGCCGGATGCCGCCCGCAGGGACTTGGTGTGTGCTTTGATGGCTACTTCGGGATGAAGACCTACTTCGGGATGAAGACCTACTTCGGGATGAAGATACGAGTGCCTTCCTGCACGGCGTCCGGGTCCTTCACGACCGAGAGGTTGCGGGCCCACAGCTCGGGCCAACGCTCGATGGAGCCGTACGCGCGCTTTGCGACGGTCGACATCCGGTCGCCGCGACGCAGCGTGTACCACTCGCCCGGCACGGGCTTGGCGGCGCCACTGGGCGTCGAGATCGGCTGCGAGCCCACGTTCTCCTTGAGCGAGGACGAGCGGCCGCGCGGCGGCATCTTGAGCTTGTCGCCAGCCCGAATGCTGCGGGGGTCGAGACCCGGGTTGAGGTCGAAGATGTCCTTTTGACGCTTGAAGGTCCCGAGCTCACGCTCTGCGATCTGGGAGATCGTGTCGCCGGCCTGGATCGTGTAGACCCACGGCTTGTCGTCGCCGGACGGAACGTCGGGTGCGGGCGGCGGCGGTACGACGACCGGGGTGACCGGCGGGGCGGGGTCGTCAGCGCCAGGACCGGGCTCTGGAGGCTGCGGGAGTATCGGCTCGGGATCCTTGACGGGCTCTTCGTCCGCCTTGTTGTCCTCGTCCCAGATGTCTGCCGCTCTGTCCGGCCAGGCGCCCCCTTCCTCGTCGTCCTTGTCAGCGACGATGAACTCCCTCTTGTCGAGCGGCTTCTCGGTCGTGGCGTCGTCGGTGTCCTGCCACGTGTGGATCGCGATGACGAGGATCATGACGATGATCACCACGATCACGAGAACGGACAGCTTCTCGAAGTTCCCCATGGAACGGTCCTCCTGAACCGCTCGGCCAACCCGAACGGCGGGCGAGGCGGGGACCGGGGTGCCGCCCTCCGCGTGCGTACGCGGCACGTCGGCCGCATACCGGCTCGGGCGCATCCCTGCTGAGCCGCCTCCAGACTCAGAATAGGGACGAATGCGCGGCTCGCAATACCAGATCTTGGGTGGAATCGAGCTTTTGTCCCCCACTGGATGGGGCTCGTGCCGCCTGCAGCACGACGTCACGCAGGCTCTCGGCAGCGCCCATGCAGCGCGCGTTTTGAGGAGTATGGACAGCACCGGGGACACCGCCCACGCCTCTCGGGGGCATGGTTGCCGTGCTACTCTTCTGAATCGGTCGACTTCTTGCCTCGAGTGCGCTGAAACCCCGGGATTTCGATCCGCCATGACGACGCGACTTCGGTTCTCTGCCCTCTGGATGGCCATCCTGCTGTGCCTGCCCGCGATCGCGGTGGGCGACGAAAAGAAGGACGACGGCAAGCCCGCGGACGAGCCGCCGCCCAAGGACGCGCCCAAGCCCGAGGATCCGAAGCCGGAGCCCGCTCCCGCCGAACCCGAGCAGCCGAAGGGTGATGAGCCCAAGGAGGAGGCCCCGAAGGACGAGGAACCCAAGGCAGACGACCCCAAGAAAGACGAGCCGTCCGATCCCGCCGAGGAGCCCACGCCCGAAGGCGCGCCCGAGAAGGACGGCAACGGCGGCGCCAAGGGCCCGCCGCGCATCACGAACCAGGCCAAGTCGCCGGTCCCGGTCCCCGCCGGCATGGTCTACCTCGACGGCGGCCGGGCATGGGTCGGCAGCCACTCCGAGGTACTGAGCGGCATGCTCGCCGGCCGGCCGGCGAACCACCGCCGGGTCTTCAACTACGAGGTCCCCCACCACGCGGTGTTCCTGCGCCCGTACTTCATCGCCAAGTACGAGACGACCAACGCCCAGTACCTGACCTTCCTCAAGGACCACGTCGTCACCTACGACACCTCGAGCGGCAGCCTGGCCAACATCGACGAAATCACCGCGCACCTGACGCACATGGACGCGGACGCCCAGAAGCAGAAGAAGCAGCGCGTCTGGGAGCAGCTCTACTTCGCCAACAAGGACGCGATCTGGAAGGCGTTCGGCGACCGCGTGAAGGACTTCCAGGTTAAGCGCGGCGACGGCACGGTGGACGAAGAAGCCACGGCGCGGAAGTTCCGCTTCGAGCCCCTGCCGCGCACGCTCAAGCTCCGGTTCTACAGCCTGATTCCGCCGCGCAACTGGCCGGCGATGGAGCCGACCAAGGACGAGCTGGATCACCCGGTCCGCTACATCTCCTACAACGACATCGAGCGCTTCGCCGAGTGGGCCGGCGTGCACATTCCCACCGAGTACGAGTGGGAGTGGGCCGCCCGCGGTCCCGGCAGCCCGCGCTTCCCCTGGGGCGATGAGTGGGTGCTCACCGCGGCGCTGGCCAACTGGGGCGGCAAGATCGTCGACAGCCGCTACGAGCCCACAACGCTTCCGGTAGGAACGCGCTACGGCTCGAACCCGGACGGTTCCGCGGGCAAGAAGGTGCCGATCGACGGCGACGGGCGTTCGTGGTGCGGTTGCCACCACATGGTCGGCAACGTCGCCGAGTGGACCTCGTCGTGGTTCCACGCGTACCGGGGCGCGAAGGAGAAGATGCGCCACTCCTACATGGGCCGCTACGTCAAGGTCATCCGCGGCGGCGGGGGCGGTGACGGCGAGATGCTCGTGTTGCGCCCCGCGTGTCGCAACTACATCGGCGGCGGCCCGGGTGCGCCGCCCTACCCCGAGAACGCGTTCGAGTGGGCGGGGTTCCGTGTCGCGTCGTACATGAAGTCGGGCCGCGATCAACTGGACCCGATCATTCGCCGTGCGGTCCGCGCCAACAAGCTGAAGCCGCACCAGATCGACATGGACCGTTTCATCGGCGCGGCGACGAAGAACTGGGTCGAGCCTGCCGCCGAACCCGTCAACCACGTCTTCTTCCTGGGGCGCGCCCACTCGATCGTGTTGGTGCCGTACAAGCAGTTCCTCTGGGAAGAGGGCATGCAGAACATGCGCAATGCGTGGCGGCGCCCGACGTCTTACAAGACGGTCAACGGCCTCTCGAAGAAGAGCCAGAGCGCGCATCCCGAGTGGGTGCTCGGCGTACTGCACACCGACGTGCCGATCGAACCCGTCCTCGTGCGCAAGGTGGTGAGCGAAGAGGAAGAGGGCGAAAAGAAGAAGAAAAAGAAGCGTCGCCGCCGCGGCCGTGCGAAGGCGCCGGAGACGCAGGAGGGCAAGTGCCCGCCGGGCACTTACGTGCTGGGCATCTGGTTCGGGGAGCTGTGCCTGATGGACTCGAGTCTCGAGTTCGTCTGCTTCATTCCGAAGAAGAAGGACCAGAAGTCGCACTTCAAGATCGCCAAGGTCAAGCCCGAGGACGCGCCGGCAACAAAGCTGGCCGTCGACGCACTCTCGGACTGGGCCGACTTCGAGTTCGACATGCCGCTGGGCGGCAAGGGCGTCAAGACGCACCGGCTCCATGTCTCGGGCCGTTTCCAGTTCGAGGTGGGCAGCCTCGAGGCCGCGGGCGTGTGGGTTCAGGAGGATCCGGCCAAGGAGATCACTGCCGAGAAGTGGAAGGCGTGGCTCGAGGCGGAGGAAGAAGCCCGGAACCCCAAGAAGAAGAAGAAGAAGAAGAAGTCCGAGAAGAAGACGGACGAGAAGAGCGACGACGCGAAGGCCGACCCCAAGAAGGACGAGAAGGCCGACACGCAGGCGAAGAAGTAGAGGGCGTGGACGAGCGGCGCCTCGCACGCTCCTGCCGCCGCGTGGCGCGCACGGCATGCATCTGGACGCTCGCCAGTGCTGCGGGCGTGTTCGTCGTCGGTCCGCTTGCGCTGATGTCCCTCATGGTCTCGGCCCTTGTGTGGGGTACCGCGATGGGGATCTGGCACGCGCTGCAGTAGCGCTAGCGTCGCCCGCCCGGACTCGAACCGGGATCCATCCATGTGGCCTGTTGCGGTGCTCTGTCCTGATTGAGCTACGGGCGACCGGTGGAGTGCACGTACCGTCGGCCGGGACCGTGTAGGGGCTCCCAAGGCTGCGCGAAGCGCAGCCGCGTGGTCGCCCCATCCGTTGCGGTGCGAGTGTGGGGGTCGGGCAGGACTGCGCCGACCAACGGCGATCCGCACGCGCAAGGGCCCGCGGACGGTCTCGTTGCCGTGGCCGTGGCCGTTGCCGTGGCTGTGGCCGCGTGGACGTACGCGATCGGCCAGGAGCCACGGCAGCAGGAGGTCGTGGCAGGGATGGGGCCTTACTGTTCAGCGACGCTCACAACGAAACGCAGGGCGGAGCGAGGCCTGGAAGGCCGAGCGAAGCAGGTGTGGAGCATGGCGGTCCGTTCGGCGGATCTCCCATCGTGGCCGCCGGGACATCGGCCCGTGGCGCGGGAGGTTCGCAGCTCGCGGGGTGCGTCGTGACCTCCACGGGCCAAGACCGCTGGACGCCTCACCCTGCCGGCCGCGCCATCGGGCCAAAAAAAGCCACGAGGGGTCAGCTACGCTGACCCCTCGTGGCGAAAAACGAGGCCCGGCATTGGGGCTTTGGGCTACGGAAAAAGGGGGTTGTCCTCGGTCGAACTGTGCGCCGAACCTCGCTCGCAAGAAGGCAAGCTGTGTGCCGTCTGGCTGTGCCCATCCTGCAATTCGCGCAACCGTCAATTCGGCAGTGACTTACGGCCTGGGCGGGCGATCGGGCACGCCGCGGCCGAACGTACGGGGTGCGAGGGGGGTGTGCGAGGCCGCACGCTTGAGGGCTTGCACCAGAATTCCTGCGCCCGGTTCGGAAACCCGGCCCGCCGCGCCCGGGTCGTACTCTCACGCGCGGGGCGCGGCGCCCCTCCGCCCCACCAACAGAGGACGACCCGAGCGTGCGCAGCGGATATCGCCGGGTCCTGCAGTACTTCGGTCGCTACAAGCTGGCGCTGCTCGCCGGCGCCGCCTGCGTCATCGGCAGCCGCCTGCTGATGGTCTACGCGCCGCGCCTGCTGGGCGAGGCACTCAACGCACTCGAGCGGGGCGGGGAGAACGCCGTGGAGGCGGCCTCGCGCGCCGGCTGGTGGTTCCTCGGCGTGAGCGTGCTCGCCGGGTTGTTCACCTACTGCATGCGGCGGCTGCTCGTCGGGACCTCACGCCGCGCGGCGCGCGACCTCACACGCGACGTCTTCGCGCACGTCCAACACCTGCCTGCCCGGTTCTTCGACCGCACGCGGACCGGCGACCTGATCTCCCGGCTCACCAGCGACGTGGAAGCCGTGCGCTTCTCGCTTGGACCGGGCCTGATGTATGTGGGCAGCACGATCGTGCTGTTCCCTATGGCCGTGGGATCGATGCTCGACCTGTCGTGGTCGCTCACGCTCGCGGCGCTGATCCCGCTACTGCTGATCATGGGCCTCGTGCGCATCATCGGCCCGAGCATCATGCGCCGCACGCGCGCGGTACAGGATCGCATCGGCGCACTGTCCGCGCGCGCACAGGAGAGCTTCGCAGGCGCCCGGGTCGTACGCGCGTACGCAACGGAAGACGTCGAAGAGAACGCGTTTGGCGCCGAGAACGCGGAGCTTGTGCGTGAGACGCTCGGCCTCGCCAAGTACCGCGCCCTTCTCACCGGCGGCCTCTACATGCTCGGCGGTTCGGCGCAGCTCATCGTGCTGTGGTACGGCGGCAACCGCGTGATCGCCGGCGATCTCGAGCTCGGCTTCCTCGCGACGTTCATGCTCTACGTCGGCATGCTGATCTGGCCCATGATCAGCGTCGGCTGGGTCGTCTCGGCGTTCCAACGCTCGGCTGCCGCGCTGGCACGCATCGAGGAGATCCTCGATACCCCTGCTGAGACGTCCGTGCGCACGGAACCTGCCGTCGACCCCGAGCGCATCGGTGGCGCCGTCAGCGTGCGCGACCTGACGTTCACCTACCCGGGAGCGCCTGAACCCGCCCTGCGCGGGATCGACGTCGACGTGCCCGCCGGCGGCACGCTAGGCCTCGTGGGTCCAGTCGGTGCGGGCAAGAGCACGTTGCTCGCGTTGCTCACGCGTGAGTACGAGCCACCGCCGGAGAGCGTCTACCTCGACGACATCGACGTCACCCGCATTCCCGTGGAGCGGCTGCGGAGCGCCTACGCCGTGGTGCCCCAAGACGCCTTCCTCTTCTCCGACACGATCCAGGGCAATCTCGCCTACGCCATCGAAGGCGAGCTCGACCCCGCACGCGCGCAGGCTGTCTTGCAAACCGCCGGCCTCGACCGCGACATCCAGGCCTTCCCCGCAGGCATCGAGACCGTCGTCGGGGAGCGCGGCCTGACGCTCTCGGGCGGGCAGAAGCAGCGGGCGACCCTGGCGCGCGCGCTGCTGCGCGAGTCCCCGGTCCTGCTGCTCGACGACTGCCTGTCCGCTGTCGACACCCAGACCGAAGCCCGCATCCTGGAGCACCTGCAGATCGAGCTACGGCGCCGCACGTCGATCGTCGTGGCGCATCGGCTGTCCACGGTGCGCAACGCCGACCGGATCCTCGTGCTCGATGCCGGCCGCGTCGCGGAGTCGGGCACGCACGAAGAGCTCATCGCGCAGGACGGCTGGTACGCGCGCACCTACGCGCAGCAACGCATCGAAGCGGAGATGGAGGGGCTGCGATGAAGCCCCGCCGTCCCCTCTGGCGCCTGCTCCGCTACGTCGGCCGGCGCCCCGGCCTGCTGGCGGCCAGCGTAGCGACGATGATCGTCGGCGCGGGTGTCGACCTGATGCTGCCCGAGCTCGTCAAGCGAGCGGTCGACGGCCCGATCAAGGAGTCGCGCGCGGGCGATCTGCCGCTCTACGCGCTCGGCATCATGGGCGTGCTCGTCGCGGGCGCCGGGATCCGCGCCGCGCGGGCCATCATCTCCGTGCGCGCCGGCCGGCTGATCGGTATGAGCCTCCGGCTCGACGTCTTCCGCCACATCCAGCGCATGGGCATGCGCTTCTTCGACCGTCACCCCGTCGGAGTGCTCACGACGCGGGTCACCGGTGACGTCGAGGCGATCGAGGAGTTCTTCTCGTCCGGCGTCGCGGCGGTGTTCCACGATGCGCTGAAGCTGTTGCTCGTGCTCGTCGTCCTGTTCCTCGTGAACGCCGAGCTGGCTTGGTACGTCATCTCCGTCGTCCCCTTGCTCGCCGTCGCATCGGCAATCTTCACGCATCGCAGCCGGCGTGACTTCGGGCGGGTCCGCAACGAGGTCGCCGCCACGAACGGGTTCACGACGGAAGCCATCGGCGGCATCGGCGTCACCCGCCTCTTCCAGCGGCGCGAGCACGCGTTCTCCACGTACTCCGATCACGTCGGACGGCTGTGCACGGCTCATCTCGCTACGGTCAAGAACTTCGCCTTCTTCTTCCCGACCGTGCAATCGCTCTCCGCACTGGCCATCGCGCTGGTGGTGATGTTCGGTGCGGCGGGCATTCGCGACGCGAGCTTCACGTACGGCGAGTTCTTCCAGTTCTTCCTGCTGATCGAGCTGTTCTTCGAACCGATCCGCAGTCTCTCCGAGAACCTCAACATGATGCTGCAGGCGATGGTCTCGGGCGAACGCCTCTTCGAGGTGCTGGACACGGAGCCGGGCATCGGCGACGAGGCGGATGCTCGAGACGCGCAGGACGTACGAGGCAGCGTGCGCTTCGAGGACGTGCACTTCGCCTACAAGGAGGACGAACCCGTCCTGCGCGGCGTCGACTTCGATATTCCGGCTGGAACCACGTTGGCCATCGTGGGGCCGACGGGCGCCGGCAAGTCGAGCATCCTCAACCTCGTCAGCCGGTTCTACGACGTGGACAGCGGCTCGGTTCGGCTGGACGGCGTCGACGTGCGCCGCTACGCGCAGCGCAGCCTGCGCAGCCGCATCGCGGTCGTGCTGCAGGATGTCTTCCTCTTCCGGGGCAGCGTGCTCGACAACATCCGGCTGTTCGACGAGCGGATCCCCCGCGAGCGCGTCGAAGACGCGGTGCGAGCCGTTCGTGCCGACCGTGTGATCGCCCGCCTGCCCGACGGCCTCGACGCCCCCATCGAGGAGCGGGGCGCCAACTTCTCGGCGGGCGGGCGCCAGCTCATCGCGTTCGCCCGCGCGCTCGTGCACGACCCGGCGATCCTCGTGCTGGACGAAGCCACGTCTTCGATCGACACGGAGACGGAACGCCTGATCCAGGAGGCCATGGAGACGATGCGCCGCGGACGGACGAGCATCGTGGTCGCCCATCGCCTCTCCACCGTCAAGGCCGCCGACCAGATCCTCGTGATGCAGCGCGGGCGTGTTGCCGAGCGCGGCACCCACGAGGAGCTCCTGCGCGCAGGCGGGCTCTACCGGCGCATGTACGAGCTGCAGGTCAAGCACGACGCGTGAGCGCGAGGCGTGGCCGAGAAGACGCACGCGATCGGCCAGGGGCCACGACGTAGGAGGACGGTCGCTGCGGATGGGGCTGCGACTACGAACGGCGATCCGCACGCGCAAGTGGCCCGCGT
>JANQJW010000065.1 GCA_028281445.1 Planctomycetota bacterium | reverse complement strand
CGCGTTCCCGCGCGTCCTCTCGTAGGCTGCGCACATGCCGCTGATCGCCGCCACCGGACTCGCCATGCACTACGGGGGCCCCCTGCTGCTCGATCGCTTGTCCGTGAAGGTCGAGCGCGGTGCTCGCATCGGACTCATCGGCCGCAACGGCACGGGCAAGTCCACGCTCCTCAAGCTACTCGGCGGGGATCTGGAACCGACAGCCGGCAGCGTGCTGCGTGAGCCCGGTGTCACCGTCGGCTACCAGGCCCAGGAGCTGCAATACACACCGGGCAACACCGTCTACGACGAGATGCGCGCGGTCTTCGCAGAGGAACGCGCGCGGGAAGACGCCCTGCGGACGCTCGAGGCCCAGCTTGCCGAGGCGAGCGACGAAGCCGCACGTGCCCCGCTCCTGCGGGAGTACGAGTCCCTCCAGCAGGCGCAGGAGCAGGCGGGCATTTACGACGTCGATCGCCGCATCGAGTCGCTGCTCACGAGCCTCGGCCTCTCGGAGACCGCATGGCACAAGGCGATCGACGGCTTCTCGGGCGGTGAGCGCAACGTGATCGGCTTGGCGCGGGTGCTGCTCGCCGACCCGGACGTGATCCTGCTCGACGAGCCGTCGAACCACCTCGACATGGAAGGCGTCGAGTGGTTCATCGACCTCGTCCGGCGTACGAAGGCGGCCATCGTGATGGTCAGCCACAACCGACACCTGCTGGACGCGGTGACGAAGGAGATCTGGGATCTGCGCGGTGCACGGGTCACCGCCTGGACCGGCAACTACAGCGACTACGTGCGCCAGAAGGCCGAAGCCGATGCGCGTCAGGCCCGGCAATTCAAGACGCAGCAGCGACTCATCCAGCGCATCGAGTTCCAGGCGCGCCGTCTCAAGGACATGGCCAACGCCTACGACGACCCTGCACAGGCCAAGCGCGCGAAGTCGATGCTCAAGCGCATCGAGCGCATGGACAAGGTCGAGCGGCCGGACGCGCACGAGAAGCGCTTCGGCGCGGCGCTCAAGAGCAGCGAACGGCACGGGCGCATCGCGCTGACGATCAAGGACTTCGACTTCGCGTACGGAGATCGTGCGCTCTTCGAGGGCGCGTCGCTGGAGATCGAGTACGGCGACCGCGTGTGCCTCGTCGGCGCGAACGGCAGCGGCAAGTCGACGCTGTTCAACCAGATCCTGACGCACGGCGACTGGGACAACCCCACCCTGCGCCTGGGCAAGTCCGTTCGTGTCGGCGACTACCGGCAGCTACGCGAGGAGCTGGATCCGCGGGAGCAGCTCGACGACTGGGCGATCCGCACGACGGGGCTCCTGCGCAACGAAGCGGTGGGATTGCTTCATCGCTTCCTGTTCACCCGCGAAGACCTGGACCGGACGATCGGCACGCTCTCCGGCGGCGAGAAGAGCCGGCTTCAGCTCGCCCGGCTCGTGCACGAGAAGGTCAACTTCTTGATGCTCGACGAGCCCACGAACCACCTCGACATCCAGGCGTGCGAACAGCTGGAAGAGATGCTGCTGGAGTTCAAGGGCACGCTGCTGGTCATCAGCCACGACCGCTACTTTCTCGACAAGCTCGTGGACCGCGTCGTGGAGCTCGATGGCCGCAAGCTCGTGGACCACCCGATGCGCTTCGCGGCGTGGTGGCAGATGCACGCCGGCAAGGCGCGCCGCTCGGCACTGAAGGACCGCAGTGCCGGCGTCGAGGGCAAGGACGATGCCCGCAAGGCGTTCGAGGAGCGCAAGGACCGGAAGCGCGAGCTGAGTCGCCTCAAGAGCCGGTACCGGGAGCTCGAGCAGCGCATCAACGAGCTCGAAGAACGGGTGGCGGCCATGGAGCAGCGCCTGCAGACGGCGTTCGCCCCCGGCGCCGACGTCGCGGCGGGCGAGCAGCTCGCGCGCGACCTCGCGTCCGGCAAGGAGGAGCTCGCGGTGCTCTACGCGGACTGGGAAGCGGTGGCAGCCGCGTTGGAGGAGTAGGGCGTCCCTGATCGATCGGCGCTCCCGCGCCGCTCCGCGTCGCGGCGGGAGGGCACAAGGCCCTCCCCTACATGGTCGTCGTCCTTACACTTGCGGAGTGCGCACCGCGTTCACCATCGGTCTGCTCGTCTTCGTCAGTGCGGTCGGCGTCTCGGTGCACGCGAAGGAGGCGCCTGCGAGAGCGGAGGCGACGCTCTGGAACGGGCGGGACAAGGCGCGCGAAGTCTGGGCGATGGCCAAGGAGTACTTCGACGCGAGCGAGCAACGACGGGCCGAGATCCGTGCGTTCCTCGACGGCCTCGGCGAGATCACGCTCAAGGACGTCAAGAAGCACGCCAAGAAGCTCCTGAAGTACGCCTATGCCGCCGGTTCGCGCCTGGTCAAGAAGAAGGGCAAGACCTTCACGCATGGCGGTCTGACGGGCAAGCTCCACATCGCCGGCGCGAAGAAGAAGAAGCCGCTCTTCATCGCGCTCCACGGCGGCGGCCAGGACGTCGGGGACGGCGCGAGCGCCATGCAGAAGTGGAGTCTCGCCGCGGGCACGTGCACGGTCATCGCCCCGACCGCGCCCGAGCTGCGCGGCTCGGCGTGGAACCAGCCGGACATCGAGCAGTGGGTCCTGGCGTTGATCGAAGCCGCCAAGCGCACGTGGAACTGCGACACGAACCGCATCTACGTCGCCGGCCACTCTATGGGCGGCTACGGAACATGGTCGCTCGGCTGCCGGCACGCGGACCGCTTCGCGGCGCTGGCGCCCTGCCAGGGCGGCTTGTTCGTTACGCGCGGCTCAGGCGGCATGGACCTGGCACCGGGCCACCTTCCGAACCTCCTCAACACCCCCATCCGCTTCTTCAACAGCACGGATGACAAGCAGGTCAGCTACAAGAGCGCGCATGCCGCGGACAAGATCCTCGCGAAGATGAAGGCCGACGGCTATCCGTACGAGTGGATCTACGAGGAGTACAACGACATCGGCCACGGTCTGCCGCCGAAGGGCCTGAGCCCGATCGTGAAGTGGATGATGGCGAAGAAGCGCGACCCGCACCCAAAGCATGTGGTGTGGGAGCCCTCACGCCCCCACAAGCGGCGCTTCGCCTGGATCGGCAAGCCTGAAGGCACAGGGCGCATCGAAGGCCGCATCGAGGACACGATCGTCACGCTCACCGGCAGCACGAGTGGCGCGGTGGTCTACGCCGCGCCGGAGCTCTTCGACCTAGAGAAGCCTGTGACCGTGCGCGTCGGCGACGACGAAGTGTTTCACGGACGCGTGCCGTTGCGGCTCTCCGTCCTCTTGCACACGATCGCGGAGACGCGCGATCCGAAGCAGTACTACTGCGGCACGATCGAGGTCGCGCCGCGTTAGGTGCTACGCCGCGTCGGACTTCCCGCCGAAGAGGCCCCTGAGCTTCTCCATCAGCGTCGGTTTCGCGGGCGGGGGCGCCGGTTTGTCGGACGGCGGCGCGACCGCGACCACCGCCTTCTTCTCCTGGAAGGCAGGGACCCCGGCCGGCGTCTGCTTGGGATCCGCTTCCTTGATCGTGTACTTGGCCGGTCCGAGTGCGTCCGCGGGAATCGGTCCGCCGCGCCCACTGGGGCGGCCACGCATGCGTACCATCTCCGCGCGCTTGGCGAGCGCACTCTGGATGACCCGCTTGGCCTCCTCCATCTCCGTGGGCTTGTTGAGGTAGTCGAAGACGCCCGACTCGATGGCAACGGCAACCGCGCTGCGATCGTCCACCGAGCTCAGGATCACGATCGGGATCCGCTCCTCCACGTACGGGAGGATGCGTTCCACGAACTGGAACCCGTTCATGTTGGGCATCATGACGTCGCTGATGATCAGGTCGTACTCGCGCTCGTGAAGGCGCTGCAGTGCCACGAGCCCGTTCTCGCCCTGGTCGCACGTATGCCCCATCGCCTCGAGCTGGGACACGAGGGCTTCGCGGACGGCAGATTCGTCGTCGACGACCAGGATGTGTGCCATGGAAACTCCGGGGCCTCCAGTCGGACCCTTCCGATTTGCTATCGACAATCCCGGCGGAGCTCAGCAGACCGGGCTTCGAGCGTTTACAACTCCTGAACCAAACAGCAACGAGACGAATCACCTGTGACCCCCGATCATCCCGTCGCCGAGGGCTTTCGCTCCTTGCTAGCCGAAGGCCCCGTACTCATGGCGGGCGCCGTCGGCACGGAGATCCTGCGCCGCGGCCTCCCGACACCGCTCCCGCTGTGGTCGGCAGCGGCCCTCTTGCGGGCGCCGGAAGCGGTGGCCGACATCCACCGGCGGTACGTGCGCGCGGGCGCGCGACTCGTGACGGCCAACACCTTCCGCACCGACCGCGTGACGCTCGCATGCGCCGGCCGCGAGGAGACGGCGCGGCAGCTCAGCGGGCGTGCCATCCAGCTCGCGCGGCGCGGCGTGGCGGCGGCCCGACCGCGCCGGCCCGTGCTGATCGCAGCGTCCGTTGCCCCCTTGGCCGACTGCTACCGCCCGGGGGATGTGCCAGACGACGACACGCTGCGTGTCGAACATGCGATCCGTGCGGGGGACCTGATCCACGGCGGCGCGACGCTGCTGGCGGTCGAGACCATGAACACGGTGCGCGAGGCTCTCGCGGCGTTGGGCGCGGCGCGTGCGGGCAACGTGCCTGCCATCGTCTCGTTCGTGTGCGGCCCCGGCGGCAGGCTGTTGTCGGGGGAGTCCATCGCCGACGCTGCAAAGGCCGTAGACGACCTCGATCCGTTGGCCGTTTGCGTCAACTGCTGCGGGCTCGACGACGCCACCGTCGCGCTGGACGCACTACGCGGCGCGACGAACCGGCCCGTGGGCGTCTACGCAAACGGTCGCGGCTGTCCCGACGATGCCCAGGGCTGGCGCTTCACCCGCGACGGGCCGAACGACTGCGCCTACAAGCGAGCGGCGACGCAGTGGCTGACGATGGGCGCACAGCTCGTCGGCGGCTGCTGCGGCACGACGCCGAAGACCATCAAGCGAATTGCATCGCTCTTCCGCTAAGGACAACGGCCCCAGGCGATGCCGATGCGGACACGGCCCGGCCCCATCGCCGCGCCGTCCTCACGGCGCTTGCGATCTTCTTCCATGAGCTTCGTAACCGAGTCCATATCGAGCTCGAAGGGACTGAACCGCGTCTTGTTCTCGCCGGTGTCCAGCAGGCTGTCGAACATCGTCTTGCGAACGGGCTTCTCGTCGGCCGAGGCAACCTGAACCTCAGCCACCGCTTCAGGCTCGGCGGAGACGAGCGGGGCCCCCTGGCAGCCCGTGCCCAGCATCAGCGCAGCGAAGGCAAGAACGAGTGCGAAGCGCATGCGGGTCTCCCTCGGCGCCAGACTACCGCGAGATCTACCGGAAGGGCGGCCCCCCGATCCAGGACACCAGCGAATAGCGCGTGCCCGACCGCAGCCGCGTCACGCGGTGGTACTCGAAGGCCGGGAAGACGATCACGGCCCCCTGGCCGCGGGCCTCGTCGCGCCAGTCCTCGGCGTAGTCCGCGCCGAGCTCCTGCACGACGTTGAAGAGTTCCAGGTCGCAGCCCGTGTACTCGTCCGGGTCGCTGAGCTGCACGACGATCGAGAGCTTGCGGCCCGCGAGCTCCCCGGCCAGTCCGTCCTGATGCCAGTCGTAGAAGGAGCCGCGCTCGTCGTAGATCGTGAACTGCGCGGGCTCGGTGAAGCCAAGCAGATCGAAGCCGTACACGCGGTTGGCGCGCTGGGCGACCTTCGTGAGCTTGTCGAAGATCCAGAGGGAGTCGTCCTCGGCGTCGATCCACGCCGCGCGCGCCTTGCGCGAAGCCTCCTCCTCGACGTAATCCCCCTCGCCCGAACCGACCCGCCCGTCCTCGGCACCCAGCGAGCGACCCAGCGCGATGATCCGCTCGCACTGGCGTGGCGTGAAGACGCGCGGATAGACGAGGCCGCTCTCGTACGGATGGTCGAGATCGGGAACGAAGGCGCGCAGGGTCTCGGCGACGAACTTGCTCACGCGCACGTGATACCAGCCGCTGCCCACAGGCCTTCCGCGTGGGATTGGCGGTTCCTCCGGGAGGCCGCGGGCGTTTGGATGATTGAGGGATCCCGGCTCCCCGGACGGAGGATGAGATGCACAGACGGAACTTCCGGGCTCCCCTCGTGGCTGCGGCCGCCCTCGCGGCGCTCCTGGTCTCAGCGACAGGCGCCGAGGCCGGCGGCAAGAAGAAGCCCGCCAACGACAAGCGGCT
This sequence comes from Planctomycetota bacterium, assembly GCA_028281445.1. Classification (GTDB taxonomy): domain Bacteria; phylum Planctomycetota; class PLA2; order PLA2; family JAEUHO01; genus JANQJW01. The sequence goes on along the minus strand of JANQJW010000065.1, from coordinate 36,976 downwards.
GGTCACGAAGCGGCTGTTCGACCTCGACTGGCACGCCGACTGGAAGGCCGCCGTGGTCAAGAACCGGATCGAGCCCAAGGGGGCTCGGCCGATCTTCTTCCTGCGGATCCTCGGGGACCTTGCGGAGAAGACGTGAAGCGCGGGCCACTCGCTACGGGTCGTAGCGCTCAAGGACAAGAAGGTCCGCAAACTCCTCGAGGACAAGTTCCGGCTCACGTGGGTCAACCTGAAGGACGATCCGGAGGCCGGCTCGTCCAACTGGCACCCGACCGACGGCCCGGCGAAGCCGCTGAGCCGAGGCACCGCCCGCTCGAACGTCCAGGTCATGATCCTCACACCCGACGGGCTGATCCTGCATGCGATGGCCGGCTACGTCCCGCCCAAGGACTTGGTGTGGGAGCTCAACCAGGCGCTGCAGACCTGGCGAGCGGTGCAGAAGACGGTGCGCGGTGACGCCAAGCAGCGGGTCGTGCAACGGCAGGACGCCATCGAGAGGGCCTACGCCCGGCGCGGCGGCGCCAAGGCCCGGTGGGTGCGCTCGAGTGCCGAGAAGGACCGCGCCTTCATGCGTGCCTACCCGCTCATCACGCTCGGCGCGTTCCGCACGAGCCTGCTCACACGCGGGGCCATCAACAAGTTCGGGTACTCGGTCGGCGACGAGGGCGACGGTCAGACCCCGACGACGCCGTTGGGCCGCAGCGGCAAGCCCGGCCGCGGTGGGCGCGCACGCGGCGGCGGCGGCGGTCTGCTCGGCCGCGCGCGATAGGGCCTCCCCGGGCATCGCGTCCCGGCGTACGATGCGTGGTGGAGGTTCTTCATGCGCATCATCCTCTCGCTCGCCCTCGCCCTCACCCTCATCACGGGCATCTCTGTCGAGCACGCAGCCGGCGAGCCCGACGGTTCGCTACTTCGGGCAGAGCCGGTCGCCGACGCCGTCGTGCGCGGCGTGTTCGGCACGATCCAGGCACGCGTAGACATGCCCGTGGCCGCGCCGGTCAGCTTCGGGTTTGCGGGACGCCCGCGCGCGCTGGGTCACGTGATCCTCAACGAGCCGACGCGCGCGTTCCAGGGCTTCGGGTTCGCCGGACACGGTTCGTCTCGTTGGCCACTCACGCGCGTTGTGCCACTGCAGCCGATCGAGGTGCAGACCGCTGACAACGTGGTCGTTGCGGAGGTCGAAGAGGTCGTCGAACAAGAGACGCCGAGGCGCAAGGTCATCCGCCGCACCTACCGCCGGCCGGTCCATAACCACACGTACGCGGGCTCGTCGGTCTACTCGTCGACGTACTCGGATTGCGGATACACCTACGGCTGCTCGAGCTGCTGCTCGCCGTGCTACCGCCCGTGCCACTACGGCTGCGGCTACCGGGTCTACCCGCGCCTCACGGTCGGCTGGGGTTGGCCCGGCTGGGGTTACGGTTGGGGCCGTCCCTGGGGTTGGGGCTACGGCTGGGGCTGGGGTGGCTACTGGTGGTAGGACGCCAAGGACTGGTTGCCGCGCTCTTCACGCTCCTCGTCGCGGGGACGGCGCAGGCGGACAAGCCGAAGGTCAAGGTCAAGAAGCACAAGCCCGTCGACATCGTCGCGATGGTCGAAGAGCTCGCCGACGAGGTCCGCGCGAGCACGCGCAGGCCTCGGGACGGCGGCCACGACGACAAGCTGCACGAAGCGTGGAAGCTCCACGTGAGCAAGAAGGCGCGCCGCATGGTCGCCCGACCACGCGACCTGGCGAAGGACCACCTCTGGATCGTGCCCGAAGGGAAATCGGCCGCGGCGTGGCTCAAGCCCTCGCAGTGGAGCGGTGCCGTCAAGCGGCTGGCCGGCCTCTACACGGAACTCGGTACCGCCGCTCAGAAGTACGGCCGCGTCAATGTGTCGGGCACCAAGGCGGTCCGGCAGTGGGATCGCAACAACCCGCCGCCCAAGATGAAGGGACTCACGCCGGCCGGTGTGCAACGCGTGCGTGTGGAGCGCTTGATCGACGACTGCATCCGGGCCGGAGAGGTGGTGCCGACCTATCTGCGGCGCGATCTCGCGTCGTTGATTGCTCTCGAAGCCGCGGAGATCCGTGAGCGCGAGGAACGCTACGAGCGCTGGAAGAAAGACAAGGTCGACGCACGCAAGGCGATCGAAGCCGACGTGCAGGGAACGAAGGATGCCCTGCGGGCGCAGCGCGACGTCTTCTACGCGCAGATGAAGAAGACGCGCGAGCTGTGTGCGGCGATGCAGGTTCTCGAGGAGAAACGGATGCGCGGCGAGCTCGACGCGCTGCCCGAGGACGATCCGGTTCACACGAGCAGTGCCAAGCACCTCAGCGACATGGAGAAGGGCCGCAAGAAGGCGCTCCGTGACAGCAGCTCACGCACGTCGAAGTGGGGCACGCTAGTCCGCCAGGGCTGGATGGTGCCGCGCAACCGACTCAAGTCGTCGATCGGCGCGGCGAAGCGGCGGCTCGCCAATCCAATTCCGAAGGGCGAGGATCCCGCCCCCCCCAAGGACGGGAGCTAACGCCTCTCGAAGAGCGCGTGGGCGGCTTCGCGCACCTCGCCATTGCTGAGCCGGAACACCGCGCGGTCGAGCGCGTAGTGGACGAACCCGGTCACGAAGCCGAGCGCCACGAGTGCCGGCAGCCAGCTCGTCGTGGCGAGCGCGGACGCGACCCGGGGTAGCACCTCGCCGGTGAAGCCGCGGTCGCCTTCGTCGAGCGCCTCTACCTCCATCACAGGCAGGAGAAGAGCGGAAACCACGATCAGTACAGCGGTCAGGGCCCACGGCCGGCGACTCACCGCGCCCCACGTGCGGTACCAGCGTGAACGCGCCGCCGGACGATCCCCACGCGCAACGACGGTCGCAAGTCCCATCGCAGCCATCCAGTGCTGCGTCGTCCACAGGAGGATGAAGAGGTAGGGGTTGATGTAGAACGCGGCGATGACGATGCCGCTGACGCAGGTCATGTAGAGCAGCCGCGGCACGGACGGACGGACCGTGCGAAGTTCGCGAAACGCCATCCACACCGTGGCGATGACCACGAAGCCCGTCCCCCAGCGCTGGAACGCCGGGTAGTGCGTGTCGAGCCAGGCGGGATCGATGAGTGGATCGACCCAGAGCTCCTGGAAGAAGACCGTGCCGGCAACGATCTCGGCTAGGAACACGACAAGACCACCGACGATGAGCGCGTAGGCGCGATCCCAGCCGCGCGAGGCCGGATCGCGCGGCTGCCCGGCCCGGATGCGGTAGAGGCTCAGGAAGCCGAAGTGCTGCGAGGCGAAGTGGTACGTGATCAAGCCGTAGTCCGCGATGAACAGCCCGGTCACGCGTTGAGCGCGCGACCAGGGCAACGCGTCGTCCGGCAGCAACAGGAAGGTGAACGTGACTGCGACGATGCCCAGCGGCACCCAGACGAAGCGCGTGCGCTGCGTCTTGAGCAGCGGCCGGTAGGCGCTCGTGCAATAGGCCAGGTATGTCGAGCTGAGCCGGTGACCGATCCAGAACATCAGGGTGAGGGCGAAGTAGATCCAGAACACATGCGTCAGCGAGGGGTCGAGATGCCCGTGCGCGATGAACAAGACGACGGGTGCCAGCCAGAGCGTGCTCAGGACCCAGAAGCCGTCCCACGCGGGCGAGCGCACCCAGGGCGTTCTGCGCGGGGCGGCGGGTGCGTCCATCGATTCAATCCGGGAGGACGGCGCGCAGCACGCGCAGCGCGTTGCCACCCATGATCGCGCGAACCTCGTCGCGCGTGAACCCGCTCTCCAGCAGCTGCTGCGTGACCAACGGCAGCCCCGTGCAGTCGATCGACGTGGTGGCGCCGTCCCAGTCCGAGCCGAGCGCCACGTGCTCCGCCCCCACGAGGCCGGCGACGTGGCGCATGGCCCGGATGCTGTCCGCTAGGCAGTCGCTGCATACGGCGTACTCGAAGAAGCCGATGCCGATGACCCCACCGGTCGCGGCGACGGCGCGGATTTGGTCGTCGGAGAGGTTGCGCACGGTGCAGCAGGTGGCCTTGACCCCCGTGTGCGACACGATCACCGGGCGTTCGGCCACCGCCAGCACGTCGCGGAAGACCTCCGGAGACGAGTGGGCCAGGTCGATCACCATGCCGAGCTCGCCGGCGCGGGCGACAGCCTGCCGCCCAAGATCCGTCAATCCTCCCTTGTGCGTACCGTGCGCCGAGCCGCCATGGTCGGTATCGACAAAGTGCGCGAGGCCGAACACACGCAAGCCCGCTTCGTAGAGACGGTCGAGGTTCTCGAGCTTCCCCTCGAAGGCGTGTGCTCCCTCGAGGCCCAGCATCCCGCCGACTACCGTCTCGCCGCGCGCACGCGCTTCCAGCAGCGCGTCGAGATCGCCACGCGTGCGGATGACCCGAAAGCCACCGTTCGAGCGCTCGGCGAAGCGCGCGAGCTTGCGGGCCTGGTGGAGCGCGCGATGGAACGGACTGCAGTGCGTCTCGCGCGGCCAGCGCTGGGCGCGGGCGAGCGTGTCGACGAGGTCGGGCCGCACGCGGTTACCCGAGAGCCGGGGCGGGAAGGGGAAGTGTGTAACAAGCCCGAAGACCTGCACGGCCTGCCCGCCCTCGTGCATGCGCGGCACGTCGACGTGGCCGTAGGTCGACTTGGCCAGGAGATCGCGGTTCCAGAGCAGGCTATCCGCATGCAGGTCGACCACCGTCAGAGTCCGGTGGAATGCACGCGCCTCGTCGGAGACCTCGTACGGCGGACGATCGACGGTGCGGTTGAGCATCCGATGCGCGACGTTCGCGCACCCCGTCGCGCCCGCCAGAACCACCACCAGCAGCGCGCGCCACACGATCAGGCAGGCTCCGCCGCGGGCGCCCCCAGACGCCAGGCCGCCTTGTCCCACTTCCAGAACGAGAGGATCTTCTCCGTCACGCTGACGAAGCGGTAGGCGAAGAGCTTCCGGTAGCTGCGCAGCTGGGGCTTCAAGAACCCGCGGATCGATCCGTAGAAGCCGCGCCGGTAGATCTTCTGGATCGTGCGGCCGTAGTCGCCCAGCACGTCCTGCCACACGACCTTGCCGACGAACTTGACCGTCGTGCCGGCGCTGATCAAGCCGCCCATGATGATGTTGCCGGCCGTGTTCAACGTGCCGAGCGCAACGGCACCCGTCGTCTCGAGCAGGGAGTGGTTCGCGTTGTGTGCCAGCTCGGTCAGCTCGTTGGCAAGGCCGTCGATGTCGGCGGTCTTGAGCACCGCCGTCTCCCCGACGCTCTTCATCTCGTCGCCGATGCCGGCGATGGTCTTCTTCATGTCATCGACCGACAGCGGCGGCATGTCCACGGTGTCCGAGAGCTTGTCGGACAGCCGGCTCAATCCGCCCAGCACGTCGTCGAGCGAGTCCAGCCGCGAGTCCTCCTCCATGACGCCGGCCTTCTTCAGCTCACCGGCCAGCTCCTTCATGTACGCACGGGCGCCGTTGCTCACGTCCGTCGCTGCCAGGAGGATCCACATCGGAGAGGCGTGCAACCCCACCATCATCAGGTTGTCGACGGCGCCGCCGACGGCCATGCGCTTCGCGCTGTCGGCGTCCACGGCCTTCTGGCCGGGAAACAGCCCGGCGCCCCCGACGTCGTCCGTGAGCATCTTGATCTGGCGCTCGACGGCGAGCTTGTAGAACTTGCCCTCCCGGATCGGCTTGGGCAGCAGGCGCGTGACCATGTGCCCGATCAGGCCCAAGAGCATCACCAGCGAACGCACGAGACGCTCGGGTAGCGAGATGACGTATGCCAGCAGGTGGTGCGGGTAAAGAGGTCGCTTCACTCGTCGCGATCAGTGCCTTGCGGAAGATGTCGCTTCACTCTGGACTCCGCCTTGGCAGCCGCGCGCTCCTCGGCGAGGTCCTCGTGCTCCATCCAACCCGGATCGACGTGCTCCGGATCCATCTCGACGACCACGTCTTGCGTGTGGCGCTTCTCCCCCACGGTGAGCACGGCCTGGTACGTGCCCGGCTTCACGCGCGCGCCAAAGCGGCGTCGTGCGCCCGGCTTGCGGTCACGCCGCAGGTTCCACACGACGCGATGCAGGCCCGCGTCGCCCTTGGCCTCGAGCGTCTTGATCACGCTGCCGTCCTGCGTGGCCACCTCGAGCTTCACGCTCGGTGTCTTCTTTGCCAGCGAGTAGCAGAGCACGGCTCCCGTTGCGGGATTGGTCCCCACGAAGCTGGCGGTGCGACCACGGCTCGGCTGCGGGCGCCACTGGATCGCTACGTTGGGCTTGTAGAGATGCGCGTCGGCCTTGACCGTCTCGGATGTCATCTGGCGTAGCGCGGTGACGTCGAGCACCCACAGGCTACGGCCGTGCGTACCCGCGACGATCTCGCCCGCCGTGGGATGCAGCGCGAAGGCATGCACCGCGACCGTCGGCAGGTTGCTGTTGAGGCTGGTCCAGCTCTCGCCGCGGTCCACGGAGACCCAGGCGCCAAACTCGGTCCCGAGGTAGAGCAGGTTCTTGTTGACGAGATCCTCGCGCAGCACGCGCGCCGGACCTGCCCAGTCCGGCAGGTTCGAGCGGATCGAACGCCAGCTCTTGCCGAAGTCCTCGGTCACATACAGCGTCACGCGCTCATCGTCCGAGCGGTGGCCGTCGAACGTCATGTAGGCACGTCCGGTCTCGAAGCGCGACGGCTCGATCCAGCTCACCCAGCGGCGGTCCGGCTGGATCTCCGCCAGCGGCTTGCCGGCGGGCGTCTTCTTCGGTGCCTTGGCGCGGGGTCCCGAACGCCGCGGCCGGTCACCGCGAGCAGCCGACCGGCCCGGTCGAGCGGACATGGCCGCAAGCAGCTCGTCCCTGTCCAGTGCACCGTCCGCGTTCTTGTCGAAGGTCTTGATGGCGCCGGCCATGCGCTCGGGCAGCTCGGCCTTCTGGAGCACACCGTCGCCGTTCTCGTCGCGGCGCATGACGCGATCGAGGAAGCGCTGCGCGCGGGGACTGGGCTTGGGCGTCTCGGCCTTCTTCGGCTCGTCTCCGTTGCCGTTCCCGTTCTTGTGGTCGCCGTTTCCGTTCGCGGGATCGCTCGTCGCGTCGGCCGGCGGCTTGCCGCCCTCGGGCCTGGGGTGGTCGCCTCTCGCGCTGGACGGCTCCTTGGGCATGGGCGGCGGCGTCGGCTCCTTGGGAGGCGTCGCCTTGCGCTTCTTCACGGTGGGATCGGGCTTCGCGTAGATGTCGGTCCAGGTGTGCCCGCCGTCCTTGGTCATCCACACGCCGCCGTCGTCCGTGCCCACCCAGAGCACCAGCGGATCGCGCGGCGACTCGGCCAGGGTCGAAGCGCTGCCTTCCTTGGTGACCGTGATGTCGGGCGAGATGGCGCGCATGCCGTTGCCTCGATCGACGGACTTGAAGACCTTGTTGCCCGCCGCGTAGTAGATGCGGCTGTTGTGGTGCGACAGCAGGAACGGCGTGCTCCAGTTGAAGCGATACGTCGAGCCCTTGGGCGCACGCGGCTTCATCATGCGACGCTCGCCGCTCTCCAGGTGACGCCGGGCGATCCCGCCGTACTGCGACTGGAAATAGACCTGCTCCGGATCGTGCTTGTCGATTCGCACGCGGAAGCCGTCCCCACCCCCGATGCGAATCCAGTCCTCGTTGGTCGGCCCCGACCCGTGGCGCGCGCGGCTGGGGCCGCCCCAACTGCCGTTGTCCTGCAGCCCGCCGTACACGCGGTAGTCGCGCCGGGGCCCCACACCGACATCGTAGAACTGCCCGATCGCGATGTTGTTGAGGTGGCGGTAGCTCTTGCCGGCGTCGTGCGTGACGTAGATGCCGCCGTCGTTGCCGAGAATCATGTGACGGCTGTCGCTGGGGTCGATCCACAGCGCGTGATGATCGACGTGGACTCCGCGCCCGTGGCCGTCGGGCGTGAATTTCGCCCCGCCGTCCACGGACTTCCACAGGCGAATGCCGAGCAGCCAGAGCTTCTTCTCATCGGTGGGGTCGACGCGGATCTCGCTGAAGTACATCGGGCGCGGGTTGACGCTGTTGATGCGGGTCCAGCTCTCACCGCCGTCCGTGGACTTGTAGACGCCACCGTACTCGTACCCCTCCTTGCCCTGCTGGTCCTGGAGGTTGGGCTGCTGCCCGCCAAGGAAGGCCCCGAACGGGCCGCGCGGCCGGCGCATGGCGGCCGCGTTCGTCGACTCTTCCTTCTCGGCCTTGGGCTTGGGCCGCGAGCCGAGCTTCAAATCGATCTCGACGCCCTTGCGTGCACGCGATACCTCGAGCTTGACCTTGTCGCCCTTCACGTGCTGCCGGATCTCGCGCAAGAGATCGGTCCACGAGTGGATCGTCTTGCCATCGACGGAGAGGACGATGTCGTCCTTCTTCAGGCCCGCTTTCATGGCCGGGCCACCCTTGGTGACGGCCGTGAGGCGCGCCCCTGCGTCGGCATCGCGGCCGTTGACGCCCATGAACGGCGCGTTCGGCGGCTCCTGCCCGATCTTCTCGGTCTCGAGCACCATGAAGACGACTTCGGGGTTCTTGCGGTAGTAGTCGAGACCGATGCGTCCGATCTGGCAGCTCGGCAGACCCTTCGTGATGTGCTTGAAGGTCTTGCCGCCGTCCGTCGTCTTGTAGAGCCCGGTGCCCGGCCCCCACTTCTTGGTCGGTGCATTGACGTCGAAGCCCCCGCGCTGGCGCTCCCAGGTGGCGACGAGCAGCGTGTCGGGGTCGTTCGGGTGCATCTGGACATCGATGACGCCCGTCTTCTCGTCGACGTAGTGGATCCGCTTCCACGTCTTGCCGCCGTCCGCCGTCTTGTAGAGGCCGCGCTCTTCGTTGTGGCCCCACAGACGGCCGAGCGCACCCACGTACACGACGTCGGGATTCTCGGGATGGATGCGTACCGCGCCGATCTGGAACGTGCCCTTCAGCCCCATGTGCTTCCACGTCTTGCCGCCGTCGACGGACTTGTAGACGCCGTTGCCCCAAGACACGGAGTTGCGCGGGTTGCACTCGCCCGTTCCGACCCAGACGATCTCCGGGTTGCTCTGCGAGACGGCGACGTCGCCGATGGAGACCACGCGCTCCTTGTCGAACTGGTGCTCGAACGTGGTGCCGTTGTTGACCGTCTTGAGGAGGCCGCCCGACGCCGTCGCCGCCCACCACATGCTCGGATCCTTGGCGTTCACGGCGAGCGACGTGATCCGCCCGCCCATGTTGCCGGGACCGATGGAACGCCAGGGCATCTGGGCCAGCCACGCCTTGGGCACGAGGCCTTCGGGCTCCTTCTCGGACTTCGCCGGCTTCTCGGCGTCGGCGAACGCGGGTCCGATCAGGACCAGACCGAGGAGGGCGGTGACGACACAAGGCGTGAGGAGATGCCGCATCGAGATGCTCCCGTAGCAAGGGCTGAGCCGTCCATTGCACCACCCGGGAGAGGAGTCCGTCAAACGCCCCGCGAGAGCGGTCCGAGGCGGTAGAGCGCGACCGCAGCAGCGGCGGCGACGTTGAGCGAATCAAAGCCCGTGACCATGGGAATCCGCGCACGGTGGCTCGCCTGCGCGAGTGACGCGGACCCGAGACCATCGCCCTCCGCGCCGAGCAGCAGCGCCACGGGTCCCTCCGGCTCGAGCTGCTCGCGAATCGTCTCGATGCTGTTCCCTTCGCTTGACACGAGCGCGACGGTGGGTATCGAACGTGCGCGCAGCGCCTCGAGCGCGTCGCCCCAGTCCGGCCCGTGCGAGAACGGCAGCCGCAGCGCCGCGCCCATCGACGTACGCAGTGCCTTGCGGTAGAGCGGGCTGGCACATGCCTGGCTCATCAGGACGGCGTCGACGCCAAAGGCGGCGGCCGTCCGGAAGATCGCACCCACGTTGTCGGGATTGGTGACGTTGTCGAGTCCGAGCACGCAGCGCGGCGCGAGCGCATCGAGCAACGCGCCGGCGGCTCGGGGCGCGGGCCGGTCGGCCAGCGCAAGGCAGCCCTGGTGGAATCGATGGCCCGAGAGCGTACGCACCGCCTCCGGGGCGACGACGTAGACCGTGGGCGCGTCGGCGCTCTCCGCGCTCTCTCGTTCCAACCACCCCAGCGCGGCCTCGGTGGCCAGCACGGAGCGCGTCGTCAGCTCAGAGGCACGCAGCAGCTCGCGCACGACGAGGCGCCCCTCCGCGAGGAAGGCATCGCTGGTGCGCACGAGCTCCGGGTCCCGGACGATGCGGTAGTCCGCCAGACGCGGATCGTCGGCGCTCTCGACCGGCACTACGTGCAAGGTGCTACTCGCGACAGGCAGCCAGCGCGACGAGGACATACCCGGTGCCGTAGGCCTTGTGGTAGCCGTAAAGCTGGTAGTCCCACCAGGAGCCGTCCTTCTCCTGCATCTTCAACAAGTGGCCCGCGATCTGCTTGGCGAAAACGGCACGCTTCTTCTTCGGTACCTCGTCAAGACACATCGAAGCGTAGTAGTAGCCGTAGAAGCAGAAGTAGCCGGAGTTGGCGTACCACGTCTCGTGCGGAATGGGGTACTTGCGCGCGATCCGCAGGAAGTGCCCGTACGTCTCGAGCTCCTCCAGCGTCTGGACGTAGCACTTGGGATCGACCTCCTGCCCCCAGTGGCTGAGCGCCATGAGGCAGGCCGGCGTACGCGCGAGACTGCCCTTGGTCTTGTTGATGCCCGCCGTGGGCCACCACGAGGTGCGGTACGAGTAGGCGTACGCTCCATCGGGTCGCTTGCACCTCTGCATGCTGCTGATCGCCCGCTTGACCAGCTTCTTCGGCACCTTGATGCCCTGCTCGTGCGCCATCCCGAGCGCGATCAGACCGGACGCGCTCGTGAAGCTCGTCGCGCCGGGCCCCGGATCCTTCGTTTGCGCGCTGAAGTTGTAGTAGCCCCAGCCGCCTTCGACGAACTCGTAGCGTTGGAGGCCTTGCACACACTGCTGCGCCGCCTTCTCGATCTGCTTGCGCCGCTCGCCCTCCGGCTCGTGCTCCAGCAGTCGCGCGAATGCGGCGAGCGCATACATGATTGCCCACGTGTTGTAGATCGTGTCGGCGCGGATGCGGCGCACGACCGGCCGCTTGAGCAGGTAGTCGGTGGCCTTCTCAATGGCCTTCTTGACGCGTGGATCGTCGCGGTCGGCGGCCTCCAGAAGGCCGGAGAGCGCCAGACCGCACGAGCCCACCTCGAAGGCGCGCTGCGAGCCGGGAATCGGCCCGTAGATGTCGAAGAGATTGGAAGCGGGCGAGCCCCAGCAGCCGCTCTTCTTCTGCGAACGGAGCAGGTACTCGACGCCGTCCGCAATCGCCTCGTCGATGGACTTGGCCTTGCGCTCGACGTTCTCCTTGGCCGTCGCTGCTGCCGGCAGCGCAACCAGGATCAGCAGAAGCGGGAGGGCGAGACGCCGCACTACTTCTTCTTCTCGTCGTTGTCGTGGTCGTCGTCGTGTTCTTCCTCTTCCTCGAGCTCCTCCGGCGGGCTCTTGAGGATGCGCTGGCCGGCCTTGAGGCCCTCGGTGATCTCACGGCGGCCGTCGGCCTTGCGGCCCACCCTCACCTCGACCTGTTCGGGACCGTCATCGCCCAGGACGAAGACGTAGTGGGAGCCGTCGTCCTCGAGGATCGACTTGACCGGCACGCTCAGCACCTCGTCCGGGGCCTCCTTCGTGATCTTGACCTTGCAGCCGAGGCCCGTGCGCAGCCGCTCGTTCTTCTCGCGCAGGAGGACGCGCACCTTGTAGCTGCCGCCGCTGCCGTAGCGCGCGACGGAGTCGACCTTCGCCTCGAGCTTCGCCTTCCCTGTCAATGCGGTGGTGACGGTCGCGGGGAGGCCCGCCTTGACGTGACGAAGGTTGGCCTCCTTCACCGCGGTGTCGACACCGAGCGAGTCGGGATCGACGATGGTGAAGAGGTGCGTACCGGGCTTGACCTTCTTGCCGGGCTCCAGCATTGCGGCGCCGCTCTCGAGGCCGCTCCACTTGCCGCCGTGGAAGTGCCCGGGCACGGCGTAGCCGGCCATCGGCGCCTTGACCGTCAAGGCCTCGAGATCGGCCTTGAGGTGCGCGTAGCTCTTCTCCAGGCCGACCAGGCTCAAGCGGGTGCTCTCGAGCGAGATCTTCTCCTTCTGGATATCGAGCGGCTGGGTGGTCTTCAGGCGCTCGTGCTTGTTGGTCGCCTTGCGAACGCTCAGCTTGAGGCTCTCGAGCTCGCGCGGCAGCGTCTGGGTCATGAACCAGTCGTGGCGCTGCTTGGAGAACTCGTAGCTCTTGAGCGAGCGCTCGTAGCTGCGGCGCGCGCGGCGCAGCACGATCTCCTCCGTCTCCTCCGTGAGGTCGTCTTCCCCGTACATCTTCTCGAGCTGCTGGAGCTCCTCGAGCTGGTTCTTGAGGCTGATCTTGCGGCCCTCCATGCGATGGATGGCCTCCGTCTCCCGGAGCTTGCGCTCGACGGTCACGAACTGCTCCAGCTTCTCGTCGGCGATGCGCTTGCTGCGGACGGCCGTGTCCATCTCGTACGTGCGTTCCTCGGCCTTGATCGCGGCCTCGCGCTCCATGCGCTGGAGCTTCAGCCGGCTCGACTCCAGCGACAGACGCGTCGACTCGACGTGGCGCTCGAGGTCGTCGTCCTTGAAGCGGACGAGGGGCTGGCCCTCGACGACGCGCCCTTCCGAGGCGGCCTCGACGATCTCGAGCGAGCCCTTCCAGGCCTTGAGCTTGATCGCTACGGCTTCCTTGTGCGCGGGCACGAGGACGCCCTTGACGTCCACCGCGCTGCCGAGCGGGCCGCGCCGTACGACAACCGTCTCCGGCGCCGTCTCGTTCGCCGAGACGACGGGGCCGCCCGCGGCCAGGAGCACAGTCAATAGGGTCAGAATCCACAGTTCGCGACGCATGCTTCGCTCCTCTTGGGCTGGAACGCAGAGCGTACCCCGGCGCCAGGCGCCGGTCCCTTCGGTACCCCGCGACGGGGCGCTCCGCGGTCACGCGCGTAGAGTACGCGCCGGAGCCGCCGGGGCGCGGCCAGGAAAGGAGCCGGATGAAGGTCGTCTGCATCGGGGCCGGGCCCGCGTCGCTCTACAGCGGGATCCTGCTGAAGAAGGCGTATCCCCAGAGCGACATCCGCATGTACGAGCAGAACGCAGCGGACGACACGTTCGGCTGGGGTGTCGTGTTCTCCGACGAGACGCTCGGACACTTCGAAGAAGCGGATGCCGAGAGCTACCGCGCCATCACCGAGCAGTTTGCCTACTGGACCGACATCGACACGTTCTACGGCGGCACGTGCGTGCGCTCGACGGGACACGGCTTCTCGGGGCTGTCGCGCCAGAAGCTCCTCAACATCCTGCAGACGCGCTGCGAGGAGCTGGGAATCGAGATCACGTACCAGCACGCGATCGAGGACGTGAAGCCGCTCGTCGAGCAGGCCGACCTCGTGATCGCGGGCGACGGTCTCCATAGCGTCGTACGCGGGGCCTACGAGGAGCACTTCCGGCCCGAGCTGGACTGGCGCAAGTGCAAGTTCACCTGGCTCGGCACGACGAAGCCCCTGGAGGCCTTCACGTTCGTCTTCAAGGAAGACGAGCACGGCCTCTTCCAGGTGCACGCCTACCCCTTCGAAGATGGCCTGAGCACCTGGATCGTCGAGTGCCACGAAGACGTCTGGAAGGCCGCCGGCCTCGACGAAGCCGACGAGGACGCAACGGTCGCCTACATGGAGGCGCTCTTCGCGCCCGAGCTCGAGGGGCACAAGCTGCTCAACAACAAGTCGATCTGGCGCACCTTCCCCACCGTCAAGAACGCGACCTGGCACCACGAGAACATCGTGCTCCTTGGCGATGCAGCGCACACCGCGCACTTCTCCATCGGCTCGGGTACCAAGCTCGCGATGGAAGACGCGATCGCGCTCGTCGAAGCCTTCGTGGAGCACGGCGCGGACGACGTGCCTGCGGCGTTGGCCGCCTACGAAGAGAGCCGTCTCGACACCGTGCAGCGCATCCAGCACGCCGCGCAGACCAGTCTCGAGTGGTTCGAGAACAGCGCCCGCTACACCCGCCAGAACCCGCTGCAGTTCAGCTTCAACCTCATGACACGCAGCAAGCGCATCACCTACGACAATCTCGCGCGCCGCGACCCCGAGCTCGTCGAGCGCGTGTCCGCGTGGTTCGCCGAAGAGGCGGAGGTGTCGTGGAAGGACTGGGACCTGCCGCCGGCGCCTGCCTACGTCCCGTTCACGGTGCGGGACCTGACGCTCTCGAACCGGATCGTCGTCTCCCCCATGTGCCAGTACTCCGCCGAGGACGGCTTGCCGAACGACTGGCACTTCGTCCATCTCGGCGGCTTCGCCACCGGCGGCGCGGGGCTCATCTTCACCGAGATGACGAACGTCTCCGCAGAGGGCCGCATTACCCACGGCTGCACGGGCATCTACAACGACGAACAGGTCGCCGCCTGGAAGCGCGTGCTCGGGTGGATGCATGCCAACGGGGGTTCGAAGGTCGCCATCCAGCTCGGCCATGCCGGACGCAAGGGGTCGTGCACGCTGCCGTGGGACGGGGACGTGCCGCTCACGGACGGCACGGGCTGGGAGACGCTGGCTCCGTCGGCGATTCCCTTCCGCGAGAGCGGCCCGCCGCCGCGCGCGATGGACCGGCGCGACATGGATCGCGTACGCGACCAGTACGTGCAGGCGGTGCGCCGCTCACTCGAAGTCGGGTTCGACGCGGTCGAAGTCCATATGGCCCACGGCTACCTGTTGTCGACCTTCATCTCGCCGCTCGCCAACAAGCGCGACGATGAGTACGGCGGCAGCATCGAGAACCGCATGCGCTTCCCGCTGGAAGTGCTCGACGCCGTGCGAAACGAGATGCCCGACGGCATGCCGCTGTTCGTGCGGATCTCAGCGAGCGACTGGATGGACGACGAAGGCGGGCTCACGGCCGAGGACGCCGTGCAGGTTTCGCGCATGCTGCACGCCGAAGGCGCAGACGCGATCGACGTGTCGAGCGCGTACGTGACGCCCGAGAGCGAACCGGTCTACGGCCGCATGTACCAGGTGCCCTTCGCCGATCGCATCCGCCACGAGACGGGCATCCCGGTCATGGCCGTCGGCGGCATCCAGGGCGTGGACCACGTCAACACGCTCGTCGCGGCGGGACGCGCGGACCTCTGCGCCATCGCCCGAGGCCACCTGCTGAACCCGCATCTCGCCCTGGAAGGCGCCGCGACATACAGGGAGATGGGCCAACCCTGGCCGCAGCAGTACATTCCAGCACGACCGCCGCCTCGGGAACCTGCCGACGTCGCCCGGATGCGCAGCAATCGCAAACGGAAGAACCGATGAGACCCGTCGACAAACATCCCGAGCTGCGCAACATGCTCAAGGTGCTGCGCATCATCACGTTCATGCTCATTTCGGGCGTGCTCTTCTTCTTCGGCGTCGTCTGGTTCAAAGACCTCGCAACGAAGGACCACGAAGGGACGCCGCTGCTCACGTACCTGGCTGCCGGCGCGGCCGTCGTCGCGGTGTTCGTCTTCCTCTTCGTGCGCCTGGCGCAGGTCCGAGCGGCGCGGGACAAGTACGCGCGCGGTGACGTGCCCGGCTTCGTGGGGGGCTACCAGGCCGCCACGATCGTCTGGTTCGCAGGCCTCGAGGGCCCCGCCTTCTTCAACGGCGTCGCATGGATGGTCGAGGGGCAGACGCTGTCTCCGATCGTGGCCGGGGCCCTGGTGCTCCTGATGATCGCCAGCATTCCGACGCAGGACCGCGTCAACAACCTGCTCGAGGCCGTGCCCTGATGCGCATCGCCTTGCTGCTGGTCTTCGTCCTCGTCTTCGCGGCGGCCTGGGCCGCCGCTGAGGAGGAGCGCGGTCCGGTACGGGAGCAACCGCGCTACGTCGATCCCGACGAGGCGGGCGTCGGCTCGCTCGTGGCGGACATGGCCTTCACCGATCTCGACGGCACGCCCGGACGCCTGTCGACCGCGATGGGCGACAAGGGTCTCGTGATCGCGTACACGAACGCGACGTGTCCGGTGTGCAAGCGTTACGGCCCGCGGCTTGGCCGCATGGCGACGCGCTACACCGAGCAGGGCATGCCGTTTCTCTTCGTGAACCCGAGCGGGCACGAGGCGGAGAAGCTCGTCCGCCGTGCAATCGAAGTGCACAAGCTGCCCGGGCGCTACGTGCACGACACGGCGGGCGTCTTCACGCGCGCGCTCGGCGCCAAGACGACCGCAGAAGTGTTCGTGCTCGACCGGGCCCGCACGCTCGTCTACCGCGGAGCGGTCGACGACCAGTACGGCGTCGGCTACGCCGTGGACGAACCGCGCCACCGCTACCTCGAGGGCGTGCTCGAGGCGCTCGTAGACGGACGTCCGGTCGCCGAGCGCGCAACGACCGCACCCGGGTGCGTGCTCGACGTGCCGACCACCCAGCCGACAAGGACGAAGATCACCTATCACGCGCACGTGTCGCGCATCGTCCAGCGCAAGTGCCAGTCGTGCCACCGGCCCGGCGAGAATGGCCCCTTCCCCCTGATGACGTTCGAGGACGTCAAGGGCAATGCGCCGATGATCCGCTGGGTCGTCGAGAAGCGGACCATGCCGCCCTGGTTCGCGGGCGACGAGAGCCTCGAATGCCGCAACGACCTGAGCCTCTCCGAGATCGAGCGCGCGAGCCTGATGGCGTGGATCGATGCCGGCACGCCCGAGGGAGACGAGGCCGATGCGCCTCGCCCGCGGCAATGGACCCAAGGATGGAAGATCGGGAAACCCGACGCCGTGATCCAGATCCCGCGCGAGTTCCAGATCCCCGCCGAGGGCACGATCCCCTACCGCAACGTCACCGTGAAGACGGACTTTCCCGAGGACCGCTGGGTCAAGGCGTTCGAAATCCGCCCGACGGCACCGCAGGTCGTGCATCACGTCCTCGTCTTCGTGCGCTATCCGCGAGGGCATCCGCGCAAGCACGAACAGCCGCGGCCCCGCGGCGGGATCGACGGCTACTTCGCAGCCATGGTGCCCGGTCAGACGGCGTTCACCTTCCCGGAGGGCACGGCGCGCTTCCTGCCCAAGGACTCGAAACTCAAGTTCCAGATCCACTACACGACCAACGGCGAGCCGGCTGTCGATCGCACGCGCCTGGGGCTCGTGTTCAACGGCGGCAAGCCCGAGTTCGAGATGCGCAGTACGGGAATCCACAATCTCCGGCTCCGCATCCCGCCGGGCGCGGCGAACCACAAAGAGGAGGCAAGCCGCATGGTGCCGCTGCGCGGGCGCATCTACGGCTTCACGCCGCACATGCACGTCCGCGGCAAGGCGTTTCGCTACGTCGCCCAGTTCCCGGACCGTACGCACAAGGTCCTGCTCGACGTACCGCGCTACGACTTCAACTGGCAGCTCAACTACGTGCTCGCCGAGCCGCTCGACGTCCCGGCCGGCACCCGCATCTTCGTCACGGCCTGGTACGACAACAGCGAAGGCAACCCCGCCAACCCCGATCCGACGAAGACCGTGCGCTGGGGCGATCAGACCTGGGACGAGATGCTGATCGGCTATGTCGACTGGCACCCGCTGCCGCCGCGCTAGTCCTCCTCTTCCCAGCGCAGGAGTGCCGGCAGTTCGAGGAGCAGCTTGCTACCTGCCTCCACCTTGTGCTCGCCGGGTATGCGTACGGCATCATTGTCGTAGCCCTCGTTGAGCCAATAGTCGAGCCGGAGGACGGCACCGCGCGGAAGAGGTGGGGACCGAAACCGCCCTGTCGTGCGATCGATACGTGCCCTGGCGAGAACGCGGTCATTGAAGAAGACGACGAAGTTCTCGCGCCAGAACAGGGACTCCTTCGGCCAGTCCTTGAATCGACCCTCGATGCGAACGCCCGGACGAAGCGCCCCGAACGGATCCACGCCCTCTCCGTTCGGCACGACCGCGCAGCGCGTCCCATCGACCTCCGTTACGAAGAAGTGCCCCTGATTGGGAACGACACCGGGGACGACGAGCTTGCCCTCGACACGCTTCCCCTCACGAACGACGAGGTAGGGCAGGTCGTGGCGCTTCCGCCAAAGCCACTCCGCGTCGATGCTGCTCGAATCGGCTGCCGTCCATCCCGTGTTGCGGATCCAGCGGATCTCGCAGTCGTCCGGCGCGTGGTGGAAGCGCCTCTCTTCCACGGCGTGCAGTCCCAGCTCGACCGCTTCCCCCGGGGCGCGACCCAACACCGCATCGCCTACGCGAAGGTCTTCGCCGGTTCCGCAGAGGAGCATGCGATACCGTCCGGGCACGACGTACTGCGTGAAGCCGGATTCTACCAAGTGGAGCGTCCTCGTGATGGGCACGACCGCGTCCGACCGGCATTCCGCCAGGTAGACCCACATCGGGCGGTCGCCGTACGTCTCCCGCCGGCGTCCACGGAGACCGGCGCCGCGGGGCAGGGTCACCTCGATGTTCTCCGTGAGAGGCCGCTCCACGCATGTCTCGCGCCACCACAGGCCGCTATCGCCGCCGTTTACCGAGACCCAGATCGGATTCCAGCGCGTTGGCAGCCGCCTGGAAAAGGACCCGTCTTCCTGCACGTCCACGTGCACTCCGGAGCCACACATTCACCAGCGCGTGCGCGGAATCCGGCGCACGATGATGGAAGCATCGGCAACCGCATCGCCGTTCTCGTCGCAGACCCGCCCGCGGATCACGTGCCCGCGATCGAGGGTGACGACACCTGCGGGCTCGCGGCGTTCCACCACCACGCCCCTGGGCCTCACCCACTCGGAACCAGCGTCGACGCCGACAACAACGGAGTCCTGCAGCGCGACGAACTCCGCGCTGCCGTCGCGACTCGTCCCCGCGCACTGTGGCAACGCCTCCTCTGAGCGCGTCCTCAGCGTCACCCCGGCGACCGGCTCGCCCGCCGCATCCTTGACCGTGACGCGAAACGGCCAGCGGATGCCCGTCGTCAGCGTGTTCGCTGCGCGACCGGCAAGCGTCGGATCCGGGGCAGGTTCTGTAGCGGCGGCGTGGGGAAGGCCCGTCTCCTCCGGAATCCACACGGGAGTTCCGTCGAGAGAGTCATCTCACGTATCGGGCCGGAGCACGAGCACCAGGACGACCGGCGCGAGAAGCCAGAACCACTGCCAGGACCGACGCGATCGAGCGAACCGGGATCGGTCGGCATTGTCCGTGACCGCGTCGCGATCCAAAGCGATAGCCCCCGGGGTGGTGCGGACGAAACCGTTCGCGTGAACGCCCTATGCGCAAACACCGCGAAGCTCCAGCCCCCCGGGCTCAATCGCAACGACCGGCTCGTCGTTCCACTCTTGGACGACACGATTCGGGTCGCCCCTCCAACAACCGCTACCGGCGCATGCGCGTGAGGATCTCGCGGACGCCGGCCTGCTCGGGGTCACCGGCCAGAAGGTCACGGCGATCGAGGAAGTCGAGGATGACAGCCGCCACGTTGTACTTGAAGTCGCGTGTCGTCCGGAGGCGCGCGATCACGTCTTCGATGGACCAGAGTGCGAAGGACTCGACCTCCCCGTCGCGGTTCACCGGCTCGAACTCCGGCGGCAGCTCGAGATCGAAACAGAAGATCGTGTCGTCGTTCAGTCCCGACGGCATGGCGTAGCGATAGCGGAGCCGTCCCTCGAGGGTCATTCGACGAGCCAAGGCCGCTGGCACACCTGCCTCCTCATCGCATTCCTTGATCATGTTCTCGCGCAACCCCAACCCGAGAGGCTGTCCGCCCGCCGCCAGGTGATCGAGCTGCCCGGGACACGAAGGGCGGTCGTGTGAACGCGTACCCACCCAGAGCAACAGGTCCCCAGAGGGGTGCGGCACGAAGCCATTGAGGTGCACACCGAACCCGCCGATGCCGAAGGGCTCCAGGCCGCCACGCTCCATCTGCATTACCGGCTCGTCCCCCCACTCCCGAATCACGGGATTGGGCTCGTCCCACCAGCCCATGAGCAGCTCACGCTCGTGGAGATCTCGGACTACTCGGTCGAAAGCCTGCGTACGCGCGGCGTACTCGCAGAGCTCGGAGCGCAGGGAAACGTGCTCGTCGTCGATCGCGAACACGTCGGGATAAGAGCGCAGGATCTCGTCCATGCCCGGGCGAATCCACCCGTAACGCCGCCCCTCGATGAAGAAGGGCGTGTAGTCGGCAATGTCATGCCGATCGACTTCGAGCAGGCGGTCCACGAGACTCACATCGCAGATTCCAGCAGGCGCAGCGGCTGGCACAATGTTTCGCCGATGGAGATCCGCGACTACGCCCTGGCGCTGCTCGGAGCCGAGACGATCGAGGCCAAGCTGCGCCCGCCGCCCAACGACCTGACCGACGCCGCGTCCGGCGCGGCTGTCCGCATCGCGGCGCCCGGACGTCCGTCGAACCTGACGCACGATCCAGCTATCAGGGTGAAGACGCCGAAGCTCTCGGGCATGTCCGATCCGGTGCAGCGCGGCCGGATCCTGCATGGCCTCGCCAACCACGAGCTGCAAGCCGCCGAACTCTTCGCATGGGCGCTGCTCGCCTGGCCCGAGATGCCGTCCGCGTTCCGGCGCGGCTGCCTCTCGATCCTCGCCGACGAACAGCGCCACTGCCGGCTCTACATGGACCGCATGGCGACGCTTGGCGTCTCCTTCGGCGATCACCCCGTGACCGCGCACTTCTGGCGCAAGATCGACAGCATCGAGACGCCGCTCCAGTTCGTGTGCGCCATGGGCCTTACGTTCGAGAACGCCAACCTCGACTTCGCGCTGGAGCACGCCGAGGCGGCCCGCGGCGCCGGAGACGACGAGACCGCCGCGGTGCTCGAGCAGGTGCACGAAGACGAGATCGGCCACGTGCGCTTTGCGTGGCAGTGGTTCCGGAAGCTCAAGCCCGCCGACCAGGACGACGTCGAGGTGTACTGCGCGAACGTCTCGTGGCCGCACGGGCCCGAACGCGCGCGTGGCAAGACCTTCGACGTGTCGAGCCGCACCGCCGCGGGTCTCGACCCGGCGTTCATCGCGATGCTCGAGCGCACCGCCCCTACCGCGCCGGGAGGCGCTGCCCGGTGAACCGCTGGATCCTCGGAAACCTCGACTGCGAGACGTCGTGGGCGCAGGAGGCGGGCCGTCGCGAGGGGCGCAGCGTGCGTCCGCTCCCGCAGCATGTGCTGGGACGCATCGCGCTCTACGCAACGCTGCTGCGCGTATTCGCCGAGGAGGGCGACACCGTCTGGACGCCCGCGCCCATCGACGCGCGTTGCGTCCGGCCCGTCAACGGCCTGCCGGAGGTGACGTGGGCCGACGGCGAGGTATCCGCAGGCGCGCTCGAGAGCGAACCGCTTGTCTGGGCGCGCGCGGACCCGCTGCCGCTCTCTGTCGAGGAGCTCGACGTCATGCTCACCGTGGCGGACAAGACCGTCTGGTGGGCACATGCACGATCGCTCAGCTCTCAGCTACCGGGCTCACGCTGCATCCGCGGCGTCGATGAGCTCGACGAGCCGCGACCCGAGAGCTGGATTGCGAAGGCGCGCTACAGCGCAGCCGGTCGGGGTCGCGTCCGCGGCAGCGGCGACAAGCTCCGAGTGGAGGCGCGCCGCGGCGTGGAGCGCCTGATCGAGGACCAAGGGCGTGTCCTGCTCGAACCCTGGCTGCAGCGCACACGCGATTTCGGCTGCTGGCGTGCAGGGACCGACCCGGATGACGCCGGCGGCTGGCACGATCTCGCTGTCGACGGCTCGGGTCGCTTTCAAGGCATCACAACCCCGCTGCAGCCATCTCCGCCGGAGGACGATCTCGGCTCGCACCTCTTCGATCTGCAGTACGCCGCATCGCAGGCGGGCAAGTTGCTCGAACCTCTCGGCTACGACGGTCCCTTCGGCTTCGACGCGTTCCAGTACACCGACAGTGCAGGCAACGACCGCATCCACGCGCCGTGCGAGATCAACCCGCGCCTCACCTTCGGCCGCGTCGCCCACGAGTACCGCACGCGCCTGGCGATCGAAGATCGCGTCCGTCTCGTTTTCGGCCACGCGCCGCAGCCCGACGATGAGCGCGTCATCCCCTTGCTGGGCTCGGCCACGGAGGCCGTCATGTACGCATGGCTGGAGCGCCTGCCGACGTGACCTGCGCGTCTCGTCGCGCGAGGGATAGGCGACCGCACGCAGCGGAGCCTCTCCATGTCTCGAAAACGCGAGGAGCTATCATGGCATTCATGGCCTACCCGACGACCCGGCCGCGAAAGTCCCTGCAGGACTACCTCGCCCTGCCCGACGACGTGCGCGCGGAGCTCATCGACGGAGAGCTCTACATGACGCCGGCTCCGCGCCCGGTGCACCAGCGCGTCGGATTCCGGCTGGGTCGAGCGGTCGCGCGGCTCGTCGAGGGAGCCGAGCTCGGCGAGGTGTTCGTCGCTCCGGTGGACGTCCACCTCCCGACGGGCGACATCGTCCAGCCCGACATTGTGTGGATTGCGGCCGACCAGATGGAGATCCTGAAGGACGACGGAGTCCACGGCGTGCCGCGCCTTTGCGTGGAGGTGCTCTCGCCCTCGCATCCCGAGCGCGATCGCCTCGTCAAGCGGGACCGCTACGCACGGAGCGGCGTTCCGGAGTACTGGATCGTCGATCCGGACTCGGGCGAGATCGAAGTGTTCGTGCTCACGAACGGCCGCTACGAACCGGCCGGCTGGTTCCGGGGGGACGCCACGCTGCGCTCGCAGGTGCTGCCCGGCCTGGCGCTCGAGATCGAACCGCTCTTCCGGCGGCCCGCCGTCAAGAAGCCCGGGCCGCCTGACGCTTCTTGAAGGCCGCCAGCCACTCGTAGAGCGCGCCGCCGGGACACTCGGTCGGCTTCCAGTCACGATGCCCGTACAGCTCGTCGACGGGGATGTCGTACCGGCGGAGCTGGACCGCGAGGAACAGCTCGACAGTACCGAGCTGCTTGCGATCGGGCAGCTCCTTCGTGAAGTCCCCCACGACGCTGATGCCGAGGTTGTTCTTGTTGTTGCCGCCGCCGGCGTGCGCGCCCTGCACCTCGAGCGCGCGGCCCTCGTAGACGTTGCCGTCACGGCCGATCAGCCAGTGGTAGCCGATGTCCGCCCAGCCGCGCTCGTTGCGATGGAAGTTCTGCACGCCCTTCACCAGCTCGAGATCGCTGCGTGTCGTCATGCCGGGTAGCTCGGCGGTGTGGTGCAGCGTGATCTTCGTGATGCCGTTCATCGGATCGTGGTTGTCCTTGAGCGGCTCGGCACCCCATAGCGCGCGGGTCACGATCTCGTACTTGAGCTGCGGCACCGGGGGCGGTGCGGGTGCAGCCGGCACGCGCGTCACGTCGGGCGCCACGGGACCACACGCGACCCGCGGGACGGGCATGCACGCCCCCATCACGGCCGCCGCTGCGCCCGCGAGGACCCCACGGCGGCCGAGCCGCCGAGGAGGGAAGCAGCGTTCGGGCACGGAGTCACACATCTACGAGCACGCTGACGCGCTTGCGCTCCTCTCGAATCGTTCGCGAGTCCGAGCAGGGAATACCGGTCTCTCGGAACGTCTCGCCCGGCGCACTGGGGCGAAGGCGCCGCAAAGGCGAAGAGGCCGACGCGTGGTCTACCCACGCGAGGCCGATGAGCCAAAGCGCCGCCGAGCATCCAGAGTGCCGGATCGCATCGGAAGAACGACTGTCGCACCGGGGTCCGACGCGGCGGAGAGCCCCTAGAATGGGTGCCCCGTGAACGACGACCTCCGCAACCTCAAGCCCTATCCCATGGTCGAGCTCGCCCGCCGCAAGGCCGAGGTCGCCGCGCGCGGCATCGAGGTGCTCGACTTCGGCACCGGCGATCCGCAGGAGCCGACGGCCCCCCACATCCGCCAGGCGCTGCTCGACGCCGTGCCCGCAGTCTCGCAGTACCCCACCATCAAGGGGTTGCCCGAACTGCGCACGGCGTTCGCCGACTGGTTCGCCCGGCGATTCGGGGTGACGCTTGATCCCGAGACCGAGGTGCTGCCCACGCGCGGAAGCAAGGAGGCGATCTTCCACCTCGCGCTCGTCGAGATCGACCCGTCCGAAGATCGCAAGACGGTCGTCTATCCCGAGCCGGGCTATCCCGTCATGGAGATCGGGAGCCTGTACGCGGAAGCCGATCTCCATGCCGTGCCCATGACAGCGGCCAACGACTACCGCATGGATCCCTCGCAAGTACCTGCCGACGTCCTGGCCAAGGCGAAGGTCGTGTGGCTCAACTACCCGCACAACCCCACCGGACAGGACCTGCCCGAGCCGATGTGGCGTGCATGGATCGACGCCCAGCAGGAACACGGCTTCCTGCTCTGCTCGGACGAGTGCTACACCGAGATCTACTTCGACGAGAAGCCGCGCAGCGTGCTCGAGTTCGCACGCGAAGGCGTGCTGGCGTTCCACAGCCTCTCGAAGCGCTCGGGCATGACCGGCTACCGCTCGGGCATGATCGCGGGCGACGCCGAGGTCCTCGCGCGCTACCGCGCGTGCCGTGCCGCGATGGGCCAGGCGCAGACCGTCTGGACGCAGCACGCGTCGATCGCCGCGTGGCGCGATGAGGACCACGTCGCAGAGCGACTCCGCACCTTCCGAGAGAAGCGCCGCGTGATGACCGACGGGCTGAAGGCGCTGGGTCTGGATGTCTACGACACGCGCAGCACCTTCTACCTGTGGGTTCGCGTCCCCGAGGGGGAGAGCGACGAGGGCTACACCGCGCGGCTACTGGACGCGGGGATCGTCGTCTCGCCGGGATCCATGTTCGGGCCGGGCAACGCCGAGTTCTTCCGCGTCGCGCTCGTGCCGTCCGTGGCTGGGTGCGAACAGGCCTTGGAACGCTGGCGCGGGCTATAAGGTCCGCATGAGCACCGCCACCGACCCCCGTGCCGACCTCATCGAGGCCGCATTCGACGACCGCTCCAAGCTCGAGACCGAGGCTCGCCGAGCCGTGTTCACGGTCATCGAAGACCTGGACGAAGGCCGGCTGCGCGTCGCCGAGCCCACCGACGACGGCTGGCAGGTGAACGCCTGGGTGCAGAAGGCGGTCTCGCTCTACTTCGCCCTGGCGCCGATGGAAGAGACCGACGCGGGCCCGCTCCACTTCCACGATAAGGTGCCGATCAAGAAGGACCTGCATGCCGCGGGCATTCGCGTCGTGCCCGGCGCTGTCGTGCGCTACGGCTCCTTCCTCGAGAAGGGCGCCATCGTGATGCCCGGCTTCGTCAACATCGGCGCCTGGGTCGGTTCCGGCACCATGGTCGACGGCTGGGCGACGGTCGGCTCGTGCGCCCAGATCGGACGCAACGTGCACCTGTCGGGCGGCGTCGGCATCGGCGGCGTACTCGAGCCGCCGGGTGCACGACCGGTCATTATCGAGGACGACTGCTTCCTCGGGTCGCGCTCCATCGTCGTGGAGGGTACGCACGTCGGACGCGGGGCGGTGCTGGGGGCCAACACGGTGCTCACAGCCTCGACCGCCATCATCGACGTGCGTGGCGAGGAGCCCGTGCGCACCAAGGGCTTTGTGCCGCCCAACGCCGTGGTGATCCCCGGCACGCGCAAGAAGGCCTTCCCGGCCGGCGAGTACGACCTGCCGTGCGCGCTGATCATCGGCGAGCGCAAGGAGAGCACGGACAAGAAGACGTCGCTCAACGACACGTTGCGGGAGTTCGCCCTTTGACGGCGGAGTCGACTCCGCTCGAAGCGCTGGCCCTCGCGCTGCTCTCGGTACCCAGCGTGATCGGCAACGAGGCCGCCCTCGCAACCGAGGTCGAAACGTGGTGCCGCGAGCGCCAGTGCCACCAGGTTGTCCGCGCCGGCGACAACCTGCTCGTGCTCCCCCGCCCGCTGCGTGAGGACAAGCCGCGCCTCTTGTTGCTCGGCCATCTGGATACCGTCCCGGAGAGTCTGCGGAACAAGCCGCGCATCGACGAGGACCGCATCTACGGTCTGGGCGCTTCGGACATGAAGTGCGCCGACGCCCTCATCCTGCACCTGCTCGCCGAGGCCACGACACGCGAGCCTGCCGTGGACCTCGCGGGAATCCTGTACGCGCGCGAGGAAGGCCCGTTCGACGAGTCCGGCTTCCCGGAGATCGTGCCCGCGTTGGAAGCGCACTTCCCCAAGCCCGATCTCGCGATCGCCATGGAGCCGACCGACAACCACATCGAGCTCGGCTGCCTGGGCACGATGCACGCGGGCGTGCTCTTCCGGGGACAGCGGGCCCACTCCGCGCGGCCGTGGGAAGGCAAGAACGCCATCCACATGGCTTCCCCCCTGCTCGTCGCGCTCGCGTCGTTGCCGCCGCGCGATGTCGTGTACGAAGACCTCCTGTTTCGGGAGGTCTGCTCCGTCACGATGGTCGACTTCGACGGAGCACGCAACGTCATCCCGGGTGGGTTCGAGCTGAACGTCAACTTCCGCTTCGGTCCGGACCGAACGCGCGACGAAGCCCTGCGGTGGTTCACGGAATTCGTGACCGAGGCCGTCGGCGAGCGCGCAATCGAAGAAGGCGAGGTCACGATCGAGCTTCGCGACATGTGTCCCTCGGGACGCGTCTGCGCCGACAATCCGCTCGTGCAGTCGCTGCGATCACTGGCTCCCGAGGGTACGGAGGTGCGCGCCAAGCAGGCATGGACCGACGTCGGGCGTCTCTCGGAGCTCGGCATCGATGCGATGAACTTCGGACCTGGATCGGGGTCCCAGGCGCATCAGGTGGGCGAGTACTGCCTGCGCGAGAACCTCGAGGAAGCACGCGTGCTCTTCGAGCGCTTGCTGTTCGCGTAGCATGCGAACCATGCGAACGGGTGCCGCCCTCCTTGTGACGCTTCTACTCGCCGGCTGTGGCGAAGAAGCGCCGGCAGATCTGACCGGGTGGACGGACGTCGGAACACCGGCGGAGCTGAAGTACGCGATAGCGGACGCAGGCGGCAAGCCGGTCATGGTGAAAATCTGGGCCGACTGGTGACACTACTGCCACGAGTACGACAAGGTCTTGTCGTCCGACATCCGACTCTGGGAGGCGCAGAAGGGCGTGGTGCGCCTGCGCGTCGACGTGACGAAGGACAACCGCACAACCGTGCGCCACGCCATCGGGGCCCCCCATCGTGGCGCGCCCTACATCGCGTTCTTCGACGGCGCGGGACGCCTCCGCCCTGAGTTGTCCGTGCTCGGCTTTGACGCCGCCAAAGCGCTTGCTTCGCTCCAGCGCCTGCAGGACGGCTAATTCGGCCGATTTCGAGCAGGATTGCCCTCCCCTACATGATTCTCCGCTTCCCCATGCAGGGACATGTAGGGACGGGCCTCGTGCCCGTCCCGAATCACGACGTGCGTACGAGCTCGAAGACCACCAGCTCATCCGCGAGCGTCTCCCGCGACGCTTCGCGCCACGCCGACGAATCGAACTCGGGGAAGAACACGTCCCCCTCGACCTCGCGCTGCACCTCCGTCACGACCATGCGCGTGGCGAGAGGGAGCGCGAGCGTGAAGATCTGCGCACCGCCGATCACGAAGGGACACTCGTCGGTCTCCCGGGCCGCACGGATCGCGGCGTCGAGACTCCCGAAGACCTCGCAGCCCGCAGACTGATACTCCGGGTTGCGCGTGATCACGAGGTTGCGGCGTCCCGGCAGGGGCTTGCCGATCGACTCGTGCGTCTTGCGCCCCATGATGAGCGCGTGGTCCATCGTCGTCCGCTTGAAGTGCTTCAAGTCCTCCGGGTAGTGCCACGGCAGATCGCCGTCGCGCCCGATGACCCGGTTGAGCGAATACGCGACGATGATCGCAAGCTGCTCTTGAAGGAGCGGATTCACCACGTCAGACGGAGACCGGTGCCTTGATGAGCGGCGCCGGGTCGTACCCGCTCAGCGTGAAGTCCTGGTAGCGGAACGAGAAGAGGTCCTCCACCTCGGGATTCAGTGTCATTTGCGGCGGCGTTCGCGGCTCGCGGGAGAGCTGCTCCTTCGCCTGGCTCTCGTGATTGCTGTAGAGGTGCACGTCGCCGAACGTGTGGACGAAGGCGCGGGGTGTCAGGTTGCAGACCTGCGCGATCATCATCGTCAGCAGGCTGTAGCTCGCGATGTTGAAGGGCACGCCGAGGAAGATGTCGGCCGAGCGCTGGTAGAGCTGGCACGAGAGCTCCCGGGCATCCGGATCGACCTGGAACTGGAACAGCGTGTGACACGGCGGCAGCGCCACCTGGTCGGCTTCCTGCGGATTCCACCCGCTGACGATGAGCCGCCGGCTCCAGGGGTTTGCCTTGATCTGTTCGACGACGTCGCGGATCTGGTCGACGCCGTCCTTCTCGTACGTGCCGTCGTCCTTGCGCGTTGCGCCGAAGTTGCGCCACTGGTGCCCGTAGACCGGGCCCAGGTCGCCCTCGTTCCGGCCGAAGCGCGCGCACTGTTCCTCGGTCGCCCACTCGTTCCAGATGCGGACGCCGTTCTCCTGCAGGTAGGTGACGTCCGTGTCGCCGCTGAGGAACCAGATCAGCTCGTGAACGATCGACTTGAGGTGCACCTTCTTCGTCGTGAGCAGCGGAAAGCCCTCGCGCAGGTCGAAGTGGAGCTGGCGGCCGAACAGGCTGCGGGTGCCGGTGCCGGTCCGATCGTGGCGGACGCGGCCCTCCTCGAGCACCTCGCGCAGGAGGTCCAGGTACTGGCGCACGGGTCATTACCTCCAACAACGGCCCTTCGACTCGCCTGCGGCTCGCTCAGGGTCTGCGAGGGCCATAGTCTCGGCCCTTCCAACGACACCTAACAATTGTTAGGATGTCTGCCACGGGGCCCTAGAATCCGCGCCCCGCATGTGACCCCTGCATACCCGAGATCTGGGAGAGAGAGATGACGGAAGAGACTGCAAACGTACCGAACGGCCGCTTCGTCTGGCACGACCTGATGAGTACCGATCCCGCCGCTTCCGAGGCCTTCTACAAGGCGCTCTTCGGCTGGAACGTCAACGGCGTCCCCATGGAAGGAATCGGCACCTACAACATGATCCGCGCCGGCGAGAGCGACATCGGTGGCATCATTCCCTTGGACCAGGAAGGCGTCCCGTCGCACTGGATCGGCTACATCCAGGTCGACGACGTCGACGCGACGTCCGAGAAGGCCGCGAGCAGCGGCGGACAGACCTGCGTCCCCCCCACCGACATTCCGAACGTCGGCCGCTTCTCCGTCGTCACGGATCCCTCGGGCGCGGTGTTCTCTCCGTTCCAGAGCGCACAGGGGCCCATTCCCGACGCCGAACCGACGGTCGGCGCCTTCTGCTGGGACGAGCTGCTGACGAACGACCCCGAGGCGTGCGCGAGCTTCTACACGAACCTCCTTCCGTGGCGCCAGGAGACGATGGAGATGGCGGACGCGCAGGGCAACCCGACCGCGTACCACATGTTCAAGCGCCCCAATGACGCGGGCGGCGCCGGCATGCTGCAGATGCCGGGCGAAGCCGAGGCACCGTCCCACTGGCTACCCTACGTCATGGTGGAAGACGCGGACGCAACGGCCGCCAGGGCCAAGGAGCTCGGCGCCCAGTGCTTCGTCGAGCCGCGCGACATCCCGGGCATGGGCCGCTTCGCGGTCTTCGCGGATCCGACGGGCGCGCACTTTGCCATCTGGAAGCACGCGGAGCAGCCGGCGTAGCGCATTCGCAACTTTGGCGTGGGGTGGGTGCCATTACCATCGGCACGTGCTCCACCCCACGCCGCGCTACTGCCAGCAACACGCCTTCGATGCGTTCACGCGGCACGTGCCCGACGTCGAGGAGACGGAGGGGCTCGTCTCGGCAGCCACCGCGATCGCCATGCACGCCATGGACGACGCGGATCCGGACACCGTGGGCGAGCGTCTCGACGAGATTGCCGACCAGGTTCTACGCCGCCTCCAGTCCGAGAGCCGGCGCGCGCTGATGGCGCACCTGCATCACGTGCTGTTCGAGGAAGAGCGCTTCGAGGGCAACAAGCTCGACTACTACGACCCGGCCAACAGCTATCTGCCGGCCGTGCTCGAGACCAAGCGCGGGATCCCGATCACGCTTGCGCTGATCTACAAGGCCGTAGCCGAACGCCTGGGTGTGCAGGTGCACGGCATCGGGGCACCGGGGCACTTTCTCGTACGCGTAGAGGACGAAGAGGGCCCGATGCTCGTGGACGCGTTCCACGGCGGCCGCGTGCTCGTCCCCGAGGATGCCTACCGATTGATGGAGGGCGTGCTGGGCGCGCAGATCCCGCGTGAGGAGGAGTTCCTCCAGTCCACCTCGCACGTGCAGTGGCTCGGTCGCATGCTGCGAAACCTCGAGTCGATCCACACGCGCCGTGCCCGTCCGCGCGATGCCGCCGCGATGCAGGAGCTACGTCACGTCCTCGAGCGGCATGAGCCGGGATCCGGCATGGGCCGCGACTAGGCGGCTCCCTGGATGCTCGGCAGCGCGGTGCCGACCGCTTCGCTCTCGTCCTCGCGTGGCAAACCACGCCCCGCTCTCAGACCTCGCCAGCTCGGTCCTCGGATCGCGCAAGCGCGATCACTGCGGCGAAGGTCCTCGTCGGCTTTGCGGTGCCTTCGCCCCAGTGACCCGCCTCGGCTTCGCCGTGTGCTGCGGCAAGACCCCTGCGGCGAGCCAGCGAGCGCTCTCTTGAGCGGCTACGCGCGGCGCGTAAAGCCGTGGCGCTCGAGGCGACTCGCGGTGACGACGACGAGGCCCACGAGGAGAACGAGGCCGAGCGCGAGCCACAACAGGATCGCATCCGGGGCCGGAACGTCTTGCGGCGCGGCACTGTGGCTCTCGCGCGGCGGCATGCGCAGGGCGGTGCCCACCGTCAGCTCGTGCTCCTTGACGTCCGGGTTGAGCGCCACGATCTCGTCGTAGCGCCGGAACGTGCCGAGCTGGGCTTGCGCGATCCTGGTCAGGACGTCGCCGTCACGCACCACATAGATCCAGTCGGTGTCGGCGGCGGTCTCACGCGCCAGCTCCGTGGGGTGCGAAGACCCCAGACCGAAGGCCAGACCGGCGACGGCACAGGGAATGGCGGCGAAGGCCACCAGCTTGAACAGGACGTGGACAGGCCGCGCCATACCCCCATACCTCGGGTCGGAACGGCCTCGGGTTGAGTCAGGCCCGCCCGCGGCGCTCCTGGAGCCAGAACATGAGCATCAGAACGGGGAAGACCAGCAGCCAGGCGTAGTGCACATAGCCGGCCTGCCCGCCGAACGCCTCCTGGATCCGGTCCCGGCCGAGGCGCTGCCAGAGCACGAAGAGGCCGATGGCGACGAGGCCGGTGGCCCCGATGAGGATCTGGAAGGCCGGATAGGGCTTCATCTCGCGCCGCCGGCTCCAGAGTACGAGCCCCAGCACGTTGAGGGCTGCGTAGGCCGCGATCGTGATCCACCCCGTCGTGGCGTCGATGCGCAGCATGAACAGGCCCGCGAGGAGCATCCAGAACGTCCCGCCGAACTGACCGCCGAACCAGCCGCTCGCGTTCCAGACGAACGCGTTGGACCGCGGGAGAGACTCGGACGCACTCACGCCTTCGAGCCTACGGCATGGGCGCCTTTACAGAAGAACCATGCCGCGGGCAGACTGCCTCGATGCACTCCTCGCTCCTCATCGTCCTCGTCGTCGCGCTGCTCGGGCTGGCGGCATTCCCCAACCGAGCGGCCGGCGGAGACCGGGTCACCGGCAAGGCCTTCGCCACGCGCTCGGAGGTGATCGCACGCGAAGCCATGGCGGCAACGAGCCAGCCGCTTGCGACGCAGATCGCTCTCGACATCCTGAAGCAGGGCGGTTCCGCGGTGGACGCGGCCATCGCTGCCAACGCAGCGCTCGGCCTGATGGAGCCGACCGGCTCCGGGATCGGCGGGGATCTCTTCGCCATCGTGTGGGACGCGAAGACGAAGAAGCTCTACGGGCTCAACGCGAGCGGTCGCTCCCCCAAGAGCCTGACGCGCGCACACTTCGTCGAGCAAGGCATGACGCGGATTCCGAACTTCGGACCGCTCCCGGTCAGCGTGCCTGGGTGCGTCGACGGCTGGTATGAGCTCCACGGCAAGTTCGGCAAGCTGCCGATGAAGGACATTCTCGCGCCGACGATCCGCTACGCGCGCGAGGGGTTCCCAGTCTCGGAGCTCATCGCCTACTACTGGGGCCGCGGTGGACGCTTCCTCTCCAGCTACCCGGGCTTCGCCGAGACCTTCCTTCGGGGCGGCAAGGCGCCGGCGAAGGGCGACATCTTCAAGAACCCCGGCCTCGCCGACACGCTTGCGCAGATCGCCGAGGGCGGCCGCGACGCGTTCTACAAGGGCGCGATCGCGGAGCGGATCGACGCGTTCTGCCGGCGCGTCGACTGCTTCCTGCGCAAGGGAGACCTGGCGGCGCACACGTCGGAGTGGATCGACCCGGTGTCGACGAACTACCGCGGGTACGACGTCTGGGAGCTCCCCCCCAACGGGCAGGGCATTGCCGCGCTGCAGATGCTCAACGTGCTGGAGGCGTTCGACCTCAAAGCCATGGGTCACAACAGCACGGCGTACCTGCATCACCTCGTCGAAGCCAAGAAGCTGGCGTACGAGGATCGCGCGCGCTTCTACGCCGACCTGGCGTTCGCCCATGTGCCCGTGGCTGCGCTGATCTCCAAGGACTACGCCAAGGAGCGCCGCGCCCTGCTCGATCCCGCACGCGCCCAGCGCCGCATCGCACCCGGCACACCACGTCCGCAGGCAGGTGACACGATCTACCTGACCGTCGCGGACAAGGACCGCAACATGGTCTCGCTGATCCAGAGCAACTACCGCGGCTTCGGCTCGGGCCTCTGCCCCGACGGCCTCGGCTTCTGCCTGCAGGATCGCGGCGCGCTCTTCAGCCTTGAAGAAGGCCACGCCAACGTCTACGCGCCCGGCAAGCGGCCGTTCCACACGATCATCCCCGCCTTCGTCACGAAGGACGGGAAGCCGTGGCTGAGCTTCGGCGTCATGGGCGGCGACATGCAGCCGCAGGGCCACGTGCAGATCCTGTGCAACGTGATCGACTTCGGGATGAACCTCCAGGAAGCCGGTGACGCGGCGCGTTTCCACCACACCGGTTCGTCCTCCCCCACGGGCGCACTGATGACGGACGGCGGCGTACTGCACCTCGAGTCGGAGATCCCGATGGAAGTGCGGCGCGCGCTCGCACGCTTGGGCCACCGGCTCAAGTTCGCCTCCGGTCCGTTCGGCGGCTACCAGGCAATTGGGTACGACACGGAACGTGACGTCTACGTCGGCGCGTCGGAGTCACGCAAGGACGGCCAGGCGGCAGGCTACTGAGACAAACGGCGCGTCAAGGTCCCTCGAGCTCCGCGGACCAGCGCTCGAGATCGTCCCGGAGCGCCCGGACGATCGCGTCGCTCTCGTCGGGCGGCATGTCCAGCTGACGCTGGAGGTGCCGGAGCTGCATGCGCTTCGTGCGCGTCAGCCGCCCCTTCACCTTCTCCTTGCGTTGTTCTTCCAGCCAGAAGTGAAGGGGACTCAGCGGACGCTCGCACCAAGGAACGACGCGGAGCGCGGAGACGTCGAAGCGCATCGCGCGCTCGATCAGCCGGTCGCGCGCCTTGCCGTTCGGGCGCATGACGCGCAGGCAGGCCTCGATCATCGACCGGTCGATCCAGAGGAGGTCCGTCTCCAGCAGCTCCACGAGCCCATGCTGGATCTCTTGATGGCGGGCGCGCGCACGGAGGATGCCCCAGAGGACGTCAGCTGTCGGGACATAGCGCTCGTACTCGCTCCAGTCTTCGTTCCCGCCCGGCGCGATCCGCAGGTCTCGCCCGGGCTCGGCGACAGGATGCTCGATCGAGTCCCGCAAGGCGCGGAAGAGCCGCGGCCCCAGGGACTGGGCCGTCGGACCGATCAGTCCGACAGCGCGCCCGACGGCACCCAGGAACGCGGGCCGATCGGCGAGCTTGCGCAAGTGCGTCAGGTCGCTGCGTCCTAGCTGGGCGAGCACGAGCGCAGCCTTCCGCACCTCGTTTCCGTCTGTCACCTGGAAGTAGGGTTCGATCTCCTTGGCGTGCTCGGTGTCCTCCCCCAGTTCCACGAAGAACCGATACACGCGCAACACGGTGTCCGCGCCGAAGCGGCCGGCTTCCGCGCGCATCGTCATCCGCAGGAAGCGTCCGTACCGCGAGTGCCTGGCACCACCCGGTCCGAGCACGAGCCCGGACGACACGTAGGCGGTCGAGCCGTCGGCGATCCGCTCATAGAGCTCGTCATGCGCGCGCACGATGGCGACGGCATGCGGCGCCGCGGCCTCGAGCGCGAGCCGCGCCATCACGCGGACCTTCTCGTCCGGATCGAGCAGCGCGCGCACGATCAGGACGGCAACGGAAGCCTCGTTCTCGACGCGCGTGCGTCCAAGGGCGCGGCAGATCTGCGCACGGTGGAGAGACGCGGAGTGGACGATGCGGTGCAGCAGCGGCGGCAGCATCGCCTCGGGGTGGCGGGCGAGGAGATCGGCCAGCAGGCCCGTATCCTCGTCCCACTTGACGATGCGCAGCGCAAGGCGCATCACGTCGCGATCGGCCCAGCCCGCGCCGCGCAGCGTCTTGACTGCGGCGAGCCGACGCACGCTGCCCTTCGCAGTGAGATCGTCAAGCGCCTTCTTGAGGTCCGGATCCTCGTCTGCGCGGGCCGGCCCGAGCAGGCAGAACACCGCCATGAACACGAGAGTGACTGACGTCCGGTGGCGCCCCATGGCGTCCTCCCCCCTGGTGCGGGCGGGAACGGGCTCTACACCGAAGCTAGCACGGATTCGCGCTCCTGGACGGGGCTCACGAAACGGACGTAGTGGATGCGGTCGCGGTGCGCATCCACCAGCAGGACGCCGTCGACGCCGAAGACACACGCGTACTCCAACAGCTGCCGGCGCGTGGCGCTGTGGTGGATCGTCGAGGCCTCGGGGCCTCCCTTGAACTCCGCGACGTACGTGCGGCGCTTGCGCCGCACCAGGGCGTCGGCCCGGACGACGTATTCGTGGAGCTCGCTGTCGACCTGCACCAGGCCGGGGGCGCTGACCTCGGTGTCGAGCACCTCGAAGCCGTAGCGTCGCAGGAGCTTGTGCGCGCGCTTGCGACCGCGCTCGCCCAGCTTGCGGGACGCCGCGACGCGGCGCCGGACCGCGCGGCGGGCCAGGAGCAACCCGAGCAGGAGGCCGACCACCAGGAGCAGCAGCACGGACAGCGCGGCCACGGCCGGCGACGTACGCTGAAAAAACTCCTGGATCCACTGCATCGAAAGGGCCTGCCTCCGCCTTCATTGGATCGGCCTCCAGGTCGGTTGGTTGAGCCCAAATCACGCGGACGCGGCGCGAGCGGGTTCTTGACGCCGCACGCGGCCGCGGTTCTGCTCCCGCCATGACGTGGCAGGATCGACTGGGCGCGGCGGGCTTGCGTTTCGCGCAGACCCTCGTCACGTCGCTTCCGCCCCGCAGCATCGGAGGACTCGCCTGGATCGCGGGCAGTCTGTGGTGGATCCGCGACGCGCGCCGGCGCGAACGCATCCGCCAGAATCTGCGTGCCGCGTTCGGAGACCGCATCCAGGGGCGCGCAGGGCGGCGCATGGCGCGGCAGCTCTTCCGCAACATGATCCGCGTCCTCGTCGAGATGTTCTGGTTCGAGCGCCTGCTGGGCACACGCCGGCAGGTCGAGCGCCACTGCACCCTCCACGGCGACTGGCCGAGTCCCGCCGCAGGCCCACCCCCGGTTCCCGGCGATGCGACCGTGTTCTTCGAGGGCCACCTCGGGAACTGGGAGGTGATCTGTCCGGTCGCGCGCTACTTCATCGGTCCGATGCGCCCGGTCGCACGCCGCATCGCCGTCCCCGCCGTCGATGATCTGGCCACGCGCTCCCGCGGCGGCGCGGACCGTGTCATCCCCAAGCACGGCGCCTACCGCGATCTCGTGCGCAGCGTGCGGGAGGGCTGGAGCGTGGTCATCGTTGGCGACCAGAACGCCGGGCGCCACGCACTGTGGGTCCCGTTCTTCGGGCTCCCGGCGAGCACCTACGAGACCCCGGCGCGACTGGCCTTGCGCGAAGGACTGCCGCTGGATCTGGTCGCCTGCATCCGCCGGTCCGGACGCGCCTTCCACTTCGACGTCTACCGGGAGCGACTGCTCGATCCGGGCTGCCGCAACGCGACGCCGCAAGCCGTGCAGGCACTGACGGAGACTGCGCACGCGCGCCTCGAGCACTGGGTACGCCGTACGCCGGAGCAGTACAACTTCCTGCACCGGCGCTGGAAGGACCGGCCCGCGAGCGAACCCGAATGCGCGTACGTGCCGCAGTACGACCATCGGCGCAAGCCGGACGCGTCCGGCTCGTAAGGATCAGCTCGATGAAGGCGTCGGGCGGCGACTCATGAACCAGAAGACGGTGCCCACGGCAAGGACCGACGCCTGGAAGGCGTAGAAGATGTTGAGGCCGTCCTGGATGCCTTCCGTACGGCCGTAGCTGTGCAGACCGAAGTCGAGCTGGTTCACCTGCCACCAGGAGAAGCCGACCACGACCGCCAGCGCCACGGACATCATCGCGACGCCGTGCGCCTTGATGTAGCCGCCCATGCGCGCGTGCAGGGTCATGAGGCCCCACAGCACGATCATCAAGGCACCGTTCTCCTTCGGGTCCCAACCCCAGAAGCGGCCCCAGCTGTCGTTGGCCCAGATCCCGCCGAGGATCGTGCCGACGAGCGAGAACAGCAGGCAGAAGCAGATCGTGCCGTAGATCATCCGATACAGCGACCGGTAGAACTCGCCGTCGCCCGACTTCAAACCGAACGCGCGCCCGAGCACATAGACGCAGCCCAACGCGCCCGCGAGCAAGCCGGCGGTGTAGCCGAGGTTGATGATGACGACGTGCGTCGCCAACCAGAAGTTGGTGTCGAGCACGGCTTGAAGCGGCCGCAGCGTGTCCTGGCGGTTGAGCTCTTCATAGCCCTGTGCCACGAACAGGCCCAGCGCGCCAAGTACGGGCGCCAGCGCCAACGCGATCCGCCGCTTGTTCAGCCACTCGGTGATGAGGCAGAGCAGCAC
>JANQJW010000049.1 GCA_028281445.1 Planctomycetota bacterium | reverse complement strand
ACGGCTGCATGTGCTCCTGCCAGTTGGGCTTGAAGCCCTGCTCGTAGAGCTCACGCTGCAGGTGGATGGCGAGGTTCGACACGCGCAGCAGCGGGCGTTCGAAGTCCACGAGCACGGTAGAACGCTCGCCGTCCGCCGTTCGGATCGTGACGCGCCCTGCGATCGAACAGTCCCGATCGAACCAGGTGTGCGCGAGGATTCCGCCGTACGGCTCGATGGTGAGCTGCTTGACGCCGTGCGCTGTACGGTCCGGACGCGGGTTGATCCGTAGGTTGGGCGAGTCGCTGTGCGCGCCGACGATGCGGACGCCCTCGGCCTCCACATCGCCGCTGCCGAGCTCGAAGGCGATGATGCTGCCCTCGTTGCGGACGACGTAGTGCTTCGCGCCCGCCTCCAGCGCCCACGTGTCCTTCTCATCAAGCGGCGTGTAGCCCGCGCCCTCGAGGCGTCGCGCCGTCTCCGCAACCGCGTGATACGGCGTGGGCGCGGCGTTGATGAAGTCGACGAGGTCGGACGCGTTCATCGTAGGGACCGCTACTTTCGCTTCAGGACGAGATCGAACGGCATCTGCTTGTCGGGGCGGAAGCGGATGTTGCCGCCGTCGATCGCGCCGTTGATGACCTCCGGCGGGTCCTTCTTCTTCCCGTTCTCTTCGGTCGTCGTGAAGGTGATGGCGGACCCGGTCGAGCTCCATGTGCCCATCGCCCGCGTCTTGCCCTTGTCCTTCGCCACGAACGAACCGTCTTCGTTCAAGTGCACCTCGAGCGTGAGCTCCTTGAGCATCTCGTCCTTGCGCTCCTGCATCTTGACTTCCATGTCCTTCTCCTGACGGGCCCGTTCATCGGCGGGGAGCGCTTCCATCATCTTCTGCGCCGCTTCCAGCATCGGCCCGATCATCTTCTCGATGGCGGGCATCATGGCGTCGCCGTCGAGCACGTAGACGCCGGCGACACCGCCGCTACCACCGGAGCCACCGCCCTCACCGCCGCAGCCGAAGCAGGCGAGACACATGGCCAGAGCGATCACGGAAATGGTGCTGCGCATGAAAGGACTCCCTCGTCGCGTTGACAGGCGCGCATCGTAGGTAGGTTGGCAACGGCCACGAACGGGAAATGCTGCCCGTGCTAGGCTGAGCTTCGGCGATGGGCTCCTCGGAGGGGGTGAACCGGGGGGAATGGTGATGAGGCTTCCCGCGCGCGTACTCCTTTTCTTCAGCCTTGGAGTACTGACCGCCTGCGGGGCAGGCAGCACGGGGACGCAGATCGCGGGCCCCGGCATCCTTCTGACCGAGCCGAGCACCGACGTGCGCCTGCCGGCGTTGCCCATCGGCGAGGTCTCGATCACATACACGGACTTCGTGCCGGACGGCGGATGGGTGACGGACCTCATCGCCGACAAGGACGGCGTGCTCGGAACGACGGACGACCAGATCGTGCTGTTCGAGGGGCGCCCGTCCAATAGCGGCCAGCCGCAACAGGTCATCTGGCCGATGCAGCTCGTCTGGAGCGGCACCTACGCGATCTACGGCCGCGTGCGAAAAGGCGGTCAGGAGTTCATCGGTGTCGCGCCCGGCCGCGTCACGCTGGATCTGCCGCCGCAGATAAAGTTCCGCAGCCCGATCCAGCCGACGACGGTCTGCCGCGCCGGCTTCCTGTGCGTGGGCTATGAACTCTCCGACCAGGAAAGACGGGTCACGCTCGACCTGCGCCTCGACGAGGACGGCGACTTCGACACCACGAACGACTCGTACGCGCTGGCGGCTCCGCCTCGTTTGCAATCGCCGACGGATCCGTGCACGCCCATCACCATCGGGCAGACGCCGGTCGGCACGTACCGACTCATGGGTGCGGCCAACGACGAGGTCAACCCGCGCGTCGTGCGGACGGCGCCGAGCACGATCGACGTGGCGAACGTTAGCTGGACGAAGACCATGGGCAGCTCACAGTTCGACTGGCCGGGCGGCTTGTACGTGAAGCCGGACGGATCCAGCTTGCTGAGCATCTCGTACTCGACCGCCATCACGCTTGGTGCGGGCGAGGTCAACCAGACCACGCTGAGCGTGCAAGGGGGCGGGGACGCCGTCCTTGCCAGCTTCGGCCGCCTCGGCACCCTCCAGTGGGCGCGGGCCATCAGCGGCCCGGGACTGGAGCAGCTCGGAAGCGTGTTCGTGCGGCCCGACGGATCGATCCTGATCTCGGGCAGCTTCGATCAAACGCTCACGCTCGGCCCGGGCGAGAGCACGGAGACGACGCTAACCTCGGCCGGCGGCACAGACAGCTTCATTGCCTGCTTGGAGAGCACCGGCACCCTGCGGTGGGCAATGCGTCGTGGAGACGCAGAGCTCAACCTGATCGGCGTAGGCGGTGTGTTCTCCGACGGCTCGTTCGTCGTGGGGGGACAGAACGCCACGGCGCAGGGCATTCCCTCGCAGTTCGAGTTGCAGCGCCTGGACGCCAACGGCGTCGTGCAATGGACACGCACGGCTGTCGGCACGGCAACCCGATCAGGAATCCTCGCAACCGAGACCCTGAGCGACGGCTCGTTCGTTACTCACGGCTTCGCGACCAACGGCACGCTGGTTCTCGGCAGCGGCGAGCCCAACGAGACGACGATCACGGCAACCGGAGGGGACTCGGACTTCCAGTACTTCCTGGCTCGATGGGGAGTTGACGGCTCGCTCCTATGGGCGCAAGCGCTCGACTCCACCAACGTGTCGTACATCCTCGGGATCAAGAGCTATCCGAACGACTCGTTCCTCGTGACGGGCAGCTTCGAGAACACGCTCACCCTGGGCACAGGCGAGCTGAACGAGACAACGCTCGTCTCGGCCGGCAACGCGGACGGGTACGTCGCGCGCTACCAGGCGGACGGCCGGCTGCAGTGGGCGCGCCGCATCGGCGGCCCCGTCGGCGCGGACGGCCCCTACCAGGCGACGATCCTCCCGGACGACTCCGCGGTCGTGACGGGCGCGTACGTTGGCACCGTGACATTCGAGGGCCACACCGCGAACGTGCAGCTCCAAGGTGACAACGTGGTGCAGTTCGCCTTCACGGCACGCTACAACAAGAATGGAGAGGTCCTCTGGGCCCGAGGCGACGGATCCGCGCCGGCCGGCTACGCGGCCGGACGGTTGATCGGCTCTGCAGCGGACGGCTCGTGTGTCGTGATGGGCACGTACACCAACACGGTCACCTTCGGAGCCGGCGAAGAGAACCAAACGACAATCACAGCGAGCTCGCAGGGCTGGGGCGAGGTCTACCTCACGCGCATCAACGCCGACGGCGGCTACTGACGCTAGTCGGGCGGTCCCAACGCTCCGTTGCAGCGCGGGCACTGCGTGACGCGGTCCGCCAGCGACGGCGGCACCTTGACCTTGGCGCTGCACTCCGTGCACGCGCGGACGCCGTAGCCGGAGGCCGTAAGGAAGGCGTCGGATGCTTCGCGATGGCGCTCGACGGCGGAGCGCATGCCCGCACTGTCTGCGGCGCCGCGCAGCGCGACGGGCTGTGACTCCTCGAGCGCATGCAGCCCGACGACACGACGCCCGCGTACCTGCTGGTAGGCCGCGTCGTAGGCCGCGAGCCCGGCGCCGCCATCCATGCTGCGCAGGATGCGGACGCGGTCTGCAATCGGGGGGTGCGTGGAGAACGCGGACGTCGCCTTGATGCTCTGGCCCGCCTTCAGGGGACGCACGATGTACATGGGCGTCGTAACGCGACTCTCGTCGGTCAG
Source organism: Planctomycetota bacterium (assembly GCA_028281445.1). Classification (GTDB taxonomy): domain Bacteria; phylum Planctomycetota; class PLA2; order PLA2; family JAEUHO01; genus JANQJW01. The sequence goes on along the minus strand of JANQJW010000049.1, from coordinate 176,872 downwards.
CGGCTGGGTGGTTCCCGACAGCTTCTCGAGCGCGGAGGCCAACCCCTCCGGATAGCGCGTGTACATCGCACCCGACGCGTCGGCCAGGTACTCGCGCTTGCGCGAGAGTGCGAAGTAGATGAGCTGCGCCAGGATGGGCGCGAGGACCATCAAGAGGATCGCAACGATCATGATAACCGCCTGGCCGCCGTCCCGGTCGCTCGACGTGCGCGAGCGGCGCATGCCACCACCCGAGTACCACATCGCGCGCAGGCCCAACTCGGCGAGGATCACGATCGCGCCGACCATCACGCCCGCGGTCGTGATGAGCTTCACGTCCTGGTTCTTGATGTGGCCGATCTCGTGCGCGATGACCCCCTGGAGCTCGTCGCGGTCCAGAATCCGCAGCAGACCGGTCGTCACCGCCACGGTCGCCTTGGTCGGATCGCGACCGGCAGCGAACGCGTTGGGCGACGGATCATCGACGATGAAGACGCGCGGCATGTTCGGCAGCTGCGCCGCGATCGTCATCTCCTCGACGATGTTGAAGAGGATCGGATGATCGCTCTTCTCGATCTGCCGTGCTCCGGCGATCCGAAGCATGATGTCGTCGCCCTGGTTGACGGTGACCATCCAGAGGATGAGCCACAGACCCAGCGAGAGCCCGCCGCCCATCAGCATGCCGTCCATGCCCGCACCGAACGCTCCGGGAATCGCCATGCCCATGGCGACCAGAAGCACTCCCATCGCGGTTACGATGAACGCACTGCGCCTGCGATTCGAGCGGATCTGCTCCCACACGGTGCGGAGGCTTCCTCGCGCCTAGAACTTGACGTCGGGGACTTCGCGCTGCGCGGCTTCTTCGATCTCGAAGAGCTCGGCCTCTTCGAAGCCGCCACTGATCAGGTTGGCGGGGAACACTTCGCGCTTGTTGTTGTAGCGCGTCGCGGCGTCGTTGTAGGCCTGGCGCGCGAACCCGATCTTGTTCTCCGTCGAAGACAGCTCTTCCTGAAGCGACATGAAGTTCTGGTTCGCCTTGAGATCCGGGTAGGCCTCGGAGAGGGCGAACAGCTTGCCGAGCGCGGCGCCGAGGATGCCCTCGGCCGCACCGGCCTCGGCCGGGCCGTTGGCACTGACCGCGCCGTTGCGGGCGTTGATGACCGCCTCGAGCGTCTCCTTCTCGTGCCCGGCATAGCCCTTGACCGTCTCGACGAGGTTGGGAATCAGGTCGTGACGCCGCTTGAGCTGGACGTCGATCTGTGACCAGCCGTTCTTGGCCTCGTTGCGGGCGCGTACGAGGCCGTTGTAGATGCCGATGAAGTACATGACGGCAACGGCCGCGATGCCGATGATGATCAAGAGAGTCGTACTCACGGTTTCCTCCTACTCGGTCTCGGCATCCGCCGGCCGGGTAAACTTTCTCGCGCCGAATTGGCCCAGGAACCCACGCACCTTGGCCAACGCTTCGTCTTCTTCGCCGAGCGTGGAACGCAGGATCTCCACGAGCTCGCCATCGTCAAACCACAACCCATGACCGCGTCGGCAGCGATCGAGAATCACGTCGCCATCGGGCTCCGCAACGTGGCGCATCTTGCCACGGCAGCGAGGGCAGCGCCGCTCCGGGCCGTGCTTTCCCCGGGGCAGGAAGACCAGGCGCTGCTCGAGCTCGCGCAGCATCTGGGGTACGCCGGCGGCTTCGAAGAGCTGCGTCAGCTCGTCCTTGTCGAACCAGATCCCGTGGCCGTCGACGCAGACATCGAGCTCCACGCCGTGGTACTCGATGATCACCTGGTCCAGACCGCACGACGGGCACTGCACGACTCACCCTCCAAGGGGCGGACAGCATAGCCCCTACGCCACGGGCTCGTCGCTGACCTTCCGCAAGACGAGGTAGCCCAGCAGATAGAAGGCACCGACGGCCAGCACGCCGGGCCGCTGGTTGCCGTCGGCCAGTGCGGTGACCACGCCGAAGACGACGGGACCGGCGATCGATCCGGTCTTGCCGCACAGGGCGTAGAATCCGAACAGCTCCGACTCGCGCCCCTTCGGGATCAGCCGCGCCATGAACGCGCGCGAGGCGGCCTGGATGCTCCCGAGCCCCAGCCCCGCGAGCCCCGCGACGACGAGGAAGAACTCCTTGGACTCCGCCAGGTAGGCGGCGACGGCGACGCCCCCCCACCAGATCAGCATCAGGCAAACGACCCAGCGCGGGCCCATCTTGTCCGTCGGCTTGGCCATGACCAGGGACCCGATGAGCGCCGTGACCTGCACGATGGCGAGCATGCCGATCAGCTGCATGGAGTCGAAGCCCAGCGTCGTCTTCGCGTAGCGCGCGGCGAAGAACACGACGGTGATCACACCGTCCATGTAGATGAAGTACGCGATGAGAAAACGTCGCAGGTTGGGCATGCGCCAGACCTCACGCAGCGTCTTCATCGTCTGGCGCACGCCCTGCTTGCCCGCAGCGACGAGGCCCATGCCCGTGGGACGATCGGCGGGCAGGTACCGGAGCGCGGGGATCGTGAAGAGGACCCACTGCGCACCGATCGCGAACCAGAGCCAGTCCCAGTTGCCCGTGGGCACGACCAGGACGGCGATGCCGAGCGCGACGAGCGAGCCGGCGTAGCCCACGGCGAATCCCAGGCCTGACACGCGTCCGCGGTGGTCCGGCGGCGCGATCTCCGGGAGATAGGCGTTGTAGAAGACGATCGCTCCCTCGAAGGCGAAATTCGACAGCCCCGCGAGGATGGACACCGTGGCGATCACGCCGACGCCGCCTCCGCGGAAGCCCATCAAGGCCGTCACGCAGACCACGCCCACCAGGGTGTAGACGACGAGCATGCGCTTGCGCCGCCCCGTGTGGTCGGCGATTCCCCCGACGAAGGGAGAGGAGAGCGCTACGAGGAGCATCGACGACGCGATCGTGATGCTCCAGAGCAGGTCGGCCTGGGCCTTGCCGAGTACGGGCTCGACGAACTCCGAGCCGTAGTGGACCGAGAAGAGCGACGCGAACAGAACGGCAAAGGAGGAGTTGCCGAAGTCGTACAGACTCCAGGCCCACACCGTGCGTCGATCGAGCGTCGGTGCGTTCAAATTCAAGACACCTCCGTTCGAGGAGGCCGCAGGATACCGGGCACCTCGTGTTTTCTCTGGGGCCTCTATCTGCGGGCGCGCCGGAATCGGTATCTTCTAGGGGTTCGGGCCGCGAGAGGGATGACGGCCCCGCGAGGAGTGTTGGCGATGCAGCATGAGACCAAGCTGAGAGAGACGGCCCGCGCGATGGTTGCCGAGGGCAAGGGCATCCTGGCGGCGGACGAGAGCACGCCGACGATCAAGAAGCGCTTCGACTCGATCGGCGTGGAGTCGACGGAGGCCAGTCGTCTCGCGTACCGCGAGAATCTCTTCACGGCGGAGGGTGCCGAGGAGTTCATCAGCGGCGTCATCCTCTTCGACGAGACCCTCCGCCAGAGCATCGACGGCACACCCGTGCCGGAGTTGCTGTCAAGCCGCGGCATCCTGCCCGGCATCAAGGTCGACAAGGGCGCCAAGGCCCTGGCCGGTTGCCCGGGCGAGAAAGTGACCGAGGGACTCGACGGGCTGCGCGACCGCTTGGCGGAGTACGCGGATCTCGGCGCCCGCTTCACGAAGTGGCGCGCGGTCATCACGATCAGCGAAGACATCCCGAGCTGGGCGTGCATCGAGGCCAACGCGCACGCGCTGGCGCGCTACGCCGCTCTGTCTCAGGAAGCGGGCCTGGTGCCGATCGTCGAGCCCGAGGTCCTGATGGACGGACCGCACACGATCGACCGCTGCGAGGAGGTCTCGGAGAAGACGTTCCACGCGTTGTTCCACCAACTGCACAACCAAGGCGTGCTGCTGGAAGGCATCAACCTCAAGCCGAACATGGTTCTGTCCGGAACGGACTGCCCCGAGCAGGCGAGCGTGGACGAGGTCGCCGCCGCGACCGTGCGCTGCCTCGAGCGCACCGTGCCCGGTGCGGTGCCGGGCGTGGTGTTCCTCTCGGGCGGACAGAGCGACGAACTCGCGACGGCGCACCTCAGTGCCATGAACGCCATGGGGCCGCACCCGTGGGAGCTCAGCTTCTCCTACGGTCGCGCACTCCAGGCCCCGGCGCTCAAGGCCTGGGCCGGCCGCGAGGAGAACCGCGGCGCCGCGCAAGCCGCGTTCCTGCATCGCGCGCGCTGCAACGGCGCCGCGCGCTCGGGTGCCTACAGCAGCTCGATGGAAGAAGCTGCCGCCGTCTAGCGTCTGCTACGCGCTCTTCTTGCGCGCTTCGGACGCGATGGTCATGGCGCGCTTGATCGCTTCGAAGAGCTGCTCGGCCTGGATCGGTTTCGTGGCATAGGCGTCCATGCCGGCCGCGAGGCAGCGGTCTTCGTCGCCACGCATGGCGTGCGCGGTGAGAGCCACGACCGGCGTGCGGTCGCGCCCGTCCGCTTCGAGCTCGCGGATCGCGGCGGTGGCCTGGAAGCCGTCCATGACGGGCATCTGCACGTCCATCAGGACGACGTCGAACGTGTTTCCCGGCAGTGCTTCGACGGCCTGCTGGCCGTTGGAGACGGAGGTGACGTCGAACCCGTGGCGCTCGAGCAAGCGCCGCGCAACGAGGACGTTGACCGGGTTGTCCTCGGCCAGCAGCACGCGCAGACCCTCCGCGTGCGACTCCACCACGGGTTGGGCAGCCGCCTTGGTGCGCTCGACCTTGTGCTCGTCGCCGAGGACGCGAACGAGCGCGCGACGCACGTCCTCGCCGTAGAGCGGCTTGGAGATCACGCCGCCGACGCCGTCGGACTTGCGCGTCTTGAGACCGTTGCGGCCGGGCCCCAGGGTCATCAGCACCCAGTGGGGCTCGCCCTCTTCGCAGGCATCCCGCAGAGCGGCCACGGCGTCGTCCTCCGCGCTGCGGATGCACGTACCGGCCGTTAGAACGACGTCGAACGGCTTCTCACGCCGGCGTGCCTCTTCGATGGAGGGCACGACGTCGCCGAGATCAGAGGCGATCTGCGCCTCGACTTCCAGGTCGCGCAGGTGCCGGTGCAGCACGTCGCGCGCGGGCGCCGACGGCTCGAGAACGAGCGCGCGGCGGCCGCGCAGCAGGAGGCGCTCGCGACGCGGCGGGAGGCTCTCGGTGTCGAACTGCACCTCGAACTGTGCAGTGAAGAAGAACGTGCTGCCCTGGTCGGGCACGCTGTCGACCCACATGCGCCCGCCCATGAGTTCGACGAGGCTTGCGGAGATCGTGAGGCCAAGGCCGGTACCGCCGTAGACGCGTGTGGTCGAGCTGTCGGCCTGGGCAAAGGCGTCGAAGACCGCCGTCTGACGATCCTCGGGAATGCCGATGCCCGTGTCGGCGACCTGGAACTCCAGCTCGGCGCTGCCCCGTGCGCGGGAACGGTAGTAGACGCGTACGGTGATCGTGCCCTCGGCGGTGAACTTGATGGCGTTGCCGACGAGGTTGAGCAGGACCTGCCGCAGGCGGCCCATGTCGCCGACAAGCGCATCGGGCACGTCGTTGGCCACATCGAATACGATCTCGAGGCCCTTCTCCTGTGCGCGCGTCGCCAGAGCCTTGAGAGTCTCGGCCAGCCCGTGCCGGAGCAGGAGCGGCGACGGGTCGAGGTCGAGCATCCCGGCCTCCACCTTGGAGAAGTCGAGGATGTCGTTGATCACGTCGAGGAGCGAGTCGGCGGACGCCTTGACCAGCGCAAGGTGATCGCGCTGCTCCGCCGTCAACTCCGATTCGAGCACAACCTCCGTCATGCCGATGATCCCGTTCATCGGCGTGCGGATCTCGTGGCTCATGTTCGCGAGGAACTCGCTCTTCGTGCGCGTCGCGTCTTCGGCATCACGCCGGGCCTTTTCCACGAGGGTGGCCTGGTACAAGCCGCGCCAGTAGGTCCGGTGGACGCGCTGTGCAAGCACGGCGAAGTAGACGAACGATCCTGCGAGCACGACCGCGAGCGCCGCGCTGTGTCGTAGCGGCCCGTTGATCGTGACCACGCCCATGGGGGCGAACACCAGGATCAGGTCGACGATGGCCAGCGGCAGGCTGATGCTCAACGCCGACAGCCCACCGGCGACAAGCCCGACGGTTCCGATCAGGAGCAGATAGAAGATCTCGTCCGCCGTACCGCCGAACGTCGTGAGCGTGTACAGGCAGAACCAGCCCCAGAGCAGGCCGGCGAGAATTGAACCGGCAGCGAAGAGACGGCGTGCGAGGTTCGGCCGCGCTCCGTAGAGCTGCGGGTAGTAGCTGGCCAGCGCGATCCGGGCGACGCCGAGGAAGACCGTCGAGATCATCACGATGGTGATGGCCGCCGGCGCGGTCTCCGCGTACGGCGTCATGAGATAGAGGATCACGGCGAGTGCCGCTTGGAGCAGGACGGCGCCGCGGGAACGGCGTGCGAGCTCGAGGTCGCCGACACGACGCACGCCCGCCCGCTGCGCGGACGTCAGCGTGCCGGACGAGTCCTGCTCTCGGGCCAAGGCCTGCTCCCTCACGGGCACCCCACGAATGCACGAACGGGGACCCCGCCCATGCAGCGGGAACCCAGATCCCTTTCGGGAGCCGCGGCCTCGGGGCTGTGGTCCGGGCGGCGCTTCTGAATCGGTCCCTAACGTGGGCGCCGCGTGGGATCAGCGACCGGAGACCTCGATCACGCGCTCGGCCCGGCCGTCGACCGAGACGTTCTGCTCGAAGAGCACGCCTGCACCCCCACCAATGGCCCCCACGGAGCGAACCGTGACCGCGTAGGTGCCGGCGCCAAGCCCGCTACAGACGGCATCCCCGCCCGGCTCGCGGGAGGACCCCGTCCGCGTGTAGGTGGGCTCGTCCTTGCGCACGGCCGTCACCCACAGCCGGGTCGCCTTGTCGCGGCGCCCGAGTCGCACCCGCAGGGTCGTGCCCTTCTTCGGGTCGATCGCGCCCAGGTCGGTCGTGCCATCTCCCAGCGTGACGTTCTTCTTCACGACCGGTACGTGCGCGTTGCCGGTCTCGATGACGAGCGTGTAGACGCCCGGCTCGAAGCCGCCGAAGCGATAGCCGTCGCCGTCCTTGACGGGCCGGATCGTGCGCAAGGGCTCGGGACCGACGGCGCCCTTGAAGAGACGGATGCGCACGCCCGCCGACGCGGCGCCCGGTCCCGGCGGTCCCTCGGTCTTCGGCGTCGTGATGCGAAAGCGCGCCTCTCCGCCGCGTTCGAGCCGCAGCGTGACCGACGACTCGCTGCCGCGGACGCGCACGCGTCCGCCGTTCTGCGCGGCGCGCAAGGTCGGGTGGGTGACGTACAGCGTGCTCGTCCGGTTGCGGCCGAGCCGGATGCGGAACGTCCCGTCTTGCTTCACGGGTGCGCCGGCCCAGCTCTGGCCGGCGTTGTCCTTGCCCTCCACGAGGACGCGTGCGCCCTGCAACGAAGCCCCCGCCGGACCGACGACCTTGCCTTCGATCCAGCCGACGCTCGCGAGGTCGAGCCGTACGCTGGGCGCCTTCTCTCCGGGGGTCACGGTGACCACCTCGCTCGCAATGCCCGAGCGCGGATCGCGCACGCGGTAGGTACCCGCGTCGAGACCCGTGAACTTGCGGGTCTCGGTCGAGGCCGTAGGTCCGCCGAACGGCTGGTGTCCGGCGCCTGTGCCTCCGGGTGCATGCTTCCACGTTCCAGACCCGAGGCGTTGCTCGAGCACGACACTGAACTGCCCGTCGGGGGGCGGCGAGACGCGGGCGATCAGCTCGCCGGCCGCCTTCAGCTCGAGGTCGAGTACGTGCTCGACGTCGCCGCCCTCGACCTCGATCTTGCGCTCGACCGTGAGGAAGCCCTCCGGCGTGAGCCGCACGGACAAGAGCCGCTTGGGCCCCACGTTCTCGAAGGGCGCAATGAGGGTGCCGGCCGCGGGATCCTCCAGCACGTCCTCGGGAAGGACCGGCCTGCCCCCGATCACGAGCCCGTACTGCGGCGGCAGGCGGGGTTCCCCTTGGGCGGTGAGGCGGAGGATGATGTTCGTCGTCTCCCGCAGCTCGACGTCGAAGACGTCGAGCTCCTCGGTGAGGTCGAGCTTGGCGAGCATCGAGCCCGCAGTGCGCGAGTCGTCGCGCGCGCGGTGAACGCTGGCCGCATCGCCGCCCACGCCGTTGAAGGTCGCGATGCCCCCGCCATCGGTCGTTGCCGTCAGCGGCTTCTGGCCCACGCCCGTGGGGTGCAGGGAGAGCCGGACGCCAGATGCGATTCCGCCGTCCGCACGCAGCAGTCGAACCGAGACGTCCCGGGCGCGCTTGAAGACAACGGCGCCCGCATCGATCACGCGCGCCGGCGCCGTAAACGTCGCGTAGACCCCGTCGTTCGTGCGCACCGTTCCGCGCGCAGAGCTCTCGGGCAGGCCCTGCACCATCAGCATTCCGCTCTCGAGCCACGCGCTCTGGTCGGGACCGGCGATGCGTGCGGCTTGCGCATCGAGCTCGAGCGCGAGGCTCGTTCCGTCGGGCGGCGTCTCGGGAGAGAACGCGTCGACCGGGAAGCGCACCGTGCGGAAGCCGTGGAGCACGATCTCCACCTCTTCCACACCGGGCTCGACCCCGGCACGCGCCTGCTTCCACCACGGCGCGAGGACGAAGCCCTTCGCACGCGCGTTCAGGAAGATCTTGTCGTTGGCGCCGAGGCCGCTGACGCTCGCACGCCCGGCGGCATTCGTTCGTATCGCGCCGACGGGCGGCAGATAGCCGGGCCCATCGGGCACGGGCATGCTCAGGCGATCGCCGACGAGAATCTCGGCACCTTGCACGGGACGCCGTGTCGCGGCTTCGATGACGCGCACGTCGATGCGCCGCTCGCCGTCCAAGACGATCTGCGGCGTCTCGCCACCGATCACCGGCAAGGTCAGGCGCACGTGTCCGCGCCCCTTGCCCGGCGCGGATGCGAAGACCTCGATCTGGCCGTGCGGCAGCCCGCCCACGGAGAGCTGCCCCGAGCCCGCCGTACCGTGCGTGCCGAGAACGACGGGGGCACCGGCCGAGCGTCGCGCGAGAACGCACGTCGCCTGGCCGACGCCGCTGCCGTCCGCGTCCACGACGCGGACCGTGAGATTCGCAACGGGACGCAGGACGATGGTCGGCACGCGCAAGAGACCCGTTGCGCCGATCGTGGTCCACACCTCGGCCGTCCCGCTGCGGCCGTCTTCCGTCTTCGCAACGACGACCGCCCGCATCATGTGGCGCGCGCCCAGCTTGATCTCGAAGCGACCGGAACCGTCCGTTGTCGCGCCGCCGCTGCTGCGCTTGCCGATGCGAACGGACACGTTGGCTTCGGCAACCGGGCGGCGACGCTCGTCCACGACGCGGCCGCGGAGCAGCACGTGCTTCTCGCTCTTCGAACCGTCGGACGGCGGCTTGTCGCGGATGAATGTCGAGGGGACGTCCCCCCCGTTCATCGGTTCCGGGTCGTCCTCGATGAGAGTCGGGCTCCCGTCCGTGCCTTCGTCGAGCGGGTCGATCCCGTAGTCGTCGTAGCCCGGGTCGGACTCGCCTCCGAGGAAGAGGTAGACGAGTCCTGCGAGGAGCAGGACGGCCAGGACGGGCGCGACACGGCTCACGAGACGATCATCACTCGCCGAGGAGCGCCTCGATCACCTTGCGCATCCCTGCGGCGTCGGCCGCGCTGCTCATCGCGCCCGCTTTCAAGAACCGGACCCGCCCCTGCTTGTCGAGCACCAGCGTGTGCGGCCACGCACCGACGGCGTACTTCTCTTCCGGGTCCGACTCGACGATCATCACGTTGGGCCATGACATCTCGTGGTTCTTTGCAAACGCCTCGATCGCCTTGAACTCGTGCGTGCCGTACGCCTCTTCTTCGTAGACCGCCTGCGACTCGTTGGCCGGCACGCGCTCCGTCGCAAGACGTGCGTAGTAGACCGGCCGCCCGCCGGAAGCCTTGTCGACGAACTCGGGGTCCAGATCGAAACGCGACTCGTAGCAGACCGTGTCCGTCGTCGTGACGCCGACCACGGCCAGGCCCTTCTCACCATAGTCGCGAGCCAGGGCGCGAATTGCCGGGAGGCCGCCGATCGACGTCTTGCGCGCCGTACCCCAGAAGTACAGCAGCGCGACCTTGCCCTTGAGGTCGGCAACCTTGGACACGTCGCCGAACGCCCGCTCGGACGTCCACTCGGGCGCCGGCTTGCCGAGCATCTCGAAGGGCTCGGCGTAGGCACGGATGCGCTCGAGCAGGCCCTGCGCGCCACTGACCTTGCGCTGCGCACCGCTGTAGGCACGCTCTTCGCGGCTCTGCTTCTTGCGGCTGGTCTCCTTCAGGTTCCCGTCGCCGTCCAACGCGTCCGGCTTCTTCTTGAGCAGGTCGGCCTTGGCCTTCCCAAGCTTGCCCTTCTCGTCGGCGATGATCTTGGACTGGGCGGCAGTCATCGTCTCGAGCGTCGCGGCGGCCTTCTTGCGCAGTGCGTCATAGCCGTCCATCGCGTGCGCCATGCCGAGCAGGCCGCGCATCGCCACGCCGTAGATCTTCGACAGGAAGCCGGGATCTTCCGCCACGATCTTCATGCGCATGGCGAGCGCATCGTCCGGCTTGCCGTCGGCTTCGTGCAGCTGCGCAAGCACGTAACGGAGCGTCGAGCGCTGCTTCATGCGCGCCGGGCTGTCCATACCGTCGGCGTACGTGCAGAGACGCTGCTTGGCCTGCGCGAGGCCGGCGGCCATCTTTGCGCGTAGGTCGGGCTCGAGCATGAGTCGCGCTTCGCCAATGGCGCCGAGGTCGCGCGTCTTCTCCTTCAGCTCCTTGTCCTGCTGGACGGCCCGCATGCCTTCCGCCGCCTTGTCGAACTGCCCCGCCGCCTGGTGGAAGAGCGCAAGCGAGTACTGCTGCTTGGACGTCGGCTTCTTGCCGGAGGCGTCCCACTTCGCGAGGTAGGCCTCGGCCTGCTCCCTCATGTGCGCGGCCTTCTGCGCCTCCCCCATGCGCCGCGTCTTCTTGACCAGCGCGTTGTAGGCCTTGGTCGGGCTCGGCAGGTCCTCGGCCAGCGCCGGCACGGCGAGAAGACAGACGAGAAGGATGGATAGCAGCGTCCGCATGGTGGGTCTCCCGGGGGGCCGAGATTGTAGGGCTACTGCGGCTTCTCCGTCGCCCCGGACCCGTAGCGCTTCGTGTCGGTCTCGGGAAGCGGCACGGGCACCTGCGTGGGCCTCTCCCAGACGTGGAACTTGATCTCGAGTCCGCGCCGGAGCTTCCCGTTCTCGTTGCGCTCGGCATAGACGTAGTACTTTCCGGGGACCATCGTGAGGGTCACGGGCGATCCGGGTCGCACGACGAGATCCCACGCGGGGTCGGTGCCGCGCGTGCGCGCCGCCAGGCGGTCGTTCATGCGAATGAACCGCAAGTCGAAGGCGCCCAGCCGGTCGCGGACGTTCTTCTTCGTCTTGGGATCGACCAGCTGGAAGGTGACGGGCACGGAGCCGTACTTCCCGAGGCCATAGCCGACCGGAATCACGGGCCGGACCAGCGCGGTCTCCGACGGCGCGCGCGCCGCCCGCCCGCCGCGTGCACCGCGGACGACGAACGTCTCGCCCTCGGTCGGGCCCATCGGATCGACCACGGTCCAGGACGGGAGCTCGGCGAAGCGGTCGCTGCACCACTCGCCTGCGCTGTACTCGATGAGCGACGGGTTGCCCAGCCGATGCGCGTACTCCCACTCCGCTTCGGTGGGCAGGCGGTAGTCCCACACCGGATCGTCGTGCGCGAGGGCTTGCAGCACCTGCATCGCGTCCTCGCGTGTGAAGCCCGTGGGCCCGCCGAGGCCGGGCTTGGTCAGGCAGTCCACCTGGACATAGAAGCCGACGGAGATCCGGACCTCGTGCTCCTCCTCTCCGGTTCCCGTTCGGAAACTGCCCGACGGCACGAACAAGAAGCGCTGCCCGGCGCTCTCCATGGCCACCGGGACACCGAGGAGCTTCGCCGCGTCGAGCTGTGCTTGGGAGACCTGGGCCCAGTGCAGCTCGGGTACGTCGAGCCAGACCGTCGGCGCCGGTGCCTTCTCCGCCTCCCCGCAGCCGGCTGCAACGAGGAGAACGCCCAGAAACAGCCTGGAGAAGCGCAACACCCCAACAGTGTAGTCTGTCGCCCGAGGGAGGCCGGACATGCACAAGAGCCTTGCCGCCATTGCGCTCGTTCTCGCCGCGATCGCGCCGGTTGCGGCCGAAGAGAGCCAAACCCCTGCCGGGCACAAGGAGACGCTCGAAGCCTGGCAGTGGCTCGAGACGACGCGTGGGGTACAGCGCGCGATGCGCGCGCACCTCAAGACGCTGCGCGACGCCGGTATGCACAAGAAGGACCAGGCCGGCTATCGCACCTTCGCGCGCGAGCTCTACCGCCTGGGCAGCTCGCTCGTGAAGCCCGCGGAGGAGACGTTCCGCGCGGCGTTCGGTACGAGTGATTGGGCCGCGTGGGACGTCAAGGAGCACGAAGCGCTCGTGGCGCAGGGCCTCGACCTCACCGCGCGCCACCAGATCGAGCACGATCCGGGTAAGGCGGTCGCCACTCTCGACCACCTGGTGAAGGTCCTGCCCGACCACGCGCTTGCCAAGCGCGCGACGCGCACCTGGCTGCCGATCGCGCTGCCGGCGACCGGCGACCTGGCTCTCGCCAAGGCGCGCCTTGCGGCGATGGCCGAGGCCGCCGACGCAAAGGACGCACCGAACCTGATCATGACACTGGGCGACGTGCACGCGATGGAAGGCGCGTACGACGAGGCGCAGGCGCAGTACGAGGCGGCGTCTCAGAGAATCCTCGGCCTCCCGGAGGAGGATCAGAAACGACACAAGCGCACAACCGGCTACCTGAAGATGCGCATGACGCTGATCGGACGTCCCGCGCCCACGCTGGGCAAGACGACATTCGTCGGGGGCGAGGCGTGCACGCTCGCTTCGCTCAAGGACAAGGTCGTGCTCCTCGACTTCTGGGCCACGTGGTGCGGGCCGTGCCTGAAGGGCATCCCGGGGATCCAGGGGATGCACGAGTCGCGCGGCGCGAAGGGGCTCGCGGTGCTGGGCGTGACGCGCATGTACGAGAAGCGCGGCGTCCTGCCGGAGAAGAAGGCCGACGAACGCGGCCCGGCCCTGCTGAAGGAGCTCTACAAGGGCGAAGGCATGGAAGCGTACCTCGCGCACCTCGACGCCTTCCGCGGCCGCATGCCCGTGACGTATCCGTTTGTCGTCGCGGAGGCCGACGTGCTCGAGAAGGACTACCTCGTGACGGGCATCCCGACCATGGTCGTGATCGACCCGGGCGGCAACGTCGGGTTCCTGGCCGTCGGGGGCATGAAGGAGAAGCTGCTCGAGATCGCCGTCGACCGGCGGCTGAAGGCGTTGGGCAAGGCGAGCGCGGATTGAAGCGCGCGGGAGGGCACAAGGCCCTCCCCTATATGACCTTCCATAGGCACACGAGAGACATCTAGGGACGGGCCTTGGCCCGTCCGCCACAGGCGGAGGACCGTCGGCCCCACCTGGGACGATGCGCGCATGGACTCGCACCGCCTCTGGATCCGCATCGGACTCGTCCTGGGCATCCTCGTCCTGGGCGGGGTGCTGGTGGCGCTGTGGACCACCGACGAGCAGCGCGAAGCACCGCCGGCGCTCTCGCGTACGCAGATGCGTGTCCAGTTTGTCGACGGCGACGGCGATCCCGTGCCCAAGGCACAGGTCTTCGTGCTGCGGGATCCGGACGAGCAGTTGGAAGAGTCCTGGGCGCCCGGCGAGGCGACGCTGACCCTCGGGCCCGTGACGAGGCCGCGCACGGTTCTCGCCATCGCACGCGGATACCGGATGCAGGTCGTCCGCGATCTAGCGGACAGCACGCGCGTCACCATGGAACCGGGCTACAAGGTGCACGTGGGCCTTCGCAACGCACCCAAGGCACTCGAAGAACGACACATCCGGTTCCTGATCCGCATCCGCCCGCACGAGGACCTGGTCGCGAAGACGCCGGGCATGACCAGCGAATCCCTCGTGGACCTGATGGCGCACACGGCCGGGCGGCGCAGCGGTCCCCGGGGCTTGCCGCGCGGCGCATTCGGCTATGCCGTGTCGCGGACGCAGGCGCGCAAGGGCATCCTCGTTCCCGCAGGCGGCCGGTATCGCGTGCACTGGGGCCTGATGGACCTCAAGGCCGGTACGTGGTTCAGCCTGGGTGACGAATGCGGGCGCGCCGTGCGCGTGGATGCAGGCGGCGAGCAGTACGTGCTCGACGTGACCGAGGGACACCTGGACCGCACGCTCGAGGGTCTCAAATCGAGCGTCAACCGCCTGACGGCCGGCGATGACGAAGACGAGTAACGCCGCTAGTTTCTTGGCTTGTACGTCAGAACAACGCCCGTAGCACCGGCCTGCACCTTGCCGGGCGAGACGACCCGCCCGCCGCTGATCCAACCGCTGACCTGGTACTCGCCGGCCGGGAGCCCCGTGAGCTCGAAATCGCCGGACTCCTTGAAGGAGCCCTGCAGCCAGTACCCGTCCTTCATCGCCCAGACCTGGCCGCCCTTCACGTTCTCCGGCAGTCCTTGGATCCGGCCGCTGATCGACATGCCCTCTTGCAAGGTGATCGTGAAGGAGGCACCGCTGCTCGCGTCCACGTCTTCGATCAAGCCGTAGCGGCTGTCGCCGGCCTTGTGCGCGAACAGCTTGCCCATGCCGCCGGCACCGCTGATCGAGAAGCTGCCGTCGGCCTTGACGGTCGCGCTGCGCGAACGGCCCTTGGTCGCGAACACGACGCGGAAGCCCTTGACGTCCGGCGCACTCACCACGCCCTGGATCTTCGTCGCGCGACGCATGACGACCTTGAGCCCTTCGGCCGGCGCATCGATCTCCATCGGCGCGGGCGGGGACCAGTTGTTGTTGTGCACGTGGAACGTGAGCTTGTAGCGCCCCGGCTGCAGCGGCCCGACCTTGAACTCGCCGGTCTGGTGGTTCGGATGGCCGTTGGCACCCTTCAGCCCGGATCCCTTGGTGACAGGCTGCGCCTGGATCCATCCGCCGCCAACCGTCTCGCCCTCCGGCCCCTCCAGGGTGCCCGTGATCATCACGCCTTCGCGCAGTTGCAGGAGCATGTCGCTCGTACCGGTTGCCACGTCACGCAGAGTCTCGCTCACGAACGCGCGTTCCTTGCCGTGCACGCTCGCCGTCACGTTGTAGAGCGCATTCTCGGGCAGGCCCGTGACCTCGAACGTCCCATCTGCACCGACGACGCGTTGGAAGCGGTACTGCGCCATGTGGTTGCGCTGCTGCTTGTCGACGCCGCGCGACTTGCGCGACGCGTCCGTCTCGTGGAGCCAGATCTGCGCGCCGGCGATCGGCTCGCCCTCGAGAGTCTGCACGCGGCCCGCCATGCGACCGCCCTGCGTGAGCCGGAACACGATGTCCGTATCGCCGGGTCGCGCATGGACGGGCTCGGGCGTCACCCACGACCCGCTCGGCGAGGCGGTGATCTTCATCTCCTCGTCCTTGAGACCGACGATGCGCCACGTGCCGTCCTCACGGGTGCGCGCCGAGTGCGCGCTCCGGTGGCCGGGCCAGTAGTGGCGGTTGCTGCCCTTCTTGTCCGCGCGCACCGTGACGCCGGCGATCGGGGCACCGTTCGCATCTTCCACGCGCCCGCTCAGCTCGTTGCCCACGGTGAGCTTGAGTGCGATGGGCGCGTCTCCGTCGAGCTGCACGTTCTTGACGCGTTCCGGCAGGAAGTTGAGGGCGCGCCCCGCCGCGTCGAAAGCGGACTGCACCTCGAGGTCGACCGCGTCGTACTTGATGTCGCGACTCGAACGGAAGTACCCGGCGCTGATGTTCGCCGTGTTGGAGCTGCGGCGCTTGCCGTCCTTGCCGTAGTAGATCCGAATCCGGCCTGCCGCGACGGGATTGCCCGCCGTGTCCTCGACGGTGCCCTCGACGCGGCGCGGGGTGGGCTCGACGAAGGAGAGTGTGTTGCCCTCGCTCGGCGCCGTGATGGACCGATCGTGCTTCGTGGGTCCGGCATAGACGGTGTAGTCCCCTTCCTCCAGGTTCTCGATGGTGAAGGCGCCGTCCTTCTTGCTCGTGGCCGTCGATCGATTGCGCCGCTTCTTCTTCTCCGTAGAGCGTGCCGAAACCGTGACGCCGGCGACCGGCTTGCCCTCCTCGTCGTGCACGACGCCGGCGATCGAGAACACCGGCGGGATCACGAGGTCGACGCTGTCGACGCGCTTCCCCCACTCCGTCGTGACCTTCTTCTCCGCGGTCTGCGGCCGGGGCGTGACGCTGCCGCGCACGGTCTTCTTGCCGGCGGGGATGCCACTCAGCTCGAAGGTGCCGTCCGCCGCCGTCACGGTGTTGCCCAGCGCGTCGGTAACCGTGACGGTCATGCCCGCGACTGCCGTGCCGTCGGTCGTCGTGGCCGTGCCTGCGACCGTCGCGCCCTCCTTCACCACGACCGTGAGGTCGCCGTCCTTCTCCGCACGCGGGACGGCGAACTTCACCCATTCGCTGACGTGGGTCTCCGTGGCTGCTCGCACCTGGAAGCTCTTCGGTGCCAGACCGGGCAACTCGAAGCGCCCTTCGGCACCGCTGAACACGGTGAAGCGGCCATTCTTCCCGGGGAAGCCGGGGTACTGGTTGTTGTTCTGCGGGCGCAGCTCGACGCGTGCGGCGGCGACAGGCTCGCCGTCCTGGCCGGTCACGATGCCCACCACCGGGGTACCCGGCTTGAGCGTGAGGTCGGCCTCGATACGTTGGCCCTCCTCGGTGGCTTCGTAGTCCTGCCCCGGCTGCTGACGCATCCACGGCGGACGGCCCGCCGCGCCGTCGTCGGGCGCCATGAAGTAGCCGGCGGCAGAGGCCGTGACGAGGCCCGCACCCAGCGGGACGGCCGTCAGCTCGTAGCTGCCGTCCTCCGCGCTGGTCGTGCTTCGCGAAACGGACAGTCCGGGATTCCACGGGCCGTGGCGACGCCCCAGCGCGACGCGCGCACCGGCGATCGGCGCGCCCGCTTCGTCGATCACGCGCCCCGCGATGGTCGCGCCCTTCGAGAGCACGAGATCGATGCGAACGGTACCGCCCTCCTTGAGCGGCCGGTTGCGCCCGAGGTTGCTCGGCGGGATGTAGCCGTCGGCGTACACGGAAAGCGAGAGGATCTCGCCGGGGATCAGACGC
Source organism: Planctomycetota bacterium (assembly GCA_028281445.1). Taxonomy (GTDB): domain Bacteria; phylum Planctomycetota; class PLA2; order PLA2; family JAEUHO01; genus JANQJW01. The sequence continues at coordinate 159,705 of JANQJW010000049.1, read as the reverse complement.
TCCACGGTGTAGTCGCCGTTCGCGTCCGTCTCTGCCACGGACGTGTTGCGCTCGCCGCGCCCGGCGCCACGCGTGTAGCGCGCCGAGATGGCGATCTTCGCGCCGCCGACCGGCGCGCCGGTGGTGTCCGTGATGCGGCCCGCGACCGATGCACCCGCCGCGTCCTCGAAGCGGATCTCGACCTCTTCGGTAGCCGGTGTGTCGACCTTGATGTTGCTGCGTTGGCCGCGGCCCAGCACGTTGACCGTGAAGACCACGGTGCCATGGGGAACGGCCGGCAGGCTGAAGCGTCCGTCGCTGCTCGTCTTCAGCGCGGGGATGGACCAGTAGCGGTAGAGCCAACGCGGCAGGCCCTCGCGGCCGCTCGACGACGCCCACACCCAGGCGGAGAGTCCCGCACCCGCCGCGTCCACGACACGTCCCTTCAGCGCAGAGCCGTCGTCGACGACCAGCTTGATGAGGTTGCGCGTGCGGTTCGTAGCGCTCGTGCGACGGCGGCTGCCGTAGCGCGGCGGCGCGACCTTCGCCTCGACCTGGTAGCTCTTCTCTGCCACCAGTCCTTCGAGCACGAAGAGGCCGTTCGCGTCCGACATCGCCGTGGCGCGGGGCTTCCCGGGGGGCACAGGCGGCTTGAAGTACTGCCGCAGCGGTTCGTCCGGCTTGTAGGTGCTGGCCGGCGTGGCCTTCACGCTGACGCCCGCCAGCGGGAGGCCGCGGCGGTCGAGCACGATGCCCCGAATGGCGGCATCCCCGGACTCGTTCTCGTCTTCGAGGATGCGCGCGCCGTCGCGCACCTTGAGCCCGGGGCCGGTCTCCTCGCCGTCGATCTCCGTGTCGCTCGAGACGACAAATGACGGCGCACTGCTGCCGACTTCCCCGTCGCCCAGCAACGTCCATGCGAGGCCGGCTGCCATCAGCAGCCCGAGCCCCCAACCAATCGCGCGCCCCATCTGCGTCGCCCCCCGGATCAGACGCCACCAAGTGTAGGCGCATTCCCCGGGGCTGTGCGAGGGACGGGGGTCACAACGTGCCGCTGGGCAACGATCTACAATGCACCCGTAGGGATGGCCAGGGCTCCAGCCGACGCGCTCCGCCAGTCCGAGGCTAGGAGCCGGTCCGCATGTTCGCCTGCCCTCGATGCTCGATCCGACTCGGCCGTGCCAAGGTCAAGGCCGGCGTCTGTTGGCGTTGCAACAACTGTCACGGCTGCGCGGTGACGCTGCCCGCGCTGCGACGCGTCCTGGACCGTGACATCGTCAATCAGGTCTGGCAGGGGGCGCGCGGCGGCGAGGGCTCCGCAGGGGCCGACTGCCCCTCGTGCGGCAAGGCCACCCGGGAGATCACCGCGCCGCTCGGCTGGGAAGGCATCCCGCTCGATGTGTGCACGCGGTGTCACTTCGTGTGGTTCGACGGCGACGAGTACGACGCCGCCGAGGAGATGGGCCGGCCGCGGGAGCGCCCTCCGCGGCGGGCCGCGCGCGAGTACGTGACGGACCGCACGTCGGCCGAGGCACTGGCCGAGTTCGAGCTGGCCCACGCCAAGGAAATGCAGAAGACGCGCCACAACGACCTGACGCGTCACGGTACGGACCCGCCGGATGCGTACTGGAAGTACATGCCCGGCCTTCTCGGCTTCCCGGTCGAGTTTGACGATCACCCCGTGGTCAGACAGCCGATCGTGACCTACGGGGTCATGGCTCTGGTCAGCCTCGTGAGCATCATGGCGTTCCAGACGGATGCCTGGCGCACATGGGGCTTCATCCCCGACGAGCCGCTGCGCAACGGCGGGCTCACCTTCCTCACGTCGTTCTTCCTGCACGGCGGCTGGTGGCACCTGATCAGCAACATGTACTTCCTGTGGGTGTTCGGCGACAACGTCGAGGACAGCCTCGGGCACGGCCGGTTCCTTGCGCTGATGGGGCTCGGTGTGCTCGGCGGCGCTGTGGGACACGCGATCACGGCGCCCGACACATCGCTTCCAAGCGTCGGGGCGAGCGATGCGGTCTCCGGCGTGATCGCCTTCTACGCCCTCAAGTACCCACACATGCGCCTGGGGCTACTGTTCTTCTTCGTGGCGTGGTTGCGCATCCCCGCGATCGTGGCGTTCTTCCTGTGGCTCGGTCTGCAGTTCTGGGGGATTCATCGCGGCTACGTGGGCGTGGCCTATGGCGCGCACCTCGGCGGTGCTGCGGTGGGCGTGATCTTCTGGTGGCTCTACCGGAACGAATAGGCCGGTAGACAAGACGAGAGCCGGGACGCGGATGCCCCCGGCTCTCGTTGGTTTGAAGCGGGCTACTTGAAGAGCCTGCCCAGGTTGATGAGCTGCGTCTCACCGCTTGCGTCGTCGACGCCGTCGTTGTCCGTCACGATCAACACCTTGCCGTTGCGTAGGATCGTGAGGCCCTCGACCTTCTCGAGCACCAGACCACCGGGAGCCCGGAGATCGGGCATCAGGTCGCGGACGAGCGACTTCGTCACTACCGGGAAGACCCCGCCCTCGGGCTGCGGCGTCAGGCCGTCGACCGAGAACTCGTAGATGCGCTTGATCGTCGCATCCGGGCCGCCCTGGTTGTCGCGCTCGATGACCGCGAAGGTCGTCTCGTCAACCGCGACGATCTCGGAGAGACCGACCCAGCCGCCGTTGGGCGACGTGGGCGCGTCGAGCGGGTAGTAGAAGAACGTCCAGTTGCCCGTACCGAGGTCGTAGCGGCCGATGCGCGCGTTGCCGGCGGGATCGCCCGCCCACTCGCGCTGGAACGCAACGTAAAGGCACTCCGTAGCGTCGGTCTCGACCGCCGCCACGCCTTCGAAGCCGAATCGGATCTGGTTCGCGTTGGTCGCATCCGGCAGCGTGACGATGGCGAGCACCGTACCGTCGGTGTCGACGTTCACGAGGCGGTTCAGCGTCTTGTCCGCATCGGCCGCGGCGCCGGCACCCTCGGACGCGATCCAGAACGTGCCGTCCGACGCAACGACTAGGCCCTCGGGATCGAGGTCGATGGTCGAGCCACCGTCATCCAGGACGATCTCGTCGGTGATGATCGCGGGGCGCCTTGTCACGTCCATCGCGTAGATGCGACTTTCGCGGAAGAAGCTGTCGTGCACGGTGTAGGCGAGGCTCGACACATCCGGATCCGCTGCGAGCGCGGAGAGCGCCGCCCACGGAATCGGCAGGCCGTCGGGGCGATCGGCCGACTCGACGGTCGGGTACGTCGGACGGCGCTTGCCGTACTTGTAGATCGAGAGCGCCGAGCGGATCTTGTCCCCGCGGTCATCGACCTCAGAGGCGACCACGAACAGGTTGCGCTTGGGGATCGGGAGCAGCCCCTCGGGACCCACGCCGGCCGGCAGCGTCTGGAGGTACTGCGGCCCCCACCAACGCAGCTTGTAGACGAGGATCACGCTCGAGCGCTCGGAGCCGACGAAGATCAGATCGTCGTCGCCGTAGCGGGCATACGCGATGCCCTCGGGCTCGTTGCCCTTGTTCTCGGAACGCTCCTCCGGGTAGTGCCCGAGGCGGACCGTCTGGTGCTCGACGCTGTTGCCCGAATCCCAGACCACGTGGCCGAAGTAGTTGTAGATGCTCCAGCCGCGGCTTCCGCCGAAGAGATCGCCTTCGTTGGCCGTGGCACTGAGTCCGAAGGGCAACCAGGCAACGGCGTCGGGCTCGCGGGCCACGTCCCCGAGTGACGAGTCCAGCTCGATCAGCTCGTTCTCGAACGTGTCGATCTCGTCGAGGTCGACGGTCCCGTTGGGCCAGTCACGGATGACCTGGCCGGTGCGGAGTCGGATCTGGCAGGTGTGGTTGTTCTCCTGCATCGTCACGATGGCGACGCTCCACTTGTTGATGGCCACGTACTCGGGCTCGGGGTCGCTGGGGTAGAGATCAGGGACGCCGACGAGATCGACCTTGCGGGTGGACCAATTGGCCGGCGCGCCGACGAGGTCGACGATGACGACGAAGCCGGGCGGCGCTTGCGGCGGCTCGCCGCTGCCGAGATCCTCGTCCCGCTCGTTCTCGATGCAGATCGCGGCGTACCGGTCGTTCGGGCTCACGGCGATGCTGTCGGGTTGGCCACCCAGCGGGATCGTGCGGACGATCGTGCGGCTGTTGATGTCTACGACCTTGAGGTCGCCGGATGTGTTGATGATGTCGACGCTCGTGTTGATGCACGCGAGCGCGTAGCGGCCACGCACCGCCACAGACGTCGGCTCGCCGCCCAGCGCCACGACGCCGTCCGCGACGGGGTTCTTCGGACTGGAGATGTCGACGAACCCGAGGTTCTCGGTCTCGCTGTCGGTGTAGACGAGCGTCTTGCCGTCGTCCGTGGCGTCGACGATCTCGGCAACGGTCTCGAGATCCACGTCGGTGTTGAGGAACACGGGAATCGTCGCGATGCGCTGGAAGTACCTTGGCTTGGGCTTCTTGTACCTATGCGCCGTCGCGGACGAGGCGGACAAGGGGACCAGAAGGGCGGCGATCACCAACACGGCGGCGATCGCACGCCACGAGCTGCGGACGTACGACATCGATTGCTCCTAGGCATCGGGGGGACGACGAATGGACCCCGTGCCTGGCTGGGGCCCAACGCGGCGTGCCGGCCCCGGTCGTGGCGGCAACGCGCGCGGATGATGGGCCGCGGCCATGAAGCAGACGCTGTGGTGGCGTGAAACTCGGGTGAGCGGTCTTGAAGAGGCGCGCGCGTGTTCTTTACTTGGGCTTCTTCGGGGGCGGCGGCGGAGGCAGACGCGTGTCGAAGCCGCCGCTCTCCCAACCATGATGCGCCTTGTTGCTCTTGGGCGGGAGCTTGGCGAGCTCGGCCTTCGCGTCCGGGAGTTGCTCTGCCTTGTAGATCTGCTTCCAGAGCGGCGGTCCGCCGATCAGCCCCTGGCTGTTGATCTCGACCTCGTAGGCCTTGGCGCGGCGCGGCAGTACGACGAACGCCCACGGCCGTGCCTTCTGGAAGCCGTTCATCGTCTGGAAGGTGACGCGCTCGAGCCGTAGCAGCACGCGGCCCCCGTCTTCATACGCTTCCTCGGCGCTGTAGCCGGAGCAGTTGGAGCTGTTCCCGGCGGAGAGCGCGAAGACGACTTCGCTCTCCCAGTCGACCACCGTGAACCGCGCGGGGTCGTACGCCGGGAACATGCGCTCCTGCAGTTTCCGCCAGCTCGCCTCGTCCGTGATCATGACGCGATACGCCTTGGCGATGTCGGACTTGTCGCCGCGCCAGGTGACGCGGACGTCGAACGCGGTGCCCGACGGCGTCTGCACGAGTCCGGGGATCTCGAACTTCTTGCCCGTGCGGAGATCGTGGTATTGGCGCCGGCCGGCGTCAGGACGACGGCCACCGGGACGTAGCTCGACGGCCCAGCGCTTGGTTCCGTCCTCGGGCGTGACCTCCTTGAACGTGAACGCGTTCCAATACGCGCCGACGCTTCGAGCCCAGAGCGTCTTCTTCGTCGTCTCGTCGACAGCGACGAGGTTCCAGGTCATGGACAGGTAGACCTTGACCCCGTTCCACGCGCCGCCTTTGTCGACGGCCACGCGCGTTCCATTCGGCAGCGCGACCCAGTCCTTGGAGCTGCGCGAGCCGGTGGAGTACTCCACGAGCGGCGGCGTCTTCGGCGCAGGCTCCTCGGCCACGGCGGCAACGCCGCTCACGCTGACGACGGCCAGTGCCACCAGGATTCCGCGCACGTACTGCATGACTTCCTCCGCTGGCCGCAACCTACGCGTGCCGAGGCCCGTCAGGTGTCCAAAGAGGGCAAAAAGCTCAGGAGGACGGAGGGCGCTACACTTCGCCGCCCGCTTCTTCGCAGCCCCAAGGAGGCCGCATGACGACGAAGACCGCCGCCAACCCTGTTCGCGTCGCCGCATGGGAAGAGCTCGAAGACCGCGTGCCCGTGCATGCCCTGGTCGGCAACACGGACCTCGTGATCGTTCGCGCCGATGACGACGTGCACGCGCTGTACGGACGCTGCCTCCACCGCGGTGCGTTGCTCGCCGACGGACACGTCGCGGGCGACAACCTCATCTGCGGCGTTCACGGCTGGGACTTCCGGCTGGACTCGGGGGTGAGTGAGTACAAGAACAGCGAGCGGCTCGCGAAGTTCGCGGCATGGGTCGACGACGGCGGCGTGTTCGTCGACGGCGACGAGGTCGCCGCGTGGGAGCACGATCACCCCCAGCCCTTCCATCGCGATGCCTACCAAGGCAGCTACGCCGACATCCACGGCACGATCGAGGAGCCGCACACGCGCGCGATCCACGCGCTCGCAGCCCACGGCCTCGAGAAGACGGGGCACCACGGTCCCTCCGCCGCGATGGGCGTACCCGCGCCGAGCCTGCCCGGCTGGAACGACATCCAGTTCGTCACCGCGCAGCTCGCGACACTGCCCAAGCTCGACGACGTCGCCGTCGGAACTGACCTCGTCATCGGTCCGGGCGCGAAGAAGCCGCTCGCCCTCGACATCCCGCTGTTCGTCTCCGACATGAGCTTCGGCGCGCTGTCCGAAGAAGCGAAGGTCGCGCTCTCGATGGGTGCCGAGCGCGCGGGCACGGGCATCTGCTCGGGCGAAGGCGGCATGCTCCCCGAGGAGCAGGCGGCCAACAGCAAGTACTTCTACGAGCTGGCGTCGGGACGCTTCGGCTTCACGATGGACAAGCTGGAGCGCGTGCAGGCGTTTCACTTCAAGGGCGGCCAAGGCGCCAAGACGGGCACCGGCGGCCACCTGCCCGGCACGAAGGTGCTCGGCAAGATCGCCGAGGTGCGGGGGCTGAACGAGGGCGAACCGGCGGTCTCGCCCGCGACGTTCCCCGACTGGTCGAGCTGGGAAGACTGGCGCGACTTCGCGAGCGAGGTACGCGAAGCGACGGGCGGCGTGCCCATCGGCTTCAAGCTCTCGGCGCAGCACATCGAAGAGGACATCGACGCCGCGATCCGTGTCGGTGTCGACTACATCATCCTCGACGGCCGCGGCGGGGGCACCGGTTCGGCGCCGTTGATATTCCGGGACAACATTTCGGTGCCCACGATCCCCGCGTTGGCGCGTGCTCGCCGGCATCTCGACGCGTGCGATCAGAAGGACATCACGCTCATCATCACGGGCGGTTTGCGCACGCCGGCCGACTTCGCCAAGGCCCTGGCGCTCGGCGCCGACGGTGTTGCCGTGAGCAATGCCGCGCTTCAAGCCATCGGCTGCCTCGCCATGCGCGCGTGCCACACCAACAACTGCCCGGTCGGCATCGCGACGCAGAAGCCGCACCTGCGCGAGCGGCTGCCCATGGACGAGGCCGCGGATCGCCTTGCACGCTTCTTCGGCGCGTCCGTCGAGCTCATGCAGGTGTTCGCCCGTGCGTGCGGGCACACGCACCTGAACGAGTTCCGGGTCGAGGACCTCACGACGTTCGATCGCACGATGGCCGATCTCACCGGCATCGAGTACGGCGGGGTCGCGGGGCGCTAGGCGCGGACCTCGCGTACTCAGTGTCGCGGAGGGGCACAAGGCCCCTCCCTACAGCCCAGGGATGATCGGACGACAGTTGCTGTAGGGGGCACCTTGTGTGCCCCCGCGAGCCCGGTAGACACGGCGCTACTTGCCGGTGACCTCGATCTTGAGGCCGTCGACCCAGCGCTTGTGCTCGTCGGTGTAGTAGAGGTAGGCGCGGGACGCGGGCCCGATCCAGGAACCGGGAATCGCCGCGACGCAGTCGATGCGCAGCGCGTGGTGTGCGTTCGGCGCCATCGAGCGCCAGTAGAGGATCACCTCGCGACCGCGCGTCTCGAACGCGTCGACCTGCTTCGCCTTGACGAGCTCCTTGAGCTGCTCGGCACGTGCTTCGAGACCGCCGGGCAGGCCGACGATGGCAACCGCCATCGGCTGGCCCTCGCCGGTCGTGTTGCGCACGTCGACGTTGATCTCGACGGGCTCGCCTTCGATCGTCTTCGTCTTCGCGATGCGTGTTTCGACCGACACCTTGGTCTCGGCCGCCGAGTCCGGTGTCATCGCGTGGTAGCCGATCGAGATCGAGTACGGCATGGCGCCGCCGCCCTCGAGCTCGAGGCGGATCTTGTGCGTGCCCGGCCCGAGGCGGGCGCCGAGGTCCGGAAGCCGGATCGGACCCTGCTGGTCCGCAGGGAAGGGGACCTCGTCGAGCGGCTGCCCGTTGAGGTAAAGCCGGATGATCCCGGGTGCTTTCGGACGCGCGCGCGCCGCGTCGTAGGTCGTGATGGCCTTGAGCGCGAGCACGGTCGCCTGCGTGGATCCGAAGCGGCCGCCCTCGCACTGCTCGAGCACCCACTTCATGGCGGCTTCGACGTTCTTCGTGCGCGCGGGCTCACGCATCCACGCGAGGATCGCGAGCGCCGTCGTCTCGATCTCGAGGCTCGTGCCGCCCGATCGCGTGATCGACGTGGACGCACCGCCGACGACACCGGTCTCCTTCTGGGCCTTGTCGAGCTTCGCCATGGCCTTGCGGGCCGCATCCTTCTTGTCGGCAAGCCACAGCACGTTGGCGCACAGCGCCAGGTGGTAGCTGTCCTTGCTCGCGCCCGCCGCCTTCGCCAACGCCGCGATCTCCTTCTCGAAGCCCTCTTCGCCGACCTCGAGGAGCGACCAGAGGATGTAGGCGTTCGTGATGCCCTGCGGCGCGCGCCCGAAGCTGTCGAGCGCCTTGCTGTTGCGCTTGAAGCCGCCTTCGCCGTCACGGCGATCGAGCAGCCACTGGCGCGTGCGCTTCATCATGGCGGGATCGACGTTCATGACCTGCGCCATGTCGTGAAACTCGAGCACGCCATAGGCCGTCAGCGCCTCGTGCCCGGGGTCGCCGCCGAACCATTCGTAGCCCTTCTCCTGGCACTCGAAGGAGACGAGCTTGTTGTAGCCCTTGTCCGCAAGCTCCCGCGCGCGCGCGATCGTCTTGGGATTCACGCCCGCGTGCGACGTCATGTACTGGAGCGCCATGACATTGGGGTAGTTGGTCGAGCTCGTCTGCTCGAAGCAGCCGTGCGGCTCGCGCAGGAGGCGCGCAAGCGCCTCCTCCAAAGAGGCGAGCGTCGTCGGGTAGACTGCGGTGTCGCTCGTGAGGCTGCCGGGCAGGATGCTCTCGGGGATCGTGATTTCATGCTCGACGTCGCGCTCGAGCAAGCCGCCGAAGCTCTCCTCGACGGGGAAGCCGGCGGGGACGACCTCGATCTGCCGTCGCACGTCGTCGACGTACGGGCCGGCGGTGACCCGCAGGCGCAACGACACGGCGCCGCGCATCTGCCCCACGGCAACCGGTACCACGTAGCGCGTGGATCCGCTGGCCGGAACCGTGATCGTCGTCGCGGCGCCCTCGACAACGCGCAGGCCCTCGCCGAGCTCGAGCGCCGCCTTCGCTTCCAGCGGCTCCCCGGTCGCGTTCATGAGCGCCACCGGCAGATGCACCTGGTCGCCCGCCGAGACCTCGAGCGGGAACTTCGGCTCGACGTAGAAGGGGCGCTTCACCTCGACCGTCGCCTCGGCATGACCGAGGGCGCCGTCTGCGGTCATCGCGTCCGCGCGGATGCGGAGCGTGGTGATCGAGTCGGCGGCGTCGAACGAGAACGTCACACGTCCGTCCAGGCCCGTCTTCATCGCCGCGTTCCAGTAGACGGTCTCCGTGAAGTCGCTGCGCTGGCCGGGCACGCGGTCGGGTGACGCGCGATGCGCGTAGACACGCATCCACTCGGGCCCGTCGAAGTCGTCGCCCCGCGGACGCTTGCGAGCAACCTCGCGCATGTCAGGTCCCTCGAAGGGCATCTCGTCGTCGTTGTCGACTTCGATGTCCGCGACCTCCGCATCCGCGATCACGGGCTCTTCGGCGACCACCTCCTCGACCTCGTCGTCGCCGAACTGCTCGTCTCCCGCGTCCATGCCGAGGCCTTCGGCCTCCTCCTTCGGCGCGTCCATGGGCGCACCGTCGGCTTCTTCGACATCACCGCGCACGCGCGCAGCGAGCCAGACCCCACCGCCCCGGGTCACCGGCGGGCGCGGGAGTTTGATCGCAAGGGCGCGCTGCGCCGCTTCCCCGTGTGCCTTCACGAACGCCTCGTGCTCGTACACGGCGAAGCGCCGCCAGCCCTGGGTTGCGAGCAGCAGGTCGACGTTCTCCGGCGCGCCCGCGAGGTAGGACCGCGCATCCTCGAGCTCGAGCACGTCGGCCCCGAGCAGGACCTGCTCGGCGAGGCGCGGCGCGCGCTTGCGCGGCTCGACGGTCGAAAGGACCGCGTCGTCGCTCGCCATGACGCCGAGCACAGCGGGTACGGGACGGCCGTACTTGTCGATCGAGCGCACGTTCACGGTGACGCGCCCGCCCGGGACCGTCGAAGCAACGTCCGGGTTGATCTCGATCTTCACGGGCCGCGCGGGCTCGCGGAAGACGAGGCGTTCGGCCGCAGGCGAGCCCGCATCATCGAACACCGTCACGCGCAGCACGCCGGCAGCCGTTCCCTTCGGTGTGAGCGCGAGCGCCACCTGCCGGCCTGCGCGCAGCTTCACGGCGCGCACGTCGAGCTCCCGCTCCCGCACGTACAAGCCGATGGTCGCGATGGTGTCCTTCGTCGACGCGAGCGCGACTTCCACCGGCGCGTCGCTGTCGTAGCGCGAGCGTAGCGCCCGGAGCGTGAAGCCCTCGCTCTTGGCGACCGGCAGCACGACCGGGTCCGTGATGCCGGCGGGCTCCTCGATCACGGCGCGGTAGCGCATGCCGCTGGCAACGGCCAGGGTTGCCATCCCACGGCCCTCGTGCGTCGTCGCGAACCGCGTGACGGCGTTGCCGTCCATGTCTTCGATGCGGCCCTTGACGTCGGCGGGTTCGCCGCGGCTGTTGCGCGCCTGGATGTAGACCGACTGCTCGAGGCCCGCGATCAGGTCGCCGCCCTCCGGGTAGAAGCGCAGGTCCACCTTGTTGAGGACGATGGGAATCGTCTTCGCCGCGGTCTGCTGCACACCGCCGTCGCGGATGCTGAACGCGAGCGTGCCCTCGCCCTTGGCGATCTCGTCGAGCAGCTCGAACACGACGCCGCAGCGCCCCTTGCTGTCGAGCTCCAGGTCCTCGCGCAGGATCTCCTCGCCGTCGACGCGCGCGATCGCTACGACCTCGGCGCCTGCGGGGATGCCGCCCTCGGCGCGCACCGCCTCGAGCGTAGCGACGACCTCGTCGCCCGGCCCGTAGGCCTTGCGGATGAACTGCACGTCCGTCTTGAGCCGCGGTACGCGGTAGCGCCGCACGTCGATCGTCGTCTCGACCGGCGGGATGCCGGCGTAGGGAAAGCGTGCGGTGAGCGTGTACGTCCCGCCGGCCTGGTCCTTCGGGATCTCCCAGCCGAACGCCGCAACGCCGTCCCACAGGTCGGCCCGGCGCTGGTAGACGACATCGCCCTTCGGCGACGTGATCTCGACGCTGCCGAAGCCGTCGCGGCCCGCGTACGGCGTGTGCCGGAACGCGTCGAGCGCCACGGCACGGCCGTAGACCCGCTCGCCCGGCTTGTAGAGCGGCTTGTCCGTCCGGATGTGGGCGAGATAGCGGTCCGCGCCGCCGAGATCCGGCGGCGGCGGCGGCACGGTGGCTTCGTGGAGCGCCACCTCCTCGGCGGCAGGCAGACCGGAGCCGGTACCTGCCTTGCGGTGTGCGTTCGATGCCCAGATGCCGACCGCGAGCAGGACGGCGGCCGCCAACGGGACGAGGATGCGTGCGAAGCGGTTCATCGATCTGCCTCCCGGCCGGTCATCGAACGAGAGGGTGTCGAGGATCCGCTGCGTCGACCCGGGCGGTGCTGTCGCCTCTGCCTCGAGCGCGGCGGTGAGGTCGCGCACGGTCAGGCGGCACGTGTCGCAGTCTGCGAGGTGGCCTTCGATGCCTTCCCGCGCGTGCGTCTCGAGGCTCGCATCGGCGTAGCCCGCCAGGTCTTCGTCCGTGGGGTGTCTCTCGTTCATCGTCGTTCCAGCCTCCCGTTAGAGGTCCGTCGCCGACGGATCCGTACACAGCAACCCGCGCAGCTTCTCGTGCGCACGCTTGAGCCACGGACCGATCGAGTTCTCCGGCGCCTGTAGCAAGCGCCCGGCTTCGGCGTAGGTGCTGCCGTCCTGGTGGATGAGCCGGACGAGCAGGCGCTCGCGGGCGGGCAGCTGAGCGACGGCGCCGTCGAGTGCCTGGCGCGCCGCATCGGCATCCAGGCGGGCCTCGCCCGCCGGATCGTCGAGCCCGCCCACCTCGCGGCGCAGCCGCTCGAAGGCCTCGTCCGCCGCGGCGGCCGTATGACGCGCGTGGCGTTCGCCCTTGCGCAAACGATCTAGCGCCTCACGCCGTGCTACGGCGGCGAGCCACGTGGAAAGCCGGCAACGGCCCCCAAAGCCGCGCAGACGCCGGTGGTCCTCGGCCCAGAGCTTGAGGAAGACGGCCTGGAGAACGTCTTCGACCTCGCCGTCCCGCCCGGCCGGGAGCACGCGCAGGACGACGGCGCGCATGACGGGCACGTTTCGCTGCACCAGCTCGTGCCACGCAGCGCGTTCCCCGGCGACGCACAGCGCGACCAGCTCACGGTCATCCAAGCAACTCGCTCCTCGGGACGGGGACGCAACGGTACCCGATCCCGGTATGACGCGTTTCGGATGGTGGTCCGTACAAGAGGCGGTATTCAGGACTCGGGATTTCCCCTCGACGCGTCCGGCCTCTCGGCAACGGCCACGCGTATCCCGCACCTTCTTCGCCGATGGCGTCCGATCCGACGGAGACCCCTCTACCGCCTGAGATCGACCCGCGGCTCCTTCTTCGCGCCGAGCGTGATCTCGCGGCGCACGTCGCCGGGAGCGCGTACCTGGACGAGCGCAGGTACGTCCGTCCGCATCCACCCCTCGTAGGTCGCCACATAGAGGCCACCGGTCTGGACCCCGGGGTTGCGCGCGAAGCGCGTGCGCGGCGGCTCGTGGCCCTCGAAGACGCGCGTGCCCTGGTGTTCGACGATCAGCGTCTCCGGCGCATCGCTGGCTGCGTCGAAGATGGCGGTGAAGCGCACGCGGCCGCGCACCGGCACCGTGATCTCGGAGTTACGGCACGTGTCGGGCACGAGGGGCCCGCCCTGCGGCGTCAGCTCATCGGGCAGCACGATGCGGTAGTGCGTGTGGGCAGGCGGGCTGTACTCGATACGGCCCTTCGCGTCCGTGAGAAGTCGCCGACTCCCGCGCGAAGCAGCCGCCTCGGCCGGCAGCACGTCGCCCGCGGGCACGAGGGTGACGACCAGACCGGCCAGCGGCTTGCCGGCCGCATCGACGAAGCGCAGGCGCGTCCGGGTCGGACGCGTCGGGCACGCATCCTTGGCGAGGCCCGGCCGCTCGTCGCCGGTCAGCGACTCGAGGAACGACACGAGATCGTCGACCTCGGCGTCGGTGACCTCGAACGGCTTGATGAGGACGTCCTGCTTGGGGTCCTTCGAGCCACCGCGCGCGTAGTAGCGCACGAGCTCGTGCAACGAAGCGAACGCGCCGGTGTGCGTGTACGGCCCGCGGCGCGTGAGGTCCCGCAACGTCGGCGTCTTGAACGCGCGACGGTGGCGCGGTGCCGTGGTGACGCGCTGCCGACCGGAGTCGGTGATGTCGAAGCGCATCTGCTCCTTGCCCTCGATGAGCTCGTGCTCGTGGATCCACGAGATGCCCGTGTTGTGGTAGGCGAAGTCCGTGAACGTCGGCTTCTTCGAGCCGCCCTTGCCCTTGACGACGTGGCACTGCGCGCAGCCTGCGCGTCCCGTGAAGAGCTTGTAGCCGCGGATCTGCCGCGTCGTGAGCGCCGTGCCGTCGCCGGCGAGGAAGCGGTCGAACGGGGACTCGGTGCTGTGGATGGAGCGGCAGTACGCGGCGATGGCCTGCGCGATGCGCATGCGCGTCACGGAGCGGTTGCCCCAGACCGCACGAAACGCCTCCGCGTAGCGGCCCGACTCCTCGAGCACGTCTTGTGCGCGAGGAAGGCGAGCGAGCTCCAATACGCGACGGTTGCGCACGTCGCGCGCCGGCCGCTGCTTACGACCGCCGTGGCTCTTGCCCCGGTCCTCTTGCTTCGGAGCGCGCCGGCGCTCGCTCTTGGTCTTGACGTCGCTGGCGTGGTCGGCGTCGTCGTCCTTCTTGTTCTTCTCGTCGTCGGCGTAGCGCTTGTCACCCTCCTTCTTGCCGGGATCGGGGTCTCTCGGTTCGAAGGGAATGGCGGAGTGGCCCGGCGGCAGCGGATCGGCGCGTCCGTCACTTCCGTAGCCCTTGCCCGACGACAGCGGCAGGCCGATGCGCGCGACGACGAGGTCCTCGATCGTCGGGAACTCCCCGTCCCAGTGGGCGTCGGGGTTGATGTGGCTGTCGAGCAGCGTCTGGCTGTGCCGTGCCGTCAAGCCGATGTCGTCCTCGCTCACGCGGGAGGGGTCGGCGAACCCGTGCTCGGGGTCGTGGCAGCTCGCACACGAGCGCGTGCCCGTGCGGCTGACGACCGGATCGAAGAACAACCGACGGCCGAGCTCGACCAGCGCGGCCTTGGCGCGGCCCTTCACATTGGGCTCGAAGCGGTCGTTGGCCCGCGCGCTCGAGAGCAGGGCTCCGCCCGCCAGCAGCGCGACGGCGCCGATAACGACGGCGTTTCTGGTTCGCATGGCCTCTCCAACTGCCCGTTTCGGCCCTCCAGCCCTTATATCAAACGCAGCCCCACTCCTGTTTCAGAGGCCCTCCGGAGCCCGCAAGCCAAATGACGAACGCCCCCCTCCTCCCCCAGCCCGACTCGATCGAGGCCTACCTGCCGCTGCGCGGAGACCCCGGCAACTGGCTGCCGGCCATGCGGGTGATCGCCGAGCGCCACGGCCTGCCACAGGAGTCGCTCTACGCCGAGAAGACAGGCACCAACGTCGTCTTCCGGGTGGGGGACGACGCCTGGATCAAGCTCATCGTGCCGCTCTGGACCGAGGACTACGATCGCGAGCGGTGCGGGCTGGCCGCCATGAACGACGTGGAGGACGTCGCGGCGCCGCGGCTGTTGGCCGACGGCGAGATCGAGGGCTGGCCCTACCTCGTCATGGGCACGGTGGAGGGCGCGAGCATCGGCAGCGTCTGGCAGGACCTCACGCAGGACGAGCAGGTCGACCTCGCCGAGCAGATCGGCGCGCTCATGGCGCGCATGCATGCCGTGGACACGGCGGGCATGACGGCGCTGCGCCACGACTGGGACACCTTCGTGCGCAGGCAGCGGGAGGGCTGCGGCGTGCGGCAGGCCGAGGGCATCGATGCGCGCTGGGCAGAGGAGATCGACCGCTACGTCGCGGGCGTGCCCGTACTCGACGAGCCGGGCGGGCAAGACGTGTTCCTCCACTCCGACATCACGGACCAGCACGTGCTCGTTGTGAAGCAGGGCGGCCGCTGGCGCATCACGGGCTTGATCGACTTCGCCGACGCGATGCTCGGCCGGCCGCTCTACGAGTTCGCCGCCCCCGCCGTGTTCCTGACGCAGCGCAAGCCTTGGGCCCAGCGTGCACTGCTGCGCGGATACGGCTTTCGAGACGACGAGCTCGGGCCGGAGCTCGCGAAGCGGCTCACCGCCTATGTCGTGCTGCACCGCTACGGACGACACAAGAACACGCTGCGCTTCTGTCCGCCGCCGAAGCCGACGACGATGGCGGAAGCGGAGCACGCTCTCTTCGACCTGGCCTAGGCCATTGCGCGCGGCGCATCGAAGCGCGTACAACGGGCCGATGATCCTGTCCACAGAGCGGCTGGACTTCCGTGAGCTGACGCAAGACGACGCGCCGGCGTTGGCTGCGATCTATGCCGACATCGAGGTCATGCAGTACCTGGCCACGGGCCGCACGCGCACGCTCGAAGAGACGCAAGCCGAGATCGAACACCACCGCGAGTGCTACGCGCGTGACGGGCACGGACTCTGGGCAGCCGTCCTGCGCGAGACCGGCGCGCTGATCGGGCGCTGCGGGTTGCTCCACTGGCAGATCGACGGGGCCGAAGAAGTCGAGGTCGCCTACCTGCTCGGGCGTGACCACTGGGGCGGCGGCCTCGGGACGGAGGCCGCAACCGCGATCCGTGACTGGGCCTTCGAGAACGTGGCCGCGCCGCGGTTGGTCTCGCTCGCCTACCCGCATACGAAGGCCTCCGCGCGCGTAGCCGAGAAGATCGGGATGCAGTTCGACAGCGAGGTCGAAATCTTCGGCCGTAGCGTCCACGTGTACGCCGTGGACCGCGGGGCCTGAGGAGGCTCGTAGAATCGGCGCTCCGACCCGGAACGGAGCGACCGTGAAACCTCAGTACCTCCTTGTGTTGCTCGTCGTCCTTGCCGGCGTGATCTACGTCGTCGGCTGGAGCAAGCTGCGAAACGGCAGCCCCGAGCCCAAGCAGAACCGCTTTCCCGCCGAGGCGGGAGAAACGCAGGAAGACATGACCAAGGTGGAGCTCAGCGAAGAAGAGTGGCGCAAGAAGCTGACGCCCGAGGAGTACCACATCCTGCGCGAGAAGGGCACGGAGCGCGCCTTCACCGGCGAGTACTGGGACACGAAGACGAAGGGCACCTACCACTGCGCCGGCTGCGGGCTCGCGCTCTTCGAGTCGGACACCAAGTTCGACTCCGGCTGCGGCTGGCCGAGTTTCTTCAAGCCGCTCCCCGGGGCACGAATCAGCGAGCACGAGGACCTGTCGTTCGGCATGCGTCGCACGGAAGTCACCTGCTCGCGGTGCGGCGGCCACCTGGGCCACGTCTTCACCGACGGCCCGGAGCCCACGGGTCTGCGGTACTGCATCAACTCCGTCTCGATCGATCTGGACGAGGACGAAGAGGGCGCCAAGAAGGACGAGACGCCCGAGAAGTAGCAGCCGATGTATCTGCGCGGCGCGCCGTGCGATACATGGAGGGACGCGTTCCCTTGGAGGCTGCCGTGACGGATTCCCTGCTCGTTTCGCGTACGTGGATCTGGACTGCGCTGGTCGTTGTCGTGGCCGCCGGCGCCGCGACGCTGTTGGTCGTGCCGCCACCGGCGCACGCGCGCGGCAAGGAGCGCGTCGCAGTCCCCAAGCAC
Source organism: Planctomycetota bacterium (assembly GCA_028281445.1). Classification (GTDB taxonomy): domain Bacteria; phylum Planctomycetota; class PLA2; order PLA2; family JAEUHO01; genus JANQJW01. The sequence continues at coordinate 142,639 of JANQJW010000049.1, read as the reverse complement.
CTCATCCGCTTCGACGACGGCGACTCGATCACGATCCGTTGGACGCAGGGCGACGAGGTCGTGCGCATCCTGGGGATCGACACGCCCGAAGTGCTCCATCTGGAACACGACATCCCCTACCCGCAGCCGTTCGGCTACACGGCCGCGGGCTTCCTGCGCGGCTGCCTGGCAGTCGCGAACAAGGTCGAGCTGCTCCGCAGCGGTCAAAAGGACCGCTACGACCGCACGCTGGGCTACTTGTTCGTGAACGGACGGAACTACTCGGTGCTCGCGATTGAAGCGCGTCTCGCCGCCGGCCCGAGCGGCCGCTTCGGCGACAACGGCCTGCCGAAGGAATACGCCGCCTGCCGGACGGCGGCGGCCGCCGCCGGTCCGGTTCCGTTCGAGGAACCGCATCTCTACCGCAAGCGCATGCGGGCGCTGTCGAAGTGGATGAAGGCCAACGGCTCCTACCCGGCGGGGCCGGCCGAGGGTCGCTAATCGAAGTGCTCCCGCAGGAACGCGGCGATGAGCCGCGTGAACTTCACGGCGCCCGGATAGCAGAGGTGCTCGAACTCGAGGTAGTGGTCATCCGGCCAGTCGCCCCCGTGCTCGTTGGCGAGGTTGAAGGCCGGCACGTCGTACTTCGCCGCCAACGCCTCGATCGTGCGCACGAAGTCGGCATAGCACGGGGACGGCGCGACCACCGGCCAGCGGCGTGAGTGATACGGCGTGTTGACGAAGGCGACACCGATCCCCTTGTCCTGCAGGAACCGGATCGTCTCCTCGAAGTAGCGCTTGTGGATCGGGTTGCCTTCCGCCTGCTCGAGTCTTGCGTCTTCGATCCACTCGGTCGTCTCGTCGAGGTGCTTGTGATTCTCCAGGTAACCGCGATCGATCGAGCGGACCTCTCGGGTCACGGGCCGGTCGTCGCCTCCCTTCCTGAGGATCTCGAGCGCGGGGCGGAAGAGGTGGAGCTTGTCCGCAGCGGCCGTCAGGCTGCCGAGGTTGTCACCCTGCTGCGCCTTCGCCGGATCGTCGCCACCCGCGAGGAACAGCTTCGCGCGGATCAGCGGGTCTTCGATCAGGCGGGGCGTGTAGACCCCGCTGTCGACGCCGCGGGCGAACATGACGGGATTCAGTCCGAGAACCACGACCTCCGGCTTGCCGCGGGTTCGCCGCAGTAGATCTTCGAGCAGGTAGCGCGTCTCGAGCGGAGAGAGGTGATACACGCCGTAGTTGAACGGCTCCTTGCCCGTCTCTGCTTCGAACACCCCGGGAACGAGCGCGTCGGCGATGTGCGAGTCACCCACGAACAAGACGTCCACGGCGCGATCGCTGCCGAACTGCTCCTTGCTTTCGACGAACGCGCGGTAGTCACGCGGCGCGCCGCCCGCCTCGAGGAAGTGCGCGAAGCCCTGATCGATCGCCCACAGGAGACCGAAGAAGAGTGCCAGCTTCAGGAAGAAACGAAAGTTCGCCATGCTTCAGAACTGGAAGTAGATGAACGGTTGGTCCTGCTGCGGGGCAAGGTACAGGACGGCAAGTGCACCGGCGATGTAGAAGAACCATCGCGCGAGCAAGGGCCAACGCGCGATGCGCTCGGGGAAGTCGCGATCGCGGCCGTGGTGTTCCGCGAGCTGCAGCATCATGACAAGACCCGTCATGTAGAGCAGCTGCCCCCACGTCGTGGGCTCGACGGCACCGCCCAGCCCGTACCACCGGTCGAGCCGGCCCAGGATGGCGCCCGCGCTCTCGAGGCTCTCCGCGCGGAAGAAGACCCAGGCGAAGCACACGACGCCGACGACGAGCACGCGCCGGAGGGCCATGGGCACGCGCGCCACCACGGCGCGCAGCGCCTCCCGGCGACTGCCCAGGAACTCGAGAACGGCGAATCCGCCGTGGATCGCGCCCCAGACAACGAACGTCCAGTTGGCCCCATGCCAGAGCCCGCTCAGGAGGAAGGTGATGGCCAGGGCATAGCAGGTCCGGCGCAAGCCGTGGCGGCTGCCGCCCAGCGGGATGTAGACGTAGTCGCGAAACCAGGTCGAGAGCGAGATGTGCCACCGGTGCCAGAAGTCGCGGATCGACGTCGCGATGTAGGGCCTGTTGAAGTTGCGCATCAAGCGCACGCCGAGCAGGCGGGCGACACCGCGAGCGATGTCCGTGTACCCCGAGAAATCGCAGTAGATCTGCACCGCGAAGAAGGCGGTGGCGATGAGCACCGCTTCCGCGGAGTACGCCTCGGGCTGGCCGTACACCATGTTGACGTAGAGGGCCAATCGGTCCGCGATGACGACCTTCTTGATGAAGCCCCAGAGAACGAGGCGCAGCCCCTCGACGGCCCGTGCGTCCGAGAACCGGTGCGTTCGTCGAAGCTCCGGCAGCAGGTGGCCGGCGCGCTCGATGGGTCCCGCGACGAGTTGAGGAAAGAAGCTCACGTAGAGCGCGAACTGCAGCAGGCTTCGTTCGGCGGGGATCTTCTCGCGGTAGACGTCGATGGTGTAGCCCATCGACTGGAACGTGTAGAACGAGATGCCGACGGGCAGCACGACGTCCCAGAGCTGTCCCGAGTACTCGAAGCCCGCCAGGCCTGCGAGCCAGAGTGCCGAGGTGGCGACGAAGAGCAGGTACTTGAAGAAGAAGAGGATCCCCAGGTTGACGACGAGGCTCACGATGAGCAGTCGCTTGCGGATCTTGGGGTCCGAGCTGGCGTGGATCCGCCGGCCGCAGACGTAGTCGACGAGCGTCGAGATCGCGATCAGGACGAGGTAGGCGGGCTTCCAGTAGCCGTAGAAGACGTAGCTCGCGAGCAGCAGCCAGGGCGTTCGTGCGCGCTGGGGCAAGAGGAAGAATCCCGTCGCGACGATCGGGAAGAAGATCACGAAGGCATAGGAGTTGAAGAGCACGGCTCGCTCGGCTGCCTTTCGCGCGGAGGATCCGGATGGAGGCGCCGTGAGCCTACCCGCTCAAGGCCTCCGTCTCACGCTTGGTGCGCCGGCGAACCGGCCGAGCGCTACGGCGCATGCATCACCAGCGTTCGCCGCGCTGGTAGGGATCGAAGTCGCGGTAGCGCTGGTACGGCTGGTCATTGCCGTACTCGTAGAACGGGGACGCCGACGCGGGCCGCGGCGGTGCGTCGTGGTACTGGCAGCCGGCCAGCGCGATCAGGGCAACCAGGCCGCATGTGAGAGCGGTGAGCCGCCTAGTAGTAGTCGTCGAAGCCGCCGTCATCGAACCCGCCGCCATAGTCGAAGTCGTCGAACCCCCCGTAATCGTCATAGTCGTCGTAGTAGAAGGGATCGCCAAAGGGGTCGAAGCCGCCGACGCCTGCGCCGGCACCCACACCGCAACCGGCCAGCGCGATCGCGACGACTGCCAGCAACATCCAGGTCTTGAGGCGTGTCATCCCGCCGCACCTCCGGGGGGCGGCGCCGAGCCGGCTTCGGTCGCCGCAGGTCCCCATTTTACCACGCGGGGGTCACGCGCCGGGAGGGCGGATCGGGCGAATGCCCGCAGCGGTTGCATGTAGGGGCGACCCTTGTGGTCGCCCCGCGACGCGTGCGCGCATCACAACGCGCCCTGTCCGGGCAGCCCTTGTGGCTGCCCCGTTGGCTGTCGGGCGCGGGCGGGCGCAAGGCCCGCCCCTACAGGGATCCCACCCACCGTTGAACAACGGATGGGGCGACCACAAGGGTCGCCCCTACGTCTTCCCCAGTTTCATCTTGAGCTTCTTGCGCTTGCCGCTGCGTAGCACCACCACCTCGACGCGATCGCCCGGCTTGGCCTTGGAGACGACGTCGTTGTAGCGGTTGGTGCTCGGGATGCGCCCCTGGTTCCACTCCTCGATCTTGTCGCCGACTTTGAAGCCTGCCTTCCGAGCCGGGCTCTTCTTGGCGACGTGCGCAACGTACACCCCGTCCTCGCGCTGCTCGACCGCGAGCCCGGTGTAGGGGCCCACGGTAAAGCCGCCCGCGTCGCAACGCGTGAACTGCGGGCGCTGAGGCATCAAGGCCAACTCCAACGCGACACGCGCCGCAAACTTGGCCACGCGCTCCTGCCCTTGGTAGTTGAGCGTGTTCCAGTCGTCCGACGGCCGGTGGTAGTCGCCATGCAGGCCGGTGAAGAAGAACAGCACCGGCATGTTTGCTTCGTAGAACGACGCGTGATCGCTTGGGGCTTTGCCTCCCGGCCACTGTGTGAGTTGGAACTTGCCGCTCTCCTTGTTGAGCCGCTCGATGAGCGCCGGCCACACGGGCGATGTGCCCGTTCCGCCGACGAAGAGCCGGTTCTTGGTCAAGCGACCAACCATATCGAGGTTGAGCATGGCGACCGTGTCGGCGATGGGCACGATCGGCGTCCGTACGTAGTGCTTGCTGCCGAGGAGCCCGAGCTCCTCTCCGGAGAACGCGATGAACAGGACACGCCGCTTGAGCGCAGCGCGCTTCGACGCGAGGTAGCCCGCGATCTCCATCAGCGCCGTGGTGCCCGACGCGTTGTCGTCCGCGCCGTTGTGGATCTTGCCCCCACCGCCGGCGAGGGAGCCGAAGTGGCCCAGTCCCACGTGGTCGTAGTGCGCGCCGATGCAGATCGTCTCCCTCGCGCGCGCCGTCTCCTTGCCGTCGGCGCCCGTGACCACCTCGCCGTCGGGCTTGAGCAAGCCGACGACGTTGCGCATGTGGCGCTGATCGGGCTCGAGGTTCGCGTTCACGTGGATCGTGACCCCGGGACAGGCTTCGCTGCGCGGGTCGATCTTGCCGTCGATGTAGCGCTGGCGTCGCGTGAAAGGCACGCCTATCGCCTTGCCGAGCTTCTTGGCCGCGCGCCAGGTCATGTGCATGACGGGCAGCTTGCCTGTCGTGCTCCCTCCGGGGCGGCGCAACACATCGTCGGCTTTCTTGGCGGACGTCGACGGGCTGTTGATGACGATCAGCGCGGCCGCGCCGCGGGCGTGCGCGGTGTCGGCCTTCGCCTTGAACGTGCCATAGCGCATCATCACGTTGTTGGGCGCGAAGGGACTGCGCCGCCGGTCGAGATGGCGCGGCGCGTACCGGAGGGCGACGACGACCTTGCCCTTGACGTCGAGGCCGGCGTAGTCGTCGTAGCCCATGCTCGGCGCCTGGATGCCGTAGCCGACGAACACGGCCTCGCCCCTGACGTCGCCATTGGCAGAGACGTCCACGGGCGCGAAGTCCTCGAGCAGCTTGAAGCTCGTGGTCTTGCCGCTCTCGCTGCGCGTCGCCGACAGGGCGGTGCCGGGCATCACCTTAGTGCCCTTGGGCGTGGCGAACGGCTGGAAGTACGTGCCGTCCGTGCCGATGGCCTCGAGGCCGAGGCGCCCGAACTCCGCCGCGATCCACTCGCCGGCCTGCTTGCATGCGTCGGTGCCGCCCTCGCGCCCCTGCATCTTGTCGCTGGAGAAGCGCTTGACGTTGGCCTTGAGCTCCTTGCGCGTGATCTCCGGCGGCGGTCCCTCTTCGCTGAACGCCGGGAGCGCGGCGAGCGCGAGAAGCAGGGCGGCAATGACGAGCCTCACGGGGCTCATCCTACGGTGAGGGCAATCCTGCGCGGCTACCGGTTGTCTGCGGGATCTTCATCAGACCCGCCGGTCACATCCGGGAACGGGATGGCGCCCTTTGTCGCGCGCTTGAGGAACAGCAGGGCGAAGCACGTGGCGAGCACGTCCTTGGGCTCGTGCGTCTGGTCCGTCCAGTTGCCCTCGCTGGTCTGGCGGTTGAGCAGCTGCTGGCCCATCTCGCTGTACCAGAGGTGCCCGCCGATGAGCCGGTCACCGATCAGGTCCATCGCGCGCTCGACGGAGTACATGTAGTAGATGTGGTAGTTGAAGGGGTCGCCGGGCGGGTTGTCGTAGCTGCTCCAGTTCTTCTCGAGCCACGCGAGGCCGTCGTAGACGGACTGCTGCACCTGCTTGGCGTCCGAGCGCTTGTCCCACTTCTTCTTCTGCCGGCTGCCGTCCGTGAGCACGAAGCGCGCCATCATGATGTTGCCGAGGCCGCACGCCGTCATGCTGCCGCAGGCATTGCCATGCTTGGGCTGGTTGTCACCCTTGATGTAGGAGAAGCCACGGGCGTAGGACGTGCGCTCTTCCTTCGTCATGGGATGCACGTACTTCATCTGCGGCCCGTCGTCCTCCTGCTGGTCCATGGAGTACTTGAGGATCCCCTCCCAGACCTCGGGCTTGACCTTGATGCCGAGCTGGTGCGCTGCGAACAGCGAGAGGGCCGCGAGCTGCGTGCTGGAGAGGTCGTTCTCGCCGCCGTGGCTCTCCTGCCCCTCGTTGATCTGGTAGCGCCACGCCTTCCCGGCGCGCTTGTCGACGAGATGGTCGACGAGCTTCTGGGCCCACTTGCGGTAGCGACCGGAGAGCTTGGGCTTGCGCTTGCGCTTCTTGCTCGCTTTCGCCGTCTTGAAGTTGTCTCCCGTCGCGCAGACGGCGAGCAGAAGCACGCTCGTCTCGTAGGAGCCGCGCGGCTTGCTCCAGCGCTTGTCGATGTAGTCGAAGCCGCGCTTGACGATCGGGTTCTTCGGCGGGACCTTGCACTTGAGCAGCGTGTAGAGCGCGAGCGCCGTCGGGCCGGCGGGGTGGTCATACGGAGTCCCCTGGCCGCCGTACGTGCCCGACGCCTTGACCTCGCCCCAGCTCCCGGCGCGGGTCTGCTTCTTGCGCAACCAAGCCACGCCCTTGTCGATGGCCTTGTTCACTTCGGCGGCGCTGAACGAGGTCTCGTCCTCGTAGAAGTCCCCGCCGTCGTCTTCCTCCTCCTCTTCGTCTTCCGCGAAGACGACGGGGGCCGAAGTCGGCAGCACGAACCCCGCCACGCCGAGAGCCAGGAGAACCAGGAGCCATCGCGGCCACATCCGATCGGTACGCATGGCTCAGAGAATAGCAGGCGGCGGCAGGAGAGCGGACGTCAGGCCGGTGCCGAGCCCGGCCGGCGGACGATCCAGGTCGCGTTGGTACGCAAGCCCCGGGGCTCCTCGTCCAGGGCGAGAAACTCCGCCCCGCAGGCCGCGAGCTCGCGGCGAATACGCGACTCGTCGACCGTGTACATGCGCATCATGGGGCGCAGGCCGAAGGTGCGGTAGAGCCACTGTGGGCGGAACCCCAGGGCGCGCATCATGAAGTACTGGTTCTGCCGGTTGATGAGGCGCCGCCTGACGTTGCGGTAGCGCTGATAGAAGCGCATTCGGCGCGTCGGCTGGGGTGAGAAGACGGAGAGCTCGAACGCGGCGACGCCGCCGGGCCGGAGCACGCGAAGGAACTCGTGGATGAACCCGACCTGGCGCTTCGGCGGAATGTGGAAGAGGACTTTGCTCGTGTAGACGAAGTCGAACGACGCATCCTCGAAGAGCGCGAGGTCGGGACGCTCGTTGAGATGGAACCGGCACTTCTCGCCCTGCTCGTTCAGCTCGTTGGCAATGCGGAGCATGCTCGGGGCAACGTCGACACCGTGCGCGGCATCGAAGCGTTCGGCCAGCGCCTGTGTGAGACGCCCGGGGCCGCAGCCGAAGTCCAGTGCCGCGCGGTTGCCGGGCAGCTCGACGCCCAGCGTGTCGAGACGCGCGAACGTGTCGGCGATCTGATCGCGCCCGGTCTGGAGGAACGCGTGCGGATCCCAGCCGCCGCCCTTCTTGTCCGGCTCCGCCAGCGTGACGAAGAGAGGGTCCAGTTGCGCGAGCCGTTCCCAGTGATGCGGCATGGCCGGAGTGTACCGGTGCCGCCTATTCCTGGCTCTCCACAAGCGTGCCGCTCTCGAGGTCGAGGACGAACTCCAAGGCGGTCTCGGCGTAGGTGACGCGGATCTTCGCCAGCGGCGTCCCGTCCATGATCACGGAGCCCACGAGAATGCCCTTGGCGGACGAGACGGTGATGGGGATGTCGGCGTCGGGGTAGTCGCCCAGGAGTGCCGTCGCGTCCACGCCGCGTATCCGGAAGGCCGTGGTGCAGGTCGTCGCGAGGATGTTGATCGTGCCCGAGAGCAGCGGGCCGGGGCTCTCGAACGTGACGCCCAGCAAGCCCACGACCTCGGCCGATCCGGTCTGCGTGAACTGCAGCACGAGCGTGGTGCCGGCGGGCAGGTTCTCGATCAGCCCGGGCAGCGAGTCGAGGTTGCCGGAGGTCTCGATGGCCTCGATCTCCTCTTCGCTGAGCGGGAGGACCGCGTTGCCGTCGACGTCCTGGAAGCGGAAGGTGCCGTTCATGTCGGGCACGTCGTCGTCGTTCGTGTCGAGGCGCCAATCCAACGCAAAGCCCTCGGTGTCGATGCCCGCCAGCTCGAAGGGCGGCAGCGGCTGCGCCGGATCGAGCAGCGGCGCGAAGACGTCGAGCAGCGCGAGCAGGCGGCCGACGTCATCGAGGGCGCACTCTTCGAGAATCGCCAAGGCGACCTCGGTGGGATCCGGACCCGCGTCCTGTTCTTCCTGCTGGGCGGCTTCTTCCTGTGCCTGACGGATCGCTTCTTCGATCTGTGCACGCGAAGCACCGCCGCAAGCCTGCAGCAGCAGGAGCGCAATCAATAGCAAGGCAAGGCGCATGAGCGCATCCCTTCCAGCCCGCAGCCGATGGTAGCGCGGAGCGGAGACCGCGAGAAGGGCCAAGGTCCTTGTGCGAAAGGAGGCTGGGTCTTGGGTGCTGAGAACGGGAACGGGTTCGGGAACGGGTGCTGGGTGATGAGAACGGGATCGAGATCGGGAACGAGTACTGGGTCTTGGGTGCTGAGAACGGGAACCGGTTCGGGAACGAGTGCTGGGTGCTGGGTTGAATTGAAAGGGGCGAGCCCCCGGCTGTGGGAGCTCGCCCGGAGATCTCACGCTGTCGTGAGATCTTGTGTCTTCAAGAGGCCGTTGAAGGTGCGGCCCGTCGGTCGTCCTAGGTCGACGGCCTCCATAAAGCACATCTACCCATCGATCACCTCCTTTCGCTCAGGAGTCCCCGGACCAGGCTTGCTGATCATCAGGTTCGCGACTCCCTACAGGCCTCAATGGCTGTCCCCCCGTCGGGAAGACAGGTCGCGGCCTCGAAGGCGCGCGCAGGCGCCCTGGCCGCGGCTGCTTGGAGTCTACGGGTCGGCGGGGGCCCGTCCGCGCAGCAAATCCGAAGGCGTCACGTCCCGGTCATCCGGGCACGGGGACCAGGCCGATCAGTCGATGATGTCTGTCGCGCCGTCATCCATGTGGATGTGGCTCTGCGGTACCTGGACCTGGGCCACCGTCTGGCGGCTGCCGACATCGACGGCGAAGATGCGCACGTCGATGCGATCCTTCACGTAGTTGGGCTGCGCACGAATCGCGTACGTCCGGCCGGCTTGGGCGTTGAGGGCCAGGGTCACCGGCCGCGTCTGCAGCTCGTAGTCCTTGTACGGCGTGTTGTCGTTGCGGTAGACGACCAGCAGATTGTGCTGCCCCGGAAGCACCGTGAACTGGCTCTTGAGCAAGGAGAGCCTCTGGTTCGCGACACGCGCCTGGATCTCGCCCGTGCCCGTGGGCGCGATGCTCGTGCGCGCTCGATTCCACGAGTTCTCGGGGATGATCGTCGCGACCTGGTTGTCGGGCCGCGCAGCGCCGCCGTAGGCCTGGACCGTGCTGGAGCACGCGGACAGCAGACCGGCAACGACAAGAACGAGGACAGTACGCAACATGGGGCTCCTCCACAGCGGCGCCACGCCCGGTCCACGCGACAGCCTTCGAGGCGCTATCATCCGGCGGCCGGGCAGGAGTGCAAACCAATGAGCGATCAGAGCGGGCTGACACGCAGGGACTTCGTCAGGACCACCACCGCGATGGCGGCCGCCGCCGCGCTCGCGCCGGGCGCGTTCGCCGACGAGGACCCGCCGCCGCTCAAGGTCGGCCTGATCGGTTGCGGGGGGCGCGGCACGGGTGCGGCCGAAGACTGCATGAAGGCCGGCCCCAACGTGCACCTCGTCGCGATGGGCGACCTCTTTCCGGACCGCCTGAAGAGCAGCAAGGACTACCTGGCCGGCAAGAAGCACAATGGCTTCAAGGTCGAGGAGGGGCGCTGCCATGTGGGCTTTGACGCCTACAAGCGGGTCATCGACAGCGACGTCGACCTCGTCCTGCTCACGACGCCGCCGGGGTTCCGCCCGCTGCACGTGGAAACCGCAGTCGACGCGGGCAAGCACGTCTTCATGGAGAAGCCGGTTGCTGTCGACCCGCCGGGCGTGCGCCGCATCCTCGCTGCGGGCGAGAAGGCCAAGGGGAAGAACCTCGGAATCATCTCGGGCACGCAGTACCGCCATCACGAGAAGTTCCTCCAGACGATCGATCGCGTGGAGGAGGGCGCCATCGGCGAGGTCATGGCGGGGCGCGCGTACTACAACGTCGGCGGCGCGTGGCACCGCGGACGCAAGGACGACTGGAGCGAGATGGAGTACCAGCTCCGCAACTGGTACTACTTCACATGGCTCTCGGGCGATCACTTCGTCGAGCAGCACATCCACACGATCGACGTCACAGACTGGGTCATGGGAAGCCATCCCGTGAAGGCCGTCGCGGTCGGCGGACGTCTCGTCCGGACCGACAAGAAGTTCGGCAACATCTACGACCACTTCGCCGTGGACTACGAGTACCCGGACGGCAAGCACGTCATGAGCATGGCGCGCCACTTCCCGGGCGCCGCCCAGCACGTCGGCGCGCACTTCCAGGGCACGAAGGGAACGGCCGCGCCCTACACCGGAGTCATCGAGGGCGAGAACGCGTGGACGTACACCGGCGGCAAGAACATCGGCCACGCCTACCGCCAGGAACACAAGGACCTGATCGACAGCATCCGCGCCGGCACGCCGCTCAACATGACGAAGCAGGTCGCCGAGAGCACGATGACCGCGATCATGGGCCGCGAGGCGGCGTACACGGGTGAGGTCGTCGAGTGGGACAAGATCATGGCGTCCGACCTCACGCTGATGAAGGACGACATCGCGTTCGGGCCAGCCGACATGCGCCCCGTACCGCTGCCGGGACAGAAGCGCTGAGCGCGCGGATCGCCATCCTGGTCTTGCTGGGACTCCTCGCGGGCTGCGGCGAGGACGACGCCGAGGTGACGAGCGACCCCGGGCCGACGTACTACACCGAGTCCATTCCGAGCTCGGACGTGCGGTTCGACATGATCTTCGTGGTGCCGGGGGATTTCTGGATCGGCCGTACCGAGGTGACGTGGAACGAGTACGAGGCCTACTACCTCGAGAAGGACGTGCCGGAGGGGGCCGATGCCATTGCGCGGCCCTCGCCCTCGTACCTCCCCCACGACAAGGGCTGGGGTCGCGGCAAGCGGCCGTGCGTCGGCATCAAGCGTCAGGCCGCCGAGCGCTACTGCGAGTGGCTCTCGAACATGACCGGGAAGACGTACCGTTTGCCGACCGAAGCCGAGTGGGAAGCGGCGTGTGCCATGAACACCGGAGCGGCGTGGACGAAGACGGACAGCGAGGGCAAGACACGCGAGACGTCGGCGGGACCCGCCATCGTCGACATGCTCGGCAATGCCTGGGAGTACTGCAGCGGTCCGTTCTCGAAGGACGACCCGCGCCCCGTGATGCGCGGGGGTTGCTGGAACGATCCGGCGGATCAGTGCACGTGCGATGCGCGCAAGGCGTGCCCCGAGGAGGCGTGGAACGACAGCGATCCGCAGCGCCCCCGCAGCATCTGGTGGCTCGCCGACGGGCCGTATGTGGGCTTTCGCGTCGCGCGTTCCGTCTCGCGCTAGGCCTCGGGGCCGTCGGCGTGGGCGCCGAGCAGGGTGCGGTTCAAGGACCCGCCGCTGAAGAGCAGTTCGTCGAGCGCCTGATCCAGGTCGCCGACACTCGGGGCGTCCGCGCCCCCGCGCTCGAGCAGGAATTGGGCTGTGCGACGCATCAGCTCCTTGATGAACGCGGCGCTGACGTTCTCCGTGCGCTTCACGGCCGAGGCCTTGAAGGCGTCGTCGAGCTGCATGCCGCAGGCGTAGAGGTCGAGCAGCTTGCCGCGCGAGGCGTCGTCGGGCAGCGGGAACTCGATGGCCTGGTCGATGCGCCCGGGCCGCGAAGCAAGCGCGGCCTCCAATGACTCGGGCCGGTTCGTCGTGAGGATGAAGAGCACGTCCGCGTCCCGCTGCAGGCCGTCCATCTGGTTCAGCAGCTTGTTGAGCATCACCTCCTCGACGGGGTTGCGCATGCGGGCGCGGTCGCGCGCGATCAGGTCGACGTCTTCGATGACAACGACGCTCGGCTGGAGCAGCCGCGCGAGCGCCATGTACTCGTCGATGAGCCCGACCTGCTCGGCAGAAACGAGAAACGTCGTGTGCTCCTCGAGCGCCGAGGCCAGGTAGTGGATCGTGTGCGTCTTGCCGGTTCCGGGCGGGCCGTAGAAGAGCAGGCCCTTCTTGGTCGGCAGGCCGAGCTCGCGCAGGCGCGGACGCTGGCGCAGGAACCCGATCACATTGCGTTCGAGCAACGCAACGGTCGTGGCAGGGAGGATCACCTCGTCGCGCGCCACGGGCCGCAACTCGTGCACGGTGAGGCCGCCGGACTCGCCACCGAAACGTGGCGGCTGCTCCAAAGACAGGATCTTGCTCCGGTAGCAGGCCGACTGAGACACGGCCTCCTCGAGCGCCTTGAAGATCCGCTGCGTCCAGCGCACACCGTCCTCACCACCGCGGGTCGCAAGCTGGATCTCGAGGCCGGACGCGCAACCGTGCTGCATGGCCGGCGTGAGCAAGACGGCATGACGCTCGTCGCCGTTCGCTAGCAGCCAGAGCCCGTTGACGAGGCAACGCAGCGGCTGCGCCTCGCCGATGTCCATCTCTTCATACCGCGGGGCAACCTGGACGATGGGCGAACGCCGGTCGGCGACAAGCAGCCCTTGGAACGCGTAGCCCTCGTGTGCGTATTCCTGGTGGACGCTGCAGAAGAGCGCCACCTGCTCGTTCGCGGTGAGCATTTGGTCGATCGCACGCTGAATGTCGGCGCGCATGCGGAACGGAAAGGTGCGCCCCGTGATCGCGAGATCGCTGAGATCTCCGAAGTGCGCGTTCAACAGCGTGTAGATCCAGTCCTTCTTCGCCAAGTCGTCACCTCCGTTGCCACATGGCACCACGGCGCCACAATACGCGGGGCCTACGGGCCCGGAAAGCCGGCCGAGGTCCGACGCCGGCGCTTGCCGTCTTCCTCCCATTCGAGCACGACGTGCACATCATCGATGCCATTGGCGTGCGCGACGGCTTCGTCGCGCGTCATGACGCTGTAGGCCGACGCGAGGGCATCGGCGTCGAGCGCGTCGCTTGCGACGACCCACACCGCGTGGCCGTGCGTGACGGGGCGGCCGGTTCGTGGATCGAGGATGTGAGCGCCGCGCTCCGCGGTTCCAGAGGCCGCGACACCGCACTCCCTGAGCTCGACGCGTCGGTCGGCAACCACCACGACCCACCCGGACTGACCCGGCGGCGGCCGCCCCAAAGCGATATCGCCGCCAATGTCGACCAGCGCTCGGTCGATGCCCCGGCGGTCGAGGGCACTGAGCGCGATCTCGGCACCGAAGCCCTTCCCGATACCCCCGAAGTCGAAGCGCATGTCGTCGCCGAGCAACTCGAGTTCGAGCTGCGAGTGCACGACGAAGCCCCCCATTCGCGCCCGCGCCGCAGCGATCTCGTCGTCGGTGGGCACGCGGTTCTCTCGCCAGAGGGCAACGACCGGACCGATCGTGACATCGAAGGCGCCGGACGTCATGTCGTGGATACGCTGCGCCTGATGCAACGCGGCGATGAGGTACCTATTCGTTGTGTGCCTGCCGCTGCCCTTCGCGAGTGTCGCGGCGACCGCCCCATCTTCGCGGTAGTCGCTCAGGGCATGGTCCACGAATTCCAAGGCCTGAAACGCCTTGTCGAACCCCTCGCGCGCGGCGGCTTCGTCCTTGGCATAGAGTACGACGCGCGCCGTCGTTCCCATGATGACGCGACTTGCCTCGAAGCGCTGCAGAGAGGGATCCGGCTGCTTGCCGCAGCCGAACGCGCAGAGCGCAAGGGAGAGAACCATGACGATGGACCGCCGGGACTTCCTTGCAGGCAGCGCCGCAGCGCTCGGAGCGCTGGCACTCTCTCGATCGTCACGTGCGGAAGATGCGAAGCCCAAGCGCAGACTCCTGAAGGCCGTGAAGTATGGCATGGTGGGCGCGGGCGCCGACGTGCTCGCAAAGTTCAAGCTCGTCAAGAAGCTGGGCTTCGACGGCATCGAGCTCGACAGTCCGAGTGACCTCGACGAGAACGAGGTGCTACGCGCACGCGACCGCACCGCCCTCCCGATCCACGGCGTCGTCGACTCGGTGCACTGGAAGCACCATCTCTCCGACCCGGACCCGAAGCGCCGTGAGAAGGGACGCAAGGCGCTCGAGACCGCCTTGTATCAGTGCAAGCGCTACGGCGGTTCGACCGTGCTGCTGGTGCCGGCGGTCGTCAACAAGAAGGTGTCTTACGCCGATGCGTGGAAGCGCTCGAGCGCGGAGATCCGGAAGGTCCTGCCGCTGGCCACGGAGCTGCGCGTCGCCATCGCCATCGAGAACGTGTGGAACCACTTCCTCCTCAGCCCCTTGGAAGCGCGGCGCTACGTCGATCAGTTCGAGAGCAAGTGGATCGGCTGGTACTTCGACGTCGGCAACGTCGTCAACTACGGCTGGCCGGAGCAGTGGATCCGGATCCTGGGCAAGCGCATCCTCAAGCTCGACATCAAGGACTTCAGCCGGAAGAAGCGCAACGACGAGGGGCTCTACGCGGGCTTCGGCGCGAAGATCGGCGACGGCGACTCGGGCTGGGCTGACGTCGTGAAGGCCCTGGACGACGTCGGCTACGGGGGCTGGGCGACCGCGGAGGTCCGCGGCGGGGACGAAGCGCGGCTCAAGGACATCGCGGCGCGCATGGAACGCGTCTTCGGGTTGTAGGGGCGACCCTTGTGGTCGCCCCACGGCGCGTTTCGCGAATCGCGCCGGTCCCCGTCTGGGCGCCCCTTGTGGGCGCCCGTGTCCACTCAGGCTTGCGGGCGGGCACAAGGCCCGCCCCTACAGGGATCCTCCACGACGCCGCGCAACGGATGAGGCGACCACAAGGGTCGCCCCTACGGCATCCACGCCGGCAGGTCTGCAACCTGCTTCCGCGCCTTCTCCGACGTGGGCACGCCCCAGGACTCGAAGACCGGTCCGAGGTTCTTCCCCACCGTGCGCGACATGCGAACGAGCCACTGGTCGCGCTTCTGGTCGTCGTTCTTCGGGCGCTTGTGCGGCGCGAGCTGCCGGTACTCGGCGAACACCTTCTTGTAAGCGTCCCACCCGAAGGCCTGCTGCATCTGGTGGTACATGATCAGCGCAGTGAACGGCTTGCGCTTCCACATCTCGAACTTGCTGCCGCCCTTGCGGTAGAGCGCCGTGTTCTTCGCGATGTTCTCGGGCGACATCGCGCCGTGCCCCTTGCCCTTGCTGCAGTTCACCTCCATGCAGTAGAGCGAGAAGAGGTTGCACGTGACCTCGATCGTGCCGCCGAAGGTCCAGTCCTTGTGCTGATGGTTGTGCCCCATCTCGTGGAACATGCCCCAGTCGCCCTGGGTCGAGAGCTTCTTCAAGTCAACGAAGCGCGGCGCGGCGTCCAGGTGCGTCATGATCGGATAGCCGGCGTGCATGTAGCCGGCGCTGATCTGCTCGTCGGCGACGTAGCGCTCGGGGCGTTCGCGCTCGCGCGGGATCGTGGCGAGGTCCGCGCACGCGTCCAGCACCTCGTCCCACCAGGTCATGAGCGCTTCGGGATCGTCGAGCGCACGCACGTTCTCCGACGGCACGGTGATGATGACCTTCGACGTCGCCAGCTCCGCCCACGGCCCCTTGCGGTTGCGGATCTTCGAGCGCCAGTCCTCGAGCGACGTCTTCCCGAGGACGAAGAGCGGGGATTCCACCGCGCCTGCGATGACGATCCTGACCGTGCCGAGCTGCGAACGCGGCGGCACGACGACGTAGACGAGCCCACCGAAGGCGTTCGCCACCCGTGTCGTGGCGCTCTCGATGGGCGCGGTCACCGTGATCTCGGGCACCCGTTGCCACTGCGCCTTGTGCCAAAGCCTGTCCTTGTGCGCGCCAATCCGTACGGAGAGATCGCCGTCGGTTGCCTGCGTCGTGACCGACAGGAACTCACCCGGCGGTGCGTAGAGCCCGGTGCTGTGCCAGCCCGGCACGCCTGTGTCGATCTTCACGACGCGGCGCACGCGCGTCGCGCTCTTGGGCACCGAACCGGGAAAGACTGCGGCCGCCGGATGCGCGCGGATCTTCTCGGCCGGCAACGTCTTGTCGCGCTGGACCTGCAGGGTGAGCAGCAGCTTGCCCAGGCCCGCCTCGTCGGTCAGAGGCTGATCGTGGGTCGGAATGAAGCGCGGATCGTCGCTGTGTTTGAGCAGCTTTCCTACCCGCGGGAGGAAGACCTTGTCGTCCGGCGGCAGGTCGCGGATGCAGCGCGTCACGGTCGCTACGGCGAGCGCGCTGTCCTTCTTGCTCAGGCGGCCGCGTCCCTCGGACTGCTCGAGCAGCGCCTCCAGCGCGTGCGCCGCGTGCGTCAACCGGTGCGGCGGCTCGGCCGTCTTCAACAGCCCGTCCTTCGGATTCTGGATCGTCCCGCCGCCCCACACGAGGCCCGCGGGCGCGAGCAGCCGATTGCCCATGTTCTCTGTCGCGAGGTCCTTGCCTTGGTTGAGCTGCTGCCAGCCCCACCCGGGCAGCCCACACAGGAGCCCGCGCCCCTTGCGCAGCCATGCGCGCAGCGCGCGCATCTCCTTCTCGCTGATATCCGCGATCGGCGAGATCAGCACGTCGACCTCGAGCCTGCCCCAGTCGGTGCCGGTGATCGCCGTCACGTCGAGGCCCTGCTTGCGGAGGTGCGGCACCAGGGAGTCGCGACCCCGTACGCCGATGCGCATCGCCTTGCGGCGGCCCGACGCCCAGCGACATGCGTTGACGAGCAGCCGGCCGGTGCCGGCCTTCGTGAACAGGTTCCCGAAGTAGCCGTTGTGCGCGAACATCACGACACGACCGCGGCCGAGCCGCGTCGCGGCGACGACTGGGCCTGGCTGCTCCCCAATCGTTGCCGTGACGACCGGGAATGCGTCCTTCCCGAACACACGGATCGTGCCGGGCACGCCGGGAACGCCGATGGCCTTCACGCCGTCGAGCAGCGCTGCGAGATCGTCCTCGGCAGCCCGCGCCGCGGCGGCAGGGACGAGCAGGACCAGGAGAAGTCCCAGGGCGTATCGCACGGCGCGACAGCCTACACGCTCAACGCAGGAGCCCGCCGCCCAGGTAGTACCAGCCGGGCTTGTCGATCGCGTCCACGCTGGCGAAGAAGAGAACCGAGCTCGCGACGAGGAAGAGGAACGTCGCCACGGCCCCCAGCACGGCCTTGGCGCCCTTGAGGCGCACCTTGCGCGTCGCCATCACCGCCAGTCCATGCAGGGAGAAGAACGCGAACTGATAGCCGGTTGCATGCCCGATCAGCATGTAGGCGACGTATTCGTGGAGCACGCCGCTGACGAGGAACACCACCGCGATGCCCCGATACGGATGGCGCAGGCCACCGACGGGCTTGTAGACGTCGTTGTGCAGGTATTGCGTCGTGGGCCGGTTGTAGCGGCGCCAGAAGTCGGCCGGCGTCCGGGCCACGATCGGGTGACGGCTGAAGTCGAGGACGTTCAGGCCGCTCAGGCGCAGCAGCGCCGTGAGGCAAACCATGCCCCCGTCGAAGGCCACGAGGTAGGCCCCCATCAACTTGATCGTGTGGAGCAGCCAGAACGACTCGATCTCAGCGCTGTTGGCCCAGCGCAGGAGAAAGACGCCCGCTGTGACCTCGAGCGCACCGCGCGCCAGAAGACGCAAGGCCGCGCTCCGCGGCCTGGGCGGTTCCTCTTCGTAGCGCCGGAGAACGAGCACGAACGGTACGAACAGATACCAGAGCCAACTCCGGAAGCTGCGCGTCCGCCACCACGCCGCCGCCACATGCAGATCCAGCAGCTTCATCGCCAGGATCGGCAGGGCGACCACGATGGCAATGCGGTAGCCGATCGGGCGAATGGGCTGGAGCCCGGCTGAGACGAACAAGACCACGGCGAGAGTGCCCAACGTCACGATGCGCGCACGTGCAGACCAGGTGCGCGTGGGCCACGCCGTAGCCGTCAAACCCGTCGCGGCGATCCAGAGGACCAGGGCGTTGACGAGCGGCGGCATGCACGAGACTCCACAGGGCGGGGCCGGACTGTACCGGATTGAGACGCTCGACCCGCGCCTCGTCGCGTCGCGACGAAAGGTGCATTGCACGGGGCAGCATTCGTTCAGGTCTCCGAACAGTTGTGAACCCAAGGCCCAATTCGGGTTGCCGGAGACGCGTTTCTGGGCGGTGCGCCTGGGCAGCGCGGATTCCTGCGATAGCTTTCCATTGGCTTGTGTCGATGGTGCCGGTGGAACTCGTTGGACGGTACCGAACATGAAGCAATCGAAGACGCCTGCGGCCGGACTGCCTCTACAGGGGGACAGCGAGCGCGGATTCGTGATCATCTACGCGATGGTCGGTCTCTTCCTGCTGGCAGCCATCGTGCTGTCGGGAAGCAACCGCGTGCGCGCGCTCGAGCGCGTGACGGGGACCGAGCACAACGTGGAAGGGCAAGCGCGCCAGGTTGCGCGTTCGGGGCTCTTGCACGCCCACGCGTGGCTGAAGACCCGTACGACGCAGCCCGTCGAAGCGTTCGCGCCGCTCCGCGACATGAGCGCCAAGCCGCCCGTCGACGAGACGGATGATGCGTCCGTCGGTCTCGTGCGCAGCTTCGAGATCACGCCCGGCGTCTGGGGCCGCTACACGGTCCGGCGTGCGGTCGGCAAGGACGACCCGATGCGCCCGAGCCGCGGCGCGCGCGACCTGAGCCACCGCTACGGGATGCCGACGGGCTCCATGTGGCGCGTCGAGTGCGAGGGCGAGATCTTCCAGCGCCCGCAGCCAGACAAGGCGCTCGGCACGCCGCCAAACCGTCGCCTCGCGATGGTCGTACTGGCCACCGAGATCCGGCGCCTCGGCAACGTCCTCCCGGCGACGGCCGCACTGATCGCGACCGAGGCCGAAGAGATCAATCTCCAGGGCCCCGTTTCCCTGACCTCGCCGACCCTGGCGATCGGCTACCGCGAGCACACGGGCGATCCCGGCCTCGACAAGGAAACGCTGTTCGACGCGCCGACGACCCATGCCGCTCTGCCGGGCCTCGCCGCGGGTTCCGGCCCCGGCAAGGCGGGCGTCGCGGAACCGCTGACCGTGAAGGACTTCTTCGGGGTCAGCCTCGACGGCCTCAAGAGCAGCGCAGATGTCGTGCGCGACATCCCTTCGACGCCTTCCAAGATGGAGCCGCTGCTCAAGATCCCCCACCTGGCGACGGCCGTCGTGACGGTGACGGGGCCGGCGAAGAAGGCCGGTGAGAAGCACACGCTGACGATCGATTCCGACTTCTCGCTCGCGGGCACGGGCGCGCTCGTCATCGACGGCAACGTGCACATCAAGGAAAACGCCGCCAACTGGCGCGGCATCCTCTTCGTCACGGGCGACTTCAAGGTCGACGACGGCGCGTACTTCGAGGGCACGGTCATCGTGGCGGGCACGGTCCACGTGAAGTGCCCCACCACGAGCGAGCCGCCTCCGCCGCCTCCGCCCCCGCCGCCTCCTCCGCCGCCGCCGCCTCCCCCGAAGAGCGACAAGTCGGGCAAGAGCGGCAAGTCCGGCAGCAGTGGCAAGTCGGGGAAGTCCGGTGGCAGCGGCAAGAGCGACAAATCCGGCCACGGCGGTGACTCCGGTTCGGGCAAGTCGGGCAAGTCCGGTGGTAGCAGCAAGTCGGGCGGGAGCAGCAAGTCGGGCAAGTCCGGCGGCAGCGCCAAGTCGGACAAATCCGGGGCTCCCCCGCCGAAGTCCGACAAGCCCGATCCGCCGAAGCCCGCGGACCCGTGCACCACCTTCGTGCACAACCCGGATCTCGTCTCGCAGCTGCTCAAGATCGTGAGCGAGTACCGCCAGGTGCGCGCTCCGTTCGTGCCCGCGCCGCTGGACGACGAGGGCCGCCCGATGGAAGACGTGATGTCCAGGAACCGCGGCGCCGGTGCCGGGTCCTCGGGCGACAGCGACCACGGCGACGACAAGTCGAAGAAGTCGAACAAGGGCAAGGCCAAGGGCCACGACAAGTAAGCCTTCGCTGCAGTGCGGCCCAGCAAGCCGCCGTCGCCCCTTCCCGCTACGGCCGCACGGCCGAGATGGCCGATAGGGCACGAAACCCTAGGGACCCCGGGAGCAGACTGGATGCGGCTGCAGGGCACGAGGACTGAGACGGAGAGAGGGCCGAGCCATGGGTTCAGCCTCCTCGAGGTCCTCATCGCGTCCGTGGTCCTCGTGCTGGCCGCGATGGCAGCCGTGCTCTACATCGGCCGCAGCGCCCAGCACAGCGACTGGATCCAGGACCGCGTCTTCGCCGAGCAGAAGGCGCTCGCGATCCTGGCCGAGATGCGCGGCTACGTCCTCAACCAGGACGGCAACGTCGCTTCCGACCTGACGAAGTTCGATGACGGCAGCGGCTTCAATCCGGTCCTGACGATCCTCGCCGATCCCGATGATCCGACAGAGCTCGTCGATCCGGACCATCCGGTCTCCGGCAACTTCCGCGAGCAGGGCATCTGGCGCTGGACCCGCCAGGTGACGGTCGAAGCGTTCGGCGAAGAGGAAGAGACGCTCGACAAGCGGCTCTGCACCATCCGCATCTACCGGCGCGTTCCGATGGAGCAGGCACCGGGCACCAAGATGGCCGAGATCTCGGGGCTGATCCAGACGGCGAGCATCCCGGACGCCACGACGCAGGTCTACGACCTCTACGTGCTGGCGCTCGAGAACCACCCGGGCTGGGGCATCGCCGCCGACGCGCGCCGTTCCATGCTGGAGGGTGCCCTCATCGCACTGCGCCTTCAGCACCCCGGCATGGAGTATCGCGTGCACTGGATCACCAAGGCGGGCTTCGGCCGTAACGAAGCGTACGCGCCGTACACCAACGACGACCGGCTCAGCACGGACACCACCAAGTGGACGTACGCCTACCCCGGCAAGCTCCCGGATACGGGCGGCGTGCTGGGCGCGCGCTACTACGACGCCCGCCAGATGGGTGGACGCCTCAACCTGGACGGCGTCGACGCACCCGCCTTCGTCAATGACCACTCCGATCCGGAGCCGTTCATCGACAGCAACGGCAACGGCGAATACGACGACGGCGAGGTCATCACGGACGTAAACGGAAACGGGACCTGGGACCCCGGCAACACGGTGCCGTACGCGCTGGCCGACATGCACAACCACTGCATGCGTTGGCCTGATGCGGCGGCGAAGGCCGACGCCCGCGTGGCCGCCGGCATCGACGCGGCGGACGAGCCGACCTGGCGCCTGCTGCTCGATCAGATGGCGTCCGATCCCGATCGCTTCCACAACGCGCTGATCATCAACTTGCACGGCGGTCTGCTGCCCATGCCGCCGGTGCGCAACTACAGCGACGCCTGCCGGGACCCGGGGAACGCACCGGGCTGGCGCGCCGTGACGCACCCGGAGGTCCTCGCTCCGACCCGCGTCGCGGGCTTCGACGCCACGTCGATCTCGCCTCGCTTCCGCGTCTACGCCTACAAGACCGAGTACCTCGACACGCAGGTCCTCACCGCGCAGGAAGAGCCGTACCTCGACACCAACGGCAACGGCGTCTTCGACGCGACCGAGACCTACCAGGACTGGAACGGCAACGGCGTTCGAGACCTGGGCACGCCGATCACGCTGACCATCGCCGGCGGCGACTTCGCAACGCAGGTCAACGCGGTCTCCAATCCCACGCTCATCGTGAAGCGCCTTCCGGGCGGCATCGACTCGGACGCAAGCGGCACGGCGGAGGAGTACCAGGACTGGTCGAACCCGCCCGTCTACCCCGAGGCGTACCAGGACGTGAACGCCAACAACCTGCGCGAGCAGGCCGAGACGTGGCTGGATCTCGACGGCGACGGCGTGCGCGACCCGTTCGAGCCGTATCGGGAGATCGATGGCAACGGCACGTTCACCTCGACCAGCGAGTCGCTGACGGACACCAACGGCAACGGCCGTTGGGACCCCGCGAAGCCCGCCGAGCCGTTCACCGACGCGAACGGCAACGGGCGCTGGGACGCCGCCGAGGCGTACTGGGACCGCGACGGCAACGGCCAGTGGACCCCGCCGACAGATCCCGAGACGCCGTGGCAGGCCTGGGACCCGGACGACTACGGCGACAGCGAAGACACGGACGAGTACATCGAGGAGTACGGCGAGCCGTTCCTCGACGCCGACGGCGACGGCGTCTACGACCCGGCGGAGTCGTTCTTCGACTCGAACGCCAACGGGGTCTGCGACGGCGGGTTCGCGCGCGGTGAGATGTGGTGCAAGGTCACGTACGACGCGGCGAACAACCGCACCGTCGTCGAGTTGCACGGCACGCCGCTCGAGACGCCGTCGAGCCTCTCCGGGCGCGGACTACCTGCCGGCGAACGCCTCTACGACCTCGACTACATCCCCTGCCCGACGCCGTCCTCCGCCGCGGACACCGACCGCTTCCGCCGCGACCTCTACGAGGTCGGCGCGTTCCCCAAGAACACGGCGCGCTGGACGGTCGAGGTTCCCACCTGGGCGATTCGCGAAGTTCTCGAATCGGCAGCGGGTGCCCTCGACGGCGACGCCATAGACCGCATCGTGGCGGTCGAGACGCGCTTTGGTCGCGATCTCACCACCGGTCGCATGTGGCCCACGGCGAACGCACCGGGTAACAAGAGCACGACGTACGCGTACTTCTACGCGAACGCGCAGAACATCCCCTTCAGCGAGCGCTACCAGTTCCTGGGCGACCCGCGCCACTGCCCGTACGCGGACCTGGACCGGATCGCGGTCGCCTTCCCGCACGGCTACAACTGGTTCTTCGACGACTTCCGCACGAGTGGCAACGCGCAGTCCAAGTGGCTCGCGTTCGATCCCGCGCGCCTCAACGCGCGCTGGATGGGCCGGTCCGATGCCGATGTTCCGCGTTTCCTGAGCTGGCTGCGCGCGGCGCTCACCAACTCCGAGGCCTTCTTCGGCTCGCTCCACGGTGCGAGCTTCTCCTACCTCTCGCTCGGCGGTGACGTGTCGTTGAGCACGACCGGCATCTACGGCGGCGTACCGATGCATGGCCGGCCGTTCGGCGTCTCGGGCACAGTTGACGAGAACACCCTGTTGGAAACGGGAACGGCAACCGTGCGCGGCTCGAAGAAGTATGCGCGCAGCAACGCCGGCACGAACACGAGCATTCGCGCCGGGGGCTACTGGTGGGCCAAGCCGTGGATCGGTGAGCTCCACCCCGACGGGGACTACGCCGGCCAGTGGGCGCCGTGGGGCAACCTGCGCGCGCGCACGGGCACGTCGAGCGACTACCGCATGGTGCGACGCGACGCGCTGCCGTCCGCCCAACAGCCGGACGGCACGCTGCTCGGCCGTGCACGCAACACGCTGGCCTACGACGGTGCGGCAGCTTTCTTCAACGCCGGCACCGCCGGCTCGACGTTCCATCACCGCGCGGCGGACGCAACGGGCATCACGGTGCTCGACGGCATCGAGATCGACTCACGCTTCAAGCTCGAGCTGCCGGTGCCACTGACGATCCAGGACCCCTTCCAGATCGACTGGTCGGGCGACGGATCGGTCGGCCCCGAGTTCGCGTTCCCCTCCGACTACCCGCGGCACACGATCGACCTGGGCGCTCGTCTCCTCGCGGAGTCGACGGGCCCCTCAGCCGCGCTCGGCCTCGCCGTCGTACGCCTGCAGGCGCCCGGCAGCAACCGCGCGGCGCGCGTCGTGCCCAGCGGAATCGACAGCGCGGCCGGCTCCAGCCTCATGCACGGCGAGCTCGGCCTCGTCAGCCTTCTGCATGGCTTCATGGCGGAGGGTCTACCGGCGACGCCTCGGCGCGTGGTGCAGCTTCCGCGCGTCCACGTGCTGAAGCCGCCGCCGGATCGCACGTTCACCGGGCCCAGCACGATCCGTTTGGAGTGGGAGACGCGCTGGGAGGGCTGGGACGGCGAGAAGTACACCGAGTCCTACGCCGACGGATTCAGCGAGTCGGACACCGATCTCGTCTACGTGCCGCTCTACTCGGAGGACGGCGGCAAGACGTGGAAGAACCTGCTCGACGGCAGCGCTGCCGAGCCGGGCGTCATGCCGATGGCCGGCGCCGTTCCGGATCCGTTGCGGACGCTGATCGACAACAACGCCGGCGGCAACGAGAGCTGGAACTGGTCGACGCCGGCGTCGAGCGTCCCCGCGGGCAGCTACGCCGTTCGCGTCGAGGGGCACCGCCGCAGCGAGGCCATGCACTACGCCTACCAGGAGACGACCATCCGTGTGGAGCGCTAGGACCAAGCAGCCGCGCTCGCTACGCGGCTACACGATGATCGAGGTCGCGACCTCGCTCGCGCTCCTGGCCGGCGTCACCGTGATGATGGCCAATGTCCTCATGGGCAGCCGCAACGCGGACAACTACATCAAGGCCGTGACGGCAGCGACCGAACGCGGCCAGCGTGTCTCCTACGAGGTTGCGACGCTTGCGGAGTCGAGCCGGCAGATCTATCAGAAGGACACGGTGGGCGAGGGCTACCTCGCGAGCCTGGACCTGACACGTGATCCGATGGTCGGTGACGCGCGCCTGCCGCTCTTCGACGAAGACAGCGCGCTGGGGCCGGACGAGGTCGGAGACCCGCGCACGGGCAACATCCTGCTGATGGTGCGCGAGGGCGATCCGGCCGCGTGCATCGCGGACGGCGGCACGGGCATGATCCGCAACATCACGCTGCATCGCTTCGTGTGCATCTATCCGCACCAGTCCAACAGGGTTCTCCTGGCCGGCCAGCCAGCCGCGCGCGACCTGATCATCTGGCGCAGCATCCAGTTCCCGAGCTACAGCGAGGTCATGGCGATCGAGGACGCCACGATGCGCAAGAACGTCGTCCAGGACCTGTACGACCGCTTCGGGCTCATGACGCTGTGGGACGAAGGCTCGGGCGCCGACGCCGCGTTCTACGTGATCGACGGGCTCGGCAACGTGGACGCCACGCCGACGAGCACGTACCAGATCGAGGAGGATCTCGACATCTCCGACCGCGGGCGACTCGTCTACGGCAACGCGCAGCTGGTACGCACCGACTACAACGCCCGCGAACGCCGTCCCGTGCTCACGACCGACCCGCAAGGCACCTGGGCGCCGCATGGCTTCGAGGTGAAGGTCGGCGGCCCGGCCACGAGCCGCCAGGTCTGGATGCGGCTCGTGATCGAAGTTGCCGCGCAAGGCGGCCAGGGCCTGGCAATCTTCGCGTCGACGAACATCGCCAACGCCCAGGAGTACTAGGCGCTACGGCGAGTCGGCCCTGCCCAGCGGCTTGCGCACGTAGGCAATCACGCCGTTCTGGTCGCCGCTTGCCAGCCGGCTACCCGTGCGGTCCCAGCCCAGGGAAAACACCGTCTTCTCGTGGGCGTCGTGTGTGTGGACGACGGACGCATCCTCGACGTTCGTGACGCGCACGACCTTGTCCTCGCCGCCCGACGCGAGCCATGGGCGCGAGGGATGCCAGGCGAGGGCGAAGATCGATCCCTCGTGGACCTCGATGCTGCGCACCACCGTGCCTTCCTCGACGTCCCAGATGCGGATGCCCGCGTCGGCGCCCGCCGACGCAAGCCGCTCTCCCTTGGGATCGAGCGCCAGCGCGATCACGCGCTTGGAGTGGCCGTCCCAGTGGCCCTTGCGCTTGCCACTGAACACGTCCCACACGCCGATCATCCTGTCGCCGCCGGCGGAGTAGAGCCGTTCGCTGTCGCGCGAGAACAGCAGCGCCCAGACCGCCTTCTCATGGCCCTTCCACTTGCGGATGAGCTCGCCGGTCTCGGCATCCCAGAGCGCGAGCGTGCCGTTGTCACAGGCCGAGGCGAGTAGCGCGCCGTCCGGTGACCACGCCACCGCATGGCTGAACTCCTCGTGGACGCCGAGGGTCTTCTGCACCTTGCACGTCTTTGCATCGTGCAGGCGGATCTCACCGTCGATGGCGCCGGACAAGATGCGTGTGCCCTTCGGACCGAAGGCGATCGAGGCGATTCAGGGGCCTCACCCGGAGCGTGGCAACACCAGCTCGGCGTGAGGCTTCTCGGCGCCGGGCTTCCAGATGCGCAGCGCGCGATCCGAGCCGCCCGTGGCGAGGAGGTCCTTCTGCGGGTGGAACGCCATCGTGCGGACGAGCCCCTTGTGCGCGCCCTTGACGACCACGACGTCGCTCAGGAACGGACTCTGCTGCGCCGTCGCGGGAGGCTCGGCGAATGCGATCGCTGCGGCGGACAGAGGAAGCAGCACGACGAGGAACGCGATCCGAAGCCAACCCATGCGCTCCAGCGTAGGCAGCGCGAACCGGCAGACAACAAGGACGGGGGACTCTGAGTTGGGATTCCTGAAACGAACGTGAAATGCGGTACGACGAACGCCGCTTGCCGGGGCGCTTCAACAACACGGGATTCGGGCGGCGTCGGTCGAGCGGGCCCGCTTTGCACTGGTGGTCATGTTAGGGACCCGCTCGCCGGCCCCGCCCACCTTGGCTTGCCGGGTGCTCGGTGGCGCTGCGCCGCTTCCGCCCTCGCGTGGCATGCCACGCGACGGGCTCAGCGGCTTTGCGGCACCTTCGCCCCGACAAGCCTGCGCAGAGAAGGGACGCGGCGTCGCTTCGTCGGCTGCGTACGCTCTGCGCCATGTCGAAGCGTCGGCAGGCTCTCGCAGCTCTCTTGATCACCGCGCCTGCGCCGTCCATCGGGGCGAGCGCGGCGTTCGTCTGGGCGACGGGGCCGATCGGGAAGCTGATCTTCGCGGCGTGCAAGGTGATCCTCTACGTGACACCGCTGATCTGGCGGCGCGCGGTCGACAAGCAGCCATTCTCGCTCTCGCCGATGCGCAAGGGAGGGCTCGCCGCCGGCATCGGGCTCGGGCTCGTCATCTGCGGCGCGATCTGGGGCGTCTACACGCTGTGGCTGCGCGACGCCATCGATCCGGCACCGCTCCGCACAATCGCAGCAGACCTCGGCTTCGACACGAAGCGGAGCTTCCTCCTCGTGTGCGCGTGGATCGTCTTCGTCAACGCGCTGCTCGAGGAATACGCGTTTCGTTGGTTCGTCTACACGCGCTGCGAAGCGCTGATGAACGAGACGCCGGCCATGCTGCTGGCGGCGGCGATCTTCACCGCGCACCACGTGATCATCCTGCGCGCGTACTTCGACTGGTCGTTCGTCCTCCTCGGCTCCGCCGGCGTGTTCACGGGCGGCCTGCTCTGGACCTGGTGCTACCGACGCTACAAGTCGATCTGGTCGGGCTACGTCAGCCACGCCCTGGTGGACGTCGCCGTGCTCGCCATCGGCTGGGACCTGCTCTTCACTCGTCAAGCACCGTGATGTCGAGATCGACGCGCGTGTCCGTCTCGGTCACGGTAATGGTCGGTAACCGCCCACTGGTATCGACCACGGCCTTGGGCCAGCCCCGCACGACGTAGCTGCCCGGACGCAGGCCGTCGATCCCGTAGTGTCCGTCCTTGCCGAAGCGGATGAAGCGCCCGCGGCGCGCGTCCCGGCCGGCGCGTGCGAACCACATGCCCTGCGTTCCAGGGCGCGTCATCAGCGCGCCCGTCGAGTCGCGCGTGACCGTGCCGCGCACGTAGGCGCCGACGAGCACCAGGTCTCGCTCCATCGTCTCGCCGTCGACCTCTGCGTCCTCGAGCAACGTGTGCTTGCCCTCGGGCTTGCGCAGGATCAGCGTGTAGCGTGCGTGCGGCAGCCGCAGGTCGAAGCGCCCGTCGTCCGAGCAGGACACGACGATGTGGTTGCGGTTGCCCGGGCGGCGGACCTCCAGGCGCGCCGGACCACGGATCGGCGTACCGTCCCCGTAGCGAACCGTGCCCGTCCAGCGCGTGAAGTGGCGGCTGAGCTCGTTCTCGACGAAGGTCTCCGCCCTCGGCTCGGGGACGGAGCTCGGCGCTTCCGAGGATGCAACCGGCGCGGGCACGGGCGGGCCGGCGCCCTGCGCGCCCTCCAAGGCCGGCGCGCCGCCGGCGTCGGGCGTGGCTTCGTCGGCGTCGTCCGGCAGCGGGGCAGGCGGCGCGTTGCATTGTTCCAGCCAGGTGCCGACGATGCCGGCGACGACCAGACACGCGGCCAGCGTGTACGCCCAACGGGTCATCGCCGCACTGTATCCTGCCGCCCCGCGGCATGGTCGACGAGGGAGACGGACATGGGCACGATCCAGATGAGCACCAGGGTGAACGCGTCCCAGGAGCGCGTGTTCGAAGTCTTCACGGACCTGGAGAACGCCGCGACGAACGTCGAAGGCATCGAGAGCATCGAATTGCTGGGCGAAGGCCCCGTCGCGGAAGGCACGCGCTGGAAGGAGACGCGGGTCATCTTCAAGAAGAAGGCGGTGGAGGAGATGTGGATCTCGAAGTTCGATCCGCCGCGCAGCTACACCGTGCAGGCCGATACCTGCGGCTGCGACTTCTTCACGACGTTCACGTTCACGCCCGAGGGCGAAGGCACGAGGGTCGAGATGACGATGCTCTCCAAGGCGCGCGGCTTCATGGCGAAGCTGATGACGCCGCTGGGCTGGATGTTCTCGGGCTCGATGAAGAAGCTGATGCAGAAGGACCTGGACGATCTCAAGAAGGTCGCGGAGGCCGCCTAGGTCGCGGAGGGGCACAAGGCCCCTCCCTACAGCCCAAGGGCCGTCGCCAGCGCCCTACCTCTCGACGACCGTCGTCTTCCAGAGTGCGGTGCGTGGTCCGCCCGCCATGTGCGTAAGCAGGGCGTAGATGAAGAGGATGACGCCGTACATCTCCATGCCCTCTTCAAGGGTGTTCCAGAGGTTGTACTCGAGCGTCTTCGCAAAGTCGTTGACGTGCTCGACGCCGAGAGCCCCTCCCAGGTAGATGAGTCCGGAGAGGATGAAGAGCGCCTGGGTCCGTCCCGGCAGGTTCCATAGGAACGGGATGAACGCGATCCCGACCACGCTCGCAACGATGAGCCCGTAGCCGGTCCACAGCTCCTCGGTGTGCGCGTTCACCCACTCGTGCATGCCGGCAACCTCGTCAACCGACAGCCACGCGAAGCCGAGGCCGAGGATCCACCAGTAGCGCGACCACCATCTGGGCGCGCCGGCCTTCTTGACCGCTCGCGCCTGCAGGAAGAGGAGGCGCGAGGAGAACATCAGCATCATCGTGGCGAGCCACGTACCGAAGCTCTCCTCCGTGTCGAGGTCGAAGATGCTCACGTGGGTCCAGCGCAGGTCGAAGTCCCAGCTGTCCTCGATGTCGGACCAGTAGATACACATGGCGATCACATGCAGCGCGCAGAGCGCTGCCGCCGCGATGCTGAGCTGGATGGCGATCTTGCGTGCCCTGTACCGCGTCTCGAAGCGCGCCATGAACCCTCCCTACGGAGCGTTGAATCGGCGTCCTGGGGCCTCGGGCTGAAGAACCGGTTCGGCAGTTGTTGTGCAGAACGAAAGGAGTCAGGGCCGGGCGGGCCGCTGGTCGACAGGGGATGCGGAGTCCTCCGGGAGGCGTCGTGACCACAGCACCCCCCCATTCCCCGCCCGCTGCGGCCGCCGCGGCCGTGCGCAAGCCGCTCGGCCGTGGCCGCTCCGGCGTCGTCTTCGCCGAGGTCGCCGCCGACGGGATGCCGGCTGCTACGAAGGTCTTCCTGCCGGATACGGCCAGCACGCTGGTCATGACCGTGCTGACGGGCGCGAGCAACCCGTACCGCTGGTGCGCTGCCGCGGTGGACTGCGCCGTCCTGCGCCGCCGGATCCTCGAGCCGCTCGTGCGCTACTGGTTCGGCGACCGCCTGCGCCTGCCGCGCACGGTCGGCTCGCGCTGGAACGAGGAACACCGCGCCTACGAGCTGACCGCCGAGCGCGTCATGGGCCGGCACGCGATGCTCGACCTCCCCGGCGGTGAGGTACCCAACGAGGCGCGCGACCTGGCACGCACGATCCTCAAGCCTCTCCAGGTCCACCTGAAGGACGCGGGCTTCGAGGGCCTGCTCTGGCAGGCGGGGCGCGGCAACCCGGTCGCCGCCGCCAACTTCATGCGCGACACGAGCGGCCTGGGCGGGACGCACTGGGTCTGGATCGACCTCGAATCGGGGGTACCCGCACTCTTCCCCATGAATCCGTGGCACCTCTTCGCCACGTACCTCCCGCTCTGCTTCAAGTACGACCGCTGGCTCTTCGACGACGTCAACGTCGTGCGCCTCCGCGGCTACATTGCTTCGCACGAGGACGAGCTCCGCAAGCGCCTGCCCGAGCGCGAGTGGGACGCGCTGCTGGACAACATCGACGAGCTGGAAGACCGCCAGCGCAGCTGGAAGTCGCTACGCCGTCACCAGAAGAGCATCACGAGCCATCACGCGAAGGGTGCCATCGAGCGCGACGAGGCGAAGGCGTACTGGGACCGTCCCGTCGCCTGGCTCGGCAAGCTCGTCATCCGGCAGGTGAAGAAGCTGCCCAATCGCGCCGTCCGTGCAGCCCGCTGGCTCGGCAAGCGCCTGGCGCCTCGCCCGCTCACCGCGGCCGTATCCCGTCTGCTCAAGTTCCTCGGCTCGCAGCGCGTGCGCACGCGCTGGGCCCACGCGTTCGTTCGCCGCCGGTTGATCTTCTGGCGCAAGCGCGGCTTCCTCGGACGGGAGTCGGCCCACGCCATTCGCGCGTCGCTGAGCGAGCACCGGGCCGCCGAGTCGATTGCCGACTTCGGCGTGCATCTCGCCATCAAGCCGACGGTCAAGCTGCTGGTGTGGGGCCTCGTTCCGGCGCTCTACGCCACCGGCGTGATCTCGAGCAGCGGCCTGACGGCGTTCCTCATCCTGGGTGGTGGCGCCATCGGCCGCACCCTGTACACCTCATGGCGCTGCATCCAGAGCATCGGCACGCCACGCCCGGCCCCGTGGGTGGCATTGGGCGCGGGGGTCATTCCCGTGTTCGGCAACGCCGCCTACCCGCTGCAGCTCTTCAGCGACCCCGCGAAGAAGGACAACCTCGGCGCGCGCTTCCTGATTCACGACATCTTCTCGGGGATCGGCCGCCGCCTGCCCATCTGGGGCGGCAAGGACACGCTGACCGAGCACCGCGTGAACGCCGTCGCGTCCTTCCTCGTCCGCTGACGACGAGGCCTGACTCCCGGTAGAGTGTCCGCCCGGCGGGGCGAGGAACACGATGCGGGCGGGCGGATCCATGCGACTGGGGCTGGTCTTGCTGGCTGCGCTCCTGCTGCCTGCAGGCGTCGGCGCGGACGAGCTCGGCGGCACGGCGCGCGAAGCACGCAAGGCGGCCGCGCGTGCGCGCGATGCGGGCAAGACGAAGGAAGCGGTCGGACACCTGCTGGTCGGCCTGGGAGAGCACCCGCACGCGGCGGAGCTCCTCCTCGAGCTGGTCGAAACCACCAAGGATGACCCGAGCGCGCGGACCCTGTGGAGCCACGCGCTCATCGCGGCGCTCGCTGACGAGAAGGGCCGCTTCAAGCTGCCCAAGGGCGCCGACGCCCTGATCGACAAGAAGAAGGACCCGCTGCTCGGTGAGGTCGCAACGGCGCGCGCGAAGGCCGTCGCCGGCCTGGCGAAGTCCGCGGGCCGCGCGAAGGGTCCGGGCAGCTATGCACTGGCCCTGGCCTACACCGACCTGGCACGCGCGCTCACAAGCGACGCCCCGCGTCTCTGGAAGGCACACGCCGCTGCGCTGTCGAAGGCCATCAGCAAGGTCCGGCCGAAGGTCAAGGCGGTGCTCGCCGCGCTCAAGAAGAGTGCCGGCGGGCTCGGCGGTCCGGATCCTTCGGGAGCCAAGCTCGAGCTCGGTCGCGCGATCCGCGGCATGGCGTCCCAAGCCAAGGCCAAGGCGGCCGGCGCCAAGGAAGGCAGCGGCACCGCGCTGGACAGTCTTGCGGACAGCATCATCCGCGATGCGCTCACGGCCCTGGAAGCCGAGCAGATGGAGCCGCTGACCATCAAGCAGCTCGAGGCGATGGACAACGATCAGATCGCCGAGTTCAACCGCAAGCACGCCAACATCCGGCGGCCCGGCCGTGCGATCAGCGAAACCGGGAAGTATGTCATCACCTGCGCATGCGGGCACGGGACGCTGCTCGCCACGGCGGAGATGGCCGAACCCACACACGATCGCCTCGCGCGCTGGTTCGGCATGGATCCCTTCACGCGCAAGAAGGCCCAAGGCGAGATCCGGGTCTTCCCGACCTTCGCCGATCTCGAGAGCGAATCGACGCCCTACTTCTGGGCCAACGGCTTCCAGCGCGGCGCCGTGACGGTCGTGCGCTTCGCCGCAGAAAGGAAGATCGAGCTCGCGCGGCTCCTGAGCCACGAGCTCATGCACCGCTTCGATCAGCTGCTCTACCCGGGCATGCCCGGCTGGCTGGCCGAGGGGCGCGGCGTGTACGCGGGCGGCGCGTTTGCGTCGAGCATGGCCGGCGACTTCGTCGACAACTACATCGACGGCGGACGCGTGAACGACGCGGGCTCGAGGCTCTATAGCGATCGCTACTGGCTCGAGAAGTTCGTGAAGGGCGACTGGGACGACTACCGCGACAACTACACCGCGGGCCACGCACTGTGGTCGTTCCTCTACCTATGGGAGATGGGCGGCAAGAAGCTCTTCCGCCCGAAGCTCAAGGCCTATCTGCAGGCCGTAGGCACGGGGTCGAAGAAGCCGATCGAGCTCTTCGCCGCACACTTTGCCGACGGGGCGGACGGACGGCCGTCGGACATGGACGAGTTCGCGAAGAGCTTCGGCGACTTCCTGATGGGTTGGCGTGCAGAGAAGCCGCCGGCGTGGTGGTCGAAGTTCACCTTCTATGTCGGCGACGACTCGCGCTCGCCCTTCGTCGAGGACGCCAAGACGTGGAACCTGGAGCGCCACCGCGAAGAACCCGTCTTCGGCCAGGACCATCCCGCGCGCGCGGCCGTCGTCCTCGCCGAGAGCGGCCAGGTCAAGGCGGCGATCGGCTTGCTCGAGTGGTCCCTGGCAGTGGACGACTTCGAGGCCGAGCGCGGCGAGCTGCTGGCAGAGCTCCTGGAAAAGGAAGGGCGCAAGGAAGCCGCCGCGGCGATGCGCTTGCGAGTCGGGCGGTCGGATCTGCCGTTCCTCAGCGCCAAGCATCCCGTGCATGCGTACGCGGGCGTGCTCGCGAAGGCGGCGGAGACCTATGCCGGGAAGGACATGCGCTACGCGGCGCACATCATCCGCAACCGGCACGAGACGCTGGTCGATCGCATCGGAGGCGGCGGGGTCCGCGAAGGCGCGAAGAAGGCTGCGCCGACCAGCGACCACTTCCCGCTCTGCGGTCCGCTGCTGCACCACGTCTACAAGGCGTGGAGGGAGGAGAGCCTCAGCGACGGATACGACAAGTGGCGCGAGAAGGACGCGTGGCGCCTGACGGCGGAAGGCGACCTGATCGTCGGCAAGGCGTCCGTCGGGACGACAGGATCGAGCGGGATCGCGGGCAGCCCGTGGATGTTCGTACGCAGCGACCGCCGGATGCATGGGGCGTACTCGTTGTCCGGGCGCATCGAGTTGCTCTCGCCGCACTGCGACGGGGCCATCGTGCTGGGCTGGTCGCGCAGCGATCGAAACGTACGCGTGAAGTTCGAAGCCGGAGAGTGGGGCCAGGAGGACCGCGCCATGGCACCCGACGAGCGCCTCCGGGAGGTGAGCTTGCACGTCACGGGTCTGCGCTACCGCGACCGCGTGCTGACCGGGGCCGAGACGTTCGCAACGACCCGCTTCAAGGACCACAACGAGTTCGGCTACCGCATCGATGTGGACGGCGAGGTGATGGACGTCTTCATCAACGGCCGGCGCATCGCCACGTTCGCCGAGGGGTCGGGACAACCGATCGCGGGCTTCACGGGCTTCGCCGTGCGGCACGGGGCGATCCGAGTGGAGAAGCCGCGCGTGCGCTTTCACCACGGGGGCGATCACGCCTCCTGCCCACACGGCTTCCCCTTCGCGCACGATCCTGCCGCGCCGACGCGCGACATCGACACCTGGA
The DNA here is from genome assembly GCA_028281445.1 of Planctomycetota bacterium. Taxonomy (GTDB): domain Bacteria; phylum Planctomycetota; class PLA2; order PLA2; family JAEUHO01; genus JANQJW01. The sequence goes on along the minus strand of JANQJW010000049.1, from coordinate 108,466 downwards.
TCATCGGGCGCCGCCTCCTGGGCGCACCGCGCTCCGAACGCGGCACCCTGGTGCTCTGGTATCCGCTGCCCTTCATCGAGGACCCGGCGGACATGGACGAGAAGGTCGACGACGCGCGCATGCACATGAATGCGACGGAGGGGGCGTGCCGGCGAGTGGGCTGCAACCCGCGCTACGTCGTCTATCTGCCACGAAAGTGGCCGGAGAAGGCCCGGGCGAAGCTGATCGCCCTCGCCAAGGAGACGTTCGGCGACGACGTGACCCTGCGCGACCACTTCGAAGGCATGGGCGCCGCCGCGAACGTGGACCCGGACGTGTACGGATACTCGCCGTACGTGCTCTACCAGGACCCGACAGGCATCACGCGACACATGAACCAAGGCTCAGCCGACTCCGACGACGAGGGCTTCGTGCGCTGGATGCGCATCTACCGCGGTTGGTGATCCCGCCGCGGCCGTGGCGCGCGTGCTAGGCTCGCAGCCTTGGAGGGTCAAGTGCGTCCGGCGCTGCTTTTGTTCCTGCTTCTCTCGCTCCTCGGCGTCGCGAATCGCGACGCGGCGGCCCGTGAACCGGCCACGGAAGAAGAACGCGAGATCGCAAGTCTCTTCCCCCTCGGCGTGCGCGGGATCCGCGAGCGCTACAACGACCTCCCCGAAGGCGAGCGGCGCTACGAGGCCATCCTCGCCGGACTCGACTGGTTCGTCGCGCATCAGAAGGACGACGGCTCGTGGGATCCCTCCGAGCTCAACTGGTGCGACGGGAAGTTGACGGACGAGGTCATTCCCGGCTCCGGCAAGGGGTTTCACACCGAGGGGATCACCGGCATGGTGATCTCGGCCTTCCTCGGCGCAGGGTTCTCGCACCAGGGCGAAGGCAGGCGCGCAGTCGCCGTGCGGCGCGCGCTCGCTTTTCTCACCGGCGTCCAGGACAAGGAAGGCTGCGTCAGCGCGCGTGGCGGAAGCACGTTCATCTACAACCACGCGTTCGGCTCGCTGGCGCTGGTCGAGGCGTACGTCACCACGGGCGATCCGGCGCTCCGCGGACCGGCCCAGCGCTCGATCGACTTCAGTCTCGCGTCGCAGAGCCAAGCCGAGGGCGGTTGGCGCTACAGCGTTCGGCCTCACGACAGCGACACGTCGGCCACGGGCTGCATCCTCATGCCGCTCCACCTCGCGTGGCGCATGAATGAGATCGCACGCGAGGCCGGCCTGGTCGAACCCCTCGCAGTGGACACGGTCGCGTTCGAGGGCGTGCGCCGCTGGATGGACAAGATGACGGACACGCTGACCGGACGTGCGGGTTACTACCAGCGCGGCACGGGCCCGGCGCGCACCCAGGAGATGCTCGACGAGTTCAAGGCAGAGTTCTCCGAGTCCATGACCGCGATCGGGCTGGTGGCGCGCCGCATCCTGCCGGGCTGGGATCCGGAGATCACGCCCGGCCTGATCGACAAGGGCGAGAAGCTCCTGCTCGACCTGCTGCCCCAGTGGAACGTCAGCAGCGGCCGAATCGACCTCTACTACTGGTACTACGGCACGATCGCCATGCGCTTCGCAGACAAGAAGCGTTGGGCGAAGTGGGACGAGGCGCTCGTCCACGCCCTGCTCGGCGCACAGCACACGCAAGGCAAGCCGTGCGATCTCCTGGGCTCGTGGGATCCCGTGTCCGTGTGGAGCAAGACCGACGGCGGCCGGATGCTCTCCACCGCGCTTGCCATCCTGTGCCTCGAGACCGCCGACCGGCTGCGACCGCTGCCGGAAGACCGCTCCGACCTGCTTGAAGCGTTCGAGCACGACTCGGTGCCCGCGCCGACGCGCGCCCGCATCCTTCGCGCCACCGGCGTCTACGGCGTGAAGGGTGCCGCAGACATCGCGGTTGTCCAGCTCGCCAACGACGACAAGGCGATGCGGCTGGCCGCGTCCGACGCGCTGCAACGCCTGGAAGCAAGCCGCGGCGGCATGCGCAAGCTGGTGAAGCTCCTCAGCCACGAGAAGCCCGAGGTCCGAACCAGCGCCTTGCGTGCACTCGCCGCGCAGGGCAAGCGCATCGCGGCGCACGGCGAAGAGCTCAAGGCGCTGCTGGCGAGCAAGGATCCGACGATCGTGGCCAGCGCCGCGCGCGCGCTGGGCCGCTCCGAGGAGCCGACTGTCGCCGAGGCGCTCAAGCCGCTGCTGACCGCCGAGGCGGAGGCCGTGCGCATCGCAGCCGCCGCGGCGGTGTGGCGTCTCGCGCAGGACGGCACCGGACTGCTGGAGACGCTCACGGCCGGAATCCAGAGCAAGGACGCAGGGCTGCGTCTCGAGTCCGCCGAAGCACTCGCAGGCATGGCTCGCACGGCGCCGGCTGCGGTCAAGGCGCTCGTCCCCGCGCTCGACGACAAGGACAATGTCGTCCGTGCAGCGGCGGCCAAGGCGCTCATCCTCGTGCCGGAACACCGGGCCCGGTCGATCGATGCGCTCGCGGCGTGCCTCAAGAGCCCGAGTGCTCGTCTGCGCACACGGGTCATCCAGGCGTTGGCCGAGGCCGGCCCGGTCGCCGCGCCTGCGGCGAAGGGCCTGACCCACGTGCTGATGAGCGGCCCTGTGGCGCTGCGGGTACAAGCGGCGGTTGCGCTCGGAAAGCTCGGCCCCGGCGCTGCGGATGCGGCTGCCGCGCTCGCCTATTCGGCGCAACGTGGCCCGAAGCCGGTGCGGGAACCGTCGAAGCAGGCGTACGCGACGCTCGACATGACCGCCCTCCGATCACTCAAGTACCTCTTGCCGGCCCTCGACGCCAAGGATGGCCGGGTCAATCGCGGGGCCGTCTTCGGACTCGTGGAGCACGGCAGCGCCGTCGTCGATGCGCTCGTCAAGACGCTGATGGAGAAGACGGAGAGCGTGCGAGCCGACTGGATCCTCGTTGCGTTCCGCGAGATGGGGCCGGAGGCGAGCGGTGCGGTGCGCGCGATCGCGACGGTGCTTGACGCAACGAAGAATCGCAACCGCAAGCGCTACGCGATGCGAGCGCTGGGCGCGATCGGCAAGCCCGCAGCCTCGGCGGTCAAGGACATCGAGGCCGTGTTGCGCCACCACGACGCGTCCCTGCACCGTTCCGCGATCGACGCCCTCGGCAAGCTGGCGGAGAGCACCGACGAAGCCCGCGACATGCTCCTACGCACGCTCAAGACCGAGGGCGAAGAGAAGGCACACCAGCGCAAGCGTGCCGCGGCCGCCCGGGCCATCGGGCGCCTGGGCAGGCGCGCAGGTGCCGCGATCGACACGCTGATCCAACTGCTGCGCCACAAGGAGCAAGCGCTGCGTGACTCCGTGATCGCGGCCCTGGCGGACCTGAGCCCGCACAGCCACAGCGCGTTGACCACGGCCATCAAGGAAGGAACGGGTCTCGGACGCACCTCGGCGGCTCACGCCGTTCGCCGGATCGGCCGCGAGGCCGAGAAGCTGGTTCCCGCGCTGATCGATGCCCTGGAGGTGCGGCCGTCGAACGGGGCCTTCGGCGACGCACTGGCAGCGATCGGCAAGCCGGCCGTGCGCAAGCTCAAGCGCCTGCTGCGCAGCAAGCACAGCAGCGTGCGCGCAGAAGCAGCCCGAACGCTCGGCAACATCGGGCCCGAGGCCAAGAGCGCCGTGAGCGCGTTGCGCAGGCTTCTCAAGGACAAGGACCGCAACGTCGTCAACCGCGCGAAGCGCGCCATCGAGCAGATCAAGGAACTCTAGGCTGCGCCTACGGGCCTCGAATGCGCGTGGGCAGCGAGTGGATCGGGTCGAAGCCGACACCGCGCACGCTGACGCGAACGTCGACCGGACCGTCTGCGGTCGGCGCCCAGGCCTCGTCGTAGAGCCCGTTCGCCCCCACCAGGACAAGCGACGCCGCGGGCTTCAGCTTGATGGTGCCGATCAGCGACGACTTCACGCTCACGGGCTTGCGCTTCACCGCTCCCGCCTGCACCTCGACTCCGACCTTCAACTGGGTGACGTCGACATGGAGGGCGTTGGACTCCCAGTTCTCGAGCCGCACGGTGACGAGGTCGGAGAGGCGGCGCGCCACACCCTTCTTCAGGACGCCGCGCGGCTCGACGAACACCTCGACCGGGCGTACGACGTGCACCATGACAGGCTCGGAGACCACCTCGAACTTGGGACAGCTCTTCATCGGTCCGAGGTCACCGAGAGGGTCGGCATCCGGGAGTTTCTGCGTCGTGCCGCGCCGGTTGAACGCGTAGTGCACGCGCAGCGCGTAGCGTCCCGCCGTGCGCATGTCCATCGACGCACTGACGTGTGACAGGAGCGTGTGGATCGGCAGGCTCTCGCCCGGTGCGAGATCGCGCACGCGGTTGTGCCAGCGGTAGTCGCCCATGCCGCACATGCCGCCGAAGTCGGGGCCCTTGATCGTGCGCGGCTTGCCCGCGTGTGGCGTGTACACGGCGGTGTAGTAGATGTGCGGCTCGACGATGCCCATGGCGCAGCCGTTGCCGGGATCGATCACCTGGTGCGTACGCTCCTTCGAGGCGTTCTCCAGGACGGCCTCGACGTGGATCGGCGCGCCGGGCCGCACCTTCGCCGGCGACGTCAACGTGATCGCCACGCGCAAGTCGCCTTCGATCTCCGCGCGCGTGGGTGCCCCCTTCTTGTCGGCGTGTGCGACCGCCGGCAGGAGCACGAGGAGACCGGTCCAGATAGCGTGCCTCATGCTCCTCCTAACGCCTGCACGGGGGCGCCGCAGCAGCCGGCAGCGTGCCCGGGGACCTTAGCCGTCGAGCCCGAGCAGGCGCGCCGCGTTGCCGGCGAAGATCTGCGCCTGGGCCACCTCGTCGGCGCCCGCCGCAGACAAGGCGGCCTGCTGCTCCTCCATGCGATCGCTGCGCCAGCCCGCGGGAAACACGTTGGAGTCCGTCCCGAACAGGATGCGCGCCGGTCCCAACACGTCCAGCGATCGGGCAAAGACCTCGGTAAGGCCGTCGAGCCCCGGTTGCGTACGGACCCAGCTGTTGCTCGACGACGTATCGACGTACACGTTCTCGCATTGTGCGCCCGCCATCAGCGCCTCGCGAAAGAACCCGGCACCGAAGTGCGGGATCACGAAGTTGACACCACGGAAGCGGTTCGCAGCCGGAATGATGCTCAGCGGATTGGCGTAGGACAGATCGAAGGGGCGCGGCAAGCCGAGGACGTCCCGGAGCTTGATGACCAGCAGCCCGCAGTGAACGAAGACCGTGCAGGCGGACTCCTCCAGCACGTGCAGCAGACGCTCGCTCTCGTGGCCGGCGATGTCGTAGTGGTGCATCGCAGGAAAGAGAAGAACGCCCTTGAACGCGCCGTCGGCAAGGAGATCGCGCAGATCGTCCGCCGAGTGACCGGCGCGCGGGTTGACGAGGGCGAACCCCGACAGGCGGCCGCGCTCGGCGCGCACCGCCTCGCCGACGGCGGGGACTTCCTCCGGAAGGCTGGCAAACGTCGCCATGTGCTCCACGCCGGCTTCGTCGAGGCTCTCGATCCAGCGGGTGGTGTGATCCGCGATCGACGGCGGTGGAATCGCGATGCCCGTCTTGAGGGCAAGGGCGTCGAGCCGGTCGTCGCTGTCGCCCTCCCCCGGAGCCTGTGCGAGCAGTGCTTCGAAGAACGGGCGCGAGAAGAAGTGCGAGTGGAAGTCGATGACGCGCATGGTGGTGCTCAGATCGGTGCTTCGAGGAACACGCGCGGCGCGGGGGCGAAGCCCTCGGCGGCGAGGAACTGCATGAGCCCCCACTCGTCCCAGCGGGCCTGGGTCTGGATGGTCTCGATGCCGAGTCCCCTCAAGTTCGTCTTGTACTGCGCCAGGAGAGCGCGACCGGTGCCCTCCCGGGGCCGCTCGGGATCGACGCCGATCGTGTCGAGAATGGCCACCGGCTCGGGAACGCCGAACTCACCGTAGTAGAGCCGCCCCATGAGGAAGCCGGCAAGGTGACCGTCGACCTCCGCGCCGAGCGACACACGCATGCGCGTGTCTTCGAGCGCCTGTCTCAGTTTGAGGGCCAGGTAGTCGCGTCGAGAGTGGCCGACGATGCGCCTGTCGATTCGCACGATCGCGTCGAGATCTTCAAGCGTCAGCGCACGGACCGGGATCCGGTCGAACTCACGCAACGCGTCTTCGCCCGCCAGCTTGGTCGTTTCGCTCATGAAGGTCCCCTTCAGATGTACTGTCCCGCGTCGACACGGAGCGTCTCTCCCGTGATCTGCCGGGCCATGTCGGAGAGGAGAAACAGGACGGCGTCGGCCACGTCGTCCGGCTCCGTAACACGATCGAGGATGGCCTGCTCGACGGCCTCGTCGACGAAGTAGCGCGGCAAGGCAGCGATCATCGGCGTGCGTACGAGCCCGGGCGCGATCGCGTTCACCCGCACGTGAAAGGCGCCGAGCTCGCGCGCCGCCGTCTTTGTGAGGCCGATGAGACCTGCCTTGGAGGCGGCGTAGTTCGCCTGGCCGAACTTCCCGCGCAGGCCGTTGATCGACGCAATGTTGACGATGGAGCCGCCGCCTCGCTCGCGCAGCACCGGCACGACGGCACGGAGCACGTGGAAGGCACCCTTGAGGTTCACGTCAAGCACGTCGCTCCATGCCTTGTCGGTCATCTTCCAGAGCACCGCGTCCTCGGCGATGCCCGCTGACTGCACGACACCGTCGATCCCGCCGAAGCGCGCGGTGACGTCCTCCACCGCTTCGTTGACCGCGCTCTCCGACGTGACGTCGCACGCGAGGTCAAGGCGTTCTCCCTGGTCGACCTCGGGCACTGCTGCGATGTCGATCGACGCAACGGACGCACCGGCCTCTAGCAATCGCTCGACCACCCGCTCCCCGATGCCGGAGCGCCCGCCGGTGACGATGAACGCCTTGCCGCGGAAGTCGAACACCCCCGTGCTCATGGCCTGATCGCTCCGACGGTGGCGAGAACATCACCGCGCTCCGAGAGCACCTCCTGGCGGTACGCCCCCCACAGCGCAGCGCCGATGGCGCCGGCGAGGATCGAGTCCCGATGCACGCGAACGTCAAAGTCCTTGTTCTGCTCCACCAGCGTCTCTTCGACCGCCGCCTTGAGACCCGTGTCCGCAGCGAGGCCTCCGGTCATGAGGACCTTCGCGTCGACCTTCGCCGCCGCGAGGAGGCGCACGAGCCGCCCGGCCATCGAAAGGTGGATCCCCTTGAGAATGTTCGGCGTTGTGATGCCGCGCGAGACCATGTTGATGACGTCCGTCTCTGCGAGCACGGCACAGATGCTCGAACAGAGCTCGGGCTCGGTGGCACTCTGCGAGAGCTCGCCAACCTCATCGAGGGCGATGCCGAGGTAGCGCGCGATGTTCTCCAGGAACTGTCCGGAGCCGGAGGCGCACTGGTTCGTCATGCGGTAGCTCAAGACCTTGGAGCGGTCGTCCATGAGCATCGCGCGCGCATGCAGGGCGCCGACGTCGAGCACGGCGCGCGCCGCCGGCTCGAGGTAGAGCCCTCCGCGAGCATGCGCCGTCATGCTGTAGAAGTGCCCGGTCCGGAACGGCACGAGCTCGCCCTCGCCGGTGGTCGCGACGTACTCGACCGTGTCGGGCGCGCTTACGGCGTCCTCGAGCGCCTGTGCGTAGGACTCGCGGATGACGGCCACGGGGTCGCGCCGGCGGATGCGATCGATGCTGCGTCCGAGTACTCGGGCCTCCTGGCTGCCGCCCTCGATCACGACCGTCTTGATCGTGCTGCTGCCGACGTCGATGCCTGCAATTCGCGCCACGCCTTGCCTCCTCACGCCGCTTCGGACTCCGCCCCGCCCTCGTCCCGACGCGCGAACAGCGCCGCGCCGATGGAGCCGGTGTAGATCGAGTCCGGCGAGATGTTGATCGTGCGATCGCCGTAGTTCTCATCTACGAGCCGGTGCAGGGCGTCGACGGCGGCCGGGTTCTTGGCGACGCCGCCCGTGAAGGTGAACTCGTCCTCGATCCCACCGGAGCGAGCGAGCAACGACATCGCGCGGAGCATCATCGCGCGGTGCAGCCCGGCGAGCACGTCCTCGCGCTTGTCACCGAGGGTCAGGCGATCGCGCAGCTCCGCACCGGCAAAGACCGTGCACGTCGAGCTGATCTTGATGTTGCGGCAGGATTTCTGCGCGAGCGGTCCGAGCTCGTGCACGCCGAGGTTCATCTCGTCGGCGATGTAGCCGAGATAGCGCCCGCACCCCGCGGCGCAGCGGTCGTTCATCTGGAAGCTGGTCACGATGCCGGCGTTGTCGACCTGGATGGCTTTCGTGTCCTGGCCGCCGATGTCGAGGACGGTTGCGGTCTTCGGGAACATCCAGTGCGCGCCGAGACCGTGGCACAGGATCTCCGAGCGGATCTGGTCCTGCCGAAAGGGGAGCTTGCTGCGGCCGTAGCCCGTGCCCACGGCATTGACCTCATCGAGATCGAGTGCCGCGACCTCGTCCGTGACGGATGCAAGGTGGCTCGCCTTGCTGCGCCAGCGTTCGCCCCCACCGGCAAGCACGCGGTCCAACGCCGGCCGGACGTTCGCCGAGAACGAGAGGTCCAATTCCTGGTTCTCGACCTGCAGAATCGCTCGGTCGAACACGCTCATCAACAGGTCGAAGTTGACCTGCTTGCCGCGGATGCCTTCGGCACGACGCATGAATCCGCTCGTGGCCGTGTCTCGGAAGAAGTCGGAACGCTCGGGCGCGCCGGCCTCGAACATCGGCGGGATATCCTCATTCATGCCGTCGAGGATCGTCTCCAAGCGCTCCTCGAGCGGCGCGCGTACGGCCGCGTACTTGTCGCGTTCGAGCTCGCCGCGCATCACGCCGGCAAGGGCGCGCTGCTGCACGGTGTGCTGCTCGCGGCGGAACTGGCGCCCGAGTGCCTCGGTCAACGCACCGCGCTCCTCCTTCTCGAGGCCCGCCTCGGCGAGCCGGCCGGCGAAGAGGCCGAAGCGTGCGTTGATGAAGGCCTCGGTGCGGGCGACGGCGCAGGCGACGTCGTAGTTGCTCCGGCTGTTGGTGATACCGCGGCCGAGCAGGCGCTCGTCTTCGTCCAGCACGACGGCCTTGGTCGTGGTGGAGCCGAGATCGACGCCGACGAAGCACCTCATGACAGGCTCCTCACAGCCGAGCGCTTCTGCTCGACCATCTGGAAGTAGGACTCCAGCCGGTTCTTCACGTTGGCGCCGGAGAAGTAACGTGGGTCGACGAGATCGGACTCGAAGAAGCCGCCGGGCCGCCCTGTGCGCTCCTCGACCTGACGCAGAATCAGGAGCTGACCGGCGCTGAAGGAGTTGCAGCTCTTGACGGAGTTGACGAGGAAGCCGTCCGCGTCGTAGTCCTCGACGTACTTCACGATCATGTCCGTGCGGGACGGCAGATTCAGATTGGTGTAGCAGCCAAGGCAGTACTCGGCGAGCGACTCCAGCGGCCGACTCGGGTCGTGGCGGAACCCGTTGTCGTAGATGCCGCCGACCTTCGTGTACGTCGATGCGACGACGACCGCGCCCTCGTCGTAGAACATCTTCCAGAGGTCGCGGAAATTGGTCCAGCAGGGCGGCCCTTCCACGACCAACCGGTAGCGCTCCTCCGGCAGCGTGCCCTCGGGAGTGATCGGTCCGAGACCGCCGCCGATGCGCTCCTGCACCTCCTCGCGCAGCGTTTCGTAGTAGCTCTCGGCTTCCGGCGTACCCCGGAACGCGGTGAAGATGGGCGAGATGTAGTAGACCCCGCCGAAGTAGGCGTCGATGGGAGACGGCTTGTGCTTGGCAGACTCGAGCACGGCGACGAAGTCGTCCTCGGCGCGCGCGGACGCCGCGAGGTGCTCGGAGAGGCGATCTTCGTCGTAGCGCTTGCCCGTAACGGCCTCGAGCTGCGGGATCACATTCTCCTTCAGCTGCTCCACGACGTAGTCGCGCATGTTCCTCGTTGCCGCGCCTGCCCCCTGGTAGGGCACGTGGAGCATCGCGATCGGGCAGTCGTACTCCTGCTTCAGGATCTCGAACCACTTCATGAACGTGAAGCAGCCCGTGTAGGACAGCAGGAGCACAGAGGGATCGGGCAGGCGCTCTCCCGTCGGGCCGACGTTGCCCGACTTCGCCATCCCGAGATCGCACTTCACATAGGTGCACACGTCCTCGGAGTGCCCGAGCTTCTCGGCTGTCGCGATGTAGTCGCGTGACTTCTTGCGCATGGCGTTCTGCAGCGCGTTGATCTCGGGCAACACCGGCAGGATGTCGAAGCTGAGTAGCAGCTCTGTCAGGTTGCCGGGGACGAACGTGTAGGCACACGCACGGCCTTCCTCCTCAGCGCGGCTCAGGCGGTCGTAGTGGCGCGCGAGCATCTGCTTCTGCAGCGCCATGCTGCTGTCCATGCCGACGGTGTTGCCCGACGCAGTACTCATGCGGCCCCCCAGAGCTTGATCGAGTCGGCGAACGTCCCCGCCTGTTCGCGGATGACCTGGAACTGGCCGGTGTTCTCGGCGTACTTGAAGCTGGTGTGCGGGATGCCCGCCTCTTCGACCGCCTCCACGAGCATGGGCTGATCGAGCAGCGCGGGATCGCAGAAGCTGGGCGCGCAGAAGAGGACGCCCTCCGCGCGGCAGGCTTCGAGCCCCTGCACCAACTCGGCCCCTTTGTCGGCCGGCCGGTAGAGGAACGACGCCTCTCGGGCGTGATCGATGAATGTCCCGACGATCGTGTCGAGCGGATCGTCGCTGTCCGGAACGTCACCGCGTACGAGGCGGTTGCCGAGCAACAGGTCGTCATCGACGATGTAGCAGCCGGCACGCTCGATCGTGCGGATCAGGTTCAAGGGCGGCTGCTCGCAGAAGGACCCGACGACGACCACGCGTGCGTTGTCGATCGCATGGCGCTCGGCTCCGCCGGCGAGCTCCGCGTACGAGCGCAGCATCGCATTGTGCTCCTCGACGGGCAGCACGTTGCCGGCGCGGAGAACGACGTAGAGCTCGCTCGTCGGGCAGAGCCACGGACGCTCTCGCCGCGTTTCGTAGAGCGCCTCGACAAGCCGGCGGTTCTCGTTGTAGAGCCGTACCGACTCGCGCAGGACGTCGTCCTCGATGGAGCTTCCGGCGAGCGCGCCCAGGGCGTCGCGCAACTCGGCGAGCTCGCGCCCGCAGAACCGGCGGCCGATCGCGTCGGAGCTCTGCGGCATGTCGAAGTACCACGCCGGGCGATCGGGAAAGAGGAGCTGCCACATGCCGGAGAGGTTGCGGATGACGTCGCAGATGCTCGGGAAGATCATGGCGTCGAGCATGTCGAGCCCGCCGTTGAGGCTCATCTCCATCGTGCTGCGCGGAAGGTGGCAGATGTAGCTCTGGAAGTAGGCGTCCCCCTTGATGATCTCGACGTCATCCCCGCCGCCCATCACGCTCACCGGCAGCATGCCGGCAGCGTGGATCAGCTCGCGCGGGAACCAGACCGGCAGGATGCCGACGGCGCGCCGGCCGGGCTCGGCGTCCTTCCATGCACGCACGGCACCGAAGTGCATGTCGTGATAGAGCGCTTCTGCCCGCTTCAGCAGCGACTGGAGCTCTGCGGTCGATTCGCTCATGTCAGGCGTGACTCCATGCGGGTTGGCGCTTCTCGAGAAAGGCCCGGATACCCTCCTCCGCGTCGCTGAGCTTCATGAGGCGGTCCAGGTAGAGCGCCTCGACATCGCCGATGTGTTCCAGGAAGGCGCGCATGTACTCGTATCGGGCCGCGTGGGTCGCTACACGCAACGACGCCGCGGACTTGGGCAGGAGGTTGCTGTGCACGTAAGCCCGTGCCGCCTCGAGCGGATCGTCGGCGACCTCGTCCACCAGGCCGATGTGCTGCGCCTCGTGCGCGTCGACGGTGCGGCCGGTGAGCAGCAGGTCGTCCGCGCGGGCCTGTCCGATGCGGTGCGGCAGGACGAGGGAGGCCACCGGCGCGAAGACGCCGAGCCGGGTCTCCGCCTGGCCCAGGTGCGCGTCCGGCGCGGAGAACACGCGATGGCAGAAGGACGCGAGCTCGAGACCGCCGCCGAGGCACTGGCCGCGGACGACGGCCAGCAGGGGCCGCTCGCAGCGGATGAGATCGCGGAAGAGCCCGTGGAAGCCCCCGAGCATCACGGCAACCTGCTCCGGCAGGTGCTCCTCGACGCTGGCGCCGAAGGAGAAGTGGTGCCCGGCTCCCTCGATCACGATCGCGCGCACGGGGTCGTGGCCGGTCAGCTCTCGCAGGCAACGCCGGAGCGCCTCCACCATCTCGCTGTCTAGGATGTTTCCCTTCGGCCGGTTCAGCACCAGGCGGAGGACCGCGCCATCGGCATGGTGGGTTGCGAGGACCGGCGGCGCGGGGGTCATGCGTTCCCCTCGGGCTCGATCACCATCTCGAGTTCACTGAAAGGGCCCGCGACGAACCCCATGCTGCGAAAGAGCGCCAGCATGGGGACGTCCTGGCGGCGGATCATCGTGCGCACGAGATCGACGCCCATCGTCGCGAAGCGGCGGACCGCCTCCTCGCAGAGCCGCGTCGCGAGGCCTTCGCGCTCGTGCTCCGGGCTCACGGAGACCGCGAGGATCCAACCGCAGCGCTTGCTCCCGAACTCCCAGGCACGGATCTCGCCGAAGAGGAACCCGCAGACCCCTCCGGCGGCGTCGCGGGCAACGACCGCAACCCGTTCCTTGTGGTCGCTGTCGCGGAGGTACTCGGCGAGGAGGTCGTACCAGTACTGGGGCTTGGGCTCTCCGGCGCGCACGGAGTCCAGAGCCACGATCCCGTCGAGGTCCTCCGCCCGGGCCTCGGCGATCTCGATGACCGGAGCGCTCACGCGACCGGGTCCTTCTGCGGCAGGACGCTCTCGACGAGCTCGGGCCCCCACGCCGCGCCCTCGGCGAGCTTGCGCCGCAGGGCGATGAAGTCGACCTCGCGGTTTCCACGCGGTCCCTCATTGAACGCACGGAAGCCGGCGTTGGCTTCCGTCATCATGTTGAGCGCGAGCCAGGCGCGATTCGTCTCCTTGTTGCGATCCCAGTGCTCGAGCTTGTGCTTGCGCACGGACTGGATCGTCTTCGAGACGCAGTTGGGCATGGTGTAGAGCAGCTTCGTCAGAAGGGCCTCGACGGCCTCGTCCAGCCGCGAGAGATTCACGGTGCCACTCTTGAGCGTCTCCTTGCCCTCGGCCCGCTCGGATCCACTCTTGAACTCGCCATAGACCACCCGGCCGGACGCGTCCGCATAGCGGTCCGTGATGGCCATCGGGTTCGGCACATACACGCCGCCGACAACAAGAACCGGAACGAGGTCCGTGATGAGACCGAGCCGGTGCGCCTTGTGGGCGCTCCAGGTCTCGCACAGCGTGCAGCTGATCATCGCCTGCTCCGCGCCCACGAAGAGCGGCAGGAAGTCCGTCGATCCCCCATCCGGAGCCGACCCGTGCTTCGGCCCAGCCTGACCGAAGAGCGCGAGGTCGGACGCGACCGTGAAGTCGCACGCCATCCCGATCTCCTGGCCGCCTGCGATGCGCATGCCATTGACCCGACAGATGACCGGCTTGTCGCAAAGCAGGATGGCCGTGACCATGTCGTTGAAGAGCCGCATGTAGCGCGCGTACTCCGGAGGCCGGCCGGCGTAGTACTCCGCATACTCCTTCGTATTGCCGCCGGTGCAGAACGCACGCGTTCCGGCACCCGTGAAGACGACCGAGTTCACACGGCGATCTTCCGAGGCACGCCGGAAGCCGAGGATCACGCCTTTGACCATCTCGGTCGTGTAGGAGTTGAGCTGGTCGGGGTTGTTGAGCGTGATCCACGCGTTGAACAACCCCTCCACCGGCTGGCCACCCTGGTCGCGGCACGGCTTGAGCTCGTAGTCGACGCCCGGGTACTCGGTGCCGGGTGCCAGCTCGTGGTTCTTGAACTCGAACATGCGGTTCCTTTCGGATCAGGCGGAGTCGGGAACAAGCACGACGCGATCGCGGATGGCGTGCGCGCCGAGCTGCTCGAAGGTCTCGTTGATGGAGGAGAGCGGGCGGCGCTCGACGAACGGCGCCACCTGCACGTCGCCGCGTAGCACCATGTCGAGCACAGCCGGGTAGTGCTCGGGCAGACATCCCCAGCTGCCTTCCGCCTTGGCGTCGAAGGCCATCAGGTGCGAGAGACAGACCTCGACGCGGCGCGGCGTGAAGCCCACCACCCCTAGGTAGCCGCCGTGCGTGAGCAGACCGAACGAAGCGACCTGCCCGGCGGGCGTTCCGGACGTCTCGAACACCCGCCACTCCTTCGTGGGAAGCCCGCGCTCCTTGGCGAAGGCCTTCACCGCCTCCTTCAGTGCACGCCCCTCGTACTCGCGGGCATCGAGGGTCAGCGCCGCGCCGTAGGACGCGATGCGTTCGAGCCGGACTCGGTCGACATCGACGGCGATCGCATGCGCCCCCATCGCATGGGCGATCTGCACACCGAACCCGCCGACGCCGCCGATGCCGATGAAGATCGCGAGGTCACCCGCGGCGAGGCCCGAACGGAGGATGGACTGGTACGGCGTCGTCACGGCATCCGCGATGACGCTCAAGTCCGCCAGCTCGACCCGGCCGTTGCCATTGGATGCCGGTACCTCGCAGAGCCCGTGGGCCGGTACGACGACGTGCGAAGCAAAGCCGCCATCGAGGTCGTTACCGGGGAAGATCTGCTTCGGGCAGATGCTGCCGCGCCCCTTCTCGCACAGGGCACAACGCCCGCACGGGATCACCGCGGGCACGATCACATCCTTGCCGCTCCAGCGCGATGCAGTGCTGCCTGCGTCCACGACCGTGCCGCTGATCTCGTGTCCGAGGATCAACGGCAACGGATGGCGCGTCGGGACGCCGTCGTCGCGAAAGCCGAGGTCGGTGTGGCACACGCCGCAGCCGGCCACCTGGACCAGGACCTGATCCTCTCCGAGCGCGTCGACCGTGCGGGTTGCGGGCTCCATCGGGGCCCCCACGGCCGTCATCTCCCAACCTTGGATCTGCATCACCACCCCTATTGGGCAAACTAGTACTTTTATACCTGAATGCGCGCCGATTGCAACTCCGGACACAGCGGATGCATGGCTCTAAGCCCTTCTCAGCTTTCCACTTACGAGGGTCTTGAGCGAGATCGACGCGAGCGTGAAGTGAACCTGCTCATCGAGCTCAGACAGGACGTCGTGCAGATCGCAGGTCGGGCTCTGCTCGCAGACCTGTCCGGGCTCCAGGAGCAGGCAGTTGCCGCGCTCCCGGCGCGGTCCTTCGAAGATCTCGACGACTTCCATGAGCGTGATGTGCTTGGGGTCGCGAGCCAGGCGGTGCCCGCCGGCGGCCCCGCGGGTCGTCTCGACGAGACCGCTTCGCACGAGCTGTTGGAGCACCTTGGCCAGATGGTGCCTGGACGCGTGGAAGCGCTCGGAGATCTCGGCCGCCGTGATGGCGTCGCCCCCTTCGCGGGCCAACTCCATCATGGCGTACAGCGCGATCATCGTGCTCTTGTTGAACTTGAGCATGCGGCCCCCACCTAGGTTCCGTCGAGCGCCGAGAGGATAGGGCACCGCACGGTCATCGCCTCCCCCGGAGCCTGCGCTCCTCCGCCTTGAGTTCCTCGAGGTCTTCCTTCAAACGCGCCATCCCCAGCCAATGCGTGTGATCGCCGCTCTGGTGGTAGGCCCCCTTGAAGGTGATGGCGTGGGCAAATTTGGCGAGGTCGAAGAAGATGCGTTCTGCCTCGGAGTGGTTCTCGTAGAGCATGCCGCCTCCCAGGACCAGGGCGTGGCCCGCCGTGGGATGGGCAGGCCGATCGGAAGGCATGGGATCGAGCAGGCCGTCCGCGTGAAGGCCACGCATGATCTTCACGGCCTCGGCAACGAGGCGGTCCGCCTCACGCTTGATGGCGTCGGCGTCCTCGAGCGCGTGGCGAGCAAGCCGCGGCGTATGGCAACCCTCGCAGATGCGCAGCATCGCCTGTCGCTGCTTCTCCGCCGCGGCGCGCTCGATCACCCCCATGGGAATCGGCGGGGTCTCGCCCGCCAGCACCGAGCCCGAGCCGGCCCGGCCGATCGTGATGCCGCCGCTCACGTCGTGCGTCCCGCCGGGCATGTGGCACGTCGCGCACGTGGGCGCCTGCCGCTCGTCGCGGCACGCGGCGTACGTCACGCCGTGTGGTGACGCCCGCCACGCCTCGATGTGCGGGTGGTCCGGTCCCATGTGGCACACGCCGCAGGCCTCCGGTCGGCGCGCGTCGGCAACAGAATGGCGATGCGCGCCGTGACACGCGTTGCAGCGTCCGTGGTCGCCGCCGCCCATGTCGTGACAGGCCATGCACCCGCGCCGCTGCATCGCGGGGATCTGCGCGAGCAGCCGAGCGTTCTTCCGTGCGGACTCACTGGCCCGCCCGTGCACGCTGGCCAGGAACTCGCGCGTCTCTTTCTCGTGACAGCGTTCGCACCGTGCCGCTGGAACGCGTCCCTCGTCCCGGAAGATCTGCTCGTGGTCCGCGCCGTGGCAGTCCTCACAGCGCACGCCCATGCGAGCGTGCGCGCTCGCGTCCCACTGCACCATCATCCCGGGCTGGCGCTTCCGGTGGCAGGTCGCGCACTCCCCATCCGTCGGTCCCGCGGACGCCGTCCCGTGCGGCGACGGTTCCTGGTGCTTGGCGATGAGCGCGACGACGGCCGCGGCGACGCCGGCAAGCAAGAGGAAGACAACGACGATCCTCATCGACCACCTCCGAGGGTCCGCAGAGCATGCGCGCGGGCGCGTGCGGCCCGCGCTTCGGCTTGGCGGCCCAGTGCTTCATAGACCTCGGCGAGCCTGCGCCATGCGTCGGGCGCGTCCGGGCGATACGCCAACGCGGCTTCGAGGTGGGCCAGGGCTTCCTCCCACGCACCGGCCGCTACCAGCTCGCGTGCGAGGCGCACGCGGACGGTTGTGCGCTCCCGCTCCTGGCGCGCGAGGATGCGACGGTCGTCCGTCGAGGTGACGTCCTCGTGCCCCAGCTTCCACAACGCCATCCCGGCGGCCGCGCGGATCGCTGCATGCCCGTCGCGCATTAGACGCTTCAAGACCTCGACGTCTCGCACGTGCTCCGCGACGCGGACCGCAGCCATGCGTACCTCGGGCAGCGCGTCGTCTGCGATCGATTCAGGATCCCGCAGATGGTAGGCCGCGGCGACGCGGAACCACGGGTCGGCGTGCGCCTTGGCGGCGCGCAGCAGGTCGCGCGCCTGCGGGTCTCCGTCGCGTCCCAGGCGTACGCCTTGGATCGCATCGAGCGTCTGCGCGGGTGGCGTGCCCCACCAGCGCCGCCATGCGCGATCCGCCCACCTCGGAGGCTTGTCCGCATGGCACTTCGTGCAGGCGTTGGCAACGTAGGGCGAGGCGGGAAGCGGAACGCCGATGCGGTGGTCGCGCTGATGGCCGAGAAGTCCCTCGAACAAAGGAGGCATGTGGCATGCCGTGCAACGTGCTCCGGGACCGTCCATCGCGTGATGGGTGTGCGCATGCGATGCGTAGGTCTCGTGGCACCGGACGCACATCGCATCAGCGTGCGGCTGAGGCTTCAAGCCTGGGCCGTGCACGGCGTGGCAGTCCGTACACGCAAGACCGCCCTCGAGATGGCAGGGGCTGCGCAGGAAGGCCGCGTACTGGTACATCTGCCCGACCGGCGTGCCGTCCGGCCGGACGTGTGGTCCTTCTTCGAGCAACCCCACGAAGTGCACGGCATCGGCAGGGTCGTAGTCGCCCACGGCCGGCGGTCCTCCATGACAACGCCCGCACACCGCTGTTGCGGTCCGCGCCGGAAGGCGATTCAGCGGAGCGAGCGACGCGCCGTCGTCGAGACGCGACCACGCCTGGGCGTGCGCCGCGCCCGGGCCGTGGCAGGCCTCGCAGTCAATCGCGAGGTCGCGCCAGGACGATCGCATCTGCTGCGTTGCGGGGTCGATGCGCAGGCGCGGGCCGCTGGCGTGGCAGCCGGCGCAGTCGATCTCGAACGAACGATCGGCGAGAGCCGTGGTGGTGATCGCCGGCTCTCCGGGGCGCGGGCCACGGATCGCTTGCAGCACCGTGACGACGGACCGCCAGCGCTCCTCGCGCAGGTCGTAGCAGCGTGCCTGGATGCGGTGATAGCCACGGAGGTCGCGCTTGATGTAGGCCTGCATCCAGCTCGAGCCGATGGCTCCATCCGCCCCGCCGGCGGGTTCCGCTCGCGGCGTCGCGTGCAGGCCGTGCGGCGAGCGCTCCCACGCTTCCGTCTCCCGTGCGTGGCAGCGCTTGCAGACATCGACGCCCGCGTAGCCCTCTCCAAGGGGGGCCGGCTCCGGTTCCTGCTGCAGCACCTTGCGAGGCTCGAGCTGCGGCAGCGTGACGAGCAACGCCACAGCGATGACCGCAAGGACCGACAGCAAGAGCCTCACGGCGAGACCGCCCGGCTCTTGCGCACACGCCGCCGAACGCGCCACCCGAGAGCGCGCCGCATGGCGGCATGCTTGAGCCTCCGCAACTTCCAGCGCTCGCGCTCGGACGGCGGCAGAAGCCAGCGGCACTCGTCGGGCGTCAATACGATCGAAACACGCAGATCGGGTGCAACGCCGATGGGCAGCCCGCGCTCGATGCAGCGGCGGTACGTGTGAGCGAAGACGGGGACCATCTCCTCCGTGCGTGGCGGCTGCCGGTTCTCGAGTGGTGTCCCAACGAGGGGCCGGAACACGCAGACCGTCGGTATCGCCCCCACATCCGTGAGCCAGTCGATGGCCGCCATCGAGGCCGCGGGATCCTCCAGCCCTGCGATCAGCTCGCCGTTGGTCGTGTCGAAGCCGACGTCGCGCGCGCAGTACGAGATGGACTCGCGGTAGCGGTCGAGGCCGGCGCGCCTTGCCTTGCCGGGACAAGCGTGCGTGAAGGCCTCGTCGTTCCAGAGCTCGAAGCAGAGCGAAACATTGTTGACCCCGGCCTCGCGAATCGCGTGGTACGCCGCCGGGTCGGCCAGCGGCGGAAGCTGGAGGCCCGACAGGAGCCCGGTCTCATCGCGCAGCCGCCGCATCAGCGGCAGGAAGCGGTGTACGTAGCCTTCCCGGTCGTCGAACCCGCCATTCACATGGACGAAGGTGATGCGCAGCTCTTCGCGCGCGGCGAGAGCGGTCTCGATGACGTCCTGGGCCGTCTTGTTCGTTCGTTCCCCACTGTGGCCCAGACCGCAGAACCTGCACGCATCTTCGCTCGGGGCCTTCCAGTTCGCGCACAGCCCGCCGTAGTAGATCCCCAGGTAGGTGCCCTGGATGGTCCCGATCGTGTCCATGCGCTTGCCGCTGGTTGTCCGGCGGCCGTAGAAGCGCGGAGCGGGCGCCACCGCGACGCGCGCCAGCGCACGCCCGTCGCGAAGCAGGTCGTACGAGCCGGTTTGCGAGGAAGCGCGCAGCGCGTACGGGCTCGAGTGCGCGAAGGCCTCATGGACGGGCGCGTTGACGTACATGCCGCTGTCGGAGAGGCAGAGCTCGAGCCCGCTACCCAAGCCCGCGCGCACGCGACGAACGAGTCCCGCATCGACGAGATCCGGCGCGACCCGCAAGCCCCGGCAGTAGAGGTCGAGCTTGAGGTACCCCGGATTGAGACGGCCGCCTTCGATCAGAGCCGGCCCGAGCCGCATCAGACCGTCCTCGAGTACCGCGGCCGGGATGCCGAGGGAGGCTGGAGATGCGCATCGAAGGCCATGCAGACATTGCGCACGAGGGTGCGTCCTGCGTTCAGGACGCGCAGCTCCTCGTCATCGAGCTCGACGAGGCCGTCGGCTCGCATCGGACCGAGCGCTTCGACGGCGTCGCGGAAGTACGAGGCAAAGTCGACGCCGAAGCGCTGCTCGACGTCGGGGACATCGAGGCGAAACGTACACATCAATGCGTGAATCACGTGCCGCCGCAGATGGTCGTCCTCGCTCAGCAGGTAACCGCGCTCAACGGGCAGCCGACCTGCAGCAACCGCCGCCTCGTAGCGGCTGAGCTTGCGTTCGTTCTGCACGAAGGCGCCCGTGACGTCGCTGATCGCGCTCATCCCCAAGGCCACGGTGTGAGGCGCCTTGTGAACGGTGTAGCCCATGAAGTTGCGCCCGAGCGTGCCC
Source organism: Planctomycetota bacterium (assembly GCA_028281445.1). Lineage (GTDB taxonomy): Bacteria > Planctomycetota > PLA2 > PLA2 > JAEUHO01 > JANQJW01. The sequence goes on along the minus strand of JANQJW010000049.1, from coordinate 88,383 downwards.
TCTCGAATCGCGGCGCCCAGCTCGTCCTCGGGCAGGGCGAAGTGGTCCATCCCGACAGCCAGGTAGCCCGCTTCGCCGAGCGCGTCGATCGCGTCGAGCAGGAGCCCCAGCTTCTCCTCGGCGGCGGGCAAGGCGGCGGCATCGATGTACCGCTGATTGGCCTTGAGCCACGGCATGTGCGCGTAGCTGTAGATGGCGACTCGCTCGGGCCGCAGCGCCGCGACGCGGTCCAGCGTGCGCCGGAAACGCGCACGCGTCTGCCCAGGCAGCCCGTAGATCAGGTCGAGGTTGATCGAGGCGAAACCCAGGTCGCGGGCGGCATCGACGCACGCCCGCGTCATCTCGTAGGGCTGGCGCCGTCCGATGTGTTCTTGCACATCGGCATCGAAGTCCTGCACGCCCATCGACAGGCGGGCAAAGCCAAGATCCGCGAGAGCGGCGAGGTGCGCTTCGGTGGTGACGCGTGGATCGACCTCGATCGCCTGTGCTGTGTCGTTGTCGATCGAGAACGACTCACGCAGCACCCGGTGCAGCGCGCGCAACTCGTCCGCGCTGAGGTGCGTCGGCGTGCCGCCACCCCAGTGCAGCTCGGCGATCGGCGGGCGCGCGCCGAGCTGCTCGGCCGTGCGACGGATCTCGGCAGCCAGGGCGCGCAGGTACCGGTGTACGACCTCCGGTTGTCTCGTGATGACGACGTTGCAAGCGCAGTAGAAGCAGCGCGCCCGGCAGAAAGGCAGATGGACGTAGAGCGCCAGCGGCGCGCGGTTCCTTCCGGCCTGTGCGAGGTGCTCGCCGTAGACGTCCGGTGTCACACCGTCGTGGAACTCGGCCGCAGTGGGATAGGACGTATACCGGGGACCCGGGCGGTCGTAGCGGCGGATGAGGTCGGAGTCAATGCGCATGGACGGCGCAGTTCGCGTCTAGGTGTGGTGGTGCAGGCTCTCGCCGAGCGACGGATCGCCGACGGGAAGGAGGTTGCGCCGACCGAGGACGCGGTAGCACCACAGCACGACGAGAGGCAGCGCGACGAGCAATGGTGCGAGGTCCCAGATCCCCAGCGCCGGGCCGCCGGGCGCGATCGACGGGTTGATCATCAGGTACAGGTCGAGCCAGCGCCCCAGGAGCAGCAAGGTCGCGACCTTGATCAGGATCGACTCGCTGCGCTTCGCCGGCCGCGGCAGGAGGACCAGGAAGGGAATCAGCCAGTTGACGATCGGATTGACGAGCATGAGGACCTTCCAGGCCCCGTTGCTGCGTGTGACGTAGTACGCCGTCTCTTCCGGGATGTTCCCGTACCAGATCAACATGTACTGGCAGAACCAGATGTAGCCCCAGAAGGTGGCGAACCCGAAGGTCAGGCGGGCGACGTCGTGCAGGTGGTCGTCGCGGAGGATTCCCTTGAGCGGGCCCATGCGACGAAGCACGATCAGCAGGATCAGCATCGCGGCCAGCGCCGACACGAACAAGCCGGCGAAGTTGTAGACGGCGTAGACCGTGCTGTACCAGTGCGGCTCGAGCGACATCAGCCAGTCGAAGCTCGCGACCGAGAACGTGATCGCAAAGATCACCAGAAAGACGGCGCTCAGTGCGGAGAGACGGCCGACAGCGCGTACGTCGCCCGTGCTGTCCTGCTCGACCGACGTGCGCCGCATGAGACGAGCGAAGACGAGCCAGAGTGCGAGGACGATCGCGGCTCGCGCGAGAAAGAACCCCGTGTTGAGCCAGAAGCTCTTCTCCTGCAACAGCGCGTCACCGGCGACGGCGTCCGCGTGCGACCATTCGTAGAGCCACGTGAAGCCGAGCAGCGCGACCCCGGTCAAGGCCGCACCGACCGGAAGTGTTCCCGCCATGGCCTCGGGGACGCGGCGGAATGCCGTGTGCCAGCCCGCCTGCGTGACGTAGCCGAGAACGAGGAACATGAGGCCGCCCAACCCGATGCCGATCGCGTAGTGCGAGGCGAGGAGCATGCCGGCGCACGCGCGCTCGCGCGCGAATACGAACCCGAGGATCGTCAGCAGCGCACCACTGGCAATCGCGACGGTGAGTCCGCGTTGCCAGCCCGACGGCAAGACGACCGGCGGCGTCAACGACGCCGCCTTCGAGGGCACGGGCGCCGCCGCAGGCGGCGGGTCCACGACGTCGGCTACGGAGCCTGCTGCAGCGACCGGATGTACCGGATTGCCTTCCATCGATCTTCCCTTTCGACCTGCGATTCGTAGGCCGCCATGTTTCCGCTACCGAACGAGACGCTCCGGAACATGTGCCCGTCCGAATACTTGGCGATCTCTGGATCGCTGAAGGACTTGGGCGGCGGCACGCCACGTTTCGTGACGAGGCCGTCCCCCTTGCCGGATCCGCCGTGACAAGTGGCGCAGAAGGTCTCGTAGACGTGTTGCCCGCGCGCGAGCACCGCGGCCTTGCCGGCGTCGTCGAGCGTGGCGAAGTCCCATGGAGGGGTGTGCTCGTCCCACGCACGCTTCTGCGCAGCGCCGAGCTCCTTCCAGGGTGTGGTCGTATCGAGGATGACGTCGCCCTCGTAGAGCGGCATGTACCCGCGCGCGATCGTTCCCGGCGCCGGCGCCTGCAACGTCTTGCCGTCGGCGAAGTGTGGATTGGGGTCCTGGGACTCGTAGGCCGGCGTCTCGTACATGTCGGGTGCGAACACGTAGTTGCGCTGACCGGGGTCCTCGTGGAGCGCGAAGTGCGCGCCGATGCCGAGGGCGATCAACAAGACGAGTAGGGCCTCGACCGGCGAAACACGGCTCATGGCGACTCCTCACCGATGCGCTCGTCGAACTCGACGAGATCGTGGCGTTCGAGCAGCGCACGGAGATGCGCGGCTGAGTGGTCGGCCCGGTCCAGGCGGACGACGAGAGCGAACTGGTCATCGGTCACGCGCGGTGTGGGCGGACGTGCCTTCTTCCCCGGCCAGAGACCGCAGCGGACGAACAGCGCGGCGACCACCCCCAGGCCGGCAAACAACACGGTCACCTCGAAAGCGATCGGGATGAACGCAGGCAACGAGTCGAAGGGTTTGCCGCCGACGTTGATCGGCCAATCGAGATAGGACGTCCAGTACTGGAAGAAGAGCGTGAGCATGCAGCCGATGAAGCCGGCCAGGAAGCAGACCCACGTAAGGCGCGAGGGCCGGAGCCCCATCGCCTTCTCGATTCCGTGGACGGGGTAGGGCGTGTAGACGTCGACGATCGGGTAGTCCTCCCGGCGCACCGCGGTGGTCGCCGCGAGGAGATGCGACTCGTCGCCGAAGGTGCCGATGACGAAGCGCGAGGTCACGGTGTCACCTCCTTCTTGGGTGTGGGCGCTTCCGAGCGTCCGTAGCGCAGCACTCCTTTCACCTCCGAGATGGCGATGACCGGCAGGAAGCGGCAGAACACCAGGAAGAGCGTGAAGAAGAGACCGAAGCTGCCCATGAGCGTCAGCAGCTCGATCGACGTGGGCGTGTAGTCCGCCCACGACGAAGGCAGGTAGTCGCGGTGAAGCGACGTGACGATGATCGTGAAGCGCTCGAACCACATCCCCAGGTTGATGAACAGCGAGGCGATGAAGACGACCAACAGGTTCGTCCGCAGCTTGCGCGACCAGAACAGCTGCGGCGTCACGATGTTGCAGATCACCATGATCCAGTACGCCCAGGCGAACGGCCCCATGGCGCGATTCATGAATGTGAATCGTTCGTAGGGGTTGCCCGAGTAGAGCGCGATGAAGAACTCGGTCATGTAAGCCAGCGCGACGATGCCGCCCGTCCCGATGATGAGCTTGCACATTGACTCGACGTGGCGCCTGGTGATGTAGTCCTCGAGGCGCATCACCTTGCGCGCGATGAGCATCAAGGTGAGCACCATCGAGAGGCCGGAGAAGATCGCTCCCGCGACGAAGTACGGCGGGAAGATCGTCGTGTGCCACCCAGGGATCACCGATGTGGCGAAGTCGAAGCTGACGATCGTGTGGACCGAGAATACGAGCGGCGTTGCGAGCCCGGCGAGCAGCAGGTAGACCAATTCGTAGCGCATCCAGGTGCGGGAGGACCCGGTCCACCCGAAGCTCAGGATGCCGAAGATCCGCTTCTTGAGGCCCTTGAAGCGATCGCGCAGCGTCGCGAAGTCGGGCAGCAGGCCGATGTACCAGAACGTTGCCGAGATGATGAAGTAGGTCGTGATCGCGAACACGTCCCACAGCAGCGGCGAGCGCCAGTTGACCCACAGCGAGCCGCGCGTGTTGGGCAGCGGCAGCGGCCAGTGCGCAAGCCACGGCCGCCCCATGTGAATCAGCGGGAAGAGCGCCGCGCACATGACCGCGAATAGGGTCATCGCCTCCGCGGAGCGGTTGACGGATGTCCGCCAACGCTGGCGGAAGAGGAAGAGCACGGCCGAGATGAGCGTGCCGGCGTGCCCGATACCGATCCAGAAGACGAAGTTCGTGATGTCGAACGCCCAGCCGACCGTGGGGTTGAGCCCCCACGTGCCGATGCCCGTCAGCACCTGGTAGCCGATCGCCGCGAAGCCGATGATGAGCATCGTGCTGGAGATCGCCATACCGGCGTACCAGAGTCGCGTCGGGCGCCCCTCCATCGGGCGCGCGATGTCGTTCGTAACGTCGGTGAGCGCCTTGTCGCCGTCCACGAGCGGCTTGCGGAGTGGAGACGTCCGCGGCAGGTCCCGCAGATCTCCCGGCAGGCGGGGCAGACGAACGGTCGTGAGATCAGCCATGACTCACCTCTCCCTTCGCGTGCTCCTTGCGGTTGCGGATCCGGCGCAGGTAGGTCACCGACGGCCGCACATCGAGCTCGGCCAGCACCCGGTAGCCGCGTGGATCGCCGCGCTGCCTGGCCACGAGACTCTCCTTGTCGTTGCCGTCACCGAATCGGATCGCGTCCGCGGGACAGGACTGCATGCACGCCGGGCGGATGTCGCCGTCAGCGAGCTCGCGGCCGAGGCGCTTGGCTTCGAACTTGGCCTCCTGGATGCGCTGGACGCAGAACGAACACTTCTCCATGACGCCACGAGAGCGCACGGCGACATCTGGATTGAGGACCATGTTCTGGAACGTGTCGTCGTGGGCATAGCTGAACCAGTTGAACTTGCGCGTCTTGTACGGGCAGTTGTTCGAGCAGTAGCGTGTACCGACGCAGCGGTTGTAGACCTGTTGGTTGAGCCCTTCGCTGCTGTGCACGGTGGCGAGCACGGGACAAACGGACTCGCACGGCGCGTTGTCGCAATGCTGGCAGAGCATCGGCTGGTGTATGACGTCGACGTCCTCGCCGTCGCCGTCGTAGTAGCGGTCGATGCGGATCCAGGACATGTCGCGCTTGCGACGCGTCTCGTCCTTGCCGACCACGGGGACGTTGTTCTCCGCCTGGCAGGAGATGACGCAGGCCGAGCAGCCCGTACACGCCGTGAGGTCGATCGCCATGTGCCAGTGGTGGCCCGTGTACTTGTGATCGTCAGGCCAGAGCTCCTTGAACGCATGCGCCGCGTGCCCGCCTGCCGAGGGGTTGTTGCGCCAGGCGTCGAGCGTCGCTTCCTGGGCGATCGGCCGCGCATGCTCGCCCGGCTTCGCCAGGTGCTTGGGCACATGCAGCGAGTCGTAGAGCTGCGTCCGCGCCAGCTCGTGCCGGCGGTGCGTCTTGCGCACGGCCACGCGGACCGTGTCGTAGGAGAGCCGGCCGTCCGCGACGTGCAGGAACGCAGCGGCGTTGATCCCCACTTGTCCGCCCTTCTCGACAGTCGGCTCGCCCTCGATCCACTGCGGGCCGACGGCATGGAACCGGTCGGTGCCGACGCGGCCGTAGCCGAGCGCGACGGCGACGGCGGAGGCATGCTGGCCGGGCTGCACCAGCGCGGGCAGCTCGAGCGAGCGACCGCCGGCCTCGAGCACGACCACGTCGCCTGTCTCGACCTGCAATCGAGCGGCCGTCGCCGGCGAGAGTGCGGCGTAGTTGTCCCAGGCCACCTTGCTGACGGGGTCCGGCAGTTCGTGCAACCAGGGGTTGTGCGCGTGCCGGCCGTCCCCCATCGCGATCTTCGGGTAGAGAACGAGCGAGAGCGCGTCGCCGCCGGCGGCGGCCGGCCCCTTCGCGGGCCCGACCCTGTCGTGGTGGAAGCGCGGCAGGTCGCCCTCCTGGGGAGCCAGGCTCGCGAAGCCGTCGTGAACGGCCGCGTTCCAGAACCGGTCGAACGACGCGTGATCCGCCTGACGCTTGAAGACACTGCGCTTCCACACACGTCGCATCTGGTCGTAGGCGCTCTGTGGCTTGCCGCGCCACGCCGCAAGGCTCTCGATGAACGCGCGCGTCTTCCTCAGCGGGCGAACGAGCGGCTGGGACACGGAGACCATGCCCTCGAGCGGCTCCGCGTCGTTCCAGGACTCGAGGGTGTGGTGATCGGGGCAGACGTAGTGCGCCGCGGACGCGGTCTCGTCCATGTGCGAGGCGCAACTGACGACGAGCCCGACCTTCTCCAGGTCCTTCACGAGACCGGCACCGTCAGGCAGGTCGTAGACCGGATTGCAGCCCACGGTGATGAGCGCCGCGACCTTGCCGTCGGCGATCTCGCGCCGAAGCGTCGCTAGCGCGCGGTCGTCGCCCATGCGCTGGCGCGAGGGCTGCTGGATGTCGATCGTCTTGACGCTCTGCGTGTCGCCGTAGTTGCCGAGCAGGTGATTGATCCACGCCGCGACCTTCTGGTCGTCGACGCGGTTCGTGCCGCACACGACGAGTGTCTCACCGCGCGGTGCGCTCCATAGCGCGTCAGCCAGATCCTCGAGCGCTTCGCCGGGGACGCCGGCGTCGTCGACCGGCGCCCACGGCCGCGTGCGCCCGGCCTTCTTGGCAAGCAGCACGGCGAGATTGGACAGCGCAGCTCCATGCGCACCCGGAGCGAAGGCCACGCGGCGGTCAGCGCTGCACCCCGTCAGGGAGAGGCGCGACTCGAACTGGTAGTGGCGCGAGAAGCGCGCACCGCCATCGGCGAGGCTGCGCCCGGCGCGGTAGCCGCGTGTGAACTCCACGGGCGAGATCCAGGTCCCGAGGAAGTCCGCATCGAAGGACGCAATCACGCGCGCGCGCTCGAACCGGAAGTGCGGCAGCATGCGCCGGCCGAACAGCGCGGCATGGGCGTCGAGCAGCGCCGAGCTCGAGACGGCGTCGTAGCTGACGTGACGGCCGTTCGAGAAGGCGGCCAGGAACTCCCGGATGGCCGCCTCGCTCGTCGGGCCGTTGCGCGTTCCACTCAGCACCCGCACGCCGCCCGCGCCGACCGCCGCTAGACGCTCGCGGATCGCGGCGTCGACGTTCTCCCACGTGGTCTCGGTGCCGCCGGCGCGGGGCGCGCCGAGCCGCTGGGCGTCGTAGAGCGAGAGCACGCCGGCCTGCCCAACCGCGCAGACTCCGCCTGCCGAGAGCGGATGCTGCGCGTTGCCTTCGATCTTGACAGGACGGCCGTCGCGGAACTTGCCGAGGATGCCGCATCCGGCTTCGCAGCCGCTGCACATCGTGGCGAACCAGCTGGCGCGCCCGGGCGTGACCGCTTCGGGCTTGTCGAGGAAGGGAATCGCACGGTGCTCTTCGGCACGTCCGCACCCCGGCAACGCGAGCGCTGCGAAGGAGAATCCCGCAAGCTTCAGGAAGTCACGGCGACTGGCAGCGCTCGGCCACGGGCCTTCCCCGCGCACCTCGTCAAAGGCCTTCGCGGGAGCGCTGGGTGACCGGCCGGACGGGTCTTGCCGTTTCGACATGTCCGTGTTCCTCGGCTCCTAGTAGTGGCACGCCGCGCAATCGAGCGACGGCGACACCTTCTTCCCGTTGATTCCATTGGCATGCGCATCGCGGTGGCAGTTCACACACCAGCCCATGCTCAAGTTGTTGTATTGCCGCATGCGCTCCATCGTCTCGACGGGGCCGTGGCACTTCTGGCACGTGACGCCTGCGCTGACGTGCGCGCGGTGGTCGAAGTACGTGAAGTCGGGCAACCGATGCACCTGCATCCACTCGATCGGCACCGGCGTCTTCTTCGGATCGGGGTTCATCTTCGCGTCGAGGCCCAGGGCGTCGTAGAGCTTCCGGATCTCCGGCGAGACGATCGTGCGCGGCTTGCGCTGCTCGGCCTTCGCCTTGTCCTCTTCGGCGCGGATGGCGCCGATCGGCGCGCTCACGTACTTGTGGCAGTTCATGCACACGTTCGCAGACGGGATTCCGGCATGGCGACTGCGCTCGGCGCCCGAGTGGCAGTACATACAGGGAATCGCGAGCTCGCCTGCGTGCAGGCGGTGCGAGTAGTCGAGTGGCTGCGGCGGCGCATACCCCGTGTGGTCTCCGGGGAAGCGCGAAGCCCACAGGCGCGGCACGAGCGAGACCAGCACGGCGAGGAACGTGATGCTGAGGACGATGAGGCGCATCCGTCGGGGCATGGCGTCTTGCTCTTTCCTCCTAGCAGGGAATTTCTGCGTTCTTGCGGGCGTAGAACCACCAGTTCAGGACCAGGCAGCTCAGGTAGTAAGCAGCGAAGCCGTAGAGCGCGTACTGCGGCGTTCCGGCCTTGATCTGCGTCGCGAAGATCTTGGGAATCAGGAACGCGCCGTAGGCGGCGATGGCGGAGGTCCAGCCGAGCACCGGCCCGGCCTGCTCCTTGGAGAAGATGATGGGGATCATCCGGAACGTGGATCCGTTCCCGATGCCGGTCGTCGCGAAGAGCAGGATGAACAGCAGCAGGAAGGGAACGAAGTAGCCGTCGGGCTCGGCGGACACGCTGGCCTGCGCGACGAAGTAGCCCGCGCCGATGGTCGCGAAGATCATGATGATCGTGTCCCAATGGGTGACGCGTGCGCCGCCCCACTTGTCGGACATCCAGCCGCCGAGCGGACGAATGAGCGCACCGACGCCAGCGCCGATCCAGATGTAGTTCGAGGAGACCGGGGCGTTCGGATTCGCGATGGCCTGTGCCAGCTCGTTGCCGGCGGCATCAAACCGGATCACGCCGAAAACGTCGTCAATGAGCTTCGGGAACGCGTTGGCGTACCCGATGAACGAGCCGAACGTCATCGTGTAGATCCACGTCATGATCCAGTTGTGCTTGTTGCGGAAGATCGCGAACTGGTGGACGAGGTTCTCCTTGGTCTCCTTCGGCGTCAGGTAGCGCATGGCTGAAAGCGTCACGAGCACGGCGATCACGAGGACGACGAAGATCTTGAGCAGCGTCGGGAAGCCCCCCCACGGCGCGATCAGCAGCACGACGCCGACCGCGACGCCGATGTAGCCCAGCAGCATCAGCCAGAGGTACTTGCCGACGGCCTTGGGCGTCGGACCGCACTTGTGTTGCGGCAGGTTGTTCATGCCCAGGAAGGCGGCTACCGCGAGGAAAATGAGCACCGGAACCCAGACCAGGCCTGCGTTCTGGACCCACATCTGCTTGCCGCCGCCGATGTCGTACGGATCCCCCCCGATGGCGCCGAACAGGCCGAACGTGATGACCCACGGAAGCAGGAACTGCATGACGCTCACACCTGCGTTCCCGAGGCCGGCGTTCAAGCCGAGCGAGAGTCCCTGCATGCGCTTCGGAAAGAAGAAGCTGATGTTGGACATCGAGGAGGCGAACGCGCCTCCGCCCACGCCGGAGAGTGCCGCCAGCACGACGAGTGAGAGGAAGGGCGTGTCCGGATTCTGCAGAGCGAAGCCGGCGCCTACCGCGGGGAGGATCAGCAGGACCGTCGTCATGAACTTGACGTTGCGGCCGCCGCAGATCGCAATCATGAAGGAGTTCGGGATGCGCAGCGTGGCGCCCGCGAGGCCGGCTACCGCAGGCAGCGTGAACATCAGCGCGCGGTAGGCCTTCTCCTCGTATGGCTGTCCGTCATTGAGGAAGGTGAAGTTGAACAGCTCGGGATTGGCGAAGTGGATCTTCTGGATGAACTTCGCGAGCATCCCCCAGTACAGCCAGATCGCGAAGCCGCACAGGAGGTTCGGGATCGAGATCCACAGGTTCCGATAGGCCACCTGTTTGCCGGTGGACTCCCAGAACTGTTCGTCCTCGACGTCCCACTGGCCGATCTTCTTCATGCACGCGTCCTACGCGCGGGCGTCGAATCGGCTTTTCGGATCTCGCGGCGGTTCCAGTTCCACCGCACCACCTGTGTCTTGCGCCACAGGTACATGTTCGGAACGACCAGGATGTGCACGAGGCGCGTGAACGGGAAGAATGCGATCAGCGCGAAGTTGCCCACGATGTGCCACTTGACGAGCGCGGGCAGCGGCGTGACGTAGGTGATGTCGGGGCTGAGCTTGACCAGCGACCAGAGGTAGGGCGACAGCGTCGAGGCGAACCACGACGAACCCCAGGTGTGCATGGTCGCGATCCCGAGACCGGTCACGACCTGCACGAGCAGCATGGCGTAGAGGATCCAGTCGGCGATGGTGGTAACGGGCCGGAGCTTCGGGGTCTTCAGGCGACGGATCACGAGGCTCACGAGGCCAATGAGCGTCAAGATGCCGAAGATCAGCGCGCTGACCTCGAGGATGTAGAGCCGCGCCGGCACGGAGTTCCACCAGAGGATCGAACGTGGCACGAGGAAGGCCACGATGTGCCCGAGGATCACGACCAGGATGCCGTAGTGGAACGGCACCATGCCCCAGAAGTGCTCCTTGTTCTCGAGGAACTGGGAGGACAGGCTCGAGTAACTGAACGACTGCTTGCGATACCGCTGGATCGTGACGACGAAGAACAGGATCATCGCGACGTACGGAAAGACCGCGAAGAGCAGGATGTCCAGGTAGGCGAACTGGTCTGATCCGGGCATGTTCTCCTCAGCTCTCTTCGGTGCCCGGCAAGGGCAGGCATTCGATCAGGTCCGGCGTCCCGGCATAGGGCCCCGCAGAGACCGAGGCGGCTCCAGGCACCGCCTCCTCCGTGCCGAACTCCCTCCCGAGCCACGCATGGATGCCGGCCAGCAGGGACCGATAGGGGTTCTCGTTCTCGTCGAAGGCATCGAGCATCTTGCGCATCGCCGGCATCGTGAACGCGCGCGCGAGGTCATCGGTGATCGCGTCCGAGGCGCGGCCGAGCACCGGCAAGACGTGCGCGAGGTGGTCGGGCAGCTCCGCGGACTCCTCCACGCCGACGTGCCGCATCAGCGAGCGCATGCGTACGAGGAACGCGCCTCGGTTGTAATCCTCGCCGTAGAGCTGCCAGCCGATCTCGAGCGTGCAGAGCGGATTGATGTCGAACGTCCGGGTGTACTGCTCCTCGAGTTCCATGAGCGAGAGCTCGCCGATGCTGCGTGCGAGCGGCGCGAGGCTCTCTGCCAGCTCGAGGTCCTCGACCTCGATGACCGCGAGAGCGTCGTCGAATGTCCTGACGCATTCTTCGTCGGGGTAGCGAAGCAGCGCTGCCAACCCGTCCAGCACCTCGGCACGCATGGCTACAGCCCCCTTTCCGGACCAGAGACAAAGCCGAAACCGGCGCTCTGACGGTGCTCCTGCGGGTCCTTCATCATCTCGATGGCCTCTTCGCGATGAGCCGGCGGGATCACGAAGCGGTCCTCGAAGGTGCAGAGCGCCGTGAGGTCGTAGATCGCGTCGGCTTCCTCGGGCGTCGTGTCGGCCTCGCGCAACATGCGCTCGACGACTTCCGCGTCGACGTCGCCGACGGTCTTCAAACGGCGGTGCATGCGAACGGCCATCTGCTTGCGAAGGGCGTAGACGAGCTTGCCGGTGTTGCCTCCGCCGAGCAGGCTGCTGAGATAGTCGAGCGGCGCACGTGCCTGCTCGAACCCGTGGAAGAGATCGTCGGACACGCTCTCGACGTTGTCCCCGTCGCGCTTGGCCATGACCGGCAACAGCGGGGGTACATAGAAGAGCATCGGCAGCGTGCCGAACTCGATGTGAGGCGGCAGGGCGATTCCCCAGTCCTTCACGTACTTGTAGACTGGCGACTTCTGCGCCGCCTCGATGACCGAGTCGTGGAGGCCGTTCTCGCGGGCGCCGCGAATGACCTCGGGATCCCTTGGGTCGAGAATCATGTCACGCTGCGCGTCGATCATCTCCTCGGGCGGCTTGTTCGCAACCTCTTCGATGCGCTCTGCGTCGTAGAGCAACACGCCGAGGTAGCGGATCCGGCCCACGCACGAGTGGAAGCAGGCCGGGGCCTGGCCCGTCTCGAGACGCGGGAAGCAGAGGATGCACTTCTCGGACTTCCCGGTCTGCCAGTTGAAGTAGGTCTTCTTGTACGGACACGCTGCTACGCAGGAGCGCCACGCGCGGCAGACCTTCTGGTCGATGAGGACGATGCCGTCTTCACCGCGCTTGTAGAGCGCCCCGGAGGGGCACGAGGCAACGCACGCCGGGTTCAGGCAGTGGTTGCAGATCCGCGGGAAGTAGAAGAAGACGAGCCGCTCGATGCTGAACATCTGTTCGCGCTCCTGCGGCGTGAGCGCGTCCAGGTTCGGGTCGTTCTCCGCGTAGACGGGCGACCCGCCGAGGTCGTCGTCCCAGTTGGGACCCGCCTCGATGTCCATATACTCGCCGGTCACCTTGGATATGGGCCGCGCCGTGGGCTGGTCGTCCCCTTCCGGCGCGTTGAAGAGCTCGTCGTACTTGTAGGTCCACGGCTCGTAGTAGTCGTCCATGCTCGGGAGGGACGGGTTGTGGAAGATATTGGGCACGATGCGGCCGCGCCCCGTCGACTTGAGCCGCAGCTTGCCGTCCTTCTTCTCCCAGCCCCCGCGGTACTCCTCCTGGTCTTCCCACTTCGTGGGATAGCCGGTACCGGGCTTGGTCTCGACGTTGTTCCACCACATGTACTCCGTGCCCTTGCGGTCGGTCCACACGTTCTTGCAGGCGATGCTGCACGTGTGGCAACCGATGCACTTGTCCAGGTGGAAGACCATCGAGATCTGTGAGCGAACGTCCATGGGGTCCTGCTTTCAGACGGGGGTGTCGTGGATGGCCATTGCTCTCGTGATCACCACACCAACTCGGGGAGCTTGCGCACGTAGATGTGCGTGTCGCGTTGGCACCCGATGGGCCCCCAGTAGTTGAAGTGGAACGTGAACTGCCCGTAGCCGCCGACCATGAGGTTAGGCTTGAGGCGCGTGCGGGTCAGACTGTTGTGTCCGCCGGCGCGTCGCAGCTTGCGCAAGGGCGAGCGCGGCACGCCGTACGTGCGCTCGGGCGAGTGGTAGATGATGCAGATACCACGCGGGATGCGGGCTGAGACGGCGGCACGCGTGCAGACGACGCCGTGGTCGTTGTGGACTTCGACCCAGTCGTTGTCGTTGATTCCGATGGACGCCGCGTCCTTGTCGTTGATCCAGAACGGCTCGCACCCACGGGAGAGCGTCGTCATGCGTTCGTTGTCGCCATACGTCGAGTGGATGTGCCACTTTCCGTGCGGCGTCAGGTAGTTCAGCATCAGGGTCTGGGCGCCCTTCTCGCTGATCCGCAGGTCGGCGTACTCCGTCGGGAGCGGCTTCGGCTTGTAGGTCGGAAGCTGCTCGCCGAAGTGCAGGTAGCCGGGATGGTCGAGATAGAGGTGCTGACGGCCCGTGAGCGTCCGCCACGGCACGAGCATCTCCTTGTTGTAAGTAAACGGCGAGTAGGTCCGGCCGTCCTCGATCAGTGCCGACCACATCGGGCTGTTGATGAACCGACGGGGCTGGGACTGGATGTCCATGAAATTCGTGCGCACGTTGCGAGCCTTCTCGGCCAGCTGTGCGAGCGGGATGCCGACACGCTTTTCCATGTTCTGGTAGGAGCGGTAGGCCAGCTCACCGTTCGTCACGGTCGCCAGGTGCAGGATGGCGTTGCAGCAGTCGATGTCTTCGCGAATGGACGGATAGGTCTTGTCGTCCCAGTGCTCGACTGCCCGGGTCGCGACCATCTCGTCGTAGAAGTCCTCGCACTTGTAGTGCGTGCCGTGGGCTCCGAGGCCGTTCTCACGAACGAGCGGACCGAGCGAGCAGAACTGCTTGAACAGGTTCTTGTAGTCGCGCTTCACGACCTTCAAACCCGGCATCGTCTTTCCGGGAATCGCCTCGACTTCGTCGTCCATCCATTCGCGCATCTGAGGCTGGGCGATTTCGGCCGGCGTGTCATGGGCGAGCGGCGCCATGACGATGTCCTCGACCGGCTCCGGGAAGTGCTTCCCGGCGAACTCAGAGAACCGTTCGGCGATGGCGCGGAAGATCTGCCAATCGCTCTTGCTCTCCCAACACGGCGGCACCGCAGGCGACAGCGGGTGGATGTAGCTGTGCATGTCGGTGGAATTGAGGTCGGCCTTCTCGTACCAGGTGGCCGCCGGCAGCACGATGTCGGAATAGAGCGCCGACGTGTCCATGCGGAAGTTGAGGTCGACGACGAGATCCATCTTCCCCGACGGCGCGTGCTCATGCCACACGACCTCCTTGACGGAGTCCTTCGCGATCGGTGTCGCGATGTCGTTGTGGTGCGTCCCGAGGTAGTGATTCAGGAAGTACTCGTGCCCCTTGCTACTCGACATCAGGGCGTTGCCACGCCAGATGTACCAGACGCGCGGCCAGTTCTCGCTGGCGTCGGGGTCTTCGACCGACAGCTTCATCTCGCGGGACTTCAGCTTCTCGATCACGTACTTCTGGATGTCGGGTTCGCTCTCCGCACCGGCCGCACGCGCTTCCTTCACGAGCTCGATCGGGTTCTTCTCGAACTGCGGATAGAACGGCAGCCAGCCGTTGCGGACGGCCTTGACCTGCACGTCCATCGTGTGGCCCTTGGCGATCGAGTCGTCAGGCTGGGACTTGGGAACGGTGTGATAGTCCGTGAAGTCCTTCTCGTAGCGCCACTGATCGGTGTTGACGTAGTGCCAGGACGGCGCGTTCTGAAGGCGCACGGCGGGGAACCAGTCCTTGGCCAACGCGATCGCGCCCCAGGACTCACCGGGTGCGAGCTTCTCCTGCCCCACGTAGTGGGCGAGTCCACCCCCGTTGACCCCCACGCAGCCGCAGAACACGAGTGCGTGTATGCCTGCCCGGTACATGAGATTGGCGTGGTACCAGTGATTGATGCCCGCCCCGATGATGATGGTGCACTTTCCGTTGGTGTGTTCCGCGGTGGTCCCCCACTCGCGCGCAAACTTGATGAGGTCGCGGCGGCCGATGCCCGTGAAGCGCTCGGACCACGCCGGCGTGTACGGCGCGTCTTCGTCGTCGTAGTCCGCCGGGTAGTGGCCGTCGAGGCCGCGCGGGACGCCGTACTGCGCCATCAGCAGGTCGTAGACCGTGGCAACGGTCACCGTCTCGCCGTCCGCCGTCTCGATCTGCCGCACGGGTACACCGCGCAGGCGCGTGCAGCCCTCCGCGAAATCGTCGAGCTCGACGAGACGTTGGTCGTCGTTGTCCTCGAGGAAGGTCAGCGCGGGACGGATCGGCGTGCCGTCCACGCCGTCCTCGAGCTTGAGGTTCCACTTGCCCTGGTTCTCGCCCCAGCGGTGGCCGACGGACCCCATCGGCATCTTCGGGACGCCTTCCTCCTCGTCCCACATGAGGAACTTCCACTCGCCGTTCTCGTCCTCGGCGTACTTCGAGAGGCGGCCGGCCCGCAGAAGCTGTCCGGGGTGGAGTCCACCATCGCGCTCCACGAGCTCGACCAGGAAGGGCGAGTCGCTGTACTTCTTCGCGTAGTCGAGGAAGTACGGTGTCTGCTTCTCGTGGTGGAACTCCTTGAGGAGCACGTGATTGACCGCCATCCACCAAGCGCCGTCCTGGCCGGCGTTGAGCGAGACCCAGTTGTCCGCGTACTTCGCCACCTGATTGAAGTCAGGCGAGAAGACGTACATCTTCGTGCCGTTGTGCCGCGCCTCGGCCGCGAAGTGGCAGTCCGGCGTGCGCGTCATGTTCAGGTTGCTGCCCATGACGGCGAGCAGCTTGGCGTGGTACCAGTCGGCACTCTCCTGCACGTCGGTCTGTTCGCCCCACGTCTCCGGCGAGGCGCTCGGCAAATCGCAGTACCAGTCGTAGAAGGACAGTGAGAGGCCGCCCATGAGCTGGAGCATCCGCGCGCCGGACGCGTAGCTGATCATCGACATGGCCGGAATCGGCGAGAAGCCCGCGATGCGGTCGGGCCCATGGTTCTTGATCGTCCCGACGTTGGCGGCCGCCATGATGTCGAGCACCGTGTCCCAGTCCGCGCGGCGGAAGCCGCCCTTGCCGCGCGCCTGCTGCCAGCGGCTGCGGCGCTCGGGATCGGAGACCATCCACTCCCACGCCTCGACCGGATCGGTGTGCTTGGCTCGCGCCTGCTTCCAGAGATCGAGCAAGGCGCCGCGGATGTAGGGGTACTTCACGCGCAGCGGGCTGTAGAGATACCAGCTATACGAGATGCCGCGTTGGCATCCGCGCGGCTCGTACGGCGGGATGCCCGACTCGAGCTTGGGATAGTCGAGCCCCTGCATCTCCCACGTGACGATCCCGTCCTTGACGTGGATGTTCCACGTACAGCCGCCCGTGCAGTTCACGCCGTGGGTCGAACGCACGACCTTGTCGAACTGCCAGCGGTTCCGATAGAACTCCTCCCAGCCGCGCGACCGCGCGCTTACCTCGTCCTTGATCCACGGGAGGTCTTTTCTTCCGTTCTGGGACATTCGGATCCGGCTCCTAGCTCTGGGACGGGGCGACGGGCTCTTCGGGTAGTGCCGACGCTTCAACGAGCGAGCGCCGGACACCCCGGAACCGGCGGCGCCAGAAACGATTGAGGAGGAGCACCGCACCTACGGCGCCGCCGATTCCAAGGAGCAGGAACACGAGCCCCCGCGGCGCGGTGTCTTCCTCGTAGGTCTGCGCCGCCGACTTGAAGTAGGCCACCAGCGGAAGAATCTCCTCCGCCTCCATCGGGTGGTCCCGAAACGTCGGAAGCATGGTCTCGGTGGCGGGCGCGCTCAGCCAGGTGCCGAGCTTGCGGCGGTTCTCGTAGCGCTCGAAGACCTTGGTGAGGTCCGGTCCGAGCTTGCCTCCGCCCAGCGCGCCGAGCCCGCCGACGGCATGGCACGAGATGCACGAGGTGCCGCCGTTCTTCAGGCGAGCCTCGCCCGTGAACAGCCGCCTTCCGTGGTCGACATCGGCCTGGGAAAAGGGCCGGTTGCTGATCTGGATGCCCGCGAACTGTGACTTCTCGAGCTTGGACTCCGCCTCAATGAGATTGAGGATGGACTCCGCCCGCTCGTTGGACATCCCCGCCACGTTCGGCATGCGGACGTTGCGCGCTTCCTCGAGGATCTTCAGCGCGTACGCATCCCCGCTGTCGATGACGCCGCCGGGATCGACGATGAACTTCTTCAGCCACGCCCGGTCCTTGCGTTTCGTGACGTCCTTCAGATCCGGTCCGGTAATGCGGCCGCCGCCAATGGTGTGGCAGCTCGAACAGTTCTGCTTGAAGTCCTTGGCCGGGTCGATCGCCTCGGCGGTGGACGCAGCGCCGGTCACGAACGCAGCCACGATGAAGAAGTGGAGAAGGCGGCGGCGCCGCAGGCTGCCCAAGTCGCGCACGGGGGAGACCTCCGCGCTCGCCACTGCGGAAGACGTGCCAATAGATAATCAAGTACCTGATTGCCTATTTGTGGCTGTGCGGACTGTCCGGGCGGGGGCTTCCATGCGGACAAGTCCCCAATTGGGTGCGCCACAGTCCACAGTCCGCATCTAGGGCGGGCCTGTAGACGGCGCCCAGCCCACAGGGCATGTGGGGTGCATGCCCCGAGCCGCGTGACCACGAAGCAAGCGTCATTCCCACTGATCGCGGCCGCGTGGGCCCTCCTGGCTCTGGCCTCGGCGCCGACCGGCGCCCGGGAGGCGGGGGCGGACGACGTCGGCCGTCGTGTCCAGACACTCTTCCGGGACACGTGTGCGCGCTGCCACCGCCAGGCGTCCCGACGGCCTCACGGTGCATTCGACTTCGCAGGCGACCTCGCACGGGTCGCCTCCGACCCGACGCTGATCGTCCCCGGCGACGCGGGCGCCTCGCCGCTGCTCGAGCGCATCACGCGCGCGTCCATCGGCGACGACCCGGAGACGGGTCACGACGTTGGCGAGGAGGCGCACACCCTCATCCGGCAGTGGATCGAGATGGGTGCCCCCCACCCGCCAGAGGACCTTGCGACGTCGCGCCCCCCGGCCGCGCGGCGCTTCGGCCAGTTCCATCCCCTCATCGTCCACTTCCCTGTCGCCCTACTCATCGCCGCGCTGCTGGCCGAGGGCATCGCGTTGCTGTTCCGGCGCCCGGGGTTGCACGCGACCGCGCGATTCTGCCTCGCGCTCGGGACGCTGGGTGCGCTGTCGGCGAGTCTCACGGGCTGGCTATGGGCCGATGCGGGCGGGCAATCCGCGGCGCTGCATCGCTGGCTGGGCGTGGCCACGACCGCGTTCGCCGCCGCGACGTGCCTGCTCAGCGTCATGAGTCTTCGTGCCGATACCCGCGCGGCGCGCATCGCCTACCGGCTGGCGCTCTTCGCGACCATTGCGCTGCTTGTGTACACGGGCAACACCGGCGGCACGCTGGTGTACGGCCCCGACCATCACGTGCCGCCGTGGTAGCGGCCGGAATCAAAATCAACGTTCATTCGTTACAAGGAGGGAGCTGACCGGTGCCGCAATCCACCGACAACCGCAAGCTGACAGCGAGCGAGCTGGCGGCACACGGCTGGTCGTCGCGCCTGTCCGTCATCGTTACAGCGAGCCTCGGTTTCCTGTCGCTGACGGGCTTGTGGATCTGGCTCGCGCCGTTCTCGTTGCTTGCGCAGGTGCAAGTCCTCCTCCATACCGCCGCCGGCCTCGCCGTGATCGTGCCCGTCCTCTGGTACGCGTGGACGCACTGGCTGGCCTGGCGGCGGCAGACGCTCACCGCCACGATGGTCCTGGGCTACGCGTTGCTTGTGCTCGTGCTCGTCTCCGTCGTGAGCGGCCTCGTGCTCACGTGGGAGGCGTCCTTCGGCCTGAGGCGCTCGCCGTTGTGGAACCTGATCCACCTCGTGAGCGGGATCGGCGCGTTCGTCGTCATGGGCGTGCACGTTCCTCTCGCCTGGGTCCGCCGCCGCAGCATGGCTCGCAAGGACCCGGCGCTCTACGGCGCGATGCGCACGTTCGCAAGGCGCGGCGCGCTGTTGCTAGGGACGCCGGTGGTAGCGCTCGCCGTCTTCGGCATCGCCGTGCGGCCCGAGTCCGCGGAGTTTCCCGTACCGGACGACTACACCCTGTCGGCCTACCTGCAGGAATTCGACGAATACCGTGGCAGCCCGTTCGCACCGACCTACGCGCGGACGGAGAGCGGCAACTTCGTGAAGCCCGAGGTTCTGAGCGACTCGGCCTCGTGCGGCACGAGCGGCTGTCACGAGGAGATCTACAAGGAGTGGCTGCCGAGCGCACACCGCTTCTCCGCTGCCAATCCGCCGTTCCAGAAGGTGCAGAAGAACTTCGCCAACGAGCGCGGCGCGCCCGAGACGCGGTACTGCGCCGGCTGCCACGACCCGATCTCACTCTTCGCGGGCGCCAAGGACATCCACAACATGGATCTCTCCGCGCCCGGCATGCAGGAGGGCTGCTCCTGCGTGGTCTGCCACTCGATCAGCAAAGCCGATCAACGCGGCAATGCCGACTACGTTCTCACGCCTCCGCAGAAGTACCTCTGGGAAGGCTCGCAAGGCATCCGCAAGTTCGTCTCGGACTTCCTGATCCGCGCGTACCCACAGCAGCATCTGGACGACTACGACCGCAACATCCTGCGCACGCCCGAGTTCTGCGGGGCGTGCCACAAGCAGTTCATCCCCGAGGCACTCAACCGCTTCGGCCTGAGCCCGGGTCAGAACCAGTACGACGAGTGGCGCAACAGTCACTGGCACGTGAAGGACAGCGAGCGCGACCTCTCGTGTCGCGACTGCCACATGCGGCTCGTGTTCGACTCGAACGATCCCGGCCGCGGCGAGGGCGGCGACATCCGGCGGTCAACCGACGACTGCGCCCACCGCCACCACGGCACGATCGCGACGAACGTCTTGATGCCCGAGGTGATGAAGCTCGAGGGCTGGGAGAAGCACGTCGCGCTCACCCGCGAGTGGATCCGCGGCGAGACCGTGCTCCCCGAGATCGCCCACCTCTGGCAGAAGGGGCCGGTCGCCTCGATCGACATCGTCGGGCCGGACACGGTGGCTCCCGGCGCCGAGCTCAAGCTCCGCGCACTCGTCACGAACCGCAAGGTCGGCCACAACTTCTCGACCGGGCCGCTCGACTTCGTACGCGTCTGGGTGCACCTCCGCGTGAGGGACGCAGACGGCAAGCTCCTGGCCGAATGGGGCAAGATCGATCCGAAGACGCGCCGCATCCAGGACATGGAAGGCGTCGAGCACAAGGTCGGAAACCCGCGCGACGAGGGAACGATGGTGCTCGAGGCCATGCCGCTGGACGAGTACGGCAACCCGCTCGTGAAACACGAGCTGTGGAAGAAGGCCGGTGGCGAGGGCCAGCGCGTGATCTTCCCGGGCTACGCGGACAATCAGCGCTTCCTCCTGAAGGTCCCGGAAGACGCCAAGGGCCCGCTGACCGTCGAGGCCGACCTCAACTTCCGCCGCTACCGCCAGGAGTTCCTCGACCTCACGATCCCGGAGATGGAACGCGACAGCGGCGTCATCCAGCCGACCGTGCAGCAGTCCTCGACGCGCAAGACGATCGCGATCCAGGCGAAGCGGTGAAACGGCTCTCGCGCAAGCAGAAGATCTGGGTCTCCGTCGGCGCGACGGTGCTGGGCGTCGCACTCCTCGCCGGCATCGGCGTGATGGTGCAGGCGGCGCGCGACACCGACATGGGCGATGAGCGTGAGGGCCTCACGGCCGCGTTTCGTGGTGGCGACGTCGACGCGCCGCCGGTTCGCTTGGTCGGAATGCAGTTGCCGATGTCACATGGGTGCGGACGTCTGAGAAGTCTGCCGGAGGATACGGGCTCTGGTCTGGCCTGGGGCGACGTGGACGGTGACGGCGACTTCGACCTCTACGTGGTAAACCTCGGGGGCGCCAACAGCCTCTTTCGAAACGACGGACCCCGAAGACTTGGCGACGTCGCGCGCAACGCGGGGGTCGACGACGCCGAGGGGTTCGGCATGGGCGCGAGCTTCGCCGACTACGACGGCGACGGTGATCTCGATCTCTACGTAACGAACCGCGGGCCCAACCGCCTCTACCGCAACAAGGGCGACGGCACCTTCGAGGACGTTGCCAAGGAGGCCGGCGTCGACGATCCGCTCTGGTCGACGAGCGTCGCGTGGGGCGACTACGACCGCGACGGCGACCTCGACCTCTACGTCTGCAACTACGTGGACTACGACGTCGAGGGCGCAGGCCCCGCGTCGCAGGTCGGAACCGCGGAGGGCGCCTACGCCGTTCCCTTCACGCTGAACCCCAACGCCTTCGATCCGCAGCCCAACCGCCTCTACCGCAACAACGGCGACGGCACATTCGAGGACGTGGCGCAGGCCGCGTTCGTAGCCAACCCAGAGGGCCGTACGTTCGCCGCCACGTTTTGCGATCTCGACGGCGATGGCTGGCTCGATCTCTACGTCAACAACGACGTGTCGGCCAACCGCCTCTACAAGAACCTGGGCGGCAGCTTTGAGGGCAGGGACGTCGCGTTCACCGACATCGGGATGTCGTCGGGCACGGCCGACCCGCGCGGTTCCATGGGGCTCTCGGTCAGCGAGATCGGCTTCATGAGCAGTGCGGACGCGGCGGATGGGCTGCCCGACCTGTTCATCAGCCACTGGGTCGCGCAGGAGAACGCCTTCTACCAGAGCCTGTTGAACAAGCGCGGCAAGCTGGAGTACCGGGACAAGACGCGCCGCTTCCGGCTGGGCGAGATCTCGCTCGATACCGTGGGCTGGGGCTGCGTGCTGGCCGACCTCGACCTCGACGGCCGGCCGGACCTGGTCGTCGCCAACGGCAGCACGTTGGAGCAGAAGCACGATCCAACGAAGCTGATCGCCGAACCGATCTTCCTCTTCTGGAACACGGGCACGCACTTTCACGACGTCGCGCCGGAAGCCGGCGAGGCGTTGGCGAAGCGCTACTGCGCGCGCGGCCTCGCCGCGGCCGACTACGACGGTGACGGCGACGTCGACCTTGCGATCAACGTCAACCAGGGTGTCCCGTTGCTCCTGCGCAACGACACGGAGACGGAGAACAACTCGCTCGCGATCCGCCTCGACGCGCCGGCCGCCAGAACATTCGGCGCGCGCATCGAGGTCACGGTCGCCGGCAAGACGCAGCTCTACTGGTGGGGCGCCGACGTATCGGTCTTCAGCCAGCACGCGCCCGAGTGGATCGTGGGTCTAGGCACGGCCGCGAAGGCCGACCGCATCCACGTACGTTGGGCGGACGGCACGGAAACGACGCGGACGGACGTGGCCGCGGGACGGATCAGCGTTTCCGGCCGCCCAGCTGCGCGATGATCGCCTGGGAGACGCGCAGCGCGTTGGCATAGATGGTGAACGTGAAGGGCACCGCACCGCCGCTCGGCATGAAGCTGGCATCGGTGACGAAGAGGTTCTTCACCTCGTGCGAGCGGCAGTCCCTGTCCAACACCGACGTCTCCGGGTCGTTGCCGAAACGACACGTACCGCCGATGAGGTTGGTACTCGGGCCGCCGCCAGGCACGCCCGCCGCGTGCTGGGCGCCGAGGCCGCGCAACACCTCGGTACCGCGTTCGGTGAGGAAGTGCGCCAGCTGGCGGTTGTAGGGATGGCTGATGGTCGCTGCCCGCGCAACCGGGAGGCCGTACTTGTCGCGCACCTTCGGATCGAGCGTGACGCGCGCACGGTTGTCGGGCAGCCACTCCCCGAACACCTCGCACTTGAGGTGCCACGTCTCATGGAAGTGCTCGAACAGCCGCCGCTTGAGTCCCTGCCCCCAGAGCGGGCGCCCGCCGGTGGTCCGGTCATGGAACGCAACCCCCATCGCACGGGCAATTGGATTCGGGTGCAGCGGCAGGAAGTTGAGCGTGCCGCCCTTGCGCTTCCCCCCCAGGCGCGGGTCGTCGATGAAGTACCAGTCCTGCAGGCCCCGGTTGAGGAACGG
Organism: Planctomycetota bacterium; assembly: GCA_028281445.1. Lineage (GTDB taxonomy): Bacteria > Planctomycetota > PLA2 > PLA2 > JAEUHO01 > JANQJW01. Next base: position 65,302 of record JANQJW010000049.1, on the reverse strand, counting down.
CTCCCGCGACTGGAGCTCGGGCTTGTCGCGGAAGCGGAACTCGCCAAAGCTCCCGCCGAACGTACTGGCCACCAGGTGGCGCCCGACGCGGCCGTTGCGGTTGCCGAGCCCGTTCGGGTGCCGCGTGCTGCGCGACAGAAGCAGCAGCCGCGCGGTTTCGATGGCTTGACATGCGACGACGAAGATCGTCGCGTCCACGCGGCGCACCTTGCCGTGCTTGTCGCGGTACTCGGCCTGGCGCAGTCTGCCGGTCGAGTCCGTGACCAGCCGGGTTACAGACGCGCGCGGCCGCAGCGTGCAGCGACCCGTCTTGAGCGCGCGCGGCACCCAGGCCTGGAGCGAGCTGCCCTTGGCGCCCGTGCGGCAGCCGTACTGCGCGCAGTAGCCCGAGTAGGCACACCCCCGCCGGTCGCCGCGCTGCTCCGGAAGGACGGCACGCGGGATGGGGAACGGGTGGAGTCCCATCTTCGTGCACTTCGCGTCGATCTCGTCGGCGAACGGGTGTTCGCGTGTGGGGAGGAACGGGAGATCCTCGGTCGAGCGCCGGTCCTTCAAGTGCGGCGGGAGGTCCCACGCGAGGCCCGACACGCCGACCTCCTCTTCGACGCGCGCGTAGTACGGCTCGAGGTCGTCGTAGGAGATCGGCCAGTCCGCCACGTCGGCACCAGGCACCGGTCCGTACGTGGAGCGCATCCGGAAGTCCGTGGGCTTCAGGCGGAGGAAGAACCCGCTCATGAGCACATTGGCGCCGCCGACCAGCGTGCCGTTGCGGAGCGCTGTCGTCGGGGGATAGACCCGCGTGCGGCCGCCGCCCACGTCGATCTCCCAGACCTGCGGGTCGTCCTCGACGCGGGGGACGAAGCGGTTGCGGCGGCAGAGCTCGATCTCGTCTTTGACGAACTGGTCGTTGCCGTACCAGGGGCCCTTCTCGAGCAGGAGCACCTGATAGCCCGCCTCGGCCAGGGATGCAGCGACCGGCCCGCCACCGGCGCCGCTTCCGATCACGCAGACATCGAAGCCATCACTCATGCCGGCGCACGGACCTCCCGGAGGAGGTCGTCGGCAAGCGCCTCGTAGGCCGCGTAGCCCCCATCGGGCTCCGTGACCGCCGCGAACGCGGAGGCGAGCGCGTCGACATCCTCGGGCGTCAGCATCCCACGTCCCATGGGGAAAAGGACCTGGTCCTCCTTGGCAATGTGGTCGCGCATGAGGGCGGCGTAGCCTTGGACCTCCCGCCGCAGCGCCGCGAGGTCGCTGTCAGCGATCTGCTGCTGCATGGCCGCCACGTGAGCGCGCCCCTGACGATGCTCCGCGAGCATGACGCCGATCGGCCCCATCTCGAGCGGCATCCCGCGCGTGGCGAGGAGCGGGAAGAGGTGTTCCTCCTCCTTCGCGTGGTGGCTGCCGTCGGCGTAGCGCGTGATGAAGTCGACCGCGCGCTGGAAGAAGGCCAGCGGCGGCTCCACCCGCGCGGTGGCCTCCAGAGCGGTGAGGACCTTCTCGATTGCGCGGTGCTCGCCGTCCAGGACCTCGAAGGGGTCGCTCACAGGGGATCTCCTTCCGGCGCGTTGCGGATTCTTGCACGGCTTCGTGCGGAAGAAGCCGCAGCAGGCCGCTGAACGGCGCGGAGCCGTTCCTCCGAAACCGGTATTCGTCCACCTGTTTGCAAATTCAGGCGCAGTTGTGCAGCGGCACGCAGCGTGCTCAGCCGATTTCCTGGGTTGGAGGACCCCTACCGGGAGGGCAGGCAATGCGTACGTTCATTCTCACTGCGGGACTCTGCGTGCTCGTGGGACTCGTTCTGGTCGGCACGGCGCCGGAGGCGCTGGCCGACGACATCTGCGGCTGCTGCGGCCAGCCGGTCAAGGCCAAGCCGGCCAAGTGCCCGGAGTGCAAGCCCTATCCATGCTGCGAGTGCACGAAGCCCAAGAAGCCGAAGTGCCCGCCCAAGTACAACAACCGGCGCTTCCTCGAGAACTGGCGCCCGTGCCTGTGCGTGCCGTACTGCGAGAAGGGCGACTGGTCGGATCGCCTCAAGGCCATGCGCCTCACGAAGCGCGGCAACATCTGGGTGGACGTGGGCGGCCAGGTGCGCTTCCGCTTCGAGTCCTTCAACAACGTGGGATTCTCCCAGCCGAACGACGATTCCTGGATGCTCGCTCGCGTCCGACTGCACACGGACATCCACTTCGGCGACCACTTGCGCGTCTTCATCGAAGGCATCTACGCGGACCAGGTCGAGAACCGCGTACTGCCCGGCGGCCCGCGGGCGATCGACATTAACCAGGGGGATCTGCAGAACGCCTTCGTCGAAGCGAAGGGTCCGGTGTTCGGCTGTTACGAAGCCGGTGTCTACGGGGGCCGCCGCGAGCTGCAGTTCGGCAAGCAGCGCCTGGTGTCGCCGCTGGACTGGGCCAACACGCGCCGCACGTTCGACGGCGCGGGCGTCTGGGCCAAGCGCGGCGAGCACCACGTGGACGCGTTCATCTCGTGGCCCGTCGTGGTCCGCAGGAACCAGCTCGACGAGTGGTTCGTCGGGGATCGTCTCTTCTGGGGCCTGAACTACAAGAACACCCGCCTCACCTGCGTGACGTGGGAGGGGTACTTCTACACGCTCAACGACAACCGGAATGCCACCAGCCAGGATCGCTACACCGTCGGCGGCCTCGTCTACGGCAAGATCCCCAACACGCGTTTTAACTACGAGGCGGAGGGTGCGTACCAGTTCGGCCACGTACCCGGTGACACGATCTCCGCGGGGATGTTCTCGGGGGTGTTCGGCTGGAGCCCGTGCATCGCCTGGACGCCGCGCTTCGAGCTGGGCCTCGACTACGCCAGCGGCGACCCGAACGGCTCGCCGACGCAGGCAGGCACGTTCAATCCGCTGTTCGACCTGGCGCACAAGTACCTGGGTCACGCAGATCTGATCGCGCGCAAGAACCTGCTGGCCGGACAGGTTGCGATGCACCTGCACCCGACGAGCAAGCTCACGCTGTCGGTCTGGTGGCACGCGTTCTTCCGCGCCAACACGGCCGATGCCGCCTACCGGGTGCCGGGTGCGGTCCTGCGCGCGGCCGGCGGCAACACGTCGCGCGACATCGGCAGCGAGATCGACCTGATGCTGAAGTACAAGGTCGACCGCCACTGGACGGTGGCCTTCGAGTACGCGCACTTCTTCACGGGCGACTTCATCAACCAGACCGGTCCCAGCGCGGATACGGACTTCTGGTGGGTCGGGGCAACCGGGACCTTCTAGGCACACTGGCTGCTCGGCGGCGATCAGATGCCCATGCTCTCGAGGGCTTCCGCAAACCGGTTCACGAGACCGGAGAAGCGTAGGCGCCAGTCCTCGGGCTGTTTCTCGAGCGCCTTGTGGAGCTCGTGGAACTGGGCCCGCTCCTCTTCGGTCGGCGTACGCCCTTCCTCGAGGATGCGCGTGGCAATCTCCAACATCTGTTCGACGCGACGATCCACGATCACTCCGCCGGAAGGTCCTGGTGCACGAGGATCACGGGCAAGCCCTTCTTCTTGACGACGTCCGTCGCGACGGAGCCCATCAGGATGCGACCGAGCCCCGTGCGGCCGTGGGTGCCCAGCACGACGACATCGGACTTGAGCCGCTGCGCCTCCGCTTCGATTGTCGCCGCGACGTTCACGCCATGCACGAGATGGAACTCCGTGTGTACGTCGCGCTCGAGCTCCGGCTCGACCTGATGGAGCTTGCGCAGGACACGCTCCTCGCCCTGCACCGTCTCTTCCGGCGTCGGCGCGTACCCCTGCACGAACGGTCCGTACAACGGGTTTCCGAGGTACGGCGGCTCGCACACGTGCAGCAGATGCACGCGACCGCCGTCCGCCGCCAGCTGGTAGGCGACCGCGATCGCGAGGTTGCCGGTCTCGGACAGGTCCGTGGGACAGAGAATGCTGCCGAACGGCGGTGCCAGCGTTGCGCCGGACGCGGCGTCGGCCGATTGGGCCTCGCTCACGGGGTCCCCCTTACGCGCTCAACGCATCCAGGATCTCGAGCGTGCTGACGAGGCCGACGTACTTGTCGCCTTCCTTGACCAGGACGCGATGCACCTTGTGCTCCGCCATGGTCGCGGCGATGTCCTTGAGCCCGGCGTCGACAGGCACGCTGAAGATTTGCGCCGTCATGATGTTCTCGGCGATCTCCTCGGACTCTTCGGGCAGCTCGAAGGCGTTGAAGTCGTCATCCAGCAGGTCTTCTGTGGAGAGGTGGTAGAAGCCGGCGCCGCGGCGCGGATGGGAGTCCGGGTTCTCCGAGTACCGCTCGACGAGGTCCTTCATCGAGAGGATGCCGACGATGTGTCCGGCGGCATTCGTGACGGGGGCCCCGCTGATGCCGTTCTCACTCAGCTTGCGTCCCACTTCGGAGAGGGGCGTCGCGTAGCTGATCGTGATGATGTCGCTGTGCATGATGTCGCGCGCAGTAACCAGGGCCCAGCGAGCGGCCAGGGACTCGCGGTCGTCGCTCACGTTCGAGGTCGTCATTCGGGTTCTCCTCCGTGGGCCGGAAAGCGGGCCCGCCGTCGGCCGAATGCTAGCGCCGTGCCGAGCACCGTTGGCCTGCGGAGAAGCGCGCCGAGCCCGAACCACTGCCGCATGGCGCTCCCCGCTCCCCATCAGAAACCGGGCGCATGTGAGGAATTTACCGCACAAGGTGCGCTATATTCCGCACATGAAGCCCCCTGAGGGCCGTGAATGCGTGGTCATCCGCATGGCCCGCGCTTTGCCATTCAGGGGGGAGCCGGCCCAGGGGGGTCTGCATGGCCAAAGGAGGCACTGATGTCCGCCGCGAACCTGCTGCTCGTCGAAGACGACCCGCTCATCCGCCGGTCCCTCTCCTCGCGCCTTCGGCGCGTGGGGCACCGCTTGCGGGAGGCCGACACCGTGGCGGAGGCCGACAAGGCCGTGAACGCCGAGGACTTCGACGCCGTGCTCGTCGACTACCGGCTGCCGGACGGCACCGGGTTCGACGTCATGGAGCGGGTCGAGGCTCGCCAGCAAGGCGTGCCCTGCCTCATGCTGACGGCCCACGGTTCGGTCGAGCACGCGGTCGAGGCGATGTCCCGCGGTGCGTTCACCTACTTGCGGAAGCCCGTCGACGCCAACGAGCTCGAGGTGCAAATCAAGAAGGCGCTCGAGACGGCCGACCTGCGCCGCGAGAACCGCAGCCTCAAGCGCCTCCAGGCCCCGGGCCACGGGGCCGCGGCCTTCCTCGGTGTATCGGAGACCGCGCAGCGTCTGCGGCAGACGGTGCAGCAGGTTGCGCTGTCGCCGACTCGCTCCGTCCTGTTGCTCGGCGAGAGCGGTACCGGCAAGGGGCTGGTCGCGCGTGCGATCCACGAGGAGAGCTCACGGGCGGACAAGCCGTTCGTTCCCATCACGTGCAGCGCGATGCCGAGCAACCTGCTCGAGTCCGAGTTGTTCGGCCACGAGCCGGGCGCGTTCACCGACGCGCGCAAGCGCAAGATGGGCTTGCTCGAAGCGGCGGACGGCGGCACGTTGTTCCTCGACGAGATCGGCGACATGCCGCCCGGCCTGCAGAGCAAGCTGCTGGGCGTCCTCGAAGAGCGCAAGTTCCGGCGCCTCGGCGGACTCAAGGAGATCGAGGTCGACGTCCGTGTCATCTCGGCCACGCACCGGGACCTCGAGGCGATGGTCAAGGAAGGCAACTTCCGCGCGGACCTGCTCTACCGCCTGCGCGTGATCCCGATCGTCATCCCGCCCCTGCGCGACCGGCCCGAGGACATTCCGGTCATCGCGGAGCACTTCGCATCCGAGCTGGCGGCCGGATGGGGCCGCACCGACCTCCACCTCTCGCCCGAAGCGCGCCAGCTCCTGCAGCAGCGCAGCTGGGCCGGCAACGTGCGCGAGCTGCGAAACGCTATGGAGCGCGCGGTCATCCTGGCGCAGAGCGACACGCTCGAAGGGGCCGCGTTCGGCGAAGAGACGTCCGCGGAGGACGGCGGGTTCCCGTTGCCGCCCGAGGGCCTGAGCGTCGACAGCCTCATCTCGGACCTCGTTCGCCGTGCCCTGGAGCGCACCAGCGGCAACCAATCGGCGGCGGCTCGCCTGCTGGGCTTGACGCGCGACCAAATCCGCTATCGCATGCAGAAGATGGGACTCCTGGCCTCGAAGAGTCATGACTGACGGAATCGTCGATCCGGCGTCGCCTGCCGCGGCTCGGATCGAATCGATTCCGCACGGGGTGGCCGCGATCCGGACCGCCCTGGGACTGGGCGAAGACGAAGAGCGTCGCGTGCACGCCGCGGGGCGCTACCTGGCCGGCTACGTGGACGGCTGGGTCGACGCGTTCTACACGCGCCTGCTCGGCAACCCGACGGCCATGCTGCTGCTGTCCGACGATGCCCGCGTCATCCGTCTCAAGCGGAGCCTCACGGCATGGTTCCACGAGCTCTTCTCGCTCCCGTACGACGAGCACTACGGGCGCGCGCGCCAGGCCATCGGGACCGCCCACGTCGCGATCAACATGCCCGTCTACCTCATGGTGACCGCCATGGGCGGCATCCGCCGCGACGTCCGGCGCAGCATCGCCGAGGCATACGCGCATGACCCTGCGGAGAGCGAAGCGGTGGGGCGCGCCGTGTCCCTCGTGCTGGACCTGGAGCTCGCTCTCATGCTGCAGGCCTTCCGCCGCGAAGAGCGCGCGCTGTCGCGCCGGCAGGATCGAGCGGTGTACGCGGAGCGCGCGGCCCGGCGTTTCTCGCACCTGCTGATCGATCGCATCAACGCCGCGATCTGCTACGCGGAGCTCGCCGACCGCGACGACGACCGCCGCGCGGAACGACTGCAGAAGCTCAAGGACGTGCTCCAGAGCCTCGCGCGCTTCGACCATCGGACGCAGATTCAGGCCGGGCCCGACGGCCCGCCGGCCCGACGCGTGCGCTTCGCCGATCTCTGCGCCCATGCGCTGGACAACGTTCGTCTCGGATTCCACACGAGCGCCTCCGTGAGCGTCGACCCCCCGGACCTCGAAGCAGACGTGTACGTGGAACCGCTCGAACTCGCAGTCGAGGAGCTTGCCCAGAACGCCGCGCTGCACGCGCCCGGCAGCCACATCGAGATCGCGGTGTCCGCGCCCGAAGAAGACGTCATCGCGATCGCGGTCACCGACCAGGGACCGGGCTGGAACGAGGGCGTCGAGGAGATAAAGGACATCTATTCGCGCGGTACGGGCCTCGGACTCTCGTTCTGCGAGATCGTCGCCGAGCTCCACGACGGCTCGATCGACCTCTTCCGCGTCGAGGAGGGCGGCGCCGGGGTGCGTCTGACGCTGCAGGGTGCGCGCCCGGACGAGGTGGCATGAAGATCGGCATCTGCGTACGCGATCCGCTACTCCAGCGCGCGCTCGTCGACCTGCTGCGCGCCGAGGGGCACGAAGCCGTCACGCCGGAGCTCGGTCTCGAGGACTGCCGGCTGCGGATCATCTCGGAGCAGGAGATCGACGGCGGTGTGCTGCCTGACTGCGCGACACTCATCCTGGCGCACCACGCCGAGGTCAAGTCCAAGGATCCGCGGGGAGAGCTCGAGGCCGCGCTCGAGAGCGGTGGCCTGTGCACGTGGTCGCCGCCGCTGAACGCGAGCCTTCTGCTGTCCGTCGTGGGCACGGGCGGCGACAGAGCGCGCGCCCCCGTGGAGGCGCCGGACCTGAGCGACGCGCCGCATCCGTGGATGCTCGTCGACCCCAACGCGTCCAGGCTCATCGCCGCGAACGCCGAGGCGTGCGGCATGCTCGACATCGACGCCGGAGGCTGTCCCCTGACAGACCTCGCGATTCCCGGGGCGTTGCGCGAGGGCCTCGCGGAGCGCAGCGAGGGCATCTTCCCGCTCCAGAACGTCGATGGCGGCCGGTGGGCCGTCTGGTGGACCGACCGGAGCGGACGGCGCGTCGTCTGTCTGATGCACGTACCGGGCGAGCACAGCGCGGACACGCGCCACCAGCATCTGCTCGCCGAGATCGGGCGCATGACGTCGACGCTCGCCCACGAGATCCGCAACCCGATTGCGTCGATCGCGGGCGCGTTCGAGCTGCTGGAGAGCGAGAGCGATCCGACGGATCGCAAGGAGATCCTCGACATGGCGCGCGAGCGGCTGAGCCAGATGAGCCAGCTCCTCGAGAAGACCCTGCTGCTTGCGCGGCCGATCGACGAACCGCCCGAGTTCGTGGCGTTGCAACCGCTGATCGACTCCGTGGTCGATTCGATCCGGCTCGATCCACGCTTCGCCGGCATCGCGATCGAGGCGAGCTATCCCGAAGATGCGGTTCACGTTCGCGCGCACGCGCAGCCGCTGCAAGGCGCACTCGGCAACGTGCTGATCAACGCGGCGCAGGCCCAGGATGGCGAGGGCACGATCGACGTCACACTCGAGGTCGACTCGCGCCGCGCGATGATCCGCGTGCGAGACGCCGGGCCGGGCGTGCCGCCTGAGCGCCGAGAAGAGGTGTTCCGGCCCTTCTACACAACGAAGGAAGCCGGAACCGGCCTCGGCCTGGCCGAGGTGCGCCGCGCGATCGAAGCTGCCGGCGGCGCGATCTCTCTGGAAGAGGTCGACGAAGGTGCCTGCTTCCGCATGGAACTACCGCTCGTTCGTAGCTGACCTGCGCACCCTTGCACGGTGACTGCGCATTCGTGCGCAGGCTGGGGCGTCGCGCGAGGCACGCGCAGAGGCTCGTAGCGGGCCCGCGCGCTGGCACGCAGCTTGCGGCCGGCGCGGACGGAGCAGGACCACGAGCCCCCCGCGGGGGTCTCATGGAAGTCGAGAACAAGGCCACGAGGATCGATCTCCTCAGCCTGAAGACGCCGCAGATGCGCGCGTTCCACATGTCGTGGTTTGCGTTCTTCCTGTGCTTCTTCGCCTGGTTCGGCATCGCGCCGCTGATGGCGGTCGTTCGCGATGAGCTGAAGCTCACCAAGGCCGAGATCGGCAACACGATCATCGCCTCGGTTGCCATCACGATCCTCGCACGCCTCTTCATCGGCTGGCTGTGCGACCGGATCGGCCCCCGCCTCTGCTACACGTGGTTGCTGATGATCGGCTCGATCCCGGTGATGGCCATCGGGATGGCGCACAACTACGAGACCTTCCTCATCGCGCGTCTCGGAATCGGCGTGATCGGCGCGTCGTTCGTCATTACCCAGTACCACACGTCGGTGATGTTCGCGCCCAACTGCGTCGGCACGGCCAACGCGACCTCGGCGGGCTGGGGCAACCTCGGCGGCGGGGTCACGCAGATGGTGATGCCCCTGGTCTTCGCCGCCTTCGTCGGCTTGGGCCTGTCCGACGCAATCAGCTGGCGCGCCTCGATGCTCGTTGCCGGCGGGGTCTGCTTCCTGGTGGGCATCGCCTACTTCTTCTTCACCACCGACCTGCCCAACGGCAACTTCAAGGAGCTGCGGGCCAAGGGTGAGCTCGCGCCCTACACAAAGAAGGAGAACACCTTCAAGCTGGCGGCGAGCGACAGGCGCGTCTGGGCTCTGTTCGGCATCTATGCCGCCTGCTTCGGCATCGAGCTGACGATCAACAACATCGCCGCGCTCTACTTCCGCGATTACTTCGAACTCGGCTTGAAGACCGCGGGACTCGTCGCGGGTCTCTTCGGCCTCATGAACATCTTCGCGCGCACGATGGGCGGCTTCATCAGCGACCGCTTCGTGCGCAAGGGCGGCCTCCGAGGTCGCGTCAAGTGGCTCTTCATAGCCCTCTTCATCGAAGGCGTGGCGCTGATCTTCTTCTCTCAGATGCGCATCCTGGCGATGGCCATCCCGATGATGATCGTCTTCAGCCTCTTCACACAGATGTCCGAGGGCGCGACCTACTCGGTGGTTCCGTTCATCAACAAGAAGGCGCTGGGGTCCGTCGCCGGCATCGTCGGCGCCGGCGGCAACATGGGCGCCGTGTTGGCGGCGTTCCTCTTCAAGGGCGCCTTCCCGTGGCCCACGGCTCTCTTGATCCTGGGTTGCCTCGTCCTCGGGCTCTCGTTCCTCACGTTCGTGGTTCGTTTCTCACCTGAAGCCGAGAAGCAGGCCGCCGAGGAGTTCAACCGAGCCATAACCGAGCGACGTGCGATCGCCGCCGCTCGTCCCCGGCGCGAGCCGCTGTTCCCCAAGCTGGCTCCGGCGATGCGGGGCATTCGCCCGATGGATGTCCTCCGTATCTATCTCGGCATCGCGCTGATGATCAAGGGTGTCCACTTCCTCACGAGCCCGGGCGAGGTCGAGGCGCTCCTCTCACCGGTCGAGGGCGAGGACGTAAGCTGGCAGACCCTCATGACCTGGGGCGTGGTGTTCGCCCACGTTGTCGGCGGGTCCGCCCTGGCGCTCGGCTTCTTCACGCGCATCGCCGCGGCGGTGAACGCGATCGTGATGTTGGGAGCCGTCGGCGTGCATGTCTTCGGAGAGAGCGCCCAGGGTGGTCTCCTGACGACGAATCTGGGGTTCCAGTTCACCTTCTTCGTGTTCTTCACGCTTCTGATGGTGATCTGGCGCGGCTCCGGTCCGTTCTCCGTAGACCGCATGCTCCGTGGGGAGACCAGAGAAGCGTTCGAGCTCGCGCAGCCGCGGCAGCGGAAGGAGGCACCGACCGGCGCCTAGCCCGGGCGCGTGCCTCAGGTCCCACCGGACGCGGGCACGAACTGCGCGGCGATCAAGCCGGCAAGCAGGCCGATCGCAAACGCATGTTCCCAGCCGAAGACGAACTGCCCGAGCGCACCGACGCCGGTGATGACGGCCGCGACCGCGAGCCGCTTGGAACTGGAGAGGCTTCAGAGCATGCAGATACGACGGTAGCCGCTGCCCCTGGGTTGCGTCGAATGCGGACGCTACGCCGAGCGGCGTACGCGTCGGTGCGGCACCTGGTCCACGAGCTCGGCAACCAGCGCCCGCGCGCCGTCCACGTCGCCGCGTTCCAGAAGCTGGTCCAACGACGTGAGCATCCGCTCGCGTTCGATGTCGCGGCGTGCGAGCTGGGAGCGATGCGTGTTGATCTCCTGGGCGAGGGGCCGCAGGAAGTCGTTGTGACGCAGGGTCAGGCGGCAGCCGTAGTCGCCGAGGCGCATGCCCTTGAGCGCGCGCTCCATGACGTGCGCCGGTCCGACGTAGCGGTGCGTCAGACGCATGACGACGACGACGGTTGCGATCGCAGCAAGGACGAACGCGCCGATCTGCGCGGCGAGGAGCACAGGGAAGGCCTCGACGAGCGCCTGGCCGCCGAGCACGTTGCCGCGGGAGAGGCCGAAGAGCAGCAGGGCGGAGACGATGGCAGCGCCGCCGAGCAGGAGGAGGTGATGGGTCAGGGTCGTCGACTGGCTGCTGTCGTCCAGGACGAAGTGCCGGCGTCGGTTGCGCGGCTTCGAATCGGTATCGGACATCGGAGGACTCGGTCCTCGCCACCACTCCCAGGTCCCTTTCGACCGTTACAAGGCGCGGAATTCACATTTCGTTAGCAAGTCTTCACGGGTTGGCGGTGGCCGTCATTCATGCGCGACCCAGCCCTCGCCCCAGCGCCGGAGAAGCATCTCGGAGATGGGGTACCCCGCATCCGCGGCGGCCTTGGCGGCGATCTCGCGCATCCGGCGTACGGCAGCTTCGTTCTTCGAGCCGGCGAAGAGCACGCCCGCGCGCGTGGGCACGACAGCGACGATGTCCCCCTTCACGCGCGCAGCCTGGGCGCGCCAGACCTCGTCCATGAGCAGCACGCTCGGCACGTAGGTCGGATCCCCTTGCAGCGCAAACACGCCCGGAGCCACTTCGTCGAGGTCGAGATCGGGCAGCATCGTGCGCAGCGTATCGACCCCACGGCGCCGGCGCTTCTTGGGGTCGCTCTCGAACGCCTTGGCCTGGTCCGTCGTCAGGTAGTCGACCGACGACGAACGGTGGCGCGCATAGACGACGACGAGATCCGCGACCAACGCCTCGCGGTGGATGTAGATCGGCCCGCCCGTCTCCTTGGCCATCTGATCGAGCCAACCAGTCGACCGCACGACGGCGACGACGCGGCTCGCCGGCGCAGCGCGTCGCTCCGTTGTCTTGCGTTCAGGCTCCTTGGCAGGCGGTGGTTCCGAGTCACCGCAGCCGGCAAGCAGGAAGAGCAGAAGCGGGGCAAGGAGGGCGCGCACGATCGGCTAGCGTGCGTGCACGAAGCTGCAGGGCGAAGCTCTGTACGGGAGCTGAGCCGTCTTCGATCGCTACTTCTTGATCGCATCCAGGACGTCGACTTGCACGGCAGTAGTAGTGCCAGCCTTGATCTCTACGGTGCGAGGCGCGGCCGTGATGCCCTTGCCCACGACACGAAGCTCGTACGTGTCCGGCTCGATCAGCCGAGCCACGAGCGTTGCCAAGCCCGGGTAGTAGCGACTGTGGAGCTCGAGACCCTGTTTCTCGTCCTCGGCAACGAACATCGAGAGGTGAATCGGCTCCTCGCGTCGCACGTGGTGCAGACTGGCGCGTAGCAGACTGAGCCTCTTCTTGTTCATAGTGGCGGGGCCTCGCAGGTCGAGCCGTATGCGGCCGCCCAGATGCACGCGGACCGAGATGGCTGCCTCGCCCACCGGAGGGATCGTCACGCGCCGGCGTTCGGGCACGTAGTAGTTCGTGAGCTGGAAACGCTCGTCCAACCAGTCACGCGCCTGGCCCGCCAGGATCTCCACGGCATGCGTGCCTACGGGAACCGTCGGTAGCCGGCCCTCTGCGTCGCTCCGGACGTGCGTCATCACGTTGCCGGTCTGGCTGAGAACCGAGACGCCGAACGCACGGATCGGCTCGCCGTCAGGCCCGACAACGCGCACGGCGAGGCGTCCCTGCGCGGGGCGACGCCGCATGACGAGTTCGACGTTCGTCTGCCCCGGACGATCGGACACTCGCAGGCTGTGCTCGGCGGGGGCGTGTCCCTCGACGTTCACGCTGAGGTGTACGGCCGAGGCCAAGGGCACCACGACGGTCCACGCCGCCTCGGGACTGTTCAGGTACTGGAGGCGACTCATGTCGCTGCTTGCGAACCGGTCGATGATCGGAATGCGTCCCGCCTCGAGGTCGGCCAGGCGGTGGGCTCGCTGCGGAGACCAGCCCCGCAGGAGCACCGGGGCACCGATGAGCGGCCTCCCCGCTTCGTCGCGAACACGAACCCGCAGGCGACGCCCGGGGACGACGACGCGCACGTCCGTATCGCCGGCGCGGCAGTTCTGGCGTACCGCCCGAGCCAGATCGTCGGAAGCCCGGATCTGGTACGCCCCGGCACATGGCACGGGCATGCGAAAGCGCCCATCCGTCGCTGTGACAGCCCGGCCGTCACGCCACCGCACCTGCTGCGCGACCCCGGTCGGGACGCGGCGCGGCTCCGGCAGACGACGCGTCTCCAGGGCGAGGCCGCCGAGCGGCACGCCGTCCGGGTCCACCGCAACGCCCTCGATGTGATGCGTCGCCCGGATGATGAGCGGCTGGGCCTCGTGTACGCGAGGCCCCTTGATCTCGACGCGTCCGGTCTGTGATACGCCGCGCAGCGGGTGGTACGCGGCGAATCGCGCCGCCGCCGTACGAGGCAGTGAAGCCAGATAGCGGCCGGACGCGTCGCTACGTGCGATGCCGCGTGCCCGTCCACCCTCGGGGGCAAGCAGGTAGAGGGTGGCGCCGTGCAACGGGCGCCGATTCTCATCGAGAATCCGGCCGGCCAGAACCGGACGCCGTTCAAGCGAGATGTTGTAGCCCAGGTACAGCGGCTCGGCGGCGCCGGAAGGACGCTCGACTTGAATCCGATTGGCCGGGGCGAAACCGTCGGCCTCCGCCCACAAGAGCATGTCCGCCATGCGCAACATCAGTGGCGTGTAGTGACTCAGACCCAGGAGCGAGACGACGTACCGGCCGCTCGCATCGCTCGTGGCGGTGTCAAGCGGCTCCAGGCGCTCGCCACGCCGCAGGACGAGACGAACGGTGGCGCCTGCGATGGGCCGACCCGTACTGTCCGTCACAAGGCCCGCGACCTCGCCGGCTGACTTCGTCTCTGACTCGGCCACCGGGCGACGGACGGATGCCGCCGGCGCCATCGCGGACTTGCCGTCCGAGGAGCGCCCGACGAGCGATGGGGCCGTGCGCGGGCCGGACGGTGCGGCGTGTTCCGGCGCATTCCGCAGCACACCGAGAGCCGGCTCCTCGATCTGGGGCCCGCCGAACGGATCAAGCAAGAGGATGAACGGAAGGAGGAGTGCCAGAACGATTCCTCCCGCGAGCACGGACTGCGTCTTCGTCACCATCAGGACTCCGAGCCATGTCGAGCCGCCCGCACCGGTCGCCGCACCTGCTGCGGCGACGGTTCGCGAGGCGGCTTGGGCCGCATGCATGACGTTGGCACGGACGCCCTCGAGTCCGATGAGTACGGGAGCTGCAAGGCCGGCGCGCTCCTGGAACGCGTTCGGCAGGCGGCTGCGCAACTCCGCGAGCCCGCGATGGAGCCGGCTGCGGACCGTTCCCGGCGAGGCACCGAGGACGTGTGCGATCTCGGCAGGCTCGAGTCCATGTTGGAGCCGCAGAAGCAGGACCGGCCGGAGCGCGTCGGAGAGTCGCTCGATCTCGCGAAGAACCCGCTCGCACACCTCGCCGTCCTCGTCGACCGCGCTCGCGACAGGGCGCATGACGCGCAGGGGATCGGGCTGCCGGCCCCGGGCGCGGAGGGCACGTCGCGCATGGATCGCGAGGATTCCGATCAGCCACGGCACAAGCCGGCGCGAGGCATCGAACGCCTCGGCTTTGTCGATCGCCGTCAGGAACGTCTCCTGCAGCAGCTCCTCCGCCTCCACGGGATCCCGAACGTAGTGCATCGCAACGCCCAGCAGCTCGGGGGCGGCCCGATCGAACACGCGACCGAGTGCCGCGGCATCACCGCGGCGCCGGAAGCGCTCGAACAGTCTCTCGATCGTGCGTGCCATCGTCGTCCGGTCTCCGCGCGACATGGCCCCAGCGTTGCATGAATCCGAGGATCGATCGCGTCCATGCAACATGCGGGCTAGCCTCGCTGCCGCATGATGTCAGCGTCCTGGATTCGCCGCACGCACCGGGTCATGGACTACGTCCGGGGCAACCTGGCGAACGATCTGCGCCTCGATGCGCTCGCGGAGATCTCGCACAGCTCGCCCTATCACTTCCACCGGATGTTCAAGGCGGTCGCGGGGGAAACCGTCGCGCAGTTCACACGGCGCGCACGGCTCGAGCGCGCCGCGTACCTGATGAAGGCCAATCCGACGCGGACGCTCCACTCCGTTGCGCTCGACGTGGGATTCCCCGCACAAGCCGAATTCTCGCGCGCCTTCAAGCGCCAGTACGGGGTGTCGCCGAGTGCGTGGGACCGGACGTCGCGGCTCGACGCCGTGTCGGTTCGTCCCGCGTCACCCCGCCCCGCTTCGCCTCCGTCCCCTGCTCGTGTCGTCGAACATCCACCGTGCCGCGTCGCCTATCTCCGGATGCGCACGTGGTTCGAAGTCGAGGTGTTGCGGCCCGGGCTCGAACGTCTGACGCGCTGGCTCGAGGCGCGTGGCATCGCGTGGCGCGGCGCGGCGCTCATCGGGACGAGCTGGGACCACTACGAGACGACACCCCTGGATCGCGTGCACTACGACCTCGGCTGTGTCGTGCCGAACGACGTGACGGCAGACGGAGACATCGGCATCTACGAGCTGCCGGCCCTGCGAGCTGTCGAGGTCCACTGCGCAGGCGATCTCGGCCAGGTGGCCCGCGCCTGGGATCACCTGTACGAAGAGTGGCTTCCGCGTTCCCGATACGAGCCTGCGGACCTACCTGCGATGAAGCGCTTCCGCGTGGCGCGTGCGATCCGACGAAGCCGCGTTCGCGGCGTTGGTGCGGCGTACAGGCTCAAGTGGATCGGCTACGACCGGGGCAAGCCGGCAAAGGAGAGCCCCGCCGAGTCCGACACGAAGCGCCCGCACACGGCGCCGCCGAGTGGTGGTAGCGGGCCGACTACGGGGCGGTGACTCGCCATCACCGAGAGACGCGCACCGCGACACGAGTCGTTCGGCCGGCTACGAGGTCGACGCGCATGCGTTCCTCCTCGAACCCCGTGGCGCAGACGGAGTACGCCCCAGGGGCCAGCCGGAGCTCCTCGGATGCAACATGCCGGTCGCGATGGCGTACGGCGATCAGGCGCTCCTCCGCGTCTCGTACTTCCATTCGCGCACCCAAGGGCAGTCCGCGGACATCGACGACGAGCCGGCACACCGGTGCGACGCGTACCGAGATGTCGGTGCGATCGCCCGGATCCACGGAGATCGGCGCCGTCGAGATCAGCTCCGGACGCGCTCGACCGTGATCGGCGAGCACCACCAGGTCATAGACACCGGGGCCGACCGCCTCGAACGCGAAGTCGCCGTTCCTGACGATTGTGGCCGGTGGGAGGCGACCGCCGCGCGCGGGCCGCCGACGAAGCGCAACGCGGCGGCCCTCCAGACGGATCTCGTCATCCGAAACGAGACGCCCCGCGATAGCACTCCCCCCGACGAGTGTCGCCGGATCCAATGTGACGGACTCTTCGCCCGCCACGTTCACGGTTCGTTCCAAGGTGCCGTACCCGGGGGCCGTGATCGACAGCGTCCAGGTCCCCCGGGCAACTCGCGCAAACTCGAAGCGCCCGGGCCCGACGACTCGTGCGCGAAGCCGCAGGGCACCCTGCTGCAAGAGCGCTTCGAACCCGAGCAGCGGAACAGCGAACTCGTCGAGAGCCTGTCCCGTGACTCGGGCTCGGGCTCGCCGAGGCGGTCTCTCGAGCACGAGCTCCAGGTCCTGTTCGTCGGTGGCCACCCGGGGTGCAACGACCTGGCCGAGAACGGAGAGCATCTCGAAGCGTCCCGCCTGGCCCGTGACGCGCGCGGCAACGAGGCATGTGCCCTGGGGAAGCCCGCGGATCGAGAACGTCCCGTCGTGAGCAACGCGAGCGTGGCCCAGGCGCTGGAGGTACGGCGGCTCCGCGGTGAGAATGGGGCCTCCGATGCGGTTGTTGCCGAGGGGAAACGCGCTGTCCGGCTTCGCTTCGGGCGCGGCGGCAACCACCCACCCGGCTTCCACGGGGGTCCCGTCGGCATAGGTGACGCGGCCTCGCAGAACGCGCTCCCGCTCCAGCGTGACATCATCAGGGTCTCCGTCGGGCGGCACGATGGCGACCGCACGGGCAAAGCCGAGGGCATCGATCCGCACGAGAGTGACGGACGCTCCGCGCATCGGACGAAGCTGGCGACGGGGCAGCGCAGCCAGACCATCGCGATCCGTTCGCGCTGCCGATCGCCCCGCGTGATCCCACGCCGACGTGATCGTTGCGCCGGCGACGGGTTCACCACCCTCGTCGCGCACGCGGAAGCGAACGCGAGCCACCTCTTTCGGGCCGGCAACATCGCGAAGGTGGATGTCTCCGACGCGATTGACTTCATGGGCAGCTACGGCAACGGCAAGCGAGCCTCGGGCCCTTGTCCTTCCCCGAGACGGCGTGCGGGCGTTCACTGTCAGGTCGCGCTCGGATGCACTCTCGAGCCGCAGGGCAACGCGATAGCGCCCCTCGCTGTCGGTGATGGCCTCGAGGGAAGGCGGCGGCTGTCCCTCGAGCCGGAGCTTCCGGATCTGCCAGCGCCACGTGCCGCGCGTGCGGCTCCGGTCGCCTCCGACCGCCGAGACGGCAGCTCCAGCGACGGGCCCGTCCGCCGCGAGCACGCGCCCCTCGACGTACGTCGCAGGTAGCAGCCGGATGGTCGTGGCAAGGGGCCGTTCCGGCCGGTCCGGCCCGAGCAGCTCTGCTTCCATCGTGTAGCCGTCCGCCCAGGCGACCGTGTAGCCGAGGTGCCCGCGCGGTACGAGGCGGTCGGCGTACATCGCGTCGCTCGGGACGTTACGGAGGGTGAAGCGTCCCTCTCGGTCGGTTGTCGCCATGCCCAGCGTTCGTGGCGGCGCGGCGAAACGACCGGCCGTGAGCATGTTGGTGTGCCCAGAGAGAAGCACCACGGTTGCCGCCGAGATGGGCTCGTCGGTTGCGGCGTTCAACACGCGGCCGTTCATGGTGCGGCCGCGGTCGAGGTACACGTCCAGCCGCGACTGCTGCCCCGGGCGCAGATCAGGCAGAACCGGGGGCTGGAAGCTGCGGTTTCCAAGCAGCACCGACGCGAACCCCGCAGCCCGCACCTCGAGCGTCGGCATGGTGGAGCCGTCTCCGCCGGCGTGCGCCAGCGCCGGCAGCCCGTCCATCTGCCAGGTCCCGTCATTCTCCGCGCGGGTGGACACCACGAGGCGCGCGCCCGTGTCGTACGTGATGCGAAGCGTCAGGTGCGCGCCCGCGACAGGCCGCTCCTCGAGATCCAAGACGCGTCCGCCGATCGAAGCGGCCGCATGAAGCACGACGACGGCCTCCGTGCCGACACGAGCGGCGGTAGGACGGACGCGCCCGAATCCGGGAGCGCGTGCGCTCACCTGGACGACCTCGACGCCGTCGTCGAGTGCGACTTCAAAGCGCCCGTCGGCCCCGCTCTCTGCCACCCACCCGACGCCCCGCAGTTCGGAAAGATCATCGAGCGATGCGACCGCGGCGAGATCGAGAGGCAAAACGTCCACGCGGGCATTGACGATCGGCTCTCCACGGCTCGTCACAACGCGCCCAAGGAGCGCATGAGCATGGCGTACCTCCGGTTCGGACATGTTGGAGCGCGTTGCGCGTTCCCGCCCTACGAGCTCCGGTGTCGGGCCTACGAGGTCCGTCTCGTCGTGCGCGCTCTCGTTCACGTCCGAGGAACGCGAGGTCTCCAACCAGAGCGCCGTTCCGGAGATGGCGGCCGCTGCCAACAGGATCACGATCGCTACTGCCGCGCTGACCTTCTTCGTCATGACCATACCTCCCGCAATCGCAACGCCGGCCGCCGTACCGGCGGCCTGGAGCACATCGACGCGGAGCGCACCGAGCCCCCGGCCTGCATCGCTGCCGAACGAGACAGGGCCGAGTGCCAGGAGGCGCCGATCGCCCCGCAAGCGCGCACGGGCACGCGTGAGGTGGCTGCGCACCGTGCTTGGGGGAATGCCCAGTGCGTGCCCGATCGCGGCAGGCGAGAGCCCGTACCGCCAGTGCAGTACGGCCGCGGGCCGAAGCGTGTCGGGCAGGTCTTCGAGCGCTCCGGTGGCGAGCTCGGCTCCGTCGACCTGCAGGTGCTCTTCCAGCGGCTGCGCCGCGTCATCGCGCATGGCGGGCGGCCCGCGCCGCATGCCGCGTGCGCGACGCTCGAGCTGGCGCTTGATCTTGTTGCGCAGGATGCCTGCGAGCCAGGGCTCGATCGGACGCGCCGTATCGAAGCGCTTCATGGCGTCGAACGCCGCCAGGAAGGTCTCCTGGAGCGCGTCCTCGGCATGCTGTGCGTCAGGACTCAGGACGAGCGCCAGGCGATACAGCGCTGGTGCGGTGCGATCGTAGAGATCGCCCAGCAGACGCGGATCACGCGTCCGCTGGTAGCGCGCGGCAAGCGCCGCAAGCTCGGTCTGTCTGGATGTCGGAAGCGGCATTCCACCCTTCTTTTCCGACTAGGGCCGTGAGCGCTGCAACAATTCGCGAGATGACGACACCAGGAATACCGCTTCCTGGCCGGCCGCACTACGCCGCGACCCCCAAGGCGCTCCAGATCCAGCGCACGGCGGTGACGAGCAGCACAAGACACACGAGGTCGAGGACGATCCCGATTCGGAAGATCCGCGCGGTCGTGAACAGGCCCGTCGCGTAGGCGAGCATGGTCGGTGGGGTTCCGATCACGAGTGCGAAGTCGATGGACGTCGCGACCGCGACGATCAGCACCAGTGTCGTGGGGTCGAGCCCGAGCGTGCTCGCCAGAGGAATCGACAACGGAATGAGGATGGCTGCGGAGGCGGTGTTGGACGCGGTGGCCGTGAGCACGAGCGCGAAGACGGCGATCACGAGCACGCCGATCAGCTGGGGCGCGGCTTCCAGGCCCACGAGTCGCGTCGCGAGCCAATCGGACGTCCCCGACTCGACCATCACGCTGCCCAGAGCGAGCCCGCCCCCGAACGTGAGCAGCGCCTCCCACGAGATCCGGCCCAGGTCGGCATTGCGCACGTATCCGAGTAGTGCGAGTAGCGCGGCGCCGCCGAGCGCGACGACGCCGGGGTGCACACCGTGCCACCGCTGCGTCATCCACATCGCGACGATGATGACGAATACCGCAGCGACGCCCACTTGACTGCGACTGGGACGCCCGATGTCGGAAAGCCGTTCGCCGGCAACGCGCCGGGCCTCGGTGAAAGCGGCGCCCTCGACCTCCACCCCCAGCCGCCACCACACATAGGCGGCGACGACGGGCAGCATGACGACCAGAACGGGAAGGCCGATCGCGAACCACCCCGCGAACGTGATCTCGTGTCCGACGTAGCTACCGAGAAACTCGATCGCGAGGAGGTTCGCAGGGGTTCCGATCGCCGACCCGATACCGCCGATCGTGCCCGCGTACGCAAGCCCCAAGACGACCGCACGGCGATAGCCGGGCGCGTTCAGCGGTTCCGTGACGGCGAGCGCAATCGGAATCAACAGCGCGGTGGACGCGGTGTTCGACATCCACATGGACAGGAACGCGGACAGACCCAGCAGCGAGAGGAACAGCCAGGCGGGCGACCTGGCCGTGCGTGCAACGATGGCCGTGGCCAGACGATGATCCAGCCCGACGCGCTTCATGGCTTCCGCCATGAGGAAGCCACCGAAGAAGAGGGCGATGATCGGATGGAAGAAAGGCGCCAGCGCCGTGCGGGCCGGCAGCAGGCCTGAGGTGGCCACGATGACCGGAACCAACAGCGCCGTCACCCAGAGCGGCACCGCGCTCGTCACCCACAAGACCACCACCAGCGCGACAAGGGCGAGAACAATGTGGGATCCCACGGGGGGACGACGCCCAAAGGCACCGCGATCCGCGCCCTCTGCGGTCCCAAGGAAAGGCACCGGCTCTCGGCGGCCGTCCGACAGCTCGATCTCCAAGCGGATCGCGTCGACGCCGTCGAGGCCCGCCTGCTCAACTTCGACCGCGAGCGGTGCGTTCAGCGCAAGTCCCGCAGGGATGTGGATCCGCAGGCCTTGCAGCGCACCTTCGTCGATCTCCCAGAGCACAGGTTCCGGCGAACCGAAGCGCACCGGACGCTCGATGGACGAACCGTCTCCCGTTGACACCCGCAGGGTGGCGGGGCCGGCGGGCCACGATGCGGGCGCCAGCCATGCCACGATCCCCGCGAGAAGGAGAGCGAGCCCGACGAGGGGCCAACGGGTTCCTTCGCGCGACTCGGGAGCGGACATGCGGTCAGACTAGCTGCGTGGAGCTCGATCCGGCGAGCGCGCGCCGTACAGGTCAAGAGCTCAGGAAGCGCCGAACGTGGATCGGCGTTTCCTCCAACCACGCGGCGGTGGCCGCCATGCTGCCGCCCGCGCAAGCGCCGTCCGCGAGGATGGCGCCGACCACGACGCGTGCTTCATGCAACATCCGGGCTAGGATCACGCGACCGCCGTCGAAGGAGACGAGCCAATGAGAACGCGACCGGTCCTGGGCGTCTTGCTCGTTCTGAACATCGTGGTGCTCATCGGGCAGATCTGGCCCGAGGGAGCGCCGCCATTCGCGCGAACCATCAACATCGTCTTCCTGGTAGCGAGCCTGATCTTCTTCGCCGCGTCGTTGCGCAAGCGCTAGCGGCCAAGCCACTCTCGCCGCTGTAGTCCCTCTAGAGCCCTACAGAGTGCGGCACAAGTCATCGGGATTCGTGACCGCACAAGCCTCACGAGGCTCAGGCATGGAACAACAGCACCGCGCTCGTCACCGCCCGGGGCGCAGAGCACAAAGAGCACAATCAGCGGCTACCTGCGCAGACACCGCAAGCTGCTGCTCGACGATGGCCGCTATGCTGCCGCCTGCGCAAACGCTGCCCGACGAGCAATCGAGCTCACCCACGGAGAACCCCGATGATCGGTGCCGCACTCGGTATCTTCGGTACCTCGGTATCCCGGTATCGCGCGGTATCCGGTATCCTCGGTGTTCCGAAGAGGTCATCCGCTCACGAGAGCGGCGAGCCGTCGCTATTGCCTTCGCGTTGACAGGTGGCGCGTCATGGCCTTCAACAACTCGTCAAAGCTCACGTCGTCGGCCTCACTCTCTACCACGTAGTCGGCGGGATCGGGCCCGGTGGGAGCCTCGCACTCGTAGTAGTAGCGGCCGGGCGCCATCTTGAAAGTCGAAACGTAAACGAGTCGGCGCGGATCGGATGCTCGCGCAATGCCGATAGCCGTTAGGTCAGCGTCCCACGGGTCTGGCTGCACCAGTACCCACCCTCGCTCGCGCAGGTGGAGCGCCGCGACGAGATCAGCGATTGACTTGTCCTTCTGCATCACTTTGCGAACCGCCCGTCGATGAGGAGTTTACGCACCTTCTTGCTCACTCCAAGAGCCTCTTCGACCGTCAGCCCACGGACCTCACCTGGCATCTCGCGCCAAATGCGCCCTATGCGATACTGAGCAATGAAATCCTCAACGGGATCGTCAAGGCTGTGTAGCACTTGCCGAGTCGTTGGGCTTTTGATGTTGAGGCGATATCGCCGGGCGACGGCTTCGGCCCGCGACATCGCTCCGACACTCCTAGGAATCGGGCCTGTGCGTTCGGCAGGGAACGAGGGCTTGCTTGGTTGTGTGCCACGCAGGTACCGGCGAATGGCCTCCCTTGCCGAGTGCGGGAGTCTCCAGAGTGCCCTCTTCACTCGCTGTGGAACCCCCTGAAGCACGCCCTTCAAGCCTGGTCCACCCACGTACTTCAACTGTGCAGCCGTAATCTCGGCTAAACGGTGCGATCCTCGCGCCAGGCCGCGTGCGGCTCGCAATCCCAGGCCGAGGCCTCGTATTCCAGCTCTTCCAAGGCGCCTTAGGCCCCCGGCACGGAAGCTGGGGACGAACAATGCGACGGGCCAAGTCTGCCTAGCGAATCTCTCATCGCTCTCGATATCAATACGATCATCTCCTTCCTTCAGATGGCGGCTCATCCGAGCGAGAATGTGGGCGCTTCGATCCAACCAGCGTCCCAGTCCGTTGAACTGCGCAAGGAGATCTCGCTCGGATGAGTGTCGCGCCCGCTCCAACGTGCGTCGTGCGAGGACAGCGCGAAACGCGAGTTCCGCGTGAACTTCCGGCCACAGCCCGAGGTGGTTAGACCATCGGTCGTGTAGTTGCGATAGGGCGAAGAGATTCACCGTGGCTAGCTCAGTTGCGCGAAGCTCGACGCGGAGTTCAAGAAGCGTACGCCCACTCAGCAGGGTGTTGAGTCGAGACACGAGAGCATCGGGCGTGGCCGCCTCAAGGCCGCCTCGTATTCGCTCAAGGCTGTCCCGGATGCGTTCGTAGGCACCGGGCTGGCTACTGCCGGAGACACCAAAGAACCTGACGGCGAACATGAAGAGTTCGGCCTTCCAGCCGGACTGACTGGTGGCGTCCATTGTGTGCGTGTGCTCATTGATGGACTTCGCTGAGATCGTTCCGGTTCTTCTGAACTCCTCAACGGCCCAGGCTAGCTTGCTTTTGCCCAGCCACTCCTCGACCTTGACCTTGCCCTCGTCGTCAAACGTGATGCCACCATCCTCCGCAGCTCTCGTCAGCTGCCGGAAGGCGATCCACAGTCGTGCCTGCATGCTCGTCAGAAGCTCGAGGACGCTGTCGCGAGCCTTCAGTGCCTCAGCCACGGCCCCAGGCGGCTTGATCTCGACGGGGTCGCCCGGTGCCTCAGCCTGCAAGGGCCCAGGCTGCTGACCACCGGCGAGCGGGCCACCACCGAGGTCAAACATGACCCCCAAGTCGCGCACGAACTGTGTCGCGTAGCCGCGCGCGTGTACTACCTGTTCGACACTGGGCCTGGGATCGACTTTGGCGCCAGGCGTCACCGTTGGCCGCCCCGAAGGCCGGCGGTCCCGGTCACCCTCTTGCGTCGCTCGAGTGCGCTCGCCTTCAGGCACGACTGGCGCAGCAGGCGGTGTGGGCGCAGGCGTTTGCATGTCGTCTGCTGGCACGCGATGGTCTCTTCCATTCACCTCCGGCGCGGCGCCGTCGGGCGATGGACCGATGCCACCATGGTCGGCTCCACCTCCGGGCTGCCGAATGGGATCTGCCGCACCACCTTCGGCTCTTCGTCTGCCCACTGGGGGAGGTACAGGTCCAGGCGTCGGCGGCGTAGCAGGTGGCTGTTGCGCGGGCGCGCTGGCGCGGCCCGACTTGTCTATCTTGGGACCGGCTCGACCCTTCGACTTGGGGACGCCGCTGTCACGTTCCTTGCCAGCTCCCTCGCCCTTGTCCTTATCTTCGTCGCCACCATCGCCTTCGGTGTCTCCTTCGTCACTTCCGCCCTCGTCCGCCTCCGCAGCAGCGGTCTGCCCCTCTTCCTCCTGAGAGTCATCGGAGTCGCCATCTGAGTCCTCTCCCGGAGGAGCCGTAGGAACGCAGTAGCACTGGTCGGGCGGACAATCTATGCAGGTGCAGTTCAAGCACTTCCGAGCTTCTGCGCGCCTGCGCCTTTCATTCTCTCGCTGACGCAGTTCCTTGAGCTCTTCCTTTTCATTGTCCGTGAGCTCCCGGTCTCCCTTGTCGCGGATCTCCTCAAGTTCCCGCATGCGCGGGATCTCCTCCGCTCGTTCGCGTGCATCCTGCGCGTCGGCCCACCGGTGGAAGTCGTTGGTTCCACTGGGATCCGTGTCGACGGCCTCCAGCCGTTGGTCGTACTCCCGGTCCGTTGCCGCCCAGCGATCGCGGCGGGCACCACGCCTGCGCGCGTTGCGAAGGCGAGCATCCCTAAGCTCCGCCTCGCGCCGCGCAGCACCGTTCTTCAGGTCTCGAAGCAACCTGCGATCATGGGCAGAGAGAGGATCAGTGGGATCACCGGGCTTGGCCAGTGCGTTCGCGTCTTCCCGATCTTGGAGTCTCTGTTGGTCGGCTCGCTGATCCCAAGCTCGAGATACAATTTCGCGGTCGGAGGCTGCCATCCGAGCATCGAGTGCCCGCCTCTGATCTCGAGCCTCCGCAGGGTTGATGCGCCCGCCGTGTAGAGCTTGCTCGATCTGAGCCTCTTCTCGCTCACCACGGCGTCGAACTGCCGCAGATTCGCGATAGTGGCGCCTGTCCGCGCGTTCTCGGCGCACGGAATCTAGGCCGGGGTTCGTCTGGCGCCCCAAGTTCCGCCGAGTGTCGAGTTCGTAGCGATCCCAAGCCTCATCTGCAAGATCCTCTCCATTCGGAAGGTCCTTGACCTCGTTGAGGCGCTCGTCGAGTTCTGCGCGCAGTTGGTCGAGAGCGTGCTTTTTCTCAGCGGCTTCCGAAGCAGCATCGAGGTGTGCCTCGTCGGCCTCATGAACCTTGGGAAGAAGCTCCTCTATGAGCTTTCTGTACTTCTCTTGCTGACTTCGAATCTCACGCAGTTCCTTCAGGCTCTGGAGCAGGTCTGCCTTGTCGCCTCCGAAGAGCGATGACAGCACCCGGCGCATGGCGCTACGTGCCGCGGGGCCAAGGTCAACCAGTTCGTTGGCAGCAACCACGTAGCGCGCCCTCGCTTCAAAGGCCACCTTCGTTGCTGCATCGAGTCTCCGAGAGGCCGTCCAGTACGCGTTGGCCGTTTCCAGTTCAGCGCCGCGCAGCTCCACGTATTGATCGACCGCGCTGCCCATGAAGCCGAGGTGCGGCCTTCCACTTCTCGGCGACGCACTCCCGCCTCTTCCAGGCCTCGATCCTGGCAGGGGCGTTCCACCCGAGCCCGCCGGCTTCAGGTCTCTGCTCTCAGGGAACCGCCTCGTATCGTGGCGGGGTGGGTTCGGTGTACGAACGTCTGTTTGCGCGCCTCGGAAGGACGTAGCCCAAGGCCGCTCCCGTGACGGCCGTAGCACGTCTCGCTCAATGAACCGTGCCACCGCCGCCGTTGATGGCGGATGGGTTCGAGCAGCCAAGAAGCTGCCCGCAACCTGCGTTGGGGCTTCGTGCTTGCCCGCATGGGCCGCGTCGCCGCTTTCAGGTGTGAGACGGGGACCGTCGGACACTGCGATGGTGCCGAACTCCTGGCCGGCCTGCGGGGGTACGGCGGCGAGCCGCGGTTCGCGAGCCTGCGTGAAGGAGCCTGGGACCCGGTTGCTCGTTGTCGATTGCCTAGCGGCGAAGGGTTGCGCGTGACTCGGCGGCACCTGTGGAGTTCCACCACCGGGGGGAGGAGCGGCTGACACTCGGCCCTGAAATGGGAACTCAGGTGGCTCTCCGGCTGCACCAGCCAGGTGCTCGAAAATCTGACCTGCCGGCTCCTGCGCGGCACTGGGGTCTCGCACTGATGTGACGAAGGCGTTGTCGGGCTCACTGTTTGGTGCAACGACCTCCTGGCGCGTAACAGGTAGCGACGGGTCTTGTCCTCCGCCGAGCGTGATCGATGCGAGTCCCTCCAGTCCTTGAGTGACTTGCATGCTGTCTGGGAGGCCTGCTGCGGAGGCTGCGCCCGGGACGCCGGAGAACCGGGCCGGGCGAGGGGTCCGCGAACCGCCGGCAGCCAGCGGCCGCGGCGTCATCGTTGAGGCGCGGGTCAACCAATGGGGAAGAGCGCCGCTTGGAGCGCTGAATCCATGTGCCGTACCTAGTTGGATTCCCGGCCCAGGGCTGCGCAGTGAGGGGATCGAGGGCGCCTTGAGCGCGCGGGCCGGAGGAGACGGCTTCGGGTGCTTAGAGAAAGATGCCACGGTCCTTACTCCATCTACCGCCTGCCAAGCCGGTCGCGGGCGCGTCTTGCGCCCATGATGTCCAGTTCGAGTGGCCGTGCTTCGTCGCCTTGGGTCCTCTCTGGTTGTTCGGGCTCGTCCGCGCCCAGTGCTCCCGTGGCACCTTGATCAGTCTCCAGTCCCCCATTGTCAATGGCGACCGAGGCTTGCTCTACTGCACCTTGCGCGGCATCGAGGCCTGCCCCATCAAGTCCGCTCTCCTCAAGTACGCCCTCGACGACGGCCCCGGCCTCAGGTTGACCTAGCAACGTAGGATCCCCATCCGGTATGAGCGGATCCTGCGGCTCTCGACGCGGTTCTCCTCGACAGAAACACTCGCAGCAGAGGCAATCGACGCACACCACACTGTCGGTCGGAGGGGGCTCGCCCGGTTTGCCACGCCCTTGGTCGGAGTCGCCCGGTACCTGCAAGCGCGCTGAGTTCAGGACTTCAACGTCCCACGGAGCTTGTGCAGCAGGCGCGGTTGCGGGTGCGCCCACCAACGCATCGTCCGAAGATCCAACGAACTGGGGGTCCCCAAGTGTCTGGGCCACGGATGTATGGCACGGCCACCCCTCGGCGAGTCTTACGCGTGCGCCTTCGCCGTCCGGGGACTTGGGACAATCCAACTCACTCTGGCGCGCGCGCCGGCGCGAAGCCCGCTGGTCCTTCAGCCACCGGCGATCTGCCAGCGACAAGCGGGATGATGCCCCCTGGAGTACAGCATCGCCGGCGGGAACGCCGGCGATGGAGCGAGACGGATACAGCTTGTAGCTCGCATACGGGCTATAGCACTTCCCCTCCTGGAACAGCGGACTCCTGAGCCAGCGCCGCTCCGAGCACGAACTGCAGAGGCACCCACTGTCGCCCACTTGCTCAGACAGCACGGGTTTGCCGGGCGCCTCCACGGGAGCCGGTGTCGAGTGCGGTGCTGAGCACGCGCAACCCATGGCCTACCTCTCCCTTCGAATCAAGAACCCCTGCGTCCAGCACGTAACCGAGGCATTGGTACCCGTGCAGTTCACGGCGACGCGAAACCACTTCTTCGAGAAGTCAATGTCGTAGTGCGTCTCGAGGTTCGCCGTGATCGTGCCGCCCTGGTCCCCCTCACACTGGGTCCAGAAGTCGCGATCCATGGACTCGTAGAAGTGGATGTCGAAGTTCGCGCCGCTTCCGTTGAGCGAGCCGCGCCATGCCACCAAACTGGCCCCGCTGTAGGCACGAATGTCCAGGGGGGGCGTGAAGTATGGGCTTGCGTTGTGGACGAACGTCGTGAACCGGGACAGCACGACGACAGGAACCTGGCGGCCAGACACGGGCAGCCTCCTTCCCCACCGAAGGCGCATGAGCGCCGACGGTGGAATCGAGATCCGTCGAGTAAGCCCGCTCGGGCTAGCTCTGGCGCATCTCCAGGAAGCCAATGGCCCACGTCGAGACGATAGGCCCCGTGCCGGCGAGCGTCAGCACGATCCGGAACCACCGCTTGGCCAGCGTGGGCGTGTACTGGGCCTCTGTCTCCGAGCCCGGATCGCCGCCCGAGCCGTTCGTGCACACGGTCCACGAGTCCTGGTCCGTGGACTCCTGGAAGCTGACGTTGTAGGTGGGCGACGTGCCGATCAACTTGCCTCGCCAGACGTTGACGATCGCCTTCTGATACTCCGACACGTCCATGGCGATGGACGTGAACGTGCTGTCGCCGCTGTATGTCGTGTAGCGCGGGATCATGACAAGGGGGACGAGTTCTCCAGCCATCTCGATTTCTCCATTCAGGCTCCGCGCAGAGACGGCGCCGGGCGAGTTGCGTATGCACCTCCTTGCGCGCCAACACACTGCGAGCCGGTCGCATGCAGTGCGCCGTCGAAACCGTCCTGACGACGAGGAGGCACTTGGTAGTCGTTGCATGCGCGTTCGTGATTCAAGAATTTGGAGGCGACACCAAGCCCGCTCACGACATGACAACCTCCGCTCGTCCCCTGAGATCAGTGCTACGGTCTCGTGCGTGGTTTGGTGAGAGTGAGAAGGAACGCTGTGAACAGTCCTGAGTCATGTGCAACACGGCTTTCCCGGGGCTTCCGGCAAGGGGTTGCAGCCTACGGGTCATTCGAGTTGGGATTTCCCGAGTTCGCTCGCAGCGTGCTACGGCGCGCTGCACCTCGGCTTGACGACCATGCCACAACGGCCGACATCCTGGCGCACACGAATCTCCAGGATCTCTACTTGGCCGTCGCGTGCGATTTGGCACTACCGGGCGCATGGCGAGCGCTGTACGGACAAGTCTGCCCGATGGTCGCGAGAGCCTTGGTCCGCCGCGGAATGCCAATGATCGAGGCGTCGCATCTAAGCGTGGGTCTACCGGGACACCTGCTTCTGGGGGTGCGTCGCAGGCGCCCTTTCTCAACGTATGCGGGCAGATCCTCAATCGTGACTTGGCTCCTTGGCGTCGCGCTTCGCCGCTTGTGCGACAAGCGTCGCCAAATCAATCGTGGGAATCCACCGGGCCGCCGCATCGAGGTTCGCGGCGCCGAGTGGACCCATGCCGGAGATGAGGTAGGCGCCATCGAGGAAGCACTTGCCGCGGCGCTCTCCGACCTCCCTTGGCGACAACGAAGGGCGTTGGTGCTCTACTTCGAAGAAGGCCATTCGCAGCGCACGATTGCTGAGACGCTCGGGGTCAGCCAGGCCACTGTGTCTCGGTTGGTAGCCGGTGCGGTGGCCCGGCTCGAGGGTGAGTTGAACCGGCGAGATCTCCTCCGTTGCGTAGACGCAGAAGAACCGCAGCACGCGCTCGCAGTCAGACGCGCCCTGGATCGGATCGTGGGGTAGCGATCTCGGCCGCGTCCCAGTGCCGTGGTATCTCAGGCGTCGTGCCCGACGAACGCATACGGCTTGGCTCGGGGGACCGGGCTCGCGCGATCCTGGCAGCTCTTCGCGGGCGTGCAGGCGGAGTTCGCTGGCCGGGCTGCCCGTCGGTCGACGAGTTGGCGGGCGCGCTCGAACCCTATCTCGGAGACCACGAACGCCGCGAGGTCACTTGGCATGTGTCCAAGTGCGCCGCGTGCTCGCACTTCGTGCTCGCTCTTGCCGTGTTTGTCGTGCCCCAGCCAAGGCCCCTCCGGATCTTGCCGCGGAAGACGGCGTACTTCGCCATCGTCGGACTCTTGATCGGCGTCGCGCTTGGACTTGGTGGCTAGTCGCAGCCGTCACATCGCCGTGGGAGAAGTGGGCCCGGCTGGACTCGAACCAGCGACCAAAGGATTATGAGTCCCCTGCTCTGACCAACTGAGCTACAGGCCCGCCCTGTTAATGGAGCTTTGCAGGCGACGACTCTCTTCCCGTTGTGCGCACCTTGTGCGCACCTGAGGGTCGACAAATCGACGCAGCAACACCGATGCTACCCCAGCCCCCATTCCTTCGGTTCTCCGAAGGCGTTCCCTCGGAGAGCACGTGACGGCCGGGTCCCCTGCTCTGACACGCCCGGGGACACCGGATCCCATGCTCTGGCACTCGCCGAACGCAATCTTCACCGCTCTCATCGGTGCCATCGGCCAAGGTCCGCTGCGCCGTGCGACGGGGGCGCGCGCCTACTTCTTGCAGTGGTGTTCGCGCTGCAGGTAGTCAACGAGGAACCCAAGGAGATCGCCCTCTCGGGGCATTCGATGGCCTTCTCGCGGGTGCCCGTGACTCGCCTTACAGTGGACGAACAGGATCGGCCTGTGGTTCACGTAGCGCTGGATTGTGAGCAAGCCCCTCGTCAGACTGCCGACGACGAGGGAATGAGAGGTGTAGGCGAGTGACGGGTTCTGAGACTGCGACCAGCTTCGCTGGCACGGGCGCCTACACGCCCGTTGACGTATCGCGGCTCACCGGGATCCCCGTGGATCGGATCCGACACTGGTTGTTGGATCCCGCTCATCACGAGCCCAAGTCGAAACTCAGCAGGATTCCACTGCTGATCCCAGACTTCGAGGACGCTCGAGAACTCGAACTGCTGTCCTTTCAGGACATGCACGAGCTGCGAGTAATCCACTATCTGAGGGGCCCGGAATTCGACTGGCCGATGCCGCGAATCCGCGCACACATTGCGGGTGGCCGCACAAAGCTCCAAGTCACGCACCCACTGAGCAGCGGCAAGATGAAGGCCGACTTCGCCAAGGCCTATGTGGACGATGAGGATCTAGAAGAAGCCACCACCGCACAACTTGTATTCGAAGATCTGGTTCGTCCGTTTCTCAAGGATCTCAGATTCGCCGAGATGCGAGCCGTCAGTTGGCAGCCCTTCGAGAACGTGATCATCGATCCCACTCGCAGCAGCGGTCGCCCCCTCGTCAAGGACTACTTCGTGCCCACCGCAACACTTGCTCGAGTCGCACGCGCGACTTCACCGAGCAATGCAGCCGCGTGGTACGAGGTGTCGGAAGAGGCTGTAGCCACGGCCCTCCGATACGAGCAGTCCCTCGATGAGCGGGCCGCAGCTTGAGACTATTCACCGACGAAGACGTACCGCCCTGGCCGGCGCGAGCTCTGGAGCAGCTCAGGCGCGGTGACGACAGCCTCCTCCTCGAAGAGGTGAGCTGCACGAGTGACCGGGGCTGGCGAGGCGCGACGGACCCGGAGTACCTAGCTATGCTCGCCAGTGAGGGCGAGTGGTGCGTGCTCTCGCGAGACAAGAGGATTGCCACTAGCAGAGGAGCCGCGGCGTACCTCGCTTGGCGATCTGCCGGCATTCCCCTCTACCTGCTGGATCGCAGCTGGGACAGTGCAACTCCGACGGACATTCTGCTGGGGATCATCCGCCATCTACCCAACATCCGGGGTCTCTCGCAGGCCGTGCGCGCCAGTGGCGTCGCGGAGGCATTCCTGCTCGCGCGACATGGCGCCGGCATCACGCACCTCGAACAGGGCAGACGAAGGGTCCGACGCGTGCCCTTCACCGGCCAAAGAGTACAGCGCATCATCGCGCGCGGTCGCTTCGGAAGGCCGCGTCGAGGGCGACGCTAGAGCTAGACGGGAGAGGACGCACGTTCCTCTTGACCGAGAGTGCGTACGGGTTCTTGTGCGCACTCTGTTGCAGTTGTCTACAGATCCCCCACTACTTCACGTCACACTCTTGAAGTGCGCACAACGTCGATCGCCTGCAGCGGTGAAGTAACAGCCGCGACCCCGCAGTTTCCACGCGCCTTATGAGTCCCCTGCTCTGACCAACTGAGCTACAGGCCCCTGTGGACCAAAGGGTACGTGCTCTCTGTCTTCAATGCGCAGCACGGAGCACGAAATCGTGGCGCCGGCGGCTTCCACGGGTTGAGGGATTCCACGGACTCCCGGGGACGCTGCAGAAAGAAAACCGCGACCCGAGAGCGCCTCTTCCCCTTTCCACCACCGGCGCCGAGCGCACGGTACGGCCATGCACACGACGGTTGTCACACGAGCCGGCAACCCAGTGCATATCCGCTCAACGGCACGATTTCGCGCGACGCAGTGGTCGCTCTCTTGACTTGTGACAGAGTGACTCCAACCGGGAGACCTCATGCCCTTCGACCTCACAGCCGCGCCGCGCCAAGGCCGCGCACCGTGCACGTTCACGCTCAAGGCGGTAGGCGGCACACCCCCCTACCGCATCACGCCCGCTCCGCATCCGCTCAACCCGGCGCCCATGCCCGCCATGACCATCGAAGACCTACGCGTGCACGTCAACGAAGCCGTGCGCAAACCGACCAAGCTCACGTTTCTCTGCCGGGACGCCGAGGGGCGCGTCGAGATGGTCGACGTCATGGCCACCGCGGCCGCATAGCGGGATTCGGAAGCTCGGGTTGCGCGTGCGCGCTCGGAGGCACCTGCCCGACCCGTCCCCATCGACCGCTCCAGGGTCGTCAGGCGTGACGCACGCTCCGTCCCAGGCCGCCCCTCGCCGCGAATTCGGGCCGGGCCAGAGCACTGCTCGAACGCCCGGGGAAGGGCAATCGTAGGTAGTCGCCGCCCGAGCCGCGAAATCGACCGACCCATCCGGCGACGCCGATTCCGGGAAAGGGGTCGCACCGGCCGCCCGACTCCGTAAGATCGAGGTCACGGACAAGGGGTGCGTGCTGGTGTGCAGCTCCTCGTCTGGACGGCCCGCCCCACGGATCGGGCCAGGGACAAGTTCGGAGCTCGGCGGTTGCTCGATAGCGTAAAACTTTCCTTCTCATTCCACACATTTCCCCTTTTCTCCAGAAAGTTGCCGCCGTCTCCGTTTTTCTCCCGCGCGACCTGAAGCGCGCTTCCCGTAACGTCGCGCCCTAATGAGCGCCGAGCCCCTCGTGATCGCGCAGAACCTGTGCGCCTCCTACGGCGAAGGCGATCTGCGCGTACCGGTTCTCGAAGACGCGTCGTTCACCGTTCCGCGCGGTGCGATCACGGCCATCACCGGCCCCTCCGGCTCCGGCAAGACGACCTTGCTGTCGCTGGTCGGTGCGCTCGACCACCCCACATCCGGCCGGCTGATCGTCGACGGGGAAGAGCTCACAGCCATGAGCCGTGCGGCGCTCGCGAACTTCCGCCGCCGGCGCGTGGGCTTCGTGTTCCAGGCCTTCAATCTGCTGCCGACCCTCACCGTCACCGAGAACGTCGAGGCCGGACTCGAGCCGCTCGGGCTCAGGCGCTCCGAGGCGCGCCGCACCGCGGAGGCGGCGCTCGACGCCGTCGGCATGCTCGAGCTCAAGGGCCGCTTCCCGCACGAGCTCTCGGGCGGTGAGCAGCAGCGCGTCGCCGTGGCACGCGCCTGCGCCAAGGAGCCGCCGCTGCTCCTCGCCGACGAGCCCACGGGCAACCTCGACGAAGAGGCTGGGGAGCGCGTGCTCGACCTCATCGTGGGCAGCAACTGGGCGGCGAACGGCGACCGGAGCGTGATGATCGTCACCCACGACCCGAGCGTCGCAGACAGGGCTCACAGCGTGCTGACACTGCACGCCCACCGGATCGATCCGGCCTAGGCCCGCTTGTTCGCGGGCCGTCCGTCCCCCGGAGGTACCGGGCTCCGTCCGGTCGCGGCCCGTTTCTGGGTACGCTCTGGCGGATGCGCCTGCGACTCCTTCCCCTCTTCCTGCTCGCGGCGGCAGGGTTCCTCGTCCCGTTCCTCGGTACGGAGCCGGCGCGCGGCTTCGACGAGGAGAGCGAGTACCTGCAGCGGCGCAAGCCCGGCAAGTGCCTCTGCCACAAGGGCCAGGCGAGCTGGGAGTACCTCAAGGCCCCCATGCGCCCGCCCGCCGATCCGCCCGTGTGCGGCCTGCTGAAGAGTGGCGGCGACTGCAAATCACGGCCGCGCCCCAAGGGGGTCAGTGGCGTCTGCTGGGCCAGTCAGAAGGACGAGTGCTTCTGGAAGCGCCACGCCTACTCGTACGGCATCAAGTGCAGCGAGTGCTGGAAGGAAGAAGAGTGCCAGCCCTGCGACAAGCTGATGGGCAAGCCGGACGACAAGGTCAAGGCTACTCTCGAGCGCCAGATGAAGATCGAAGCGCCGAGCAAGGGCAAGCCCGGCAAGATGGTCGTCGCGTACTCACGGCACTTCTACATCGTCACGGACATCCATCGGAAGATGAAGATCCCGACGAAGGGTGGTGCGCCGCGCGTCGCGACGTCTCACGAGGTCGCGCACCTCTACCTCGAACGCTGCGAGCGCGCCTACGACGACTTCACGCACTGGTTCGGTAGCAAGCCGAGCCTCGGCAAGCCGATGGGTGTCTACCTGACTCGCAAGCACCGGCGCGCGGAACAG
Organism: Planctomycetota bacterium; assembly: GCA_028281445.1. Taxonomy (GTDB): domain Bacteria; phylum Planctomycetota; class PLA2; order PLA2; family JAEUHO01; genus JANQJW01. Next base: position 30,751 of record JANQJW010000049.1, on the reverse strand, counting down.
TACGCGCTCAAGTACCTCGGCAGCCAGAACACAGACATGCTCTACGGCGGCGGCAGCGACCGCATCGGCGGAGGCTTCGCGGGCAACGGCTTCGTCGGCTCGCTCGGCGAGCAGGGCAGCGACACGAACCTGCACGCGTACTGCCGTCACATGATCGGCCACATCCTCTTCTCCTGCTGGAAGAAGGTGAACGGCAAGGAGAAGTACTGCCCCAAGTGGGCGTTCATCGGCTCGGCGCACTTCCTGAGCAAGCTGCTCGAACCGCACAAGGACTACGCGACCTTCTGTTCCAACGAGACGACGGCGCCCAGCGGCTCCGGAAAGGACTGGGGCAAGAAGGCGCGCAACCTCGCTGGCCGCCGGATCGACCCGATCGAGACCCTGTTCGGCAAGACGTCCTCCGGGGCGATGAAGTACCGGGACCACATCCGCTGCTGGTCGCTCATGGACCTCTGCATGCGTGAGGACCGCGATCGGTGGATCGAGACCCTCAGGTACCTGCGCCAGGGCGAGGACGAGGGACCCGCGCTGCAGCAGGCCATGGGCTACTCCCCGGATCAGTTCAACGATCGCTGGGTCGAGCGGCTGAGCGGCAAACGCCGCACGATGGGTGAGACCCGGAAGGACGCCGCCACGGACCCCGACGAGCCCGGCCGCAAGGAGCGCGCCAAGATCCAGAGCACGCAGGAGCCGGACCAGCTCGCGGGCCTCATTCGCGGCGTCCACAACATCGAGGATCTGCGCCTCGCCAAGGTGATCCTCTCGCGGCTCGACCACGAGTCCGACCTCGTGCGCGAAGCCATCCAGATCGTCTTCGAGCGCGTCGAGAACCCCGAGGTCCTGAAGTACCTGATCGAGACGGGCCTGACGAACAAGAAGAAGATGGTCCGCGCCGGCGTCGCGCGCATCCTCGCCGCGCTCAAGCATGCGCCTGCGCGCGAGGCGCTGGAGACGCTGCTGCAGGACCCCTTCTGGCTCGCGCGCGCGAACGCGGCGTACGCGCTCTCGCGCATCGGCGACAAGAAGTCGTTGCCCGCGCTCGGGGCAGCCCTCGCCGAGAAGAAGAAGAAGTGCTGGATCGCGATCGCCGATGCGTACGCCACGTTCGGCGAGAAGAATAAGGAAGCGACGCTGCTGACGATCCCGCACCTCGACGCCAGCGCGTGGCAGGTGCGTGTGACCGCCGCACAGGCACTGGCCCGCTACGGCACGTCCGACTGCATGGACGCGCTGATCAAGCGCTTCGGGATGGAGCGCGGCCGCCTCGAGAAGGAACTTCACGCCGCGCTGCGGGCCGTGTCCGACGACGACCTCGGTCCCAAGGCATCGACGTGGGCCAAGTGGTGGGAGCGGCAGAAGGAGCTCTACGGCGGCTTCGATCCCAACCCGCCGCCCAAGCCGGCCGAGGCGGGCGAACGCTACGCCGACCCGAAGCGCAAGAAAGACGACCCGCACTACTACGGGCGGCGCATCTGGTCGCGCAGCGTGGGCTTCGTGTTCGACACGAGCGGCTCGATGGACAAGAACATCGACATCGATCCGAGCGCCGCCACCAAGCTCGGCGGGATCCCCACCAAGGGCACGCGCATGCAGGTCGCCAAGCAGGTGCTCGCGGGCGCGATCGAGAAGCTGCACTCGAAGACCAAGTTCAGCCTCGTCTTCTTCTCGAGCGACGTGCGCCCGTGGAAGAAGAAGCTCGTGCCGGCCTCGTCCGGGAACAAGAAGTCCGCGGCCGGCGCCGTCATGAGCGCGCCGTCCGACGGCGAGACGAACATCCACGGCGCGCTCAAGGCCGCCCTGGGTCTTCACGACAGGCCCACCTTGAGCGCCGCGCTGCTGAACATCCCGGACACGGTGTTCTTCCTGACCGACGGCTCCCCCACGCGCGGCGAGATCACGTCAGCGCCCGAGCTCCTCGGCTGGTTCGAAGACATCAACCGCTTCGCGAAGGTGAAGCTCCACGTCGTGGCCTTCGGCAACCTGGGCGTAGACCTCGAGTTCCTCGGCAAGCTCGCAGATGCCGGCGGCGGGGATTTCATTCACGTACCGGAGAGGTAGGCGCCCAGGCGGCAACGTGTAGACGCTGCACCTTGGGCTGTAGGGACGGGCCTTGTGCCCGTCCGCGAGCAACGGGGTGCTTCCGGCACGGCCGTACCGCGGGACAGCGCGCATAGGGCTGTAGAATCCGCGCCATGGCTGACAAAGACAAAGAGCTGCCGTCCGTAGGCGGAGACTACACGCTCACGGAGAAGCTCGGCGAAGGCGCGTTCGGCGAGGTCTACAAGGCGCGCCACGAGCTGCTGGGTCAGGAGTTCGCCGTCAAGGTGCTCCGGCCCGAGCTGTCCGAGGACCAGGACGTGCGCGATCGCTTCCTCGACGAGGCGCGGGCCCTGATCCGCTTCAGCCACCCCAACGTCGTGCAGGTGCGCCACGTCGGGGAGGACGGCGGCCGGCTTTACCTCGTGATGGACCTGCTCCACGGCCGCGAGCTGGGTGACATCATGAAGGAGGAAGGCGCGCTCGATGAGAAGCGCGCCGTCGACCTCTGCAAGCAGATGCTCGCCGGCCTGGAAGCCGCGCACGCCGCGGGCATCGTGCACCGCGACCTCAAGCCCTCGAACATGATCGTCGAGAAGAAGCCGGACGGCTCCGAGCACATCAAGATCCTCGACTTCGGCCTGAGCAAGTTCAGCGCAATCGACGGCGAGCAGGGCGCACACCGCTCCATCACGGGCACGATCGTCGGCACGCTCGCCTACATGTCGCCGGAGCAGATCAAGGGCGACGCCGACATCGACGGACGAAGCGACCTCTTCGCCGCTGCGTTGATCCTGCAAGAGATGCTGCAGGGCCACCATCCGTACCCAGGCGAGAGCGGCATCGTCGTCGCGGCCAAGCTGCTGCGCGATCCGATTCCCCCCATCGAAGGCACGCCGGGCGAGAGCCTCACGACAGTCACGAAGGGCGCGCTTGCACGCGCGCTGGAGCGCGACCGCGACGCGCGCTTCGCGTCGGTGACGGCGTTCGCGCAGGCGCTCGATGGCAAGGGCCCGCCGTCGGATACGTCGCGCGTGACGACGGTGCAGGATGCGGCGCGCGAGCTCGCGCGTCAGGAAGCGGAGGCCGCCCGGAAGGCCAAAGCCGAAAAGAAGAAGAGCGTCCTGCCGCTGGTCGCCGTGCTCGCGGTCTGCGGCATCGGCGCCGCGGTGTTCGCCATCCTGAGCGGCAGGAAGGGCGACGACCCCGAGCCCGGCCCGGCGGCCCGCAGCGCAGACATCGGCAAGCCGCCGCCGAAGACTGACCCCGGCCCAACGCCCCCGCCGGCCGATCCGAAGCCGGTCGATCCCGTTCCGCCTCCGGCCGACCCCAAGCCCGTCGACCCCGTACCGCCCCCGGCCGATCCCAAGCCCGTCGATCCCGTGCCGCCCCCGGCCGACCCCAAGCCCGTCGATCCCGTGCCGCCCCCGGCCGACCCCAAGCCCGTCGACCCCGTCCCGCCGCCCGCCGATCCAAAGCCCGTCGATCCCCCGAAGCAGCCTGGGTCTGCGCAGCTCTCACCCAAGGAGTGCTGCGCCAAGGGGTGGGAGAAGCTCCAGAGCGGCGATTGGCGAGGCGCGCGCGCGCTGTACAAGCAGGCCGTAGAACAGAGCGGCATCAAGTCCGATGAACAGGTCGCCGCGATGCGCGGTGTCGCGGAGAGCTACCTGCACGAAGCCGACGACCTCGCGCGGTCGGGCAAGGTGAGAGAGGCGTTGGTGCTGCTCGCCGAGACGCGCACGTGGTTGGCCGAACGTTACGGCAAATACGAAGACGTTCCGCAGGCGATGGAGACCGTGCGGCTTCAGCTCGGCTTCTCGCGCATGCACATCGCCGAGGCCGAGGTGGAGATGGCGCGCTGGATGGCCATCGACGGCAACAAGGCAGGCGCCGTGAAAGCACTGCAACAGGCCGCGACCGACTACGACTTCGCGCTGCACCAGCTCGATCGCGACGGCGTGCGCTACTGGGAGTTCCTCATCCGCCGCGCGCAGATGCACTGGCTCAAGGGCGACAGCAAGTCGATGATCGCCGACGTCGCGCACACGACGAAGACGAACAACGAAGAGGTGCCCGCGCACATGTGGGTCGCCCACGCCACCGCCGCGCGCCGCCTTGCACAGGCCTGGGGCCGAGAGGGCAACACGGAGTCGGCCTACGGGTGGGCGCAGAAGGCGTCGAAGGTCGCCGAGGACGGCGCGAGTTGGACCGAGGACAAGCTCACACGCCAGCAGTGGCTCGACCTCGCGCGCGTGCTGTTCGTGCAGGCCACGCTCATGCCGCCGGGGACCGACCCCACGGCCCTTCACGGCAAGATGCGCTACTGGGTGAGCGAAGCGGCGAAGCGCAAGCCCGAGGGCTGGATGCCCGCCGACATGGCCAAGGCGCGGCTCACGACGGGCCAGGCCGCAGAGCGCTATCTCCAAGGCCTGGTATTCGCCAAGCGCGGCCAGAAGGCGAACCGGGACAAGGCGTTCGCCGAGGCGAACAAACACCTCGAGGCCGCCATCGCGCTCGGTCGCCGGGTGGCCAAGGACGGCGGTCGTCTCGAGGACGGCCTGCCCTACGAGGTGCTGGCCGCGCTGACGGCGGCCATGGGCAAGGACGCCACCGCGGCCCGTTCGGCGGCCGCGAAAGCCCAGGCACGGAACCCGGACTAGCGGGGCTCTGCCATCTGGATTCAGCAGTTGACACGCCCCGGGCTCTCTACTACACATGTAATACTACAGAGGTCGTAGAGGAGGCGTCGTGAGCCGCAAGCAGCTCAGTGATCTGCAGCTCGCCATCCTGCGCGTGCTCTGGGCGCGCGACGAAGCGACCGTGGCCGAGGTCACCGACGCCCTGCGGGCGGAGCGCGACCTCGCGCTCACCACCGTGGCCACGATGCTCTCGCGGCTCGAGAAGCGCGGCGTCGTGGAGCGCCGCACGGAGGGGCGGCAGTTCGTCTACCGGGCGGCTGTCGAAGAAACGGACGTGCGGCGCTCCATGGTGTCGGCGCTGATGGACCGCCTGTTCGAAGGCGACCCGGCTGCGCTCGTCAACCACCTGATCGACGAAGGGGAGATGGACAAGCGCCAGCTCGACAAGCTCAAACGCATGCTCGCCGCTGCGCCGAAGAAGAAGGGAGGCAGGCGTGCCCGGTGAGTGGCTCCAGAGCTGGCTGCTTACGTACGTGCTGCACAGCACGCTGCTCCTGGGCGCGGTGTGGCTCGTCGCACGCCGACTCCCCGTTGCCGTCCAGGACACGCTATGGCGCACGGCACTGGTGGGCGGCGTGCTCACCGCGACGTTGCAGGTCGCCATCGGCCTCGAGGCCTTCGGGGGCCGCATGGCGCTTCCCGACCCGGAGGTCGTGGTCGTGCCGCCGGTCGAGACGACGGTCGAGGTCGCTGTCGACGAACCGGCCCCCGCCGCGATGCCTGTCCAGCCCCCTGCTCCCGTTGCGCCGCAAGTGACGCGCACGTGGAGCGCCTACGTACCGGGGATCGTCGGGATGCTATGGGGTCTCGGGGCGTTGATCGCCCTCGTTCGCTTCGCGCGCGCTCGCCGCACCCTGCGCGTGCGCATGGCGGAGCGATCGGCCATCTCGGGCGGCCCGCTGCGCGCCATGCTGGACCGTCTCACCGCGGGTGCGGGCTTCGCGCGCTACGTCCGGCTCACGCACGCTCGCGGACTCGCGAGTCCCGTTGCACTCGGCTTCGTGCGTCGCGAGATCTGCCTGCCGCGCCGCGCGATCGATGGCCTGGCGCCGGCCCATCAGGAGGCGATGCTCGCGCACGAGCTCGCGCACCATCTCCGTGCGGATCCCCTCTGGCTCTCGCTCGGCCGCTGGATCGAGGCGGTGTTCTTCTTCCAGCCGCTCAACGCGCTGGCAAACCGTCGGTTGCGCGAGACGGCCGAGATCCTCTGCGACGAGTGGGCCGTCGGCGCCACGGGACGGCGCCGCGAGCTCGCCGAGTGCCTGACCGTCGTCGCCGAATGGGTGATCATGGCGCGTTCGCTTCCACTGCCGGCCATGGCCCAGCGTGGCGCAACCCTGGAGCGACGCGTCCGCCGCCTGCTGGACGAAGACGGCGCGCCCGCGCGGGCCTCGGGGCCGCTACGCGCCGTCGCGATGTTGGTGCCGCTCGCAGCGGTCCTGCTGCTCGCACCGGTGATCGGCGCCAAAGCCGGGACGAAGACACCCGAGGGTTCGGTCGCATCGTTCGCGCCGACCGACGATCTGGCGAGCGCACTGGATGCGCTCGACGACGAGATGGCGGTGCTGCGCACGGAGATGAGCGAGCTGCTCGCGCTCCTGCAGGAAGCCGGCACCCACGCACCGATTCTCGAGCGCGGCGCGGCATCGCTCCGGCGACGCCTCGCCACACTCGAAGCCGACCGGACGGCTCTGTTGCAACGCATCCGGACGAACATGGAGACAGACCGATGAGAACCTTGTCCATCCTGGCCGTGCTCGCGGCCCTGGCGATCGCCGTACCGACCGGCCACGCCGATGACGACGCCGGCACCGTGGCCATCCGCTTCGAGAACACGCCGGCCGGGAAAGTCATCGCCCAGATCGCCCGCATGGCCGGCGTCAACGTGATCATCTCGCCTGAGGTCGCAGGCGTGAAGATCACCGTCAGCCTCGACGGCGTGCCCTGGCGCAAGGCCCTCGACGTCGTTGCGCTCAACATCGGTGCCAAGGTCATCGAAGAGGACCACGGGATCCTGCGCGTCGTCATGGAGAAGGGCAAGCGCCGCTTGAAGGCCACGTTGATCGAGCGCCGAAAGCGCGTCGACGGCGTCCGGTCGCGCTACGCCGAGGCGAAGGACAAGCTAGCAGAGGCACACCGCGAGCTCGAAGCCGCGTACGCAAACGGCGCCACAGAGAAGGTGGACCAGGCGAAGGCGCGCCTTGCCGAGCTCGAGACCGAGCGCAAGGCCCTCGAGGCGGATCTCACGCGCATGGCGGACGAGAACGCGCGGCGCACGGACGAAGCGAACCGCGCTGCAGAGCTGGCGGCGGCCCGCGCGGTAAAGGCGCGCGACAACAAGGCCAGCCTCGACAAGTTGCGTGCCGCAGAGGGCTATGCGGAGCTTTCGCCGTATGCCGGGCGGCGCAAGGCGGATCCGCGACTACGCTACCGCGCCGCCGTCAGGCTCCTGGACGGCAAGGACGTACGACGCGCCGAGCACCTCGAGCAGGCGGCGAAGAGCCTGCGTGCGGCGGGCAGCTACGCGGAAGCGGAGCGCGCCATGCAGCAGGCCCGGTCGCTGCGCGCCGAGGCCGCCGCGCACTACCGCGGCAGCAACGGGACTGGCGATGGGCGCGTGCTCGAGTCCGTGAACGCGTTGCGCCAGGACGTGCGTGCGCTGCGCGAGCAGGTGGCCGAACTCACCGGTCTGGTGCGGCGCCTGCTGGACCAACGCCGCGCCGCGCCGGGCAACGAGCGCCGGCGGCCGCCGGGTTCTGAACACCGCGCTCGTTAGGCGCCCGGCGACTCCTCCTCGGGGCCGCGTCGGGGCGGCCGCCCCATCGGGGCCCGCCGGTCGTCATCCGGCATCATGTAGACGACGCGCGTCTGCGTGAGCAGGTCGCTCATCGTCCAGCCCTTGGCGAAGTAGAACGTCGCGATGCCGCCGACGATGGCAATGATGTTCAGCACGCTGCCCAGGTCGTCCACGAGCGGGAACATCAACGGGATCGTCGTAGCCGAGAGGATGAGCCCCGGGAAGCGGATCAGGCTGCGCATGAGAATCGCGCGCGTACTTGGCTCGCTGCCGTCCGCCGCACGCACGCCGAGGTTCAGGAACCACTTCCCCAGGGTGAATCCGTAGCGCAGTTCCATGAACACGGTCGCGAAGAGGAAGAGGGTGGACGTCAGCATGTAGACCCACTCTTCGCTGATCTGGACATCGCCGTAGCGCTGAATGGGGAACGCGACAGCTGTCAGCAGCACAACGGCGAGGAGGAAGTCCACCGCAATTGCGACACCGCGCGCCATCAACGACGCAGGATGTACGGCACGCGGGCGGCAGCCCTCGAGCAGGTCTACGACCTCGCGCATGCTCTCCGGCCGGTCGCCGGGCTTCTTGGAGCACATGCGCCGGAGCACGGCCTCGAGGCCGCGCGGCATGTCCGGCCGTCGTTCCAGCAACGACGGCAGCGGCGTGTTGATCTGGTCGTTGATCACGGCGCCGAGGTTGGGGCCGGGGTACGGCGGCTCTCCGACGAGCATCGTCCACGCCGTCAGGCCCAGCGCGTAGATGTCGGTGCGCGCGTCGACCTTCGTCCCGCGGCACTGCTCCGGGCTCATGTAGGTGGGCGTCCCGGTGACGGTGCCTTCGTGGCTCAGCGCGACGTCGCCCTCGATCGACTTGGACAGGCCGAAGTCGGTGACCTTCACCGTGCCGTCTTCGTCCTCGATCATGATGTTCGACGGCTTGACGTCGCGGTGCACGATGCCTGCGCGGTGCGCGGCGTCGAGACCCCGGGCTGCCGCGATCAACAACTCGAGCGCAGGCTCGAGCCCGTACGGTCCGTCGCGCTCGAGCACCTCCTCCAGGCTGCAGCCCGTCACGAACTCCATTGCGAAGAAGCGATAGCTGCCGTCACCGCCCACGTAGTAGACGTGGGTCAGGTTGGGATGGCTGATGCGCGCAGCGGCCCGCGCCTCGCGAAAGAAGCGGTCGACGCGCATGGTCATGCCGCTCGTGCCCGAGCGCAGCACCTTCACGGCGACGGTGCGGTCGAGGCCCTCGTCGCGGGCTCGATAGACCGTACCCATCGCACCCTCGCCGATCGGCTCCTCGATGCGGTAGTGCGCCAGCATCGAGCCGGCGGGCAGGACACTGGACGTCTTCGCGGTCATCGCGGGCGCATCCTACGAACGAGGGCGGCCCCGACACACCCCCTGGACCCGATCCCCGGTACATTCCGAAGGATGGACCCGAAACTCCTCGAGCGCTACCACAGTCAGGCAGGCGCCGCCGCCTACCGGGGCAAGTACCGCCGCTCGTGGATCCGCCGTCTGTCCCATCGGCGGGAGATGCAGATCGTCCGCCGGGCGCTCAGGCGGGCCGGCACGCGCGGTGTGGTCCTCGACTGCCCCTGCGGGGCAGGGCGGCTCGCACCGGTGCTCCTCGAGCGCGCGGAGCACGTCCGCTGCGTGGATGTGTCCGAAGCGATGGTCGAGCAGGCGCGCGACGCGCTGGCTCCCTTCGTCGAGCGCGGCGACGTGGCCCTCCACGTCGCGTCGGCCGACGCCCTGCCGTTCGATGACGGCGACTTCGACACGGCCGTCTGCCACCGTCTGATCCATCACATGGCGGATCCGGAAGATCGCGCACGCGTGTTCGCGGAGATGGCCCGCGTCGCGCGGCGTGCTATCGTGATCTCCTTCTCCGACGACACGACGCGCAAGGCGCGCAGCCAGCGCCGCCGCGGGGTCAAGCGCAACCGCCACACGCTCACGCCCCAGGCGCTCCACGCGGAAGCGGCCCCGCACGGCCTCGTGCCCAAGGGCGATCCAGTGCGGCTCAACGGCATGACCTCGCTCGTCGCGATCCAAGTCTTCGACGTCGTGGAGCCCGGCGCGTGAAGGAGACGTGGTGGCTCGCGGACGAGGCCCGCGCTGCCATCGAAGCTCGCGGGCTCGACGTGGCAGCGTGGATGCACGCCGAGGGCGCAGTGCTGTCCTCGGATCGCCAGAGCGCGGCCATCCACATCAACGCCCAGCCGCCGCTGCTGGTGAAGTGGCGCGCGCCCATCCCGGGCCGCAGGCGGCGCGCCTTCCTCCGGCCTTCGCGCGAGCGGCGCGAAGCGTTCGCCATGCTTGCCGCGACGCGACGCGGGCTGCCGTGCCCCGAACCGTGGGCCGTGGGCGAGCGCCGCCGCTTCGGCGTGCTGCAAGGCGCCGTCTACATCCGCCGTTTCGATACGGAGGCGCAGACGGCGGAGAACGCATGTCTGGAAGATGCGAGCACTCTCGTCGACGCGGCGCGCGCGCTACGCGCCTGGCACGACCTCGGCTTTCGCCACGGCGACTGCTATCCGAAGAACATCCTGGTGGGCGGAGGCGGCGTCGATCCACGCCCGATCGGGTGTCCGTATGCGCGCTGGATCACGTCCGGCGCTGTTATCGACCGCGCGCGCAAGAAGGACATCGCGCAGTTCCTCGTGGGCATCCCCCCGTCGCTCGATCCCGAAGACGGGGCACGCGCACTCAATGCCTACGTCGAGGATCCGGGCCTGCCGTCGGCCGAGGCACTGCACGCGCAGGTCCAGCCGTTGATCGAAGGCATCATGCGCAAGAAGGCCCACCGCATCGCGACGCGCCCGCAGCGCGAACCGGACGGACCGCCGAAGCCGGTGCCGCTGCCCCCGACCGCGGGCGCGGTCCGGGTCGTCACCATGAGGTTGCCGGGGTGAGCTCGCGCGGCCCGGCGGGTATGCTCCTTCGCCACCGGAGGGAGCCATGGCGCAGGGCAAGCTGGCAGGACCGATCATCGGCGCGGCCGGCGTCGTCGTGGCTGCAGTGATCGCCGTGGTGTGGGGTGGCGGCGGCGGCGGCGGCGGCGGCGGAGAGAAGACGACCGTCGTCTACGTGCCCGGCCAGCCTCCCCCGACGAACGCGACGGTGCCTGCACAGCCGGCTCAGCCGACGGGTACCGCACCCGCAACGCCTGCTGCACAGCCCTCGGCCCGTCCGCAACCGGCTACAGACGTCGCGTTCACGGTCTACGACGACCTGGATGACGGGCAGCTCGGCGTGCGCGTGGTCGTCTACATCGAGAACGAGAACAAAGGCACCTTGCTGATCGACGCGTCGAAAGGCGAGGCGCAGGGGACGTTGAAAGTGCGTGTCCCCAGAGCGGGCACCTACGGATACCGGATCGACGTTGGCGCCGCGTTCCAAGACGAGGTTGGGAACGTGCTGAACGTCGAGCACAGCGGCAGCGGTCGCATCACGGTCGCGAGCGGCGACGTGTTCTTCGTGGCCTTCGAGAACGGCGTGCTGAGCCTGAGGAAACGGTAGGCACCGGCCGCGCCCCTAGTCGATCTTCACGATGTACCAGCGGTCGTCGATCTGCTTCATGCGGTAGGTGTGGCCGCCGTAGGCGGGAATCGTCGCGAGGGTGATGGTGCCGTCCGGGTTCTTCGTCTCGCGCGACGTCATGAAGATCTGGAAGAGCAGGTCGTCACAATCCGCCTTCGTGCGGTGCTTGCTCATCTTCACGAAGACATTGATCCACTCGCGCTTGATGAAGTCCTCGGGCGTGCCCTGCGGGTAGCTGCCACGCGCGATCGAGTCCTCCGCCATCGACGGCCAGTGGAACGCGTCCGCGAGCAGGTCCTCGCGCGGACGGTGGTAGCCGCGGCCGAACTTGATGAACACCTGCCGCGCCGTCTTCGGCGCGCTCTCGATCGCGTCGTACCAGTCCATCGTCTTGCCCGGCGCGTCCCCCTCCACGAGCGTCAAGCGCGGCATGTGCCCCACAACGCGCAACAGCTTGCGCGTGCTGGGGTCGAGGTGCACGTCGTAGCGTCCGCCGGTGCGCGCGGAACAACGCGCGACGAGCGCACCGTTCACGACGCCGGCGACGTCGACATGCACGTCCGCAAGACTGGTGGCGAAGGAGCCGGAGCCCGCCTTGGGCGTGCGTGCCCAGCGCGGGTCCCAACCGGACAGGACGTAGAGCGCCGGGTCGACCGGTACCTCGCGCAGGAAGAGCACGACAGGCACCAGCCCGGTCATGGCATCGGCCGACGCTCCCGACAACAACGGGTCCCGCGCGCGCCCGCCGAAGCGATGCACGACCTCGATGCCGCCTTGTCTACGCACCCACGAGCTCACGGACTTGCCTGTGGGCTGCACGATCAGCCGTTCGCCGCGCAGCGTCTTGAGATTGCGCGCGGCAAAGCCCGTGGTCTCGTGGCGCACTTCGGCTTCGCCCGAGCGACGCACACGGGCCTCGGTCGTCTCCCACGCCGGCTCGCCTTCGAACGAAGACGGCCTTGCCTGTAGGAGCACCGAGCCGACCCTGATGTCCTCAAAGCGCACCTGACCGCGGAACGTCAGCGGCGACGTGGGCAGGGGCATCGCGGCACGCACGCGGCGCGTGCGCTCGACCGCGCGCTCGATGGGCCCCGCCACGCCCGGCTGCGCGGGATCGACAAGCCCGACGGGCCCCGATCCCTCGGGCACGAACATGAAGGGCAGCCCGAGGAAGGTCATCCCGAGGAACGCGCCGTCCTTCGGATCGAGCGCGAGCCGTCCGGCCTGCTTCCCGCGTGTGAAGCTGAGGATCCACGCGTCCCGGCTCTCGCCCTTGACCCTCCACGGCGCCTTGCGATGGACCTCGACGCGCGCGGGCATGACGAGCGGGTCGCCGCCCGTTGGATTCGGGTCGAGCTCCGGCATCTCGTGGACGCCGACACCGGCCGGCGCGAAGCGTAGGAACAACAGCAGCCCGGCCAGCGACGTGAGCGCGGGCTTGGACTCGACGTGGAGCCGGTTCTCGTACTCCTGGGTTTCGTACTCGAACGTGTACCGCTCGCCCTCGCGCTTCCACGACGCCTTCAGGAAGCCCTGGGCGTTGCGACGGTGGTAGTTGCCGGAGACACACCCCAGGCGCCGGTCGAGCAACGCATCCATCTCGACCCGGTCGCCCGCGGGGTCGAGCGGCCGGATCGCGTCGCGCACGCGCCAGTGCGGCACGCCGTCGACCATCTCCGGGCGGGCGCTCAGGCTCAGTCGCCCGTAGGGCGCGCCGCGCTCCAGGACGTAGCAGGAGATGTCGAAGGCGTGCTCGTCCGACGGCGTGGGATAGGCGTCGGCGTCCCGTCCGCTTGCGGGCGCGGCGCCGAGGAACAGGGCGATGAGCACGAGGGCGGGGCGGGCGATTCTCACGCCCGGGAGGATACTTCGGCGCGAAGCGTCAGGACTTTCTGCCTCGTGTGTCAAAGGCTGCGACTACAAGGTCCGATGGATGGGGCGTAGGCCCAGCGGCCTGCGTCGCCCCTTCCCAGGCCCACGGACCGCGGTAGGGTCCGTTTGACCGGACACGTTTCCAAGGACGCCCCCACTCCCCCATGGCTGCCAAGAAGAAGTCATCGAAAGCCAAGGCACGCAAGGGCAAGCAGCTCGTCATCGTCGAGTCGCCGGCAAAGGCGCGCACCATAACCAAGTTCCTCGGCGACGAGTTCGAGGTGCTCGCCTCCATCGGCCACGTGCGCGACCTGCCGAGCAGCAAGGCCGAGCTGCCGGCCGCGATGAAGGACAACAAGTACGGCCGGCTCGGCGTCGACCTCGAGAACGACTTCGCGCCGATCTACGTCGTGCCGCCGCAGAAGAAGGACCAGATCAAGGCGATCAAGGCCTCGCTCAAGGACGCGCCCGCGCTGTGGCTCGCGACCGATGAAGACCGCGAGGGCGAGTCGATCTCCTGGCATCTGGTCGAGGTCTTGAAGCCCAAGGTGCCCGTACACCGTCTCGTGTTCCATGAGATCACGCGCGGCGCCATCCTCGAAGCGCTCGAGAACCCGCGCGACATCGACCAGAACCTCGTGCGGGCGCAGGAAAGCCGCCGCATCCTGGACCGACTCTTCGGCTACGAAGTCTCGCCGGTGCTGTGGCGCAAGATCCGCCCGCGTCTTTCGGCGGGTCGCGTTCAGAGCGTTGCGCTACGCCTGCTCGTCGAGCGCGAAGACGCCCGCATCCGGTTCCACTCGAGCGAGTACTGGGACATCGACGCGGCCTTCGCGACCAAGACGGAGAAGCCCGAGGGATTCGAAGCGGTACTCCGGATGCTCGGGGAGAACCGCGTGGCGTCGGGCCGCGACTTCGACCCCGCGACGGGCAAGCTCAAGAGCGAAGGTGTAACGGTGCTGGACGAAGCCGGTGCCAAGGCGCTGGTCGAACGGCTGACGACGGAAGAGGCGAAGGTCCTCGAGGTCGAGGAGAAGCCCTACACCCAGAAGCCCGCCGCCCCCTTCACGACGAGCACGCTGCAGCAGGAAGCGGGCCGCAAGCTCCGCTACCCCGCGCGCCGCACGATGCGCTTGGCCCAGGAGCTCTACGAGAACGGTCTGATCACGTACATGCGTACGGACTCGACCGCGCTCTCCGACCAGGCTGTCAAGGCCGCACGGTCCCTCATCAAGGGACAGTACGGCGACAAGCACCTGCCGGACACGCCGCGCGTCTACAAGACGAAGGTCAAGAACGCGCAGGAAGCGCACGAGGCCATCCGGCCCGCGGGCTCGCGCTTCACGCCGATGGACGAAGTACGCAAGGCCCACGGCCCGGACGCGGCTAAGCTCTACGAGCTCATCTGGAAGCGGACCGTCGCCTCGCAGATGAAGAACGCCGAAGGCAAGCGAATCACCGTGCGCATCGGCGTGGCCGAGGCGGTCTTCCGTGCGTCGGGCAAGACGATCACGTTCGCGGGCTTCCGCCGCGCCTACGTCGAAGGCTCCGACGACCCAAAGGCCGATCTCGCCGAGGAGGAGCGCATCCTTCCGACCATGGAAGTCGGCCAGTTGCTCAAGGTCGAGACGCTCGAGCCCAAGGGCCACACCACGCAACCGCCCGCGCGCTACACCGAGGCCAGCCTGGTGAAGGCGCTCGACGAGCAGGGCATCGGCCGGCCGAGCACGTGGGCGAGCATCATCCAGGTCCTCCTCGACCGCGAGTACGCGTTCAAGCGTGGCTCAGCGCTCGTGCCCAGCTACACCGCGTTCGCCGTAGTGCGCATGCTGAAGGAGAACTTCGGCAAGGTGCTCGACTACGGCTTCACGGCGAGCATGGAGAACGACCTCGACCGCATCTCGCGCGGCGAGAAAGATGCGCTCGAGTACCTCCGCAACTTCTACCTGGGTAACGGCGAGCCCGGCCTGAAGCACCTCGTCGAGTCGGGCATCGACAAGGTCGACCCGCGCCAGGTGTGCGGCTTCCAGCTCGGCGAGCAGGGCGACCGCAAGGTCGAGGTACGTGTCGGCAAGTACGGCCTGTTCGTGACCGACGGCGATCACAACGCGTCGCTGCCCGAGGACACGGTGCCCGACGAGCTGACGGTCGAGCACGCGCTCGACATGATCGACGCCGCGGCGCGCGGGCCGCTGCCGCTGGGCAACGATCCGGAGACCGGCAAGCCGGTCTACCTCAAGTCCGGGCGCTTCGGACCGTACGTGCAGCTCGGCGATCCCGAGGAAGGCAGCAAGGAGAAGCCCAAGATGGTGAGCCTGCTCGAGGGCATGGAGCCCGAGAGCGTCGATCTCGCCACGGCCTTGCGCCTCCTCGAGCTGCCGCGCGACCTGGGCGAGCACCCGGAGGTTCAGGAAGGCGCGACCGAGAAGGAGCACGTCTTCGCGCACCTCGGGCGCTACGGGCCCTACGTGAAGTGGGGCAAGGAGTCGCGTTCGATTCCCGCGGACGTCGGCGTGCTGGACATCGATCTCGCTCGCGCCGTTGCACTGCTCAAGGAGCCGCGTCGGCGCCGCGGACAGCGCGCGCCGGCCAAGGCACTCAAGGAGCTGGGACCGCATCCTGAGTCGGGCATCGAGCTCAAGGTGTTGGACGGCCGCTACGGGCCTTACGTCACCGATGGCACCCTCAACGCGAGCCTGCCGAAGGGCACGGAGCCGGGCGAGCTGACCCTGCCGGAGGCCGTGGATCTGTTGCGGCGGCGCGCGGAGCGGGTCGCGGCGAAGAAGTCGTCCGGCCGGCGCAAGAAGAAGGCCAAGAAGAAGGCCGCGAAGAAGAAGGCGAAAAAGAAGGCGGCGAAGAAGGCGAAGAAGAAGGCCTCCGGATAGCGAATTCGGCGGATCCGGACGCCTTCCGGCCCGCATCGAAACAGCGCTACCGCAATTGTCCGAGGGCGTTCCACCCGCGCGCTACCTTGTCGGGCCACACCAGCAGGAGGCCCGGCAGGCAATGAAGATCGAGACCATCACGCCCGAGGGATACGAGCACGTCGCCAAGTGCGAGGATCCCGAGAGCGGCCTCCGCGCCGTCATCTCGATTCACGACACGACCCTCGGGCCGGCCCTCGGCGGCTTGCGCATGTGGAAGTACGCGTCCTGGGACGAGGCCATCTTCGACGTCCTGCGCCTCTCGAAGGGCATGACCTTCAAGTCCGCCGTGGCCGACACGGGCCTCGGGGGCGGCAAGAGTGTCATCATCGGCGACCACCGGACAGGCAAGTCCGAGAAGCTCTTCCGCGCGATGGGCAAGTTCGTCGACTCCCTCGGCGGCCGCTACATCACGGCCGAGGACGTCGGCACGTCCGTCGAGGACATGGTCCACGTCCGCAAGGAG
This sequence comes from Planctomycetota bacterium, assembly GCA_028281445.1. Taxonomy (GTDB): domain Bacteria; phylum Planctomycetota; class PLA2; order PLA2; family JAEUHO01; genus JANQJW01. Next base: position 14,408 of record JANQJW010000049.1, on the reverse strand, counting down.
ACCAAGTGCGTCACCGGCCTGCCCAAGTCGATGGGCTCGAGCGGTGACCCGTCTCCGTGGACCGCGCTGGGTACCTACCGTGGAATCAAGGCCTGCATGGAAGAGGTCTTCGGCACCCGCGATCTCTCCGGCCGTACTGTCGCGATCCAGGGCTGCGGCCACGTCGCGACCTACCTCGCCCGGCACCTCGCCGAGGGCGGTGCCGAGCTGCTGCTCGCCGACATCGTCGCGGACAAGGCCCAGGCCCTGGCCGAGGAGACGGGCGGCAAGGTCATCGATCCGGCCGAGATTCTCTCGGTCGAGTGCGACATCCTCGCCCCGTGCGCGCTCGGCGCCATCGTCAACGACGAGACGCTGCCCGACTTCCGCTGCAAGATCATCGCAGGTGCGGCCAACAACATCCTGCTGCGCGAAGAGCACGGTCAGCGCCTGAAGGAAGCGGACATCCTCTACGCCCCCGACTACGTCATCAACGCCGGCGGCATCATCAACGTGTCGATCGAGGTCGAGGGCGAATACGACGAAGAGCGTTCGCGCGCCAAGGTCGAGAACATCTATCACGCGCTCAAGCGCGTCTTCGAGATCAGCAAGGCCGAGAACATCAGCACGAACGAGGCGTCGAACCGCCTGGCGCGCGAGCGTCTCAGCCGCGGACGGGAGCCGGCGGCCAACTGACGCGCGAGGGAGGGCACAAGGCCCTCCCCTACATGATTCTCCGTAGGCACATGCAATCACATGTAGGGACGGGCCTTGTGCCCGTCCGCGAGCACCAATGCGCGCGGCTCACGCCGGATCGCTCTCCGGCAACAGCTCCACCGGACACTCCGGCAGGCTGTCGAGCAGATAGCGCCCGTATGCCTTCGTCACGATGCGCGAGTCGAGCAGCGTCACCATGCCTTCGTCGTTCGTGTGACGGATCAAGCGCCCGAAGCCCTGCTTGAGCCGCAAGGCGGCCGTCGGCAAGGACAGGTCGCGGAACGCATCCCCACCCGTCTCGCGCACGCGTCGCGCCCGCGCCGCCTGCAGCGGATGCGAGGGCACCTCGAACGGCAGGCGCGTGATGATCACGTGCCGCAGGGCGTCGCCCGGTACGTCGACGCCCTGCCAGAACGAGGACACGCCGAACAACACCGCACCCCCGTCACGGAACGCGTCGAGGAGCGCGGGCCGCTCGAGCGTCTCGCCTTGCACGAGGACGCGGTAGCCATCGCCCTCGAGACGCTCGCGGAGCGCGTCGGCCGTACTCCGCATGCTGGCGATCGACGTGAACAGCACGAACGCGCCGCCCCGCGTGCGCTGGACCGCCTCGTGCACGGCGTGCGGCAACGCGCGCGCGTAGGCGTCCGGTGCGCGACCGGGGTCGGGCATGTCCGTCTGCACCGCGACGCGCGCCTGGCGTCCGTACTCGAACGGGCTTCCGATCGCCTCTGTATCGGCATCCGGCAACCCGAGGCGCCGGCTCAGGAACTCGAACGACGCCGGCTTGCCGGCACACAGGGTCGCGCTGGTGAGGATCACGCTCGGATGGCGATCCCAGAGGACCTGCTGGAGCAGGAGGCCGACATCGACCGGCGCGGCGTGGAGCGACACACCGCCGCGTCCGCTGCCCTCGAACCAACGCACTTGACCGTCCAGCTCATCGCGCGCCAGCGCGGCCAGGGACAGGGCGAGCTCGCCGAGGCCGCGAGCCCGCGCGCCAAGCTCCATGCCGACTTCCGGGTTCGTGGCGCCCTCCGTGGACTGGCGTAGCAGCGTGGATAGTTCCGCAAGACGCGGCGAGAGCGCATCGGGAATGTGTACTCCGTCTTCGACGACGACCGTCCCGGCACGGCCGGATGCGAGGCGGTCCTCTATGTCGCGAAAGAAGGTGAGCGCTGCCGCGCGCGTCTGGTCGACCACCGTACGCAAGCCATTGTCGCGGTGCCCGCGCAGCAGCCCGCGCTTGCGACGGTTCCACAGCCGGCCGAGCTGGTAGAGCACGCCGAGCGAGGAGACGCGCGTCCCGAGATGTTCCGCGGCGGTGTCCTCGAGGTCGTGGGCCTCGTCGATGACGATGGCGTCGACGGGCGGCAGGAACGACGCACCGCTGCGACGCAGCGCCAAGTCGGCCATCAGGACGTGGTGGTTCAGTACGAGCAAGCGAGCGGCGTGCGCGCGCCGGCGGGAACGCTGGTAGTGGCACGCCTCGTAGTGGCGGCACTGGCGCCCCATGCAGTTGCCCCGCTCGGCCTTGACACGATCCCACACGCGTCGGGCCGGTCGGAACGGCAAGTCCTGCCGGCTGCCGTCGCGCGTGTCGAGCGACCATGCGCGAATCGCGGCGAGCTGCGACGCCGCCTCTTCGTCGTCCTGGGCGAACGGATCCCGGTCGGCCGCGAGGTCCATGCGTCGCAAGCAGACGTAGTTGCCGCGCCCCTTGACGAGCGCGTAGGACACCTCGAACGGCAGCGCCTCCTCCAGCAGCGGGAGGTCCTTGCGGACGAGCTGCTCTTGCAGGGCGATGGTGCTCGTCGCGACGGCGACGGTCTTGCCGGTGGCCTCGGCGTGCTGCAGCAGCGGCACGAGGTAGGCGAACGACTTCCCGACCCCGGTTCCGGCTTCGACGAGCGCATGACGGCCTGATGACAGAGCGGCAGCGACGGCGCACGCCATGCGCAGCTGTTGCGGACGCTCCTCGTATGCGGACGCACCGCCGTCGAAGCGCTTGGTGAGGGCGTGTGCGATGGGTCCTTCCGGTCCCAGCAGGCCGTCCAAGCCGGACGCGGGGATGTGGTTCGCGCCCAAGGATCCGTTCCTCCGCGGCCGTCGGGATGCTGTTCGAAAGCGGATGCGAACGCTATCCTAGCCCGGCAGCAATAGGGAGGATCGACGGCCCATGAGGCATCTGCTCTGGCTTTGTGCCCTCGCAGCGGTCGCGTTTGCCGGCTGCAAGAACTACACCGGCGAAACCACTGCAGCCGGTCCGATGGACCGCTGCAACAACCCGGTCCTCAAACTCGACCGCGGCAGCTGGCACGTCAGCCAGGGTTCGCGGCTCTGGAAGGTGATGGCCGCCTCGCCCACGTCGGCGACTCGTCCGCCGCGCCACATCGGCTACCTCGAGGAGCGCCGGTACCGCGAGATGCGCGGCGGCCCCGAGTTCCGCATCTACTCGGTGACGACGCTGAACCGCAAGGAGCAGATCGGACACATCGACCAGCTCGGTCGTGCCGTGCGCTACGAGCCGCGCCGTGACGGACGGTTCCAGGAGGTCTCGGCCGGGACGAACACGCGCGAGATGAACATCGCTGCGATCTTCGAGACCAACGACCGCATCACCGTCACGCCGACGAACCAGCGCCGGCTGGCCTTCGAGGCGCTCGACGCCAACGGCGACGGGCTGCTCCAGAAGAACGAGACGGAGTCCTTCGGTGCGCGCATCACCGGGGCCGACCGCAACCGCGACGGTGTCGTCGATTTCGAAGAATTCGACGCGATCGACGTTCTCTAGAGAGACGCGACGCTAGGCGTCGTCCGCTTCGCTCGTCGCCGGCGTCGGGACTGCGACCGACTCGGCGTCGCCCCAGAGCAGCTCGAGGTCGTAGTGGTCGCGGCTGTCGGGGTCGAAGATGTGGAGCACCACGTCGACGAAGTCGAGGCAGATCCACGACGCGGCGTCCATCCCCGCCTTGCTCAACGGCATCACGCGATGGCCCCGCTTGAGCTCGGTGAGCACGTGCTCGGCGATGGCGCGGTTCTGGCGCCCGCTGCGGCCCGTGGCAATGACCATGTAGTCCATGTACTCCACGAGCTCGCGCACATCGAGGACCTTGATGTTCTCGGCCTTGCGCCCCTGGCACAGCTCGACCACGCGCTGCAGCAGGGCATCGCTCTGGATGGTCGTCTCGGCCTGGGTAGATCGCGCAGACATGGCTTCAGTCTTCCTCGCCCGTTTCGGGAGGCGAAAGAGGGTATCGCAGGGCCGCATGCACGCTACTTGTCCAAGAGGGCTCGGAGGCGGTCCGTCAGCGCCTCGTCAGGCACGAGCGCGCGGAAACCGGCGATGCGGCGCTCCGCCCCGGCGCGATCGCCGCTTCCACGCAGGACGGCCGCAACGGCCGCAACCGCCTGCATCCGGGCCTCCAGGACCTGCCGGAGGTCGACGGTCGTCGTCTCGTCGATGCGCATCTCGGCGAGGACGTCGCCGCGGCGATCGACAGTCTCCGCGCCGATCGCCATCACCTCGCGATACGGGTCCGGCGCGTCGTCCGCGAGCATGTCCGCAGCCACGAGCGGTACCTGGAGGGCGATGCGCAGCAGGTGCCCACGGCCCTGGCGCGGCAGGGTCTCGGTCTGCTGCATGGCCACGCGCAGGTGCCGTAGCGCCACGAGCCGCGGCAGCCCGACGGCATCCGCCAGCCGATCGCGGATCGCGGGATCGACGTAGCCGGCGTCCAAGAGCAGCGTTCCGGCACGCGTCCGAAGCGGCCCGGAACGGGGCCGTCGTTCCAGCGCCCGCACGAGCAGGTCGTAGGCGCGCTGCCACCAGCCGAAGCGCTCGTCCAGGGTGGGTGCCTGGGGCATCAGCTCGTCCACGATCGTGTTGACGAGGTAGATGGTGCCGGCCTCGTTGGCCGGATCGAGCTCGAGCACCGTCTCGTAGAGCGCCGCGGCATCGTCGATGCGACCGGCCTTCTTCTGCGCCTCGGCGCGTAGGAAGAGCGCGTTGATGACCATGACGCGCAGCCCCCCCATCGAGGCGCCGATGGAACCCAGCAGGCCGCGCCCGGCCGGGGGCGGATCCGGCGCGAGAACGACGGCGAGCGCGAGGCACGCCGCGGCGCACAGTCCGAGCCCGCCGCGCCTCATGCGTTGGTGCCTTCCGTGAAGCGCCGCGGTGCCGGGAGCGACACGAGCAGGAGACAGACGAGGCCGTAGAGCAGGGCGGGGCCTGCGAGCCCGATGCCGCCCGCCACGCGATGCGCGGCCGTCTCGCCGAACAATGGCAAGAGCGACGCGTCGGGCGCGAGGTAGCCGACACCGCGCAACACCTTGGCGGCCACCTCCCCCGCGCCGCCGAGCTCGAGATCCGCCGCGAGCGTGAGCAGCGGTCCCTTCACCACGCCGAACAACAGCAGCAGACACGCGGCTGCGACGGCGGTCTGGCCCGTCGTGAGCCGGGAGACGAGGACGGCGAGCGGCGCGACGCAGCCTGCAAGCAGCCCGATGAGGAACCCGGCCCAGCCGAGCGCGAACACGGTCGAGCCCTTGGTGTTGACGGTACGCACGGCGCCGACGCGTAGCGCGACGCCCGCCGTGAGGAGCCGCATGCGCACGCTGTGGTCCTTGCCCAGCTCCACACGGATCGGGCCGCGGACGGAGGTCGTGACGGTCCGTGCCTTCCCGACGACCACGCCGTCCGTCTCAACGGCGATGTCCACACGATCGATCGGTACGAGCATGCTCCGGTAGCGCGGCTGAACCTCCACCTCGAGCCAGCGATCCCACATCTCCGGGTTGGTCTTCGTCCTCGGGATGTCGAGCTCCCACCACTCGGGGGTGTCCGCCGTGAGCAGGTGGCCGTCGAAGTTCCCCAGCGCCTGGCTCGGCCGCAGCGCGACGTCAGGCCGCAGGATCCGGACCCCGATGCCCGCCGTGAATCCTCCGAGAGTTCCCAGGGCGACGGCGAGCGTCCATCCGGCGAGCGCCGCGGCTGCACGGCGCTTCCACGCCGGCGGCGCGAGCGTCGCGAGCCACTCCTCGCGTCCGGCCACGCGGTCCTCGGGAAGAGCACCGCCGGCACTCAGTGCGGCACCCGCCGCGAGGAGGGCGACGGCGACAACGAGGCCAAGCAGCATCAGGGACTCGGCCTGCGCCGAGCGGGTGCCGAGCCAGGCGGCGAGCACCAGGGCGACCACGAAGAGCACGAGCGCTGCACGCGCAAGGCGGCCGCGCGTCATCTCACGCAGGTGCCGGAACGTCAGGGCAAGGAGCTCACTCATCGCCACCGGTCTTCCGCATCAGGGAGATGAGTGATGGCGAGTCGTCACCGCTCAGGAGTTGTTTCATGTCGCCCTGCATGACGATCTTGCCGGCGGCAAGCACCAGCGCGCGGTCGCATGCGACGGTCGCGGTGACGCGATCGTGCGTCGAGAGCAAGACGGCGCCGTCTCGGCGCTTGTGCCGTTCGAGCAGTCGCAGCAGCGACTCCGTGCCGAGCGGATCCAGCCCGGACGTCGGCTCGTCCAGCACGAGCAGGCGGGGCTCGTGTACCCACGCCGCCGCCATCGCAAGACGGCGCGCCATGCCGCGCGAGTACGTCACCACCCGCTGCGCGCGTGCCTTGGGCGTGAGCTCGACGAGCTCGAGCGCCTCCTCGACGCGGTGCTTGCGATTCGCGCGTCCCGATACGCCTTGCAGGCGCGCAAAGAGGTGCACCGTCTCGCGACCGCTCAAGGCACCGAAGCGACGCGCCTCCTCCGGCACGTAGCCGGTCCACGCGCGCGCCTGCCGGCGACCGGCCGGGCCGCCGAATACGACGACACTGCCCTTGGACGGCCGCAGGGCGCCCAGCACGAGCTTGATCGTCGTGCTCTTGCCGCTGCCGTTGGGCCCGAGCAGGCCCAGGCACTCGCCTGCGAACAGCTCGAAGTCGATGCCGCGCAGCGCCTCGACCTGGGTGGCTCCGTGCCCGAACACCTTCGCGATGCCGTCGGCCTGCACGACCACGGGTCTCGAGGGGGAAGGGGCGGACGGCACGGTTCGCAATTCTAGCGGAGACGTGGGTGACCGGCGCACCGGTCGAGGCGAAGAGCACCATGTGGAAACCGCGCATACACCCGAGGACCCTGTCGCGGCGCGCAGGCAGCGGGACGCGCGCATCGCGCTCGTTGCGCTGCTCCTGCTTGGAGCCGTCCGGCCGCTGTGGCTGGGCTGGACGCGACTGCCGCGCGCCCCCGCCGACCACGGAGGAGAGGGCTTCGTCAGACCGGGCCTCGTCGCGGTCGACATCGCGCGCGATCCGGCTTGGCGTCTCCGCCTGCTGCCCGGCGTCGGGCGCCTGCGGGCCGAGGCGATCCTCGCGGATCGGGCGCGCCTGGGGCCGCCGCAGCGGCTCGAGGACCTCGGGCGCGTCCCCGGCATCGGACCGGGCATCGTGCGAGGGTTGGCAAACACTCCGGGGCTGTGCGTCCTCCTCGACGGGAAACCGGCACTACCATGCCCGCATGAGCGAGAGCCCCACGCCCCCTGACGAAGCCGCCTGGATGCCGCTGCTCCGCCGCGCGCTGGACGAGGATCGTGCGCAGGACGACGTCACGACGAAGGCGCTGCTCGACGAGGACCGGCCTGCGGTGGCCGATCTCGTCGTCAAAGCGCCGGGGGTCGTCTGCGGACTGCCGCTCGTCGCACCGCTCTTCCAGCTGCTCGACGACGAGGCGCAGATCGAGCTCCTGGCGGAGGACGGCGACACGATCGGCGCAGGCACGAAGGTACTGACCGTGAGCGCGACGGCCGGTGTGATCCTGCGCGGGGAACGCACCGCACTGAACATCCTGCAACGCTTGAGCGGCGTGGCGACGCTCACGGCGGCGTTCGCCGAGCGCGCGATGGGCTCCGGCGCGCGGATCTACGACACGCGCAAGACGACGCCGGGCTGGAGAGCGCTGGAGAAGTACGCGGTCGCGTGCGGTGGCGGTGCCAACCATCGCCTGGATCTGGCCGACGCCGCGATGATCAAGGAGAACCACCTTGTCGCGCGCTACGGCGACACGGGGCCCGACGCGATCAAGCGCGCGATCCGCGCGTGTCGCGAGCGGTTGCCGGAAGGAAAGGAGCTCTACGTCGAGGTCGAGAACCACGAAGAGCTCGAGGCAGCCGTCGCCGCCGGTGCGGGCGGACACACCGATCTCGTCATCATGCTGGACGACTTCGACTTGGCCGGCATTCGCAAGGCGGTCGCCTTTCTTCGCGATGTGCCGCCGCCGCGCCCACAGCTCGAGATCACCGGCGGCGTCACGCTGGAACGGGTGGGATCGCTGGCGGCGACCGGCGTACGGCGTTTGTCGACGGGGTCGTTGACGCACAGCGCCGTGGCGTTGGACATGTCATTGAAGATCCGGCGCTCGTGAGGGAGGGCACAAGGCCCTCCCCTACATGACTCTCCGTGTGCCCATGCAAGGACATGTAGGGACGGGCCTTGTGCCCGTCCGCGCCCTCAGTCCTTCCACCAACTCAGCTGGATGTCGCGCGCCAGGATCTCGGCGAGCAGCTTGAGATCGCCGCGCGCCTCGCGGATGTCGGTCTCGTTGATCTCGAGGATGGGCTTCCAGAAGCGCGGTCGCAGGATGAAGAGCAGACCGCGCTGCAGCGTGCACTCCACGACCCAGCGACGCTGTGTGCTCTGATTGGCCATCTCCAGGCTTGTCAGGAGGCGCTCCAGGTCGCGCACGCCCTCGTTCGCGAGCCGGAAGAAGACGAACGGATACTCCGACGTCTCCGGTCGCCCGGCCGATGCGTCGCTCACGCGGAAGGTGGGCACCGTGTTCATTGCCTTGACGAGCGGGTAGACGATCGGGCTGTACCCGCTGTCCGACGCCTCACGACGCTCCTCGACGAGCGAGACGGACGCGGCATCGCCCTGGATGTGGTCGCAAAGCCCGCACTGCTCCACATCGACGCCTTCCACACGGGCCGGGCCCAGCTGGCGACTGCCGCACTCCTCGCACACCGCCATCAGAGCGGCCACTCCCCCTCGAAGACCTGCACGGCAGGCCCCGTCATGAAGACGCGATCGCTGTTTGCGTCCCAGCGGATCCCCAGCTCGCCGCCGCGCAGGGCGACGGTGACGTCACGATCCGTGCGCTCCCCGAGCACGCCCGCGACCGCGACTGCACACGCGCCGGTACCGCAGGCCAGCGTCTCACCGGCGCCGCGTTCCCATGTCCGCTGTTGCACGCGGTCCCGCGCTTCGACCTGCACGATCTCGACGTTCGTCCGATTGGGAAATGCCGGATGCGTCTCGAGGGCCGGGCCGAGGGCGGCAAGATCAATCGCATCGACGTCGTCGACGAAGAGCACGGCATGCGGGTTGCCCATCGAGACCGCGGTAATGCGGTACGTCTCGCCCGCCACGTCGATGGCCTCGTCAACGACATGGCCCGAGGGACCGTCCATGGGAATCTCCGCGCGATCCAGGCGCGGCGCCCCCATGTCCACGGTCCAGTGCGCGCCGGCGACGACGACCTCCAGCGGACCGGCACCGGTCTCCACCGTCATGCGGCCGGGGTCGGGTACGAGGCCGCGTGCCGCCGCGAACTGGGCAAGGCACCGCAGGCCGTTGCCGCACATCTCCGCCTCGCTCCCGTCGGGATTGAACATGCGCATGCGCACGTCCGCGCCGTCGCTGGCCGTGGCAAGCAGAAGACCGTCGCCGCCGATCCCGAGACGGCGGTCGTTCACGGTTGCGGCGAGCGCGGCCGGATCATCCACGGTGTGCGCGGTGGCATCGACGACCACGTAGTCGTTGCCACAACCGTGCATCTTCGTGAAGGGAAGCAACCGCGCCACCTGTGACACTCCAGCCGAACCGGGCCTCACGTCTCGAATTGAGATCGGCCGTCTACGTCATGCAAACCCGCCAGACCCCAGAGGATGAGGGATTCCCGGGTCCGGCGCATCGAGCAACGTCCCAGAACGACCGCGCCGAGGGGGAATTCGACTGGCGCGTCTACCGTTCCGGCTGTAATCAAGGTGCTCCGGACGTTTGCGGCGCGACCGGGCAAAGGGGAACTATTGCGCCCATGACGCACATGTCGGCTGACGATAGGCGTTCCGAGAATTCCGGCACCGACGCGGGAGAGGACGCGCTCCAGGGTCTCGATCCGGAAGCACTGTTCGGTGGTGTGACCTTCCTGGACGAGCGACAGACGTTGCAGTGGCTCGGGCATCTGCAGCGCCTGGCCTCGACGGGACTCCTCGCCGGCGGCATGGCACACGACATGGCGGGCCTCGTGCAGCCCATGCTCGGTGAGTGCGAGCGCGTCCTGATGAAGGACGACCCGTCCGAGTACCGCGCCGCCCTCGTCAAGGTGCGCGAGTGGACGCGACGCGCGGAGGAGTACATCAAGGCGCTAATCGACCTCGTCAAGCGCGACGAGTCGCACCGCACCTCCGTTCCGGTCGAGAAGATCGTCGAGGACACGCTTGTCTTACTGGAGTCGGCGCAGCGGCTCGCCGGTGTGAGCGTCAAGCGCAACCTGGACAACTTCCACGAGGCACTCGTGGACCGGACGCGCCTGATGCAGGCAGTGGTCAACCTCGTCACCAACGCCGTCCGTGCGGCCAAGGAGGGCGGCGGCGAGGTCGAGGTCACGGTGCGCGGCTGGCGCGGCTGGGTACTCGTCGAGGTCGAGGACAACGGTCCGGGCGTGCCGGAGGAGATCCAGGAGCGGATCTTCCAGCCGTTCGTCCACGGGGCCGCGAGACGTGAAGAGACGTATAAACAGGGGTCCGGCGCGGGGGCGACGGGGACGGGACTGGGCCTGTATATTACGAAGCGCCTGATCGAGGATCAGGGCGGGCGCATCGAGTTCGAGACGGAACGTGGCAGTGGAACCACTTTCCGCCTTATGGTGGAGCCGGCGCCGCGGGAGAAACGGTCGCCGCCGGGGTCCGATTGAGGGAAAAGGGGAACGTTGGCAATGACGCAGAAGGACTCTATCGAAGCCGAACTCGTCGCCGACACGCGCGACAGCGAAGAGCGACTCGGTTTCCGTAACGTCGCCTCCGCAGAGCGACGACTTCTCTTCCGGACGGGAGACGCCTATATCGAGCTACGGGTCCCGCCCGCGGCCGGGGCGCCCGAGTCCGGCGGCTGGCTCTACGGCCAGTTCATACTTCCCGACGGCAGTACCGAGGAGTTCGAGCGTCCGATCTACGCCGTGCTCCAGGGATCCAAGGGCGTGACCGGCGCCGTACGCACGACTGACATGGGCGACTTTGCCGTGCCGTTCAGCGGCAACGGCGATTTCGTGCTCAACATCGAGCCGGCCAAGGGACCGGTGGTGCGCGCACGATTCAGCCAGTAGCCCGGCAAGAGCTGCACATACGAGTAGCAACGGACCAGTGGACGGGAACGCTGGACCAGCTGGCTGATCGGCTGGGCGCGATCGAAGAACCGTGGAAGCGCAGAGCGCTCCTGCGCAGCGCCGACCTCGCCGTCGCGGACATCTACAAGCTCGCAGGCAAGGCCACGGAGAAGCGCGACACGGATCCGGAGATCGGACGGCGCATTGCGCTGAGCGCGTTCATTGCAGCCAAGCTCGCGAACGAGGCAGACGCGATGCTCCGCGCGACGCGCATCCTGGCGCAGACCTATGTGGTCACGGGCGAACCTCTGCGGGCCGCGCAGCGTCTCACGGCCGTGCGCGGAATCGGGTCGGCCACCGAGAACGCGCAGATGGCCACGACGCTCGGCCAGACCCTGCTCATGCTGGGTCGCTTCGATGAGGCCATCCGTGTCCTCAAGGACACCCTCGAGACGCTACCGCGCCGGGGCCAGGCGCAACTGCGCGGCACGATCGAGGCCGTGCTCGGCTCGGTCTATTCCCAACGCGGGGACTCCGCCGAGGCGCTGAAGTGGTTCGAGCGCGGACGCAAAGCCTTGACCCGCCTTGGGAACCGCGGCGCCGTCGTGGGGATGATCGACGTTAACCGGGCAACAGCGCTAACCAACCTCGAGGAGTACGACAAGGCGGAGCGGCTCTATGCGCGCGGTGCGCGCACGATGGCGAAGAGTGGTGCGCACGTCTACGCGCTGCAGATCGCCTACAACCACGCCTACCTGCGCTTCGTCCGTGGGTACTTCCACGACGCCCTCGATCGCTTCCGCGATCTCCGGCCGCAGTTCGAGGACGCCAACGACAAGCGCCACGTCGCCATGTGCGACCTCGACGAGGCCGAAATCAGCCTGCAGATGAACCTGCCCAGCCACGCGGCCGAGCTGGCGGGCCGCGCAGCGCAGGTTCTCAAGGAGCTTGGCATCAGCAGCGAGGTAGCCCGCGCCGAGTTCTTCCAGGCCGTGGCCGAACGGCGATTGGGTCACACGCGCGAGGCGCTTCATCGCCTGGAGGACGCAGAGCGGACGTTCCGCGAGCTGAGAGACCCGATGTGGTGGGGGGTTTCGCTTCATCGCCTGGCCGAGATCGATCTCGAGCTGGGCGCAACGGGACGTGCCGCCTCGCGCGCATCCGAGGGAGCCGAGTTGCTTCGCGAGGCAGGACTACGCGAGCGTGCCGGCTATGCCGAAGTCCTGGTGGCAGCGATCGAGCTCCGCGCGGGCGAGGACGAGGCGGCCGAGCGCCGCATGCACGCGCTGCTTGCAGAGATCGAGGACCTCTCCTGTCCGTGGCTGCGCTGCGAGGTCCACCACACGCTCGCGCGCGTCTACGAGTCGCGTGACGACATCCAGAGGGCCGTGAAGCACATACTGCGGGCGACACGACTTCTGGAGCGTCACCGCGTCGCGGTGCCGCCGGACGAGTACATGGCGGCCTTCCTCACCGGCAAGGCCGCCCTCTTCCAGGATGCGGCGCGCATGGTGCTCACCCTGGGAGGCCCCGCAGCGAACGTGCGCGCCTTCGTCCTCGCGGAGCAGGGGCGAGGACGTGCGCTGCTCGACCTCCTGCGCTTCGAGCGGCCTCGCGCCGCCGCAGGCGAGGGCGGCGCGCTCCAGCGCGAGGCGTACCGCCTCGAGCGAGAAATCGAGGGACTCGGATCCCGTATGCCGTCGATCGAACGCGGCACGAGCGCGGACGACGCCGACCGCCGCGCGCGCGAGGCGGCCCGCCGCGAGCAGCGCTTGCTCGCATGCCTCGACCGGCTCGCCGCGAAAGACCCCCGTGGGGCACGCCTGCGCCGTGGCCAGGTGCCGAAATTCCGCGACTTCGTCGACGTCCTTGGCGACGACGAGACGCTCGTCGAGTACCTGCTGGCGGGCAACGAGCTCATCACGTTCGTCATCGGCGGCGGGCGCCTTCACGTCGACACGCGCAGGATCGACGCGGAGGAGCTGCGCCACCTCCTGGAGCGCACGAGCTTCCAGCTCGACCGTCCGAATCTCTTCGATCGCTTCGACGACCGTATCGCCGCGCAGCTCGTCGAGTCAGCGGGTGTCGTTCTGGAGGAGCTCCACGACCTGCTCATCGGACCCATCAGGCGGCACATCAACACGAAGCGGATCGTGATCGTGCCGCACGGCGACCTGAACGGTGTGCCCTTCCACGCGCTGGAGTCGAAAGGCCGCCCGCTCATTCTCGACCACGAGGTCGTTCAATCGCCTAGCGCGGCCGTCTTCCTCCACTGCCGCACGGGGCAGGTGCGCCGTACGAAGACCTCGCTGTTGCTCGGCATCCCGGACGAGACCGCCCCCCACATACGGCGCGAAGTCACGCAGCTCGCCCGACTGCTGCCTCGCAGTCGCCGCTTCATCGGCGCGAAGGCCACCGAGGAGACGCTGCGCCGCTACGGGCGCCGCGCGCGCGCGATCCACATCGCCGCGCACGCCCGCTTCCGCCACGACGACCCGATGGAGTCGGGCGTCAAGCTGGCGGACGGCTGGCTCACGATTCCGCGCATCGCGGAGCTCAAGCTCCAGCCGGAGCTGCTCGTCCTCGCCGGCTGCGCAACGGGCCGAGTCTCCGTCACGGAAGGCGGCGAGGTGTTCGGCCTCGTGCGCGGTTTCCTGCAGGCGGGCGTCGCGAGTCTCATGACGTCGCTCTGGCCAGTGGCAGACACTGAGACCACGCGCTTCATGGACGCGTTCTACCGCGAGTTGGGCGAGGGTTCAGCGGCCGCCATGCGCAAGGCCGCGCTGGCGATACGCGATGAGCAGCCGCACCCCTTCTACTGGGCACCCTTCGTGCTCATGGGAGGCGGCAGCTAGGAAGACGGCGTTCGGGACCGTCGGCCCCGAACGCCCTGAAGTGCGATCAGTCGGAGTACGTGTACGCCACCGCTGCGCCGGTGCACCGGGGCGTGACGCTCGTCTCCACGACGTAGCCCTTGCTCTCGAGCACGTCGACCGCGTCGCCAACCGCGTATCCGCCCTCGAGCACGAGGGTGTCGCCGCTGCCGGCCGAGTTCATGGAACAAACCAGCGTAGAGAAGGTCATGGTCGAAGCCGTGCCTCCGTAGGTCTCTTCGAGATCGTGCTTGAGCTGCTCGGGCGCCACCTTCAACTCGCCCGACCCGTCGTCGATGACGGCCACGTTGTAGTCACCGAAGATCGGAATCTGCGTCTGGGCGAAAGCGTCACCGACCGGGATGAACAGGACGGTGAAAGCGAAAGTAAAAGCGATGGCTACGTTGAAGCGCTTGTTCTGCATGATTGGGTTCCAAGCGATCGCCGTTGGCCCGGCGGCGATCTAGAA
>JANQJW010000047.1 GCA_028281445.1 Planctomycetota bacterium | reverse complement strand
GAAGGAAAGGGGGCTCTGGGGGAGTCCCATGCCCAACGTCGCTGCCGTGCTGCGCGAGGAGATCCAGCGCCTCGCCCGCAAGGAGGTCAAGGCCCAGGTCGGGCCAGTCAGGAAGCGCCGCGCTGAGGACCGGCGGGCGATCGCTGGGCTTCGGCGCCAGGTCGCCGGTCTCGAGCGAGAAGTCACGCGCCTTCGCAAGCAGGCGAGCCAGCCTGCTGCAGCGGAGCCTGCAACAACTGAGAAGGCAATCCGCTTCTCACCCAAGTGGGTGGCGGCGGACCGCGAGCGTCTTGAGCTCTCCGACAAGGACTACGCCGCTCTAGTCGGCGTTTCCATGCTCACGATCTACAACTGGGAGAAGGGCAAGTCCAAGCCCAGGTCCAAGCAACTTGCTGCATGGGGCAAGATCCGCGGCATCGGCAAGCGCGAGGCGTGGAGGCGGTTGGAGGAGATGGGCGAGTAGGCGCGCTCTGCGGTTTCGTGCGCTACTGATGCCCCATGTCGCGCGAGACACGGGCAGAGCCCAATCCTCTCCCGGCCTGTCGTACGGGCCGACTCACGTCCTTCGTGAACCACGGGGGAAACGCTGTGACAACCGACGACCGGAACTACGGCGGCACTTCCAACGATCCCGCCCGGGACCCGGGATCGCTATGCTCCACTAGGATCGCGGTGATGCGGATCGCAGCCTCGATTTCGTTCTCGACGACCAGTTTGGTGTACGCGCGCTTTCGGTAGCACTTGAGAGTCGATACGGCAATCCCGAGTCGATGGGCTGTCTGCGTCACTTTCTCGCCAAGCAGGATCGCGTGCAGCGCCGCAAGCTCGCGATCCGACAATCTGAAGAGCGTCCCAATGCGATTCAGGGCGGGCTTCGTCGCGAGGAGACGAATATCGTCAATCGACAAACGCACAGCAGCTGAGGCAGCGCGCCACGGAGCGTACGTCCTCCGCATCCTTCAAGCTCCATAGGTTATCATTCCACGGCTTCAATCCTAGCCCTCACCATAGCCGTTGTCCATCACTGCGGGTGTTTCAGTTTCCACTCGAAGCAGGCGGCGATGACGTGTGAAGATGACAACAAACTCGGTCTGCAATTGCATTCGAGGTCGCGCAGCGACGGCGTATCGGAGACATGTCGCGTCGTCGCGCGCTGCTCTTCGCGGCGCCTCGGCTTCGAGACCGAGGTTCGAAGAAGACAGAGACGTCCGCCTGGCCGGAAGGTGGGCTCGCGGGATAGACATGCTGGAGGAAATGCGACAACTCGCCACCACGAAGGCTCTCGGGAAAGTGCGGACGCGCTATGGCCTCTCCCGTCGTGAGATGACCGCCATGTACGGTCTCCTCACGGGCGAGAAGATCCGGACAACCGCCGCGAGAGCAGGTGTCGCCGAGACGACGATGAAGAACTACAGGCGACGCGCCTACGTGAAGCTACGTGTGCAGGATGGGCTCGAGGCAGTGATGCGTCTTACGACAGATCTCGTTCGCTACTCCAACTCAGCCGGCGGAGACGAGTCGGGTCGCTGACGTCTTTCGTCAGAGCCTAGTCGCCTGTCATCATCATCGTCGTCCACCGACTGGTTGGAGACTGCAGCGCGTTGACCGCCAAGATCAGCGAAGCTGGTACACGGTCGCGTTGAGGCGCATGATGCCGGCGACCGCGACTGTCTTCGGATTGGCGCCCGAAGCAACTGAGGAAGGTCTCCTCCTCTACCGGTTCGCCTAGTCAGTCTCGATTTGCGTTCGCATTCCGAATCCCCTCCGTCCCTATCGCGCGGTTCGTCAGTTCGCTGGCACGGTTGCGTCTCCTAGTGTAGTTCTCCATGCGTGTCACACAACATGACGCAAGACGTCGTCCAGGGGATAGCATCGATGGACGACATACGCGGGACGACGTCTGTCTTGCGTTCAACGACAGGGTTTTCTCGCGAGTAGATCGGGGGAATCCGACTACTCCTCGAAAGGGGAAACTGACATGCGTGGGACGATTGGGTCCTTGATAGTCGCCTGGGCCTGGTCTGTCTTGCCGCCCGCCTCGCTTTGAGCTACCCCCCCGATGGCCGTGCCACTTTCTAACTCGTAGCCGGCGTTTCTTCTATCCGCGGACTGTCCTTCCGCTTGCCGCCCGCACTGACCTATCGCCTGGCATCAACGCTTCTATGCAAGCACCCGGTCAGCGCGTGCCACTAGGCACCGCTGGACAGAGGAAAACTCGCGGAGACCGAGCACATACGTCTTCCGGACTTGAGCGGATATTCGCTGGACGACGAGCGCGCATGACGTCTCCAGATGACGTCCGGAAGATGACGTCCTCAGGGCGACTTGATAACTTCCGGCGCGCGGTCATGAATGTACATAACTTCGAGAGTCGTTCTCGGAGAGAACCCTGGAGGAAATAGAGATGATCAAGTTACTTGGAATCGCGATTCTCGCGCTCGGCGCTTCGCTCATGGTCGTTGGATTGTCAGGCGACGCGAGAGCTGCTGACACGCTGCCGGCCCCGGGTCAGGTGTTGCCAAACTGTATATGTATGCCTGCCGTTCCCACGCCGCCGGTTGTGTACCGGTGCCAAGCTGCCGGCCCTCTGCAGCTCATCTGCTTGCCGAAGAAGGTGCGCCTCTGCTGCCCCATGACGGGCTACAAGTGCCCGGCCGCACCGCTGGCGCCTCAGGGAACGCTCTGCTACAGGCTCACTGGCCTCGTCCCGAGCGCCTGCTGCCCGTCAGGTTTCCGCCTCTGCTACGGGTTCGTGCAGCCGGGTTGCCAGAATCCGCCTTGCCCCGACGTCGTGCAGTGCATGTAGCCATGGCGGCGCAGGCGGCCTCCGGTGCGCGAGGGCCCGGAGGCCGCTTGCTTGCCTAGATCCAGGGCAGGGGGAATCAGCGATGGTCAAGAAGCGGCACCTCGCGCTCGCGGCTTTGATCGCGGGGCTTCTCTTCGGCTCCTTCGCACACGCTGATACGAGCACGGAGAGTGCTTCCGTTCCGAGCGCAACAGCGTTCTTCCCCCCAGGCGACTACGAGTTGGAGATGAGAGTCACGTACGATCACTCCGGTAGGCGGAGTGCAACGTGGAAGAAGATGCTCGCGGCCTACCGGCTCACGATTGACCCGCTCGAGGAGCGTAGGAACCTGCGACTGGCCGCTGAGCAAACCCAGGCTGCGTTCCGGGCGGCGGTCGAAGCGCTCCCGAACCTGCGCGCCTTCGAGCAGTCGCACCTCCTTGTCTTGCGATCGCCAAACCACTGGAGGCTGCTCGTAGGCGACCACGATGCCTACTTCGACGGTTCGAGGATCATCCTGGCGGGAGAACGAGGCGAGGACCGATACCGCGTGCTCACCTTCGAGATTCCGGATGGCTACTTCAGATTCGGCCCTATCGCAGTGCTGACGACTTTCCGCAACGTCTTGAAGCTATTGCAGGATCACCGCCCCTCGTCTGTAGAACAAGACGGATCCCGGACGTGGAGGCTCGCCCTGCGCGAGCTCACGGAGTCAGAGTACTTCGCGCTGCGCATTCATCCGCTCTATCTCGGCGTCTCCAACGGAGAGTTGCGCTTGACCAAGGAGAAGAGCCGCTTGGTTGAGGACTGGAGGGACGCGACGGGGGCAAACATCCTGAGGCGGATCTACGCGTTCAAGGGCGGCACGTTCTCCGGCTGGTCGGAAGAGAAGTGGCTTCCCGGAATCAAGACGCCCTTCGAGATCACGACCGTCGCGATCCTCGGTCGCAAGGAGAAGACGGCGTCGGATCCGATGTTCCCAGAGGGATTCTTCGCGAGGCTCAAGATCATCGATCGAAGCGAAGGTGGCCAGAATCGAGTGATCTTCCACGAGGAGGGCGGGATACCGAGCGACGCCGAGTTCGATCGCATCTACGAGGAGAGCAACCGCGTGCGGACAGAGAGCGGGGGTGGGGCATGGCGCATCGTTCTCCTGGGCGCGGCGCTCCTCCTGATCGGGCTCGGTGTGCTGCGGTGGCGGGCCGCGCGCGCAACATGAGCTTCGATCGCGCTCGGTGGAGAGCAGTGCTGCCTACCGTGGCGGCTGTCGTGACCCTTGTCGGCGTATTGGCCCCGACGCTGGTGGCGCCTGAGGGCTTGCTCGTGGTCGCGCACGCACCGAAGGTCTCCTGGGGAGAGCGCATCCAAGGCGAGCGGGTCCGGGTCCCGTTCACGCTCCTGAATCCCGGCACAGAGGAGTGCCGGATCCTCAAGGTCGTTCCCAGTTGCTCTTGCGCCAGGGTCGAGGGATTGAGCCGGACACTTGGCCCCGGCGAAGAGGCGTCCGGCGTGATGAACATCGACACGAGCGGCTATGTGGGGCGCATCGAAACCGGCCTGATTCTCATCCACGACGGCAAGAACGGTCCGCGCACAGTCCTGGAGTGCCACGGAAACGTACTCGCAGGGGTCTCGGTGCATCCGCTGCGATGGTCCATCGGCACCGTCGACGTCAAGCTCTTGGAGGAGGCTCCGTCCATTCGCATCTCCATCCGGAGCGACGCGGACATGGACCTGAGTTCGGTGGAGTTTGAAGACTCGCTCGGTCTGTTCGAGTGTGATTGGCAGCCCGCAAGCCGCGGTGAGCGGTCGTGTATGCTGCGACTCAAGGAGCCATGGGTCGTCGGCCCTATGCTCACGCGCCCACGCTTCCGATCGGGGAAGGTGGTCAAGGAGTTGCTCGTGAGCGGCCAACTCCGCGGGCCCCTCCTCGTCGATCCCCAGAGGGTTCAGTTGCAGCTCAGAGGCAAGTCCGGACGCTCCGGGACGACCAGTATCGCGGCGCGGACCGGAGAGATTCTCTCGGTGCGCGTTCTCGCGCAATCGACGCAACTGCGGGCCGAGATCGTCAGCACGTCGCCGAAGCAGTGCCGTATTCGGGTGGGCGCCGCTGAGACTCTCTCCGGGGCGGGTCAAGGGGTGGTCTGCCTGAAGGTCAGGCACCGTCGTGCTGGCAGCTCCTCCCTGGAGGGGATCCAGACCTATCGCGTCCTCATTCCCGTGCACTGGAATTCCCTCTCGGCGTACGAGGACTACTAGCAATGCCCGTGAAACGCGCCCTGCACGCGATAGCGTCCGCCCGGACTACGCGGTCGATTCACGCCGCGCATGTCGCACGGGCAATCGTAGGTATGGTCTTCGCCTACGCGGGCGCCGCCAAAGCGATCGACCCGGATGCGGCGCGAACGGCACTCGCGTTCATCCTGCCGAGTGCCGGGCCCGGCGCCGTGTCGATCCTCCTGGCAGTGCAGGCGGCGGCGGAGGTGTGGATTGGGGTCAGCCTGCTGGTGAGACATGGCGGACCGCGGACGCTCGTCGCTACGGCCGTGCTACTCGGCCTCGTTACGCTCGGCTACGCCGTCCTGCGGGCCGGCGGCTACCAGGGTGACTGCGGGTGCTCGACGCCGGTGGACGCCCTTTTCGGCACAGAGACGCTCCTCTGGCGCAACGCCGGTCTTGCCGCACTCATTCTGATCGCAGCGATTCCACTGCTGCCTTCCAAGCGGAAGACCACGCTGAGGCGAGACGCGTCGCTCCTCGCTCCGTGAACTCGGCGAGGACCACAGACCAGCGCATTGCCGTGATCGCTGACGAGCACTACGAGTACATCTCGGCGAATACGACTCGGACCGGATCCACCGCACCTTTGAGGCTCGAGGCAAGCCAGGCAGAGTCCATTGCCCACGCACCGCCGGCAGCCGGACATAAGGTGGAGCCATGTAGCAGTGTCGATCCCGGCAACGTCGTTCGCGTGTTGGATCATGGTCTCGTGCGCACCCGCGACTACGTGCGGGCCTACATTGCAATGGAGTACGTGAAAGGCCGGACGCTTCGCTCGCATTTGCAGCAGGCGGGCAGGATGGACGTCCCGCGGTGCAACGAAATCGTCGAGAACCTCGCTTTGGCGATCGCCGCGATCCACCGCGTGGGGCTCCTTCACAACGATCTCAAGCCCGAGAACGTAGTCCTCGATGGCAATGACCAAGTCAAGATCCTGGATCTTGGATGCGCTGCGCTCACCGCGCAGTCGCTCAGCGACTCGGTCGCGTCCGCCAGGTTCGGTGGCACCGTCCGGTACGCTGCGCCGGAGCGCCTTAGGTCGAACGAGGACGTGGACGGACGCTCGGATCTCAACTCGCTCGGCTTGGTTCTCTACGAGCTCATGACAGGGTGCCATCCATGCGCCGCGGAAGGCGCGCGGCCGTTCTTCAGCGGGCGTAGCGCCCCCACCACTCTCTCAAGTCGGCGTCGTTGCTCCCCCTGCATTCGAAGAGAGCGCCGAAGGAGACCACGCGATCAGTCAGTGACGCGCTACCGGGACCAGGACGTGCCTATGACACACTTCTTGCCTACGTCCTCGACAGTCGGCGGGCGACGGGAGCACTCGTCGAAGGGAGTGCAGACGCTGGGCGCGTCGTGGCGGGGACCGTCAGGGATGCGGAGGGGCGCGCAGTGCCGCAAGCAGAAGTCTTCGCTCTCGCGTTGTCGACGAGCTCTCGGGATGCCCGTCGGGTACCGAGTCTCGACGGAGACGGATGGCTCGTTTCGTTTCCGATACATGCCGCCTGGAAGAACCACCCTGCATGCGACAGCACCCGGCCATGGTCGGGAGAAGCTCGACATTCTCCTCGCGGACAGGGCTCGGTCTCTCGAGATCAGGCTCGAGCGCACTCACGTCATCGTGCGGGTCGTTGACGACGCGACCGGAACGCCGATTGTCGGAGCAGGGGCGATCCTGCGTACTCGCGATGGGCTTCGGCGCCGCGGTCTGGGCGTGCTGCGTACAGATGACCATCTCCTGAGCCTGGGCAGGTTGAGCTTCGAGCTGTTCGGTGGAGACCCTGCCGAGTTGATCGTGGTCGCGCCTGGATACAAGACACAGCGGGTGGCACTGCCCGGCACCGACGGTGCGCCTCCCCGACTGGACGCTCGAATGGCGCGGGGCGAGGACGAGCCGTGTCTGAGTGGGCGTGTAGTCGGTGCCAAGGCCGTGTTCGTCGAAGTTCGAGCGACGCCGTTCCCTCCGAGTCCACTGCAAGATGAAGAGGCCCCGGTCCTCTCCCGGCAGGACACGGCGGCAGCTTCTCCTTTGCGGGCCTTCCCGCCGGGCGGTTCGAGCTCGGTCTCCGCGTGCAAGGAGCCGTGGTGCAGGTCCTTCCGATCGAGATCCCGGCGCATGACGTGGTGATGCAGCTCGTCGACACCGGGACGCTGCGTGTCGCAGTGCAAGAGGGGGACTCGCGACAAGCGGGAGCGATCGTACATGTCGAACAACGAGGCGGCACCGAGCGCCGCTGCGCCGCCACCGGCTCCGACGGCAGGGCGGTGTTCGAGAACCTCCCCGTTGGACGCTACCGCGCCACGATCTGGAGCAAGCAAACGACCAGCCGCATGGCGGCCGCGCAATGGAAACACGCACCAGTGCGCGCAGACGTAGTTGTTGCCAGCGGTAGAACGAGTGAAGCGGCGCTGCACGTCCCACGGAAGCGCCGGGTCACGGTGACTGTCGTCGACGATGGCGGTGGGGTTCGGCCGGGGGCAAGGCTCAGGATCCGATCTAGTCGTCTGCTCTGGACTCGTCGGATGGAGCGACGCGACTCGCCCTCCGAGCGCCCCCGGACCTAGGACCGCGGGCCCGCGCGAGATCCCCTGCGCCTCCTTGGTGTACGTCGCAGTACGGCCCGCACGCGGCTCTCGAGCAGCTCAGGCGTGAAGTGCGCCTTGCGGATGTAGTCGTCCGCCCCCGCGTCGAGGAGCATCGACTCTGCGCTCTCCAT
>JANQJW010000044.1 GCA_028281445.1 Planctomycetota bacterium | reverse complement strand
TACAAGCCTCCAGCCCCGCAGGCTTGGCTACCGAAAGACGTGGCGGTACGCGCCGCTTTGTGAGTTGCCAGGTGGCACACTCATCGGGGGCAGGTCACCCGCAAGATCGCAAACAAACTGATGCGCGATCCACAGGCTGCCGACGATGTCGCACAGGAGGCGCCAATCGAGTGGGGGCTGCTGGACTAACATGCGGTGAATTGGGTGCTAGTCAGGTAGGCCCCAGAGCACCCAAGCGGCCCAGTAGTACGGATGCGCCCACTTCTCCTGGGACCTGATGAATGCCTGTGCTTCGCGCAACGCGGCGGCAGGACCGATACTCTTGCCCTCCTTGGGGTTCCAGAGCTTGTAGAATCTAATCATCAGAGCTTTGGTCGCCTCGTCATCGACTTTCCAGAGCGAGCATAGAACGCGCGGTGTCCCCGCGTACATGAAGCTCCTTGCGATGCTCATGATGCCCTCAGCGCGCATGAGGCGGCCGCGGGACGTGTCACAGGCCGACAGCACGGCGAGATCGGCCTGGAGGTCCATCGTGGCGAGGTCGCGCCCGTCGAGGAAGGGATCCGCGTTCTCCAATTCGGTCAACGCGAGAGAGGAGAACAAGGGGCGTTGTGCGTCGAGCAAGCCGTGGCAGGCGAAGTGAACGGCGCGCCAACGCTCACGCGTGGCGAGCTTATCGACAACGCCCGGCACAGTCGCCTCCGCGCCAAGCAGGACGACGTCGCCAACGGCCTCGGCCTCGGTGCGTGATGCAGGAAGCCGCGGCAGCGTGCGTCCGCGCAGGAAGACACGCTTGGAGCTCGCGTGCATGGCGCCGTAGTCCGGATCGCCGATGGCTAGGACCCCCTCGCCCTCCGTCCAGGCCTCCTCGAAGAGATGCACGTGCGTCGTACCCGACGGCGCAAGTGAGACCGCCACGTCGAAGAGCGCGCCGAATGGCAGGTACGCGAGGAGGGAATCGGGCGCGACGATCACCTGCCTCACGGCTGCGTCGAGCTCGAGGGGCGCGACCAGCGCCGCCTTCAGCCGCGCGAGCGCCGGCGCGGCGTCCTCCGCCGGACTGTCCGTTGCCAGCGCCTCGTAGGCCTCGCGCACGTTCGCCAGCGCCCCACAGTCGACGAGACGCGTCTCCTCCGCCGTGATCACGCACGCGATCACCGGCTCTTCGGCACCGTAGACCACGAGGGCCTGGTCTTCTTCGAGGAGATCTTGGATCTCCTCGGGCGTCGCCGCGCGCGGATAGACCAGCTTGGCCTTGCGCTTGCGCACACGCTGGATGCGTCGCCACTCTGCCTGGACCCGGTTGCGTGCCTCGTTGAGCTTCCCCCGCAGCCTGCGCATCTCCGCGAGGGACCGGCGCTCGGCCGCGGCCGTCTCGTAGGCCGCGCGCGCTGCTCGCTCGGCCGCGTCCGCCTCCGCCTTGGCCTTCTGGTTCTCCGGCGGAATCACTCCCTCGAGCCGCAGGGCATCGCTGCCACGCAGATGCTCCAACAGGGAGCCGGCACGGCCGCTCTCCAGGAACCGAAGCGTCTTGGCGGCATCGCCGAGCTGAAACGCTGCCCGCGCCCCCACGCTGAAGATGTTCTCGTGTTCGCCGCGCAGCGTGGCAGAGCTCGTGTCGTCGAGACCACCGAGGAGGTGCTCGACCTCGCCCAAGCCGGCCTCGGCCATCCGGAGCGCGTCCGTGAACTTCCCTCGCTGCAGGTAGCACAACGCGAGCTGCGCGTGGATTCCGGCCATCTCCGGGCCGAGCCGCACGCGCCGAGCCTCCCGAAGTGCTCGCTCGAGGAGCTCGATGCCCTTGGCGTGATCGCCGCTCCGTTTGTAGGCCAGGCCTGTCGCCTCGAGGATCGAGACCACAGCGGCGCGGTCGCGGACCTCCTCGGCGACCCCGAGTGCACGCTCGTAGTAGCGGATCGCTTCGGCAAGCTTCTGGCGTCCTTGCGCCGCGTGTCCGAGCGAGGTGAGTGCGTTCGCGACGCCCCGCTGAACGTGCATCTTCTCGTGCAGCGCCAGTGCCTCTTCGAGGAGCTTGGCCACGCGATCGAGATCCGCGGCTTCGCCCAGTTGCATCTCCACGGAGGCCATGTTCCCGAGGGCAATGGAGAGCGACTGAAGGTCGTCGGCTTCACGGGCGCGCGCAACGGCCTCGGCCTGGTAGCTCAGAGCCATCGGGAAGTCTCCGACGGCGGTCCAGGCGCTCGCGAGGTTGATCAACGCGCTCGGATAGCTCCGCGGCATCTTCGTCTTCACGACCTCGGCCGTCCGTTCGAGCACGTGCAGCGCGTCGGCGTAGCGACCCAGCTGCACGAAGAGCGCACCCATGTTCAGCTGGATCCTCGCCGCGCCGCCCGGCTCGCCGAGCGCTTGCTTCAGGCGTACGGCCTTGCGCCAGTACGTCGCCGCCCGGTCGTACGTGGCGCGTTGGAAGTAGACATATCCCAGGTTGGTGAGGTAGCGCGCCTGGGCCGGCACGTCCTTCGTCTTCTCGGCCAGACCGAGCGCCCGGCGCAGGAGCTTCGTGGCGGCCCGCAGGTCGCCGGCTGCGATCTGGCTTCGTGCCTGGTCCGAGAACGCGCGCGCTTGCCCGCCGACCCAGCCGATCTTCTCTGCGGCGGCTCCGGCGCGTGCCTGGATCTTCGCACCCACCGCGGGCCCTTCCGCGAAGAGCCGAGCGTACGCGCGGTGCAGCTCGATCAGGATGCGGCTGACCGTGTCGAGCTCGGCACCGAGCGTGGCCACGATGGCGAGGGTTTGCTTGTAGTCCCGCTTGCGCATCGCCGCCGCTGAGGTAGCGAGCGCCTGACCGACAGCCGGATCGGGCCCGACCTCCTTGCGCTGAGCGAGGTAGGCGGCGAGGCCTTCGGCAGCAGGGCCCTTCACGGCCGCTGCATACGCGGAGGCTGCCTCGACGTGCCCCCGATGGAAGAGGGTCTCGGCGAGGATCCAAGGCTCGTGCGGCTCCGCAGCGATGCGTGCCATGCGCTCCTCGTCCTGTGCCTCGAATGCCTCGAGGAAACGCGCCGCCGCCGGCTTCTTGTCGTCGGCAAACGCCGTGGGGCCGATCAGCACCAGAGCTAGACAGACCAAGCGGGTAACTCGCATCGCGGAAGGCCTCCGGGACGGCTAGGCGGCACGTCCGAGCGATTCGGTGTTACTGACGCTCGATTCTGCAGAAGCTGTGACCGCCATGGACTGTCGGCGTCGAGCTCTGGGCTCCGTAGTCGCACCAGAGTCGGCTGATGGCGCCCGGTGCGTCCGACGGTCCCTGCTTTCGATGGGAGCACCAGGCCAGTCGCATCGAGAAATCAGGATTCAGAGGATCGAATACCTCGAGGAATACGTAGTCACCGACGATCGTACCCTGCACGGAGACGGCATCGCCTCCGACGTAGCCGTCAAGATCGGGGACGTGCACCGTGTCGAACGTGGCCGTTCCGACGACCTCGTTTCCCGCAAACGTCAACGCGAGGTCGTAGCTCACCTCCGGAGAGGTGTAGCGGCCGAACTGCGGGTCCCAGTACGTCACGTTGGCACCCCCGTAGCCCGTGTAGTAACCATCCATGTACACACTCGGCTTGTTGCCGAACGAAACAGGGACCGGAAGCGGAGAGCTGGACGCAGGCCCGGTCCGCTTCACGTTGTAAACGTAGGAGTCGGCCCCGCCGAAGGTACCCGGCGTCGAGATGCCGCCCACGCCGTCGAAGTACCTGGCGGAGTCCCAACGGCCCGTGGCGTCCTCGGTCACATCGCCGTCGTAGGGCGCGCAAAGCAACCTCAGCTCGCTTCCGTCTGGAGCCTTGCAGACCAAGCCAACGGTCGTTCCATCCACGTGGCCGGCAACGGTGAGCGCGTCTCCCACCGCGAATCCATCGAGCGCGTCGCTGGGCATTTGGTACTCCGTGATGCCATCGTGCAACTGTTCGATGGTCGCCTGGCCGCTGATGCCGCCGCCGTTCAGGGTCAACGTGCCCGCGCCCGTCGCGACGTACCGCTCGCTCCACCTCATCGAGGCGCCATCCCAGACGTGGTAGTAGACGCGGATCTCGTCGAACGCCCAGTCGCCGTCCTGCCACTGCGACGGGGCCAGGCTCGCGGCGAACGGCGGTACCCCGTCGCCGGGCGGGGGACCAGCGGGCCCACCATCGAGATCGACTCCCGTTCCGCCAGCGCCCCCGCAGCCGACGAGGGGGATGAGAGCGGTGGCAAGCAGGAGGACGAAGAACGCGTTTCTCAGGGACGTCATGGGTCGGGCTCCGGGATTCGGCGAGAGGCACGAGCGCCTCACACCCTTCCCAGCGCACGCTCCCGATGCGAGGGCCAGGTTTTGTCTCTCGCGGCAGGCTCCCTGGCCCGCACGTGGGTGAGAAAGTCCGCGGCTTCCCCACGAAGCGAGTCGCATAGGATCGGGCACATGGCGGAAGAGACCTCCGAGGAGCTGACGCCCGAGCAACTCGCGCGCGTCTTCGCGCTGTTCGAGGCGGCTACCGGCCTGGACGCCAGCGTGGAGGCCCGGGAGGCCTACGCGCGCGAGCACGCCTCGGGGGACGAGGCCGTACTCGGCGAGGTCCTCCGTATGCTCGCCTTCGACGCCAGCGAAGGGCATGACGGCGAGGGGCTGGATGGCAGGGCGGTGGCCGCCGTCCGGCGCGAGGCCGCCACGATGGGCGACACGCTCTTCGATGGTGTGCCCGAGCGGATTGGACCGTTCCGCGTCATCCGACACATCGCATCGGGCGGCATGGGCGAAGTCTACGAGGTCGAGCAGGACGAGCCGCGTCGGCGCGTCGCACTGAAGGTCATGCGCCGTGCGCTTCGCACGCCCGATGCGGTGCAGCGGTTCGAGACGGAGGCCAACCTGCTCGCCCGGATGAGCCACCCCAACATCGCCGCGATCCACACCATGGGACGGGCGACCGAGGGCGAGTCGGAGCTTCACTACATCGTGATGGCGCTGGTCGACGGTCAACCCATCACGAAGTACGTCCTCAAGGCGCAGCCCTCGATCGATGAACGCCTCGAGCTTCTCGCGCGCGTTTGCGATGCAATCCAGTACGCGCACGACAACGGCGTGATCCACCGCGACGTCAAGCCGTCCAACATCCTGATCGAGTCCGATGGAACGCCGAAGCTCCTGGACTTCGGCATCGCGCGCGCCTTCGGCCGGGACGCATCCAAACGGAGCCGACGAAGTGGCGAGCACCGGATCACCGGCACGCTCGCGTACATGAGTCCCGAACAGGTCCGCGGCGGCACGGAGCCCCTGGACGTCCGCACGGACGTCTACTCCATAGGCGCGGTTGGCTACCAGCTCCTGGCCGGGAAGACACCTCACGACCTGCGCGATACGACGCCCTCGGACGCATTGGCCGTCATTGCGTCCGAGCCCGCCCCGCGACTGGACACGCGCAGGCTCCCCATCGGCGACGACATCAGCTTGGTGATCCGAAAGGCGTTGGCCATCGATCGGAACGAGCGCTACGCAAGCGCGCGCGAGCTGGCGGACGACATCCGGCGGTATCTCGCGAAGAAGCCGATTCACGCGCGTCCTTGGACCACGGGCTACCAGGTGCGCCGTTTCGTGCAGCGCCACCGGGTCCCCGTCGCATTCGGGTGCGTTGCGCTGCTCGGCCTCGTCGCCGGACTCGTGCTCGCCCTCGCGTCCCGCGCGGGTGAGGTCAGGGCGCGGGAGGCCGCCGAGCATCTCGCGACGCAAACGGCCCTGCGCCTTCGGGCGTCCCGACTCGATGCCGCCGCGACGGCGCTTCAGATGCACGAGGGCCCCAACGCAACGCGGATCCTGCGCGACATCGGCGGGGATCCAGATGCCTGGGAGCGGCGATACCTTCAGGCGCGGCAGCGCGATGCGCTGGAAGTCGTGGAACGGGGCGGCGGCGTCGGCGCGGTGGGGATCTCTCCCGACGGTCGCGGTCACGAAGCGTGGGCCATCCACGTTCCGCTTTGAGCACGCGGACACACGAAAGATCGACGAGTGGGTGCTCTCGCGCGGAAGCGAGGTGCCCACGGCCCTCACGATCTCGGCCTCGGGCAAGCACCTGATCTCCACGAGCGACGAGCAACTCGGTGTCTACGACTTCGAGACGCGGACCCTACTGTGCCAACTACGTCATTCGTAAAAGCTGGATCACAAGTCAACGCCGCTAGCGCTGCGCAGGCACTCGTGGGTACCTACGGCATGGAGCTGAATCTGAAGATCACCTCAGGTCCAAAACACGTCTGGACGGGACCGGTTCGCGTGCATGGCGTCGAGCTGCTCACGGGACACGAGGATGACCGACTGCTGGTGACGCTCCGGTACGCCCGCCCACTGCGTTCCGCCGAGCTCGCTCGCCTCGGGCTCACCTAGGAGGCGTGTGTCCCCGAACACGAAGACCAAGCAACCGGATTCGGTTGTCCGGTTCCGGACCCTGCTCCGCAAACGGCACCCACAGATGCCGTAGCCCTGCGGTACCGCCAAAAGGAAGCGAGGCCCGGGCTTGCGCCCGGGCCTCGGAGTTCGTCAAATTGACGGGCGCGCTAGCGCAGGATTATCTGAAGCACGTCGTCGTCGCGATCGAAGAGGATCACGCGCTCGCCGGCGGCATCGACGGAGATGCGCCGGTTGCCGATGAAGCTCGCAGAGCCACTGTCGATCCGGGTGGGGCCGGTTACGACGCCCTGGGCGCTCACGCTGCTCAGCTCGAGGCCGACGTTGTTCGCGCCGCGAGACAGGAAGCTCGAGACGCCGCCTGCGTCCATGCCGGCGATGATCACGACGTTCTCCGCGAGCGGAACCAGCACGTCACGTGTAAAGATCACGCCGTCGACCAGCAGCGTCGCGCGACGCTCGTCCTGACCAGCCTCGTCGTAGTCCCAGTGGAACAACGTGTAGCGCTCGCCGCGGCTGATGACCCGCGGAAACACACCCTGGAACGTGCTGTACGGGAGGTTCGAGAGCGTGATCGGACCCTGCCAGCCGGCCGCACCACGGTAGTGGCGGTACTGGAACTTCGTGCCGTCAGCGGGCGTGTCCACGCCCCAGGCCACGAGGACCCGGTTGCCTTCGACCGCCGACGTCATGGCGATGTTCTCGCCGCCGATTTCGTCGATCGGAGTCCGTGTCTGCCAACCGGGGTCGCTGAGGCCGGTGGGCCGGTGGCGCACGACGTGGAGCGACTTCTGGCTCGGCGCCGGCGTGTTGGCCCGTGTGAAGAACACAAACGACTCGCCGAGGCTCGTCACCTGGATGTTCTTGACCACCGCCTGGGTGTTCGCCAAGAGGTACACGGTGTGCACCGCGCCGAACGAACCCTGACTCCAGGTGCGAGCGCGCGCTGCGCGGTCGTCGCCGACGTACAGGGTCCAGGCTGCGATCGCCTCGCCACGCTCCGCGTCCATCGCTAGCCGAAGGCCGAACACGTTCTTGTTGATGTCGGGCTCGATCCGGAACGTCAGGCTCCAACCCGTGGCCGGGTCGTAGGACTTGCCGTACGCCTTGTTGACGGCACTGCCGACAACGCGCTGGGTCCACACGACAAGCGCCCGGCCGGCATCGTCGATGGCGGCGAACGGGACGCCGACGGTCTCGGCCGAGGTGTCCAGGAAGTGGACCGCGTCGGCGTTGCCCGTACGGGCGTCGAACGTGCGCACGGCTAGGTCGAGGTGATCGCCACCGCTGATCGAGTACGCGATGATGCCCTTGCCCGACGCGTTGACCGCGAGGCCGCTATCACGCACCTCCACGCCGGTTGGACCGTCATAGAGCGTGTTCGGAGTGCCGAAGCCGGTCGCCTTGTCGTAGGGGCGGATGGTGAGGGCGTACGAGAGCGCCTTCTCCGTGACAAAGGCGCTCGCGCCGATGCCATTCGCGTTGATCTTCAATGCACGTGCCTTGCTCGGGAACGCTTCGTTCTCGTGCGGCTCCTCGACGATGGGGGCATCGTCGGTGCGGAAGGGGAAGGTGTAATCGTCCGCGAGAACGTTGCCGTTCACGCCGGTAATGCCCGGCTCGACGATGACACCGTAGTTGGACTGTGCCTCGAGTGGGTTGTCCGGCGTGAAGACCAGGACACCGCGGGCCGCGTCGTAGCTGATCTGACCGGCCACTGCACCGCCCGGGCCATTCAGGCGAATGGCCGGATTGGGTAGGGCCGCAGCGTCCAGCGCCGAGTCGAACTGGATCTCGATGACGACGTCGAAAGCGACCGCCTGCGCATTGGCCGCAGGGTTGGTACTGACGACGTTCAATTCACCGGTGACGATCACGCCTCCGGTGTTGTTGTTGGCGCCACCGCCGCCGCAGGCCGGCAGCGTGAGCGCAAGGATGGCTAGAAGAAGAGCTGAGAGCTTTCGCTTGGGAAGGAACATGGCGTCTCCAGAGGGGAAGGGAGTTGGGGGTACGGAGACTCAACTCGCGGCCGTCGCCCAGGCGTGACCGGTTTTCTTGGCGTTCTCCCAAACACCGAGATCTGCAGCTCGCAGACCCGCCCGAACCAACGAGCCAGGCCTCCGCCTCGTCTCCCCACCGCCCGAAGGCGGGGGGCCCGCGACCGGGTCGTTGCTACGCGCGTAGCCTCCGCGCGGCGATGTTCGCGACCCTGGGTGTGGTCATGCATTGTGCTCCCAAATGCGTTCTCATGGGGGCCATGAGGCTGTTCGTCCCGCTCCCGCTCCTCCTCGTACTCCTTGGGTGCGGCCCGGACCCCGCGCCGCAGGCCGATCCGGGAGCCGGCCAGGTCATGGGCGCGCTCGCTGCGGCCCTCCGCGACGAAGACCGTGGCGTTCGCTACGCGGCGATTCTCGCACTTGGCAAGGGCGGCGTTGATCCCGAGACCCTGGCGCCGCTCGTGCGTGATGAACATTGGTGCGTGCGCGCCGAAGCACAGTGGTGGATGGAACGCCTGGCGAAGCCGGGGCGCGGGGCTGATGCTGCCGTCGATCCGAACTACGACGTCCCTGCCTCGTCCTCGCCGCCGGCACTCGACCCTGCTGCCCTTTCCGACGCCGTCGTGAGCCTGAAGAGGGGCCGGCGCGACGCGCGCATCCGTGCCGCCATGGCCCTGGCCGGAGGCGGTTCGGCTGCCCGGGCGCCGCTCGTAGCCGCCCTGCGCGACCCGAGCTGGAGGGTGCGCGCCGCCGTGCTTCGCAGCCTGCGGGCCGCCCCGGAGGCCATCGCGCCCTTCCTGCGATCGGACATCGTGCCGGAAGCTGAGGCCGCCCGCAATGCGCTGAAGGCCATAGGGGCGCCTGCCGCGGGCCCAACGGCGACCGCGATGGCCGAAGCGCACTACGGGGCGTTGCACTGGGGACGCACGGTGTTCGAACATCTTGGCGATAGCGGCGTGGGTGGGGTGTCGGCGCTCGCCGAGCTCCTCGCGCACGAGGATGTGAACGCGCGCGAGACTGCCGCGCGTTGCCTGCTCGCAATTGGGAAGCCCGCACGCCCGGCTGCGGGCGCGCTGGTACGGGCGTTGCATGATCCGCGCCTCTGCGTAACCGCCAACGCCGCACTGGCCCTGGGTGCCATTGGTGTCACTCGCGAGGCACTGGACGCGTTGACCAGCCCGCATGCGCGCGTGCGGGCGTATGCCGCACTCGCACTGGGCTACGCGCTCGGGACAGCGCGCCGGATCGACCAAGTGTTCTTCGAGCACCGCTTGCCAGTGCTGGATCCGGGCGTCAGCGGCGATCTGCCCGGACCGGCCGATGTGGATAGGGCGCTCGCTCGCGTGGTCGAGGAAGTGGATGAGGACGGTGACCTGGTGCGGACACCCGAGCAGGACGACGCCGTGCTCCTGCGCGCCATCTGGTCGAAGCGCGCGGATGTGGCCATCCGCTCGGCGGCCGCACTGTCCTACAAGGTGCTGGATGCACGCCACGCTGAGCGCGTGATGGAGTTGATCCTTCCCGAGGGCGCGCGAGAGAACGCACCAGGCGACTTCGAGGCGATTCGCTCCATCATCGGAAGCACTGAAGTTCCCGCCTACCTGATGTACGTGCTCAAGGCGGGCCTCAACGACGACCAGCTGGAGTCGATCGGCGGCAACTTCCACCGGATGGCGTTGCCGTGGCACCTCCCCGTGCTGGCGTGGTTCCGGCGTACGCACGGCCAGGACGTCGACACCGCGGGGGAGTTGTGGTTTTCCCAGTGGTACTCGCAGCAGCACGTTCGTGTGCGTAGCTTCGTCGATCTCGGTCGCGACCTGGGGCCGGATGTCGTCGCGCACATTCGCGCGCACTTAGAGGACGCCACGACGGATCCGACATGGAGCGTGCTGCCGTTCCCACGCTGGTATCTCGCCTCGCTTCCCTTCTCTGACGAGGACGCGCCTTGGCTTGTTGCGGCGGCGAAGCGGCTCGAAGACAGCGACCGCGAGGGCCGCAGCACTTGGGGGCCTGCCTGGCATGCAGTAGTCCGGGCGCTCGGCCGACTCAGCGACAAGGAGAGCTTGGTCTACCTCCGTTCCCACGCCGACCCCGTCCGCGAGGGCGGCGGAGCCGTGGTCGCAGCCCTGGCCCGGAGAGGGGATCGGGCCGCCCTCGCTGAACTCGTCCGGCGCGCCACCGATTCGGAGAACGGTGACCAGTCCGAGGATCTCCTGCGCTTGATGGATCTCGATCCCGCCATCGGACTCCCACTCGCTGTCGATCTGATCGCAGCCCGGGCCGGTCCGGTCGTGGACAAGGAAGGAGACGAGGCCTCCGTTGCGGTGTTCGGTCGCTGGGACCTTGAGTCTCTCTACCTCGGCCTTGCGCTGGACGAGTCGAGCTTCCTCGGCTTGGCGGAAGCCATCGAGCCCCTGCTTGGGCACTGCACGGTCTCCCAACTCGGTGAGCTGCTGGCCGACATGCCGCTATGCAACACGCGGGCCGTCGCCACGGAGCTGTTCGAGCGGCTTGAATCCGAGGCCGAGGCCGGCTTTCAGCCGCTAGGCGTCGAAGCTGACGATCCCGAGGCGATGGACTATGTCGATGAGGTCGCGCGTCAGCTCGCTCCGCTGCACGCCCTAGACCCGGACCGTCTCTTGCGACTTCTCCGGGGCTACCTCGCCCGCAGCCGCGGCGCGTCGAAGGACCTGGCGGCGAGCCTGCTGTTGCGCTTGCACGACCGGGCGTCGCTCTCCGGAATCCTCGGCGTTGCGCGAGCGCGTCTACCCAATGGAATCGACCATCAATACGATGGCGACTGGCGGCACATGAGCGGGAAAGGCACTCTCGAGTACCTGCGTCGCTACCACGGCCTACACCACGAGCCGGGCGACCCGGCGGACGATGCGATCATCGACGTGGCGTGCGCGCAGGGCTTGGAGCCGGACGGCGCACACGAGATGCGCTACTCGCTCTACGTCCTGAGTCAGGAGGACGTCCTCGCGATGCACGCGGACGTGCTCGCGGGACGCCTCACTGCCGTGCGCGAACGAGTCGCGGCCACACTCGCCCGACACCCGCGCGAAGTGGCCGAGCAGTTGTACTTCGCCACGCATGCCGGTGACGGACGCGCCCGACAGGAGTTCTGGTCGATCCTACGCACGGCGCGCTACCGCTACTTGCACGGATGCGACTTCCCATTCCACCGCCTGCGGCGAGACCTGTCGACGCTCCCGCATTGGATCCACGAGCTGGAGAGCAACTGCTGCCGCGTAAGCGATGGGCTTGACAGTTATCTCTTCGAGGACAGCCTGGGCATGCCCTCGCTCTATGGCAGCGAGTCCAACGGCGTCGGCCTCTCGCTCAGCGAGCGCGCGCTGCGCTGGATGCGGGTGATGGGCGCGGACTTTGTGTGGTGCCCGCTGACCGACTCGTGGGCGCGTCGACCCGAGTGAGAGTCTCGGGTTGTTGAGGCTGCATCGGACCCGTGCGACCGCGGGATAGGTCGAGTCTGCCGACTGCTCGAGGGGGGCCGCGAACTGACGCCGGTCATGCTGCTCGGGCGTGGGCCACTTCCGTCTTCCGGGGTAGACGGAAAGGCCGCAGCGCCCATGACGCAGGCATCTGCAGCCGATCGGTGGCCAGAGTTCAATGTAGACGGAAAGCCGCTTTCCGCTTTGCCCGCAACCCCGAAGGGCCTAGTCCGACTTCACACCAGGGCGGTCGTGCCGGCCTCCGGCTCGGCACCAATCGGGACATGGTACCACATGTTCCTATCTGCAATGAACTTGAGGCTCGAGGCAAGCCAGACAGAGTGCGTTGCGCACGCACCACCGGCCGCCGGACATAAGGTGGAGCTATGTGGCAGTTGGGACCGTATCAGTTGCGACGCGAGTTGGGGGTCGGTGCTACGGGTACCGTCTACTTGGCGACTGGACCGAATGGGGATCCAGTCGCGCTCAAGCTCGTTCATTCGCACCTCCTAGAGGGCGACGCCGCCGGCAAGTGGGAGCATGAGGCACGAGCCGGTGCCCGTGTCGATCACGGCAACGTCGTTCGCGTATTGGATCATGGTCTCGTGCGCACCCGCGACCACGTGCGCGCCTACATTGCAATGGAGTACGTGAAAGGTCGGACGCTTCGCTCGCATTTGCAGCAGGCGGGCAGGATAGACGTCCCGCGGTGCAACGAAATCGCCGAGAACCTCGCTTCCGCGATCGCCGCGATCCACCGCGTGGGGCTCCTCCACAACGATCTCAAGCCCGAGAACGTAGTCCTCGATGACGATGATCAAGTCAAGATCTTGGACCTTGGATGCGCCGCGCTCACCGCGCAGTCGCTCAGAGACTCGGTCGCCTCCGACAGGTTCGGTGGCACCGTCCGGTACGCTGCGCCGGAGCGCCTTAGGTCGAACGAGGACGTGGACGGACGCTCGGATCTCTATTCACTTGGCCTGCTTCTCTACGAGCTCATGACAGGGTGCCATCCATGCGCCGCGGAAGGCGCGCGGCCGTTCTTCAGCGGGCGTAGCGCCCCACCACTCTCTCAAGTCGGTGTCGTTGCTCCCCCTGCATTCGAAGAGATCGTCATGAAGCTCTTGCGCAGGGATAGAAGCGAGCGCATTTCATCGGCAGAGGATCTCGTGCGGATGCTGCGTCGCGCACGATGGGCTCCGGCGCCGAAAAAGACCACGCTATCGGTCGGTGACGCGCTACCGGGCCGAGGACGTGCCTATGACACGCTTCTTGCGTACGTCCTTGACGGGCGGCGCGCGACGGGGGCACTCGTCGAAGGGGGTGCGGGTATCGGGAAGACCCATCTAGTCAGCGCGGTTGTGAACGCGGCGCAGACCCGCGGAATCCGAACTCTGCACGGCGGCTATGTGCCAGGGGAACGGATGAGTGCATGGGCGCCCTACGTGCGAGCAGTCGCATCGGTGCTGGTGCATCAGGACGCTCATCGCGCGCTCGAACAGATGGAGTTGCAGGCGCTGGACTTGATTCCGTCGTTTGCCGCGCTAATCACTGGCAAGCCGGCGCCGGCGAGAGCCGTGCGCCTGACGCCAGAGACGTTGGAGCTCATTCTCCTAGAAACAATCGACTACTTCTCTCGAGAGCATCCTCTGATGCTCCTTGTCGAGGATCTTCATTTCGGTCCGGCCAGTGCCTACGCCGCCTTTGCGCAGGTGGCGAGGCGGTTGAGAGCAACCGGCGCAGCCGCCGTTGCAACGACACGATCCCGACCACAAGATGACCTGACAGCTGATATCCACGTTCAGCTCGAGGCTCTAGATGAGACGGCCATTGGCCATCTGCTCGAGCAGCAGCTAGGGAGCGAACGAACGGCGGCGAAGCTTTCGCGCTTTGCACACCGCCACTCCGGGGGGGTGCCGTTCGCGGCCCACGCTCTCGTGGATGAACTGCGAGCGACCGGCATGTTGAGGCGTTCCGCTGCTGGGTCCCTGGAGCTCGTGGGAGAGCCGGCGGTCGCGGAAGTCCCAGGAGATCTCGATCAGACAATCGACCGACGCCTGAAACGCCTAGACTCGCGCACCAGCAGAGCGTTGGCTTGCGCGGCATGCGTCGGCTTCCGCTTTGACATCACGCTGATTGCTGCCGCGCTGCACGAGGACCCGAAAGAGCTGACCGCGCGACTGCAGGAGTTCGCCGCGGCAGGGGATCTTGTTCGAGAGAGAGGGAGCACGTTCGAGTTCTCTCATCACCTCATCCTCGAGGCGCTGCGAGGTCGCATGGCCGATGCGGACCGAAGAGAACTCCACGGCGCGCTGGCGAGCGAACTTGCGTCGCGAGCGGCCGAGATCGAGGAGGGAAGATCGTGGCTGCCCGATTGGTGCGAACATGCACTGGCAAGTGGTGCCGTGTTCCCGTCGCTAGAGCGGAGAGTCATTGAAGCGATCGATGGTCTTTCGCAGACATGCCAATTCGAGCGTGCGGTCAGGCTTGGCTTGTCCGCTGCCCGGTCGCCGAGTCAGCTGTCGGTTGGCGGGCGGATCCGCATCTTGCTCAATACAGCGGTCTGCGCCGACAGGCTAGGATTGGCCGACCTCCGCGAGACCAACGTCAACGCAGCCGCAGATCTCGCCGAGGGTTGTGGAGATCCAGCGCTGCGCTCACGCGCTGCCCTCAGCCTCGCGGCTGTACGCGGTGCAAACAGAGAGAACCTGAGTGAGTCGCTCGCGCTGCGAAGCGAGGCTCTCGGGTTTGCGCGCGAAGCCGGAGACGTGCACATGGAAGTCCGCGCGAGGGTCGCCCACTCCGCCTCGTCGGCGCGCTGCGGCCTGGGAACTGCGCGAGCGACACGCGCGAGTTTCGAGCTGGCGGCCTCCATGGCGCGCCGTAACGGTGACAGGGTCGGAGAGATGGAGGCGTGGAGACAGCTGGGCCTTTGGTTGTCCGAGTCCGGGCGAGTGCGCCATGCGATCCGACCGCTCGAGAGAGCGTACGCCATCGCGAGACGAGGAGCGGTGCGTACTGATCACGTGAGGTGCATCGGGGAGCTAGCTTGGGCGCTGTACAATGCCGGAGAGGTCGCGCGGGCGATTGCCATCAGCGAGAAGGGAATTCGGTTGGCGCGACGCATCGGCTATGTGGATGCGCTTCCGCGCTACGAGCACTTGCTGAGCGTAATGCACCTCTCGCTGGGCGACTTTGGCTCTGCGCGCAGGGCGATGGAGCGGTACCGCGTCAGCGTAGAGGACCGCGGCGCTCCGCACCTGCGTGTCCATGCACAACTGCTGCGCGGCCAGCTCATGATCGCGGAGGGGCGATCTGGAGAGGCAATGCGGGTTGTTGGCGAGCGGTATGATGAGTTCGTGGCACGAAGGGACTGGCTGGCGGCCGCTCGCGCCGCCTACATCGCACTCCATGCGTGCGCGGCTGTAGGACACGACGTGCAGAGGTGGTCGAAGGCAGCGATCGCGTGTGCCAAGCGGACGCGCAATCCGGTATTGCACGCGTATGGGCTCGTTGGTCGTACACGGGGTGAAAGCGATGAGGATGTCGGCCGCGAGAACATCGAGCGTGCCGTGCGGTTGACCAACGGCTTGCCGTTTGGTATCGCTGCGCGCGTCGACGCACTCCTGGCGCGTGCAA
Organism: Planctomycetota bacterium; assembly: GCA_028281445.1. Taxonomy (GTDB): domain Bacteria; phylum Planctomycetota; class PLA2; order PLA2; family JAEUHO01; genus JANQJW01. The sequence continues at coordinate 16,783 of JANQJW010000044.1, read as the reverse complement.
GCCTCGAGAAGCGCGTCGGCGATCTGTTCGAAGCGAGACGCTCGCTTCGGCGTGCCGTCCGCGCGGCACGCTCAAGCGAGCTTCGCCACAGGGCGACGCAGCCCCTGGCGTTGCTGGCGGCCTGGGGAGACGTCGACGCGCACCGCGTCGAGCGAGGCATCCGCGACGGGTTACCGAGACTCTCCGTTACCGAGCAGTTGTTCGTGACATACCACATGGGGCTCGCCCTGGAGTCACAGACCTGGCTGCGAGAAGCTCGCGCACACCTGCGCCATGTCGTGGCACATGCACCGTTCGAGTCACGTCGCGGCTTGATTGACCGAGTCCCACTCTATCGAGCCGTCCATGCCACGGCCCGGGGCTAGAGTCGTGACTGGGGCTCAGATGCGTTCGACGTGGGAGTTTCGCAGGTACTCCTCCATCGCCTCGTCGTGACGATCAGACGAAACGACAACGAGAATCGGACGTGACGCCGTGTATCGCGTGATGAGCAACGAGACGAGGGCTCGGTCCATGTCGGAGGCTGCGTCCAGACCGCTCAGGACAAGTGCAAGGGGGCGAGACGCGGCCAGGGTGGTGAGCCACGCGCCGAGTTGACAGGCCGCGTGCTCGTAGCCGAGGTCGCCGGACGGCGTGCACGGTACACCGATCAGCGCCAGCAACACGCTCCCCCATGTCGTCGTCGACGACAGATCTCCGCTGACAACTGCGCCGATTGACGGCGTCCGGTGCAGGCGATCGATGACACCCGCAAGATTGTCGCTGCCGGCTACTACTAGCACGCGCCCCGTTCTGGCGGGAAGCTGGGCCACGTGGCGCGCGAGTGCGCGCTCGACCGACGATCGCAAGAAGGGTACTGCGCTGCTAGCGTCCGCGTTCTCGGCGTCGAGGCCGGCCCCGGCAACCCGCGCCGTGGCGGGCCGGCCTTCGGGCTCGAACGAGAGGCAGGCGTCAATCACGGTCGCCAGACCGATCGGAATCTCGGGTCGAACGCTTCTGATGCGTGGCGGCGCTAGCGTCTCTTGCTGGCGCGGGTCGGCCCAGGTCCAGGGCAGTTCACCGGTGAGCATCTCAAACATCGTCGCACCGAACGCGTGTAGGTCGGTCCGCGGGCCGAGCCCCCCTATCTCCGGATCGAACTGCTCGGGCGCCGCGTACTGAAGCGTCCCAAGCATCTGCCCAGTACTGGACAATCTGAAGCGGATGTCCTGAAGCCGGGCCAGGCCAAGATCCAGCACGACGAGCTTGCCCCTGTCGTTGAGCATGAGGTTATCCGGCTTGATATCCCGATGAACGACGCCCGCATGGTGGATGGCAGCCAGGGCGTCCAGCAACCTCCTCGCGATCTGGAGTCCTTGCACCGACCCGACCGGGCCGCTTGTTCTCATAGCGTCGCGCAGCGTCATGCCGGCTACGTAGTCCATTGCCAGGACGTATTGATCTCGTGCGATCACACGCGCGTCCAAGGTGCGCACGACCGCTGGATGCTCGATCGCCGCACAGATGCCTACTTCTCGCAGGAAGCGTCGCTGGAACTCCTCGAGTCGGGCGAGGTATGGGTGAAGGACCTTCAGTGCAACCTCGGTACCCGGCTGCAGCTGGCCCACTGATCCAGATACCGTGGCGAGATAGACGGCTCCCATCCCGCCTCGTCCGAGTCGTCGCTTGAGTCGGTATGGGCCAACACGAGCGCCAACCGCAGTGCCCCTAGCTAGTAGCTGGTCGGCATCGAGCGCGTCTCGGACGTTGCGCCAGCACCCCGGCCAACGCCCTTGAAGCGATGCGTCAGTCGGCTCGTCGCCGTGCTCCCGTCGGGCCAGGGCGTGAGCAATCGCCGCGTCCAGCTCCTCGTGAGGACCGAGCTCCGTCACGACGTAACGCTAGTCCCAGAGCTGCGTCAGCGTCCGCAGCGTCCGAGCCAGGCGCTTGCGGACGGCGTCAGCTGAAGGCAAACCCAGGCGACGGGCGATCTCAGCGTAGGACAGCGCGCTGTCGTAGCGCATCCAAAGCAGCTGCTGGCGCTCTGGTGCGAGCTGTCTGGTGAGGGCGCGCACGCGATCGCGCTCGTCGTCTCGTGCCAGCACGTCTGACGGCGTCCGGCTGGGATCCACCAGCTCCAGCTGGGAAGGCCAACGACGCTCGCGGTGCTTCCGTCCGCGGCCAACGACCCTGCGTACCTTTCCCCAGGCGGCGTTGCGCGCCTTGATGAACAGCCAGTTGCGAAACGCGGCCTCGCCGCGGTCTTCGAAGCGCCCGATGTCCCGCATCGCCCCGAGAAAGACCGATTGCATCAAGTCGTCCGTGTCGAACTGCCGACGGACATCTCCGTGCAGGCGCCGCCTGATGTCATTGGCGAGGCTGCGGCGATGGCGCTCGAACAGCGACTGCAGCGCATCTCGATCGCCGGCGCGCGCCTTGGCCATCAAGTATCCAAAGTTCCTCATCTCACTCCTGGTCACCCGCACCCCACTCCCCTCATAACGCATGCCGCGAGGGGTTGCCAGGCATCAAGGGGTTTCTGGGTGACCGGCTTGAGGGTGCGCGACCATCGATACTAGGGCGGCCCGACTGAGCTGCATTCAAGCTCAGAGTGCGGAAGAGACTGCGATCGAGGGCCCACATGATCTAGCGAAGCGCCCGCCCCCCGGGCGGATGTCGCTCATGTTGTGGTTCGGAGCCTCGAGTTCTTCGGAGAGTCGCGACCCGCACACGCGGCCGCACGGCGCACTGGCCCCCCGACGGCGAGTCCGAGCCCTTCCTGCGACACGACTTGGCGCATGGCGTCAAGGGCTCTCGGACGTCCTCTTGCGTTCGACGGTACCGAGTCGTCACCGCCTCCCGCGGGGGCCGAGCTCGCCTCGTCCGGATGGTTGGACTTCTGCAGAGACCTGCCTTCTCGGCCGTGCTTCGCAAAACGAAGTGCGATACGAGGTGCCGTCGAACCGTGCCGCAAGCGGTTCAAAGCCCCGAAACCAGACGTCCATCGCCTTGGGCAGCGTGGCACCGGCGCGACACATCACGTACGGACGGGCGATTCCGTTTCGACTTCCCAACAGGAGGTCGTTGCTCAACCAGTGTCGCGACATCCCGTCGCGCGCACATACGCGCTCGATCAGTGTGGTCTGGCCGGGACAGGCCTTCTCGACGTGGAGTGGGACGAAACGCCACGCGCCGTGTACCGGGACGTGCAGTACGGTAGGACGTCCGTCGCCGAGAAGCGTGCTCTCGATGCGCTTGGTGACGGGCCCTACGCCACGCAGGAGGAAAGTCGTCCAGTCGGCACGCGGGTCCAGTCCGACGAATCGGACCTCTCCGCGGCTGTCCGTCAGCGTGCTCGTCGTGGTGGCGCCGCCAAGAAACGACAGGAGATCGACCGACACGAGCGCGCCCGGAACGCGCGTCTGGTCGGCGAGCTGGACGCGGACGACATGCTCGTTCCCGGTACGGGGCACGATCCGCAAACTGCCGCCGCACAGGTCGGCCGCCTGGATGCGCTCCCAGCCAACGAAGCAGCAGCGGCTGCTAGCCTCGTCCGATGCGGAGACGGCGTATAGCAGGAACCAGTCGCCCTGCGGTTCAGTGACCTCGATCCATCGCGCAAGATCCAACTCACCGCCCGATGTTTGGAGGAGTTGACACTCCATCGCCTGGCCGAGCACGGGTCGATCCTTGGCTTCGGGATAGAGGAATGCCGTCGTGATGCCGTCCAGCCCGAGTCCGGGCGGAAGCGCGAACGCGACCCGGCCAGGCGGGCCAGACGGATCGAAGCTCGCGCTCCGACGGCTTGCGATCTCGAGGACGTTTCTAACCTGCAGTCCGCCGGTCGCCGACCTGGCGACGCCGGCCACCTCGTCTCGAAGCAGAACCGAGAAGCCGGCGCCTGTGGCCAGACCTCCGAGCACCACCGCGGCGGCGACGACTCGCGGGCTCAGCACGCGCCTACCCTTCCACCGCGCCGACTAGGAGCCGCTCGTAGTCGTGATGGTAGTGTCGATCACTGGTCTGCTGGGATCGGTCGTGAGCACTGTACGCCCCTTGACATTCGCAAACGCCGTGTTCGTGCCACCCGTGCCGACGCGCAGGTATACGCGTCCGTGCTGGACGATGTGGGGCGACTGGTAGTGACGCGACTGGCTCGTCGGCGTCGCATCGTAGGTCATGGGCATCGACATCGGCCACGCGAGGCCGGCGCCTCCATAGCCGCCGCCGCCAAGGCCGATGGCGATGTCCCAGCCACGGAAGGCGTATCGCGACTTGAACGACCGCATGGCAAGCTGCCCGTATGACGCGATGGTGAAGCGGTCGAACACGTCGTTCTGGCTACTTCCGTCTGAGTCGACGAGGTTGAGCTCGTAGATGTCGGACTTCGATTCGACCATCTCCTGGTAGCCCTCCAAGCAGGTCTGTTCGAAACCGCCGGAAGGGCCCGTGGGTGCTACGCCGAAGAGCATGTTGCACGGAAGGCCAAACTCGTCCGGCATGTCGCCCGTCGTGAAGAAATCACAGGCCGAGGTGGCATTGCAGGGAACGAACCGTACGGAGTAGGTCACGTCGTCCACGAGGATGATCTTGTGGCTGTCGGTGCTGGAGAGGTAGTCGCCAACCGAGAGCTCCACGTCGAAGTAGAGAGCCGCCGAGTTCGTGTAGTTCCCGGCGGAGGCTTGCGGCAACGCCGTTGCGCCGATCAGTACGGCGAAGGCGAATAGTGCGATGTACGAGGTCCGTTTCATGTCCATCTCCTAGTTGGTCGTCTTCATGTCGTCGTAGCGCCAGAGGCGAGGTTCGCCGCGAGAAGCGGATCTCGACATCGCGCCTGGGTCGCCCGCCTAGCGACCGTGAGTCGCACAGACCGGGGGATCCATCGCGTACGAACGAGCCGCCACTGGCCCGCGAGAGCATTGATTGCCATGGAGCGCCAGACCGGACGGCCCTTTCGCATTGTCTGGGACCTAAGGTGCCGGCGGCGGCTCCGGCGCGTTCTGCGTATGATCTACCGATGGAGTTTGGACGCGCACGGAGCTCGGTCCCGCTGCGTCGCCGGGAGGGCCCGCCAAGCGTCGAGTAGCCACTCAAGGCGCTGTCGGTGAGAGACGGTCATCGGGCACGCCGTCAGCGCCTCTCGCGTAAGGCCCCGTGAGCAGCGCCCGCGAGCGCTCCCATGGCGCGACCGGAGGCGACCGCGGTTCGCTCCCGGGTCCCGGCGCTTGGCATCAAGGAGGCTCCGTGTTCTTCGCTTGTCCGAAGACCTGCGAAGCGAACCCACTCTTCGTCGTTTCGCAATTGGAGCGAGGCAAGCCTCACCCATAGGGAGGCGACCGGTTTTACGTCATCGAGCCGGAGGTCGTGGGTGTACGGTGGGTTACCGGGCAACGACGGCCAGTTGAACGGCTCGGAGGACCGGTCGCGTATATGTATGGTTGGGACTCGCCCGGACCACAGATAGACGCGACCAGCGCCGCGTGCGCGCGAGCCGCCGATTCCCGTGGGACCCGAGCCGTTTCCGCTTTCCCAGGAAGGCGGAAACGGCGCAGAGGCGCAGTATCCGGCGTGTACAGCCAATCGGCGGCCGGTAGCTCAATGTAGGCGGAAAGGCGCCTTCCGAGTTTCCCGCAACTCGGAAGGCCCCTACGCGGCGAACTCGAGAATGCGTAGTTCCTACGCTGCGGCTTCGTGCTCCGCCGGAGGCCACTCGTCGGGGCTGCGCCCCCCTTGATCCCTACGCGGCGAACGGGCAGCGGATCGGCAAGGGGTTTGCCTGCGGCGCCGCAGACGAGCCAGCCGTGAGCGGATACTGCAGGCGAGAGCGAGGCGCAGCTACCTGCGGAGCAGGTTCCAACGCGCGCCACAGCGCCTCCTGGGAGTCGAAACACAGCACCTGCTGTTGTCGTTGGCTACCGGGGCTCTGGGAGCGTTTCTTCCTTCGGCAGTGCTATCGCACCCCCGCCCCCGTTCGGTAGCGTCCAAGAACGATGGTCCGACCCCGCCAACACCAAGACGCCTCTGGTGTTCCCAGACTGCGCCTAGTGACCGTTGACGAGGCGGCGTGCTACTTGGGCATGAAACGCCGGAAGCTCTACGATCTCATCGCCTCAGGGAAGATCGCCAGCGTACTGATCCCGCCGCGCATGCGACGTCTTGACATCCGAGATCTCGACAGGTTCATCGATGAGAACCGGCAGGACTCAGCCTGATGGCGGACGTATTTTATTTGTCATACAATCTGGCTATGGCGAAGGCACTTCACGAAGTTCCCGTGTCGATCCGCATGCCCAAGAGCTTTGTGGATCGCGTGGACAGGCTCATTCCACGACTCCAGGCGATTCCGCAGTTTGCGGCTGTGGGACACATGAGTCGGAGCAAAGTGCTGCGTCTGGCCATCGCTGCCGGGCTCGAGCACTTGGAGAGTGAGCACGGTAGGAAGAAGAAAGGGCGAAGACGATGAGGATCTTCCGACCGAAGTACAGAGACAAGGAAGGCAACCAGAAGGAGCAAGCAGTCTACTGGCTGCAGTACTCTATCCAGGGCCGCAGAACCCGGTGTTCCCTCAGGACACGAGATCGCCGCGCGGCTGAGCTCAAGGCGGCCGACATCATTCGCCGAGCTGAGCTCGGCGAAGTCGCAGGGATCGACAACCTCCTGGCGCACTTGGATCGTCCGATCGCGAACCACTTGGAGGACTTTGAGACGATGCTCCGCTCCGGGGGCGTCTCGGAGGGACACCTTCAGGATCGCATGTCATGCTTGCGTAGCTACGTCGAGCACAACGACATCCGCCGCATCAGGGACTTGGATCCAGCGCCTGCGACAAGGTGGCTGCTGGCGCTTAAGGAGGAGGGTCTTGCCGCCAGGACTGTCAACCGGAGGTTGCAGGCACTGCGCCAGTTCAGTCGCTGGCTCGTGCGCGGTCGGCGATTGCCCCATGATCCGTTTGAGAGCATTGCGATGCTCAGGGAGTCCGTTGATCGCCGGCGCATTCGCCGCACGCTCGCGCGCAAGGAACTCGCCACTCTGATCCAGGCCGCCCGGGAACGTCCGTTGGCAGCGGCCCGCTCCGCCCGTACGCGTTCGGGCGTATCGGCAAAGGAAGAGGCGCGGCTACGACGACTTGGCGAGACCCGCGCGCGCCTCTACACGCTGGCTGTGATGACGGGGCTTCGGCGCAAGGAACTCCAGACGCTCCAGTGGGGCGACGTCGACGCGCAGGCTGGCGTGATCCACCTGCGAGCCGCGGCGGCGAAGTCGCGGACGAAGCAAGATGCACTACTCCGCAAGGACCTGCTCCCGCTCCTGGAGCAGCAGCGCAACGACCTGCAGGCTGAGGGGTATTCGGCTGGTTCGCAGGATCCGGTCTTCCCGTCACGCCTGTTTCCGTCGGCTCGGACCTTCCAAGCAGATCTTCGGGCCGCTGGCATCGAGCCCAAGGGCGAAGACGATCGCGTCGTTGATTTCCACTCGTTCCGGAAGACCTTCACGACGGCCCTGACTGAGGCAGGGGTCCAAGCGTTGGCCCGCCACAGCAGGATCGACTTGACGATGGGGGTGTACACGGACTTGGAGCGGCTTGACCTTCGAGGCGCCGTCGAGAGCCTCCCTGCGACACCTGCAGCCGATGCTGAGCGCGGGGTCTCTCTTGTGTCCGCCACCTTGCCCCTGGGCAGCCACAGCGGCGCACAACCGCGCACAACTACGCAATCGCGGGGACGGCGCACGTTGAGCAAGCGACGCTGCCGAAAGACCAAGCGCAAGCGGGTTTCTCGCGCTCTGCTGGGCGTTGTGAATGGCGGGAGTGACGGGACTCGAACCCGCGACCTCCGGCTTGACAGGCCGGCGCTCTAACCAAACTGAGCTACACCCCCGAAAGGCGGTCGCCGGGGCGGATTCTAGAGACGCACCCCGGCACCGCAAACAGGAAGCCGACCCCACAGGTAAGATCCGGCCCCGTCTACCCCCACGGAGGGCGCCAGGGATGAAAGTAGCCGTCATCGGCACCGGATACGTCGGCCTCGTAGCCGGCGCCTGCTTCGCCGACACCGGCAACCAGGTCGCCTGCGTCGACATCGACGAGGACAAGGTGCGCCGCCTCAAAGCCGGCGAGGTCCCCATCTACGAGCCCGGCCTCAGTGGCGTCCTCGATCGTGCCCGCGAGAGCGGCCACATCACGTTCACCACGAGCCACGCCAAAGCCGTCGCCGACTGCGACGTCGCCTTCATCGGCGTCGAGACCCCCGAGTCCCCCGACGGCTCCCCCGACATGCGCTACACGCGCCAGGCCGTCAAGGACGTGCTCCAGCACCTGACGAAGCCGCTTGTCCTCGTCATGAAGAGCACCGTGCCCGTGGGCACCGCCGCCATGGTCCGGGGCATGGTCGAAGAGCTGACCACCCAGAAGGTCCACGTCGTCAGCAACCCCGAGTTCCTCAAGGAGGGCGCCGCGGTCGACGACTTCCTCCGCCCCGACCGCGTCGTCATCGGTACCGACTCCGACGAAGCCTTCGCCGTCATGGAGGAGCTCTACCGCCCGTTCACCCTCGACGCCAAGCCCATCATCCGCATGAGCAATGCAGCCGCGGAGATCACCAAGTACGCGAGCAACGCCATGCTCGCGACGCGCATCTCGTTCATGAACGAGATCGCGCGCCTGTGCGACGCCGTCGGCGCCGACGTCAAGGAGGTCACCGACGGGGTCGGATCCGACTCCCGCATCGGCCGGCCGTTCCTCTACGCCGGGTGCGGCTACGGCGGCTCGTGCTTCCCGAAGGACACCCAGGGGCTGATGCACGTCGGTCGCGCAGCCGGCGTCGACATGCGCGTCGTTGCCGCCGCCGAAGAGGTCAACGACGAGCAGAAGCAGCTCATGGCCCAGCGGGCCGTGCGCCGCTTCGGCGAGGACCTGTCCGGTCGCCGCTTCGCCATCTGGGGGCTCGCGTTCAAGCCCAAGACCGACGACGTACGCGAAGCACCCGCGCAGGTCATCGTGCAGCAGTTGCTCGACCGAGGCGCCGAGATCGTTGGATGCGACCCCGAGGGCATGGACAACTTCAAGAAGCTCTTCGGTGACAAGATGCGCTACGAGAGCGATCCGTACGAAGCCGCGCGCGACTGCGACGCCGTCATCCTCTGCACGGAGTGGTACGAGTTCCGCGGTGCGGATTTCGAGAAGCTGCGCGACGTCGTCAAGCAGCCCGTGGTCTTCGACGGCCGCAACGTGCTGGACCGCGAGCGGGCCAACGCCGCGGGCTTTGAGTACGAGGGCGTCGGTCGCGGCGCCTTGCTCGAGCCGGCCGCCGAGGAAAGCCCCGCGTCGGCATAGCGCTGGATTCCGATTGACAGGATGGCGCAGTCCGCGTTCGTAGGGGTATGCGCGGTCTGCTCCTCTTCCTGCTGCTGCTCCTGATCGCGGCGATGCTGATGCTGACTCCGCTCTTCGTCGACGACGAAGAGCCGACGACACCCGACCTCACGACAGACGACGTGGGTGAGAAGGAAGAGCGCGAAGCGCCGAGTCTTGCCACGACACCGGGAAGCGAGGCGGCGTCGAAGCGCCCAACGGCGAAGCGCACGCACTCCCGCGCGCGCGATGCGGTGCGCAGCGCCCACAAGCCGGCCCGCGTCGCCTTCACGGGGGTCGTCCGCGACGCGGCGGGCAAGCCGCTACGCGGGGTCGATGTCATTGCCGTCGGGATGAACGGCTCGAAGTCGTTTCGCGTGAACGACGACGGCACCTTCTCGCGTGAGCTGGTCGCGGGGCGCTACGACCTGCTCCTGCAAGGCGACGGACTCGCGCAGGCGGTCCAAGGCGTTCTCGTTGACGGCGCCCTTACCGAGCAAGTGTTCACACTCGTCGAGACCGGAACGCTGTCGATCACCGTCCTTCGAGGTGGCGAGCCCATGCCGAGCGTCGACCTGACCGCGACGCGGGAGTCCATGTGCGCGCTGCCGGATCACTCCGCCGTGACGGGTGCGGACGGCATCGCGCGGCTCGAGCTTCCGCCCGGGCGCTACAAGGTCATGGGTGGGGGATGGGCGCTTGGCGACATCGACTTTCAGATCCTCAAGGTCGACGTCGTCGCCGGCGATGAGCAGGCACGCACGATCCGCATTCGCGATACGGTCCGGTTCTCCGGCACGGTGCGCGGGGGCAAGGACAAGGCACCGGTCGCCGATGCGCTCGTCACGCTCGGCGTGCGACCGGCAGGCAGCGCTGGCGAGGTCTTCGTTGAGCTCCGGACCGGTTCAGACGGCACCTTCGATCGAGAGGTTCCGCGCGGACGCCCCGTCCGGTTCCGCGTGGAGGCAGCGGGGTACGCGCCGTTTCCCTCCAACGCGGGAGACGCCCACCACGACCTCCTGGTCGGATTGGAGTCGCTAGCCGGCGAGAAGCCGGTTCGACTCGACGTTCTGTTGACTAGCGGTGCCACGCTCGTCGGCGAGATCCGAAACGCCCAGGGGCGTCGCATGCCGAACGTGGATGTGGCACTCAAGCCCCTCGAAGCCCCCGACCGGTGGGTCACCGCGAGTACGAACGCGAAGGGACGCTTCACGATTGCCCACGTACCCCCGGGTCACTACCGAGTCCATGTCACGACCCCCGGCCTCTATTCCGTGTCCAAGGGCGCGACGGAGGTGTCCATCGGTGCCGCGAACGGCGAGCAGAAGTACGCACTCGTTGTCTGGGAGGCACGCCAGGTAGCCGGCCGCGTCGTCACCCCGGGCGGGGAAGGCGTCGGGGGCGCGCGCGTGTGGGCGCTCGATGAGCTCGACGGATTCCTGATGGATCGCGCCACCGGCGAAGGGACCGAGACCTGGACCCGCGCCGACGGCTCGTTCGTCCTGACCGATCTGCCGACGAACGAGCAGGTCACCTTGCGCGTGTCCATGGGGCTCCAGGCCGCCGCGCCCGTCGTGCTGCCGCCTCAGGGCGAGGACGGCCCTCCGCAGCCGCTCAAGCTCGTGCTCGGGCCAGCGGGGCACATCGAGGGCTTGGTCGTCGATCTCGACACGGGCCGCCCCGTGCCGGGTGCCGTCATCGAGCTAGAGCCGGTCGAGCCAACCGATGGTCGACCCGGCCGACGCCTACGGACCGGCGGTGACGGTTCGTTCCAGGTGACCGACCTCCTGCCCGGCACCTGGCGACTCACACCGCTCAAGGTGTTCGGCTACCACGAGTACGAAGCCAGATCCGTCAAGGTGGACCGCGCGTCGGTCAAGGTGCGCTTCGAGCTCGATCCCGGTGTCGTGTTCGCCGGTGTCGCGGTGACCGACGACGGCTCGCCTGCGGTCGGCGCGTTCGTCTCCGTGCAGATCGTCGAGAACGGCATTGGACGGCAAGGACGGCGCGGGGTGACCACCGACGATCAGGGCCGGTTCCTGATCCCGCGCCTCGATCGCGGCAAGGCGTACGTCGTCCGCGCGTCGCTGAAAGGGTTCGAGAACCTCGCGATCAAGGGTCTATCGGGCAGCCTGCGCGACATGCGGCTGACGCTCCGTCGCAGTCCGTGACGGCCGACCAGGAAACTCGTCGTACGCAAGCCGGGCGCCCGTATCTCGGGCGTCAGGGACTACGCAGCGAGGATCCGATTTCGACCTGACGCCTTCGCCGCGTACATCCTGCTGTCGGCGAGCCGGATCAAGTCCGTCAGAAGGTTCCCCGGCGACTTCAACTCGCCGCTGTGTGCGATCCCACCGCTTGCTGTGACCGGAATCACGCTGCCGTGCCACAGGAGGCCTTCGCGTCCGAGCTCCTCGTTGATGCGATTCATGATCTCGACTCCGTCCTTGAGATCGCAGTCGCGAAACAGGATCGCGAACTCCTCTCCGCCGTATCGCGCGAAGACGTCGTCCGGTCGGATGCAACGCGAAGCGACGCGCGCAAACCCCTTCAGCACGCAGTCTCCGGCCTCGTGCCCGAACTGGTCGTTGATCCTCTTGAAGTTGTCCAGGTCGAGCATCCCGATGCAGATCCCGGACTCGTCCAGCTCTGTCCTGGATGCGATCCTGGAGCCCGCATCCAGGAAGTACCGGCGGTTGAAGATCCCGGTCAGCGAGTCCTCCATCGACAGTTTCCGGAATCGGTCTTCACTGTACCGCAGGGCGGCCTCTACGCGCTTCCGCTCGTCGATCTCCTGCTCCAGCTCTGCCGTCCTCAGGCGGTGGAGCTCGGCTTCCTTCTCCTTGGTCTCGATCTCGTGCGCCAGCTCGATGCGTGCGATCTCTCGCGCGGTGTCCTCCCTGGAGACCTCTTGCTCGAGATCGTGGCAGAGCTTCTGGCATCGGTAGCCCTGCTCGAACTCCCCCTGCTTCGCGAAGAGCTCGGACATGTCCTTGTAGCCGGCCGCCTGGAGAGATCGCTGCTCCAGCTCGCCGGCCAGGTCGATTCCCCGTTGCAGGTGCCGGAGTGCAGCTTCATGCCGTCCGAGCTTCCCCTCGCACCTTCCGATGCCGAGCAGCAGCACCGCCAGCAGACCGCGGTGCCCAACCATTTCGCACACTCGAAGGGCGGCTGTGTACTTCTCCCGGGCAACGTCGGTCTCGCCCGTCATCTCTTGCAGGGATCCAAGTTGTTCGTACGAGGAGGCGATACCCAGGGGCGTGTCGAGTTCCTTGCTCAGTGCCAGAGACTTCTCGCAGTGCTTTAGCGCGCTCTCGACATCGCCCAATCTCCGGTATGCCGCACTCATATTGCGGAGCGCGATGGCGACGCGATGCAGGTCAGGCACCTTCTCGAAGATGGCCAACGCCCGCGCCTGGTAGTCCAGTGACTTGCGATGCTCGCCGGTGTTCGCGTAGATGTTTCCGATGTTGATGAAGGCGGCTGCCCGACCTGTCTCGGCCCCGGCTTCTTCATACAGCGAGAGGCTATTGAGGTTGCAGGTCAGGGCGGCGTCGAGTTCGCCCAGGTTCCGGTACAGGATGCCGAGGTTCATGTACCCGCTCGCGAGCTCATTCCAGGAATCGGCGTCCCTGGCTATCTCCAAGCACCTGTCGAAGTCTTCCTTCGCTTCGGCGTACTTCCCCAATGTCACCTTGGAAATGCCCTGGATCTTGTAGCTTCGAGCCAGGCCTGTGCTGTAGCCGAGAGCTTCCGCGAGGTCCCGCGCTTCGGTGGCGCACTGGATGCCCTGTTCCGGATCGCTTCTGTAGTAGACGAACCCCAGCTCGTTGAGCGCGTCGACAACGGCCTCCGACCGCGCGTCCTCGGCCTGAAGCCTCCCGAGTTTCTCGCGGAGCTCTCTCGTCTCGCTGTCCGGCATGTGCGACTCGCCTGCGTGGTTCCCTGATGATTCATCGGTCATATCGACCCGGATTGTTGAGCCCAGCCTCTCAACGTTGGAACGAACCGCCGCACCGAACCGCCCCTGCCGGCGGGGCGCCGGCTGCCGCCAGAGGCGCACCGGGGGCGAGTTGTTGGACGTGTGGTGTCGCGGTTCGCAGGCGGTCTATCGGTCGATAGGAACAAGTTGCACGTCAGCGAGCGCCACCTTGCCGGCCTCGATCCTCGCGGTCGCGAACGCCTCCTTGAATCCACGATGGAAGAACCGTAGGCGATAGGTGCCTGGTGGCAGGGGTGAGACGCGATCCGTCGGCGCATCGGTGCGCAGGAGAGCCGACTCGTGGCGCGCGCGGGGGCCCGAGCGCCAGGCTCCGGCTATAGGACGGTCTCCTGCCCCCAGAACGGCGCACGATGCGGGCAGATAACCCCCGTCTGGCGCACGCGCCGCGACGCGAAGTCGCCCGCCCTTGGCGAGCCGAAGGCGGACCTCGGTGACTTCGCCGGCCCGCACGTCAACAAGCGTCTCGTGCTCGAGGTAGTAGCCGGTGTCCGAGAGGAACCCAGAGCCAGGACGAATCACGATCCTCCGTCGCCCGGCCTCGACACCCTCGATACGGCAGCCGGCCTCCTCGACGTCGACATCCCGAATCCTGACGTGCGGGTTCGTTGGAGAAGCCGCGCGAAGGCCCGCGGGCATGGTCGCCGTGCCGCACTCTCGAAGCGCTTCGTAGGCTCCGGGCGTGAATCGAAGCGAGATTGTCCCTCCGATGTCAGCGAGCGACTGGAGTTCGAAGCGAACAGTCGTCATCGTGCCGACAGGGCCTGGCGTCACTCGGCGCCGCTGAAAGGCATGACCCCGTGCGACGACGCCCACCCAGGTAGCTCGACCCGGAGTGACGCGGTACGTGGCGACGCCGGCACTGTTCGTGCTCCACGAGGGTGACGATGGACTTCCAACCAGCGCGCTTGAAACCGGACGGCCCGCAGAAGTGACGCGGACACGAATCTGCGCGCCTCCCACCTCGAAGTCCACATTCCCTGCGGGTGGTGTCACGGTGCGTCGCACGGTTCCAAGAGCCCCGGTGTCAATCGGGGAGCCACCGCCGAAGTCGGGCAACTCGACCTCGTGCGCATCGGACGACGACGCATGGAGCATGTAGCTCCCGTCCTTGTGACTTCGCGTTGACGCACGCAGCTCGGCAACCCGGTCCCCCCGGAGAGCGAGTCTCACGGCGTCTGATACGAGGAGTTGCTCTGCCTCGCGCGTGGACTCCGCTGACACGCGCACGTTGCCGAGGGGCCCAAGTGAAGCGGCCGAGCGCACAGTTCCGGAGATCTCGACTCCCGGGCGCACAACGAGCTCGCCGACCCAGTGCTTCCGTGCTGGCTGCGCATCGACACGCGCGGCCCCCCCGACGCGCCCTTGAACCAGCGTCGCAACGATGTTCAGTCTTCCCGGGAGCAGACGGAGCGAGAAGCGCCCATCTTCATCGGAGGTGGTAGTGGCGGACGGGCGCGCGAGGGCGAGGGCCCTCGGCTGCACGTGCGCGACAACTCGCGCCGGCGCAAGGGGATAGCTTGCGACGAGCACTCCCTTGACCGGCCGGCCGTGTTCGTTCACGACGCGCCCCACAGCCAGACCCGCTGCAGCCAGGCGAAGGTCCACTCGGATTTCCGTCGGCAGCATGCCCGCCTGCCTTGTCACGGGAACTCGAGCGTGCCCACCGAGGAACAGGGGATGCTCCGCACGCACCTCGAGGTCGCGCGCACCGATCAGTGCGGACCGTCTCAGCCGTACCTCATAGCGACCACCCGCCGCCGCGGCCGACGCAGGCTCACCTCTCTGTTCGCCGACAAGGACCGGGGTCGCGACAACACGGACCGCCGATTCCTCGGTTCCTGGGAAGACGATCCTCCCGTGAATGCGGACGTCGTCCGGGACGGGTTGC
Source organism: Planctomycetota bacterium (assembly GCA_028281445.1). Lineage (GTDB taxonomy): Bacteria > Planctomycetota > PLA2 > PLA2 > JAEUHO01 > JANQJW01. The sequence continues at coordinate 1,564 of JANQJW010000044.1, read as the reverse complement.
GACGAGACCAACGGCGCGACGCTCGATGCGCCTTCCAGGATCGGAGGACTTGCGGGTTCAGTCTCGCCGTCGGTCACCGGAGGCCTGGCTTCCTCGTCTCCCGAGGACCCATGCAGCCAAAGGAATGCCAATAGGCACAGCGCACAGACAACCAAGATCGCGACCACCCGGTTGGCGTTCCGCATATCGTCCGCTCTCCCGCAAGACCGTGAATCCATGCAACAACGGGCGGCGAGGCGCGTGGTTCTGGACCGGATGTGAAATCGCGGTGCCGAACCCCGGCTGCCATGTCCGGTGTCCGTGGCGTGTCCCGGGACTGCACTAGTGACGCTTGTCGGTCTCGGGTTCCTCCATCAGCTCCCGCAGCTTCTTGTGCCCTTGGTGCAGGCGCATCTTCACGTAGCCGTGGAGGTAGTGGAGCTTGATCGCGCCGGCATAGATCGGCGGAAGCTCCGCGATGGCGGCCTGCAGCCGCTCGACGCGGTTGCTAGGAGGAGCCGGCTCATGCGCGGGGGCTCGCGCGGAGCTGGTACCCGCCGTCCTGAGCACGCTCGATCGAATCCATCGGCGTGCCGCGTGGACCGCGCCGCCGGAGCCACGTGATCGCCTTGCAGCGCGCCACAGGGTAGTACCACTAGTTGGGGGCGGAGCTGGGTTGCCACCCTGTCAGCTTCCAGACCCGATTACTCGGGGCTGAGCACACAAGCCCGGATGCGCTGGCTCAGGGAGGGCAGAGCCGCTCTTGGTCTCACCCAGCAACAGACGGCGAGCAGCCTCGGCGTCTCCCTAACCGCCTACAAGAACTGGGAGCAGGGAGTCAGCAGGCCGAGGCCCTGCATGTGGGTGAGGCTCAATCACCTCTTCGGACAGCCGCCTTCGAGCTGTCGTCGCAGCGAGAGCCAGGGTGTCAGAGTCGACGCCATGCGCAGTTGCAGGTGCCATCAAGAGTGAGGTGGGCGCCGCGGCCGATCCGGGAGAAATTGCAACAACCGTCCGGGAACGAATCGACGCGCGGTCGAGAGCCGCGGGCCCGTACTCAGCGTACCCTACGGTCAGCACTCGTTCAGCAGCGTGCATTGTCTTTTTGCACCCATAGACTTCGTTCGCGCCAGTAGTCTCTCGGCATACGTCGCACTCCTCGAGCAGTTGTTCCAAGCTCACTTGGGGAAGTGGGCTGCTGGCGCACCCTCGTTTTTTGAGATCGACTTGACGACCCCGCATACGTCCCTAGGTTCGAGGTTGGAACAACTGCTCGGAGGTTAGGACGTTAGCTTGAGAGGGAATGGTTTCTTCTAGCGGCGCTTCTGCCCGCCAAGCGGCACAGTGATACCGCTTCGTTGATCGTGCGTCGGCCTTGAGTTGACGCCGCTAGGAGGAACGTATGGGCCCGATCGTACTGGCCAAGAACTTCTCGGTGATCCTGGACAACGCCGATGTCTTCACAGGGGATTGGATCCCCATGGACTCGGAGTTCCAGAACGGGACGATCCACGTCCACTGCCAGTCGCTTTCGCCTTCAAGTCCCACGACGGGATTCGAGGTCAAGGTCGAGACCTCCTTCGAC
>JANQJW010000120.1 GCA_028281445.1 Planctomycetota bacterium | reverse complement strand
TCTTGTCTGCTCTCGGACGGCTGGAGCGCGTGCACGGTCTCGTGCGCAGCGAAGGCGCGCGCTTTCGGTTCGACCACCCGCTCGTTCGTGAGGTCATCTACCAGGGCCTGCCGCCCGCGCTTCGCGGCGAGATCCACCGTCTCCTCGCCGACGCGCTGGTCCCCGACTGGGACGGCGATCCCGACAGCCTGGATCCGGAAGCGTTACTGGACGTGGTCCACCACCGGCTGCGTAGCAGCGATCCGGCCTGCGCGAAGCCGCTCGTGGAACGCGCGGTGGAGCGACTTCGGGATACGGCGCGGGTGCACGCGATGCGCGATCTGCTGGAGCGCGCTCTCGTTCTGCCGGACCTCGATCCGGCGCTTCACATGCGCTGGCAGCTCTCGCTCGGCTCGCACTTGCGCCACCTCGGCGACCCCGTCGCCGCGCGTGCAGCGATCGAACAGGCCATCCGCGAAGCGGACGACATGGGCGCACGGGAGATCCGCATCGACGCGCGGCTGCATCTGGGGTCGGTGCTGCTGGGCATCAGCCGGCATGACGAGGCGCTCGCCCTGTTCCGGGAGGCGCGCGATCTGGTGGACGAGAGTGTCGCCCCGCGCTACGAGGGGCAGGTTCAAGGCTGGATCGGACAGGCCGAATGGCTCTCCGGCCGGTACGACGAAGCGGAGCGGTGCCAACGCGAGGTGATCCGGTTCGCCACGGAGCAGAACCACACAGGCCTGCTCTCCCGCGGCTTGGCGAACCTGTCCGTGTTGATGCACGAGACCGGTCGCGTGGCGGAAGCCGCGCCGCTGGCCGAGCGCGCGATCGAGATCCAGCGCAAGAGCGGCGACCTGCGCAACGAGGCGTCGACATGCAGCAATCTCGGAAACGTGTACTTCGACAGCGGCCGCCTGCTCGACGCGAAGACACGCTACGAAGACAGTCTCTCGCGCGCGCGGGCGCTGGCGTGGCGAGCAGGGGAAGCGGTCGCGCTGCTGAACCTGGCTCACGTACACCAACGGCTCGGTGAAACGGCCCGCGCAGAGTCGACATTCAAGTCAGCGCTATCGATTTGCCGGTTCGCAGGCTTGCGACGGGAAGAGGGCTATGTCCTCAACGGACTGGGTGGATTGGAGATCGCGCGCGGCGACGGGGGCAGCGCAACACGCCATCTCGAGGCCGCCGCTGCCATCCGTGAAGAGCTCGACGACCAGCGTGGCCTCGCGGACACCAAGCACCATCTCGGGATGGCGGCCGAGCTCGAACGCGACGCGGAGCGCGCAGTCGGCCATCTCGATGACGCCTACGCGCTTGCCGTGGAAGTGAACGCCGCCGACACGGAGGCGCTCTCCGTCGTTCGTCGCGCGGCAATCACCGGCGAAGGCGGCGACGAGGCGGCGGCGCGATACGACGAGCTCGAAGAGAAGCTGCGCTACGTGCAACGCCTCGAGTGCGGCTTCCTCCTGTGGCGCGCCACAGGAGATCGGGCACGACTAGAGGCTGCCAAGGCGATGCTGGAAGAGGAGCGTGCGCACCTCCCCGAAGCACATCGCGCCTCGTTCGTCGACGGCGTCCGGCTCCACGCCGCCATCATGAGTGCGTAGCCCGCGGTCAGAGAACCGGGTCGAGCACGTCGAGCAGGCGGTCTACCTCTTCCGGCGTGTTGTAGTGGACGCAGCTCACGCGTACGACGCCGTCGGCGGGGTCCAGCCCCACCGCGGTGCACAGCCGGTGTGCATACATGTGGCCGAAACGAATTCCGATGTCTTCTGCGTTGGCCGCAAGCGAGATCGATTCGGAGGACTTCGACTCGTGCACGAAGCTCACGGTCGCGACCCGATCCAGGGTTGCATGGTCGGGGCCTATCATGCGCAGGCGCGGGTGTGCGTTCGCGTAGCCGACGAGCCGTTCCTGGAGCGGCTGCTCGTACGCCGCCATGACGTCGAACGCCTCCGTGACGGTACGGCGGTCGTACTCGTCGCGGCCCGCAAGGAACTGCAGGTAGCTGCGTAACGCGAGGATGCCCGCTGCACCCTCGTGCGCGACACCGCCGAGCTCGAACTTGTAGGGCACGGCGTCCTTGGCGACGAAGAAGTGATTCGGTCCTTCCAGCTCGGCAAACGCCTCGTGACGACCGAAGAGCGCACCGACATGCGGGCCGTAGACCTTGTAGGCCGAGTAGCCGTACCAGTCGACGCCCCATGCCTCGACGTCGATCGCCCGGTGCGGTGCGAAGGCCACGCCGTCGACGACGACCTTCGCGCCGACCGCGTGCGCGACCTGGGTGACGGCCTCGATGTCGACGATCGCGCCCAGAAGGTTGGACACGTGCGGGAAGGCAACGATCTTCGTGCGCTCGCTCATCACATCGCGCAATGCGTCCAGCGTGGACTCGCCCGTCGCCGGGTCCACGCGCCACCACCGGATCTTCGCGCCGTAGCGCTCGAGCCGCAGCCAGGGCCCGACGTTGGCCTCGTGACCGGACTCGGCCACGACGATCTCGTCCCCTTCTTGAATCGCCTCTGCGTAGCAGTCCGCGAGCATCCGAAAGAGCCACGAAGAGGAATGGCCGAGCACGACCTCGCCGACGGCTCCGGCGTTCATCAGCACCTTCGTGTCGTCGTGTGCGCCCTCGACGACCTGGGTGCTCCGCTGGGACAGCGCGTACGGCGCGTCGAGCTGCACGTAGGTCTCGCGCATGTAGGTGTGCATGGCGTCGGCGACGACAGCCGGCACCTGCGACCCGCCCGCGTTCTCGAGAAAGAGCGTGCTCTGCGTCAGCGCCGGGAAGTGCGAGCGAATGGTGGCGAGGTCGGGACGCGCGTTTGTGGTCTCCATGCGGAGACTCTACTCCGCGTGGGTCTAGTCGGAGCGCTCACTCCCAGTCGACGACGAGCCGCGGAGGCTGGCCGCCGCGCTGGTTCTCGGCGTCGGTATAGATGACCCGGTCGGGCTGGCCGTTGCGCAGCGTGTTGCCGTCCAGGCCGCGAATCCGGAACTGGCAGTAGCGGCGCGCGTTGTTGACGTCGTTGCGCACCTGGCGCGTCACGTCCATCGTACGGACGCCGTTGTTGGCGTTGCTCGAGAGGATCATGGGCTGCCCCCCACCGTTGGTGATGGGTGCCTCGAGCTCGTTGCCCAGCAGGTCACCCCAGTCGAGACCCGCGGGATCGACCTCCATGTGATCCAGCAAGACGAGGGACACCACGCCGAAGCCGTTACCCTCCACCGTGCGCTGCCAGAGCTCGACGCGTGCGGAACGGATCGTCGCGTTCTGCGGAATGGCGCTCAGGTCGAACGTAACGAACCCCCATAGGTTGTCGTTGTTGGCGTCGTCGCCGACGGAGGGCTCGGCGCCCGTCGAGACGACGGGCGCAAACGGATTGAACGAGCCGTCCATCGACGCGATGCTCCGCAGCGTGGTCAGACCGGCAAGCTGTTCCTGCTGGTTGTCACCGCTGCTGCCGCCGCAGGCTGCTGCCAGCAGGAGTCCGGTCACGGACAAGAGGCGAATCGGATATCGAAGGGTTGTTGCAATGCTCATGGGGTACTCCGTCTGATGCCGGCGCGCGGCTGCGCGCTACAGAGAGAGACGGAGTCCCAGCGGGATCTCCACGCACGAATCGAGATACGGGAAAAACCGCGCGCACCGTGGACTTCGCGCAGGCGTTGCGTCTAGTCCTATGGAGTCCACTGCGCTTTGCCCATGCCCAACATGAACGCCAGTCTCAGCGAGGCTCGCCGCGATCCCGGCTCGGGACTCGGCGTCCTGCTGGAGCAGTACCGCAGCTACCTCTCCATGCTCGCGCGCGCCAACCTCTCGCGCGCCCTCGCGCCGCGTGTCTCGCCATCCGACGTCGTGCAGAGCACGATGCTCAAGGCCTGCAAGTACTTCGAGCACTTCCGCGGCAGCACGGAACCCGAGTTCACCGCGTGGCTGCGGCAGATCCTCACGCGCGAGCTCATCGACGTAACGCGTCGCTACCAGGGCACCGCCGCGCGCGATATCGGGCGCGAGCAACCGCTCGCCGAGATGGTCGATCAGTCGGCGGAAGCCGTCGGCGCGGTGGTGGCCGCCAACATGACCTCGCCCAGTGGGCGGGTTCACCGGCGCGACCTCGGTGTGTTGCTTGCCAACGCGCTCGAGCAGCTGAGCGAAGATCACCGCACGGTGCTCATCCTTCGCAACATCAGCGGGCTCTCGTGGCCGGAGATCGCAGAGCGCACCGGGCGAACGCCCAAGGCCGCCGGCATGCTGTGGACGCGCGCGCTCGAGCGCCTGCGTCCGTTGATCCAGGACGAACATGGTCGAGAGCGCTGAGCACAGCGAAGAGCTCTTCGAGATCCTCAACAAGTACCTGGAGGATCTGGAGCAGGGCTGCGCCCCCGCCGAAGACGAATTTCTCGCGGCGCACCCGGAGCTGCGCGAGCGCCTGGAGTCGTGTCTGCGCAGCCTGGACTTCTTCAAGGAGTCCGGCTCCGACCAGGTGGACCTCGTCGGCAAGACGCTCGGCGACTACGAGATCCGGCGAGAGCTCGGGCGCGGGGGCATGGGTGTCGTCTACGAAGCGCACCAGGTCTCGCTCGGCCGTCCCGTGGCGCTGAAGACCCTGCCGGCGGCCGCCACGCTCAACGACAAGCAGCTCCGGCGCTTCAAGAACGAAGCCGTTGCCGCGGCGCGCCTCCAGCACGCCAACATCGTTCCCGTGCACGCCGTGGGCGCGCACGACGGCGTCTACTACTACGCGATGCGTCTCATCCCGGGGACGACCCTGGCGGACGGCATCGAGGCTCTACGCCGTGACGAGGTCCTGCCTCCGATGGCAGCCATGCTGGGCGCCGAGCCCTCGACGGAGTCGCGCAGCTACTTCCGCGCGTGCGCCCGTGTGGCCATCCAGGTCGCGCTCGCGCTGGGCCATGCGCACAAGAACCACATCATCCACCGCGACATCAAGCCCGCGAACCTCATCATCGACGACGACGGGCAGGTCTGGATCACGGACTTCGGCCTGGCGGCCCTCATGCACCAGAACACGACGCTCACGATGTCGGGGGACCTGGTCGGCACGGCGCGCTACATGAGTCCGGAGCAATGGCGGCCCGGCAAACGCCCGGTGGATCATCGCACGGACGTGTACTCGCTGGGCGTGACGCTCTTCGAGCTGATCAGTCTCGAGCAGCCGTTTCCCGGCGAAGGCATCCACGAGCTGATGGAGAGCGTGCTGAGCGAGGACTCACTGGACGTGGCGCGTCACAACCGGGCGTGTCCGCGCGCGTTGGCCCTGATCGTCAAGAAGGCGACGGCGAACAGCCCGGACGACCGCTACGAGTGTGCCGAGGCGCTCGCCGCGGACCTCGAGCGGTTCCTCGACGACCGTCCCGTGCACGCCCGTCCCCCGACGTTCGGCGAGCGCGTTCGCGCACTTGCGCGACGCAACAAGCGCTGGGTCGCAGCGGCCGTGCCCGTGCTGCTCGCGGCCATCATCTCCGCGGTCGTCATCGCCAACCGGGACGAAGATGCCGCACGGCAGAAGGAACGCGCGGATCGGACCCCCGTCCTCACACAGGAGGCCAACCGCCTGCTCTGGGAGGCGCGCTCTCGGATGGCCGGGCTCGAGGAAGAGCAGGCCCTCGCGAGCTACAGCGAATCGTTGCCGCACCTCGAGCAGCTCGTTGCATGGCACCCAGAGAACGTGATGCATCGCTGGCACATCAGCCACGTACAGCTGCAGGTCGTCGGCGCGCTTCGAAACCTCGGCCGCTGCGAGGACGCTCTTGCGCATGCAGAAGGCGCGATCGAGCACCGCAGTTGGATCCGCAAGAACCACCCGGAGCGCAGCGACATGCGCGTCCATCTCGCCCGGGCGCATGGCATGAAGGGCTCGTGCCAGTGGGTACTGGGAAAGCCCGAGCAGGCACGGGAGAGCTTCCATCGTTGTGTTGCGCTGCTCGAAGAGCAGGCCGCGGAAGACGAGCAGCCCGATGTGATCTGGGCCTACCTGCCCATCCACTACTTCCGGCTGGGGCTCCTGCTGCGCGACATGGGTCGTCCCGAGGAGGCCGCCGACGCCTTCCGCTCGGCACTCCGCGAGCGCATGGACTACGTGTACGAGCAGCAGTGGCAGGCCTGGGTCCTGGCGATGTGTCCCGACCTCGCGTTCCGTGCGCCCAAGCGTGCCGTCGAGCTCGCCACACGGGCCCGAAGCGGCCCGGCGCGAGACGCGACGCGCTCGTTCATCTACGGCGCCGCGTGCTACCGCGCCGGTGCCTTCGATGAAGCGATCACGGCGCTTCACCAGGCCATCGAGCTCCGGGGAGGCGGCAACGGCCTCCACTGGTACCTGCTCGCCATGGCGCACTGGAAGCGTGGCGACAAGACGGAAGCCCGGACTTGGTTCGGCAAGAGCGAAGAAGAGCGCGACACCACATGTCTCCTGCCCGACTTCAGCCGCTTCGAGCTCGCGCGTCTGAAGTCTGAGGCTGCCGAGTTGCTGCGCGAGTGAGCCGTCCCCCCTGGACCCGCGATTGCCCGCGCCGCTACGATGCAATCCGGGAGCCCGTAGCGCCGCGTGGACACCATTGACACTCTCCGCTAGGCACACATTGCGTTTGGCGCCGTGGGCCTTCACAGGCGGAAGTTCGGCGAAGCCTAGCGCAGACCCCAGAGCTGCCAGGCCGACCAGAAGGCGGGGTGCTTCCACCGTGGTTGCGCGCGTACAGCCGCTTGCGCCGCCCGGAGCGCCTGCGCCGACGGCGCCCCCTTCTGCCACGCTGCGTAGAACGCCTTCATCAGAGCCGCGGTGGCTTCGTCGTCGACGTCCCAGGCGCTCACGAGGACACGATCCGCGCCGGCCACGAGGAAGGCGTGCACGAATCCGAGCGTGCCCTCCTGGTTGAAGATCCGCCCCAGCGCGGTCGAGCATGACGACAGCCCGACGAGATCGGCGCTGACACGCGTCCCGAGGATCTCGCTGACCGTCCACAAGCCGTCGAAGCCCTCGGTGGGCTCGAGCGCCAGGGCCGAGCGCAGCGGATGCGTCGGGTCGATCATCCCGTGGCACGCGAGGTGAATCGAACGCCAGCGCTCGGGCTTGTCGAGCAACGCCCGCAAGCGCTCCTCGGTCGCCGCCTTGCCGACGTGAACCGCGTCCCCCACCGCGCGGGCCTCGGCCTCCGCATGCAGAAGTGGAGCGCCCCAAACCGTTCGCGATCCGGCCACGGCCAACACGCGCTTGCCCCCGGCCGTGGTCCGGGCCGCCATGACACGCTCGACGGTTGCCGAGGGGATAAACCGAGTCACGCGTCCGCCCCACAGTGCGGCGAAGGGCACGGTCGCAACAGCGCGTGTCGGCACGATGCGGACACGTTTGACGTCCGCCGGCAGTGCGAGCGGCTTCGTCAGTGCCGTCACGAGGGACGAGACCGCCTTGGCAGCGGGAAGCCGCGCGTCGCTCAAGACCGCCGTGCGGATCACGTTCTCGATCGCTCCGCGCCTGCCCAAGCGAACCAGCCGTGCGGCATCCTTCGTTGCCACGACGGCGTAGACGTCGATCGCTCCAGCGGCGTAGACGACGAGGGCTTCGTCATCTCCGAGGCGAGCGCGCACCTCGTCGAGCGAGTCGACGCGCGGATGCAGCACCTGCGCCGCGACGGCCCGTGTGGCATGCATCCGGTCGCGGTGTGCATCGAGCGCCGCTCGCGCTGCACCAACGCCGGTCTCCGCGTCTCGGACCCTCTCCGCGTCGCCCGAGGCCGCGGCGCGTCGATAGGCACCGACCGCCCGTGCCTCCGCGGCAACAAGCTGCCCCTCGGTTGCCTCGAGATCGGGCAGCGCCCGGTGCAGGAGGTCGCCTGCGACGAGCCGCGTGCGCAGCGCAACCGCGCGCTCCTGCTCGGCGAACGCGAAGACGCGCGATACGTCCTTCATCGACGCGGCGGCCTGGATCCCCCAAGCGAAGCAGCGCTGCAGCTCGCTGCGGTGCTGCGCGCCGAGGCGATCTGGCAGCGTGCTCGACGTGTCCAACACGATCTGCGTGGCTTCCGTCGCCAGTTCGAGCGCGCGCGCGGCGTCGCCCTTGCGCCACCAGGCAACGGCGAGCCGCGTAGTCACGAGCGCGTCGGACGCCGTTGCGGAGCCGGGCACGCGGAGGCGCCACGCTTCCTCGCCGGCGGCAATCGCGCCGTCGACATCGCCGCGCAGTAACCGCAACGTACACAGGGTGCTTGCCAGGTGGAGCCGGTAGATGGCAGGCGCGTTCTCCGTCAAAAGAGCGCGGGCCTCGGCGAGCGTCTGCTCTGCCTCCTCGAGTCGGCCCATGGCGCCCAGCGCCTCGGCCAGGTTGCGGTGGGCGCTGAAGCGCTCGTCGAGGTCGGCGCGACCGAGCTGCGGCAGCGCCTTTCGAAACGCCGCGACGGCGTCGTCGTAGCGGCGCTCCATCAGATCGACCGTGCCCTCGATAACGTCCAGGGTGCCTTCGTTGTAGCCGAGTCCTTCGCCGGCAACTCGCGCCTTGCGCACGTGCTCGCGTGCGCGTGCCCAGTCGCGAAGTCGCAACGCGATGTGGGCGGCATTGAGATGCGCGCCGCGCCGATGGCCCGGCTTGCCGCGTGCGTCGAGATACTCGACGACATCCCGAATCAGAGCCACCGCCTCGGTGAGGCGCCCCATGTCTGCCAGATCGACGGCGCGGCGCAAGTCGACCACCGCGACGCCCACGTCGTTGCCCAACTCGGTTTCGAGCGCGCGCAGCGTCGCGAGGTCGCGCCCGGGCTTGTAGGGCGTCCCCGTCTCCATCTCGAGCAGCAGCAATGCCTTGAGGGCGTCGCGCCGGCGCCTCGTCGTCGAGGCAAGACCCCAGCGGGCACGGGCATGCGGCAGGGCCTCGGACCGGCGACCGAGCGCGCGCAGCGCTCGGGCGGCGACGGCGTGTCCGCGCAGCTCCGCGTCTGCCGATTGGCCCTCCTTCGCCACAGGGATCAGAGCATGCGCGAGGGCTAGCGCCTCTTCGTTCGCGCGGATGCCGATCGCGCCGTACATGCCGGCCGCGTACTCGTGCATCGCTCCGGCATGCCAACCGATCTTGGCGCAGGCATCACCCGCCTGCCGGTGCGCTGCCACGCGTACGGCGGGCGGCGGCTTCGCTTCCCCCAACACGCGCGCGAAGAGGCGCCTCCACCGCGCCGCCATGACACCACTTGCCGGAGCCTCTTCCGCCTTCATGCGCGCCAGGATCTCGGCGGGCGTGGCGGTCCGGTGAATCGACTCGATGGCGCGCCACCGAGCGGCCACCTGGGAGTCGGCCGCGTTCGCGATGCGCCACTTGACATAGGCGGGCAAGCGCGCATGCACCGGGTTGTCCGCTGCCTCGGCGGCCAGCGCGTGCGCTGCGGAGTGCGCGGCGCCAAAGCACAGTTCCTCGGCGATGACCCAAGGACCATAGGGCGTACCGCGGAGTGCCGAGAGAAGCGGACGCTCGCCCGCTGCGTACGCGCTGTCGACGCGCTCCGCGATCTCGTGAGCGGTCTCGGCGGGCGCCGCGCGCGCGGTCCCGTTCAGGGCGAGCAGCACAAGGATCAGCGCGAGGAGGGCGCGCGGCATCAGCGAAGTCTAGCAATGGGGGCAACTCCCGGCGGCGGGCCCCCTCTAGAGTGTCGGGAGCGGTGTGCGCTCCTTGCGTGCAGGACCGAGGACCGTGACACTGCGATTGGCTGCCTCCGGAGGATCCGTGGACCCGGGTCGACTTCGCCTCGCCTACGAGCGCGGTCGGCGCTCGCATCCGGACCTCGAGCTCGATTTCCGGGCTTACATGCCGTCGCACGGCCGGGTCCCGCGAGCGGTGTCGGACTACTACCTTGCTCGCGCGTGCGAGGCGATGGCGCCGGGCTCCTGGGAACGCCTGCAGTTGCGCTACCAACGCCGCGTGCTCGCCTACCTCGTCCGGCGCGGTGGAACCGCGCGTGATGCGCAACAGGTCCTAGACGAAGGCTGGGGCTGGCTCTCGACGCCGCCGCAACACGGACGCACGCAGACGCGCATCGGGCTGTACGACGGCAGCGGTTCGCTCCAAGCCTGGCTGGCGACGATCATGTGGCGCCGGTTGACCGCGCTCTGGCGCAAGCGCGCCAGCGAACCGGAGACCGAGCCCGCCGAACCCGAACCGCTGTCCGAAGACCCCGCGGCCACGGCCGCGCAGGACGAGATCGCCAGGCGGCTTGGGGACGCGCTGGAAGACGCGTGGCTCGAGCTCACGGAACGCGAGCTCGAAGCGATGGTCCTGAAGTACGGCCACGACATGTCGCAACGCGACATCGCGCGTGCGATGCGCGTCGGCGCACCGCGGGTGACACGCTTGCTTCAGGCGGGTACCGCGCGTCTTCGCGCGTCGATCGAAGAGCGGCTGGCGGCGCATGTCGACTGGCAGAGCGGCGGGTGGGAGCGGCTATCCACGACCGTGGACCGCATGCTCTCGAGGACGTCGGCGGAACTCGAGGTTCCAGAGACGAAGGAGAGCGGAGATGAGTGAGCAGATTCCCGAGGACCTGGTGGCCAAGCTCGTCCGACTTCGGCTGGGGCAGCTCGATCCCAACGTCGTGGCGTCGTGCATCGACGGCGATTCGTCAAAGCGCGCACGGGACGACGTCGAGCGGTTGCTCGCATCGGACCCCGACGCCTTGGTGCAGGTGCGCGGCTACTCGCGCCATGCGCGCCTCGCCGCGAGATGGCTCGGGCCGGCTGCCGTCGCGGCCGCCGTGCTCGTCTTTATCCTGATCACTCTCGCGTCCTCCACGCTGGATCGAGAGCCCTCCTCGCTGGACACCGACCGCCGGATGGCGCAGATCGCGCGCGAGCTGAGGACCGAGACGCCGAGCCTCTTCGGCGACTTCACGCTGCTGACGGCGGTTGAGATCGAGCGTGTCCCCGGGACGAACCGCGGCGGCGCGCGCTGGGTCGCCCCGGCGGGGCTGCTGCTGCGCGCACCGGCGGCACTGCGCTGGACGCCGCCGGACGGGTCGACGCACGTCGAAGTCCGCATCCTGGGGAGCGGCGTCCACTGGCGCGAGACCTCGAACGACGGCCACATGCCGGCGCCCGAACTCTCGCCCGGCGCCTACACGGTCGAGCTGAGGGCGCTCGACGGCATGTCGCGCCAGGTCGTTCGAAGCGGGTTCGAGATCGCCGACGCCGACACACGGGTCGATCATGAGCTGGCCTTCGAGCGCATCGAGGACAAGGCGAGCGGGGATCTGGGCCGCCTTGTGCGTGCGCACTACGCCATACGAGCCGGGCTGTTCGAGGAGGCGCGTCTCGCGCTACGCGCGATCGACGCGGAGGGTCCGCTCGCACAGCGTGCGAAGGCCCTGCTACGCCACATCGACGGAGACTAAGCCTCTCACTGGCAACTTCCGGCGGCGGCACCCCTCTCAATTCGTACGAGCCCCTGAAGCGGGCGCTCGCCGAGGAGTGCGTCGATGCAGTGGATTCGTTGGGTAGCGTTGTTGGCGGCATTGGTCTTCCTGGGCTGTGGACAGAACGGTGCCGTCGAGACCGATCCGGGCGACACGGACACCTTGAGCTGGGACGTGCCGGCCGTCCCGAGTCCGTCGCCCGAGAGCGGCGGGCTCAACAACCAGCCGCCTCCGCCCGAGCTATGGAAACCCGTATTCGTCCCTCGCAACCGGGTTCCGCGGCAGGAGATCTCGCATCTCGAGAAGCAGAAGCACACGGACAACGCGGTGGCGCTCGTCAAGGACTTCATGAAGTCCAAGAAGCTGGGCACAGACGGCAACGTCGCCGTCCAGCGTTTCCTCGTGGACGAGTACGGCGGCGTCCACGTGCGGATGCGACAAACGCACGACGGCGTCCCGGTTCTCGGCGGAAGCGCAATCGCCCACATCTATCCCGACATGCCGAGCGAGATCACCGACGGCTTCATCGAGGGCATCTCGGTCTCCACGACGCCTTCGATCCCCGAGTTCGACGCAGAAGCGATCGCGGAGAGCAAGTACGCCGAGACGTCGGGCGGAAGCGATTCCGAAGTCGAGCTGTTCCTTGCCGTGCGACCCGAGCTCCAGATGAAGCTCGTCGGACCGGACGAGGACGAGGCGCTCGACTACGAGCGCGAGCTCACGGGCAGCAAGCTGGTCTGGGTCGTGCTCGTCGCACCGCCGCTGCCTGACTTCGACGCGGCGGTGACGGCGGCGATCACGAACACTACGCCGAACGAGGATCCGGACGGTCCGGACCTGCAGGCGGAGCGCGCGGAGAACACGACACACGGCGGCAACGAAGAGCCCGCCCCCACCGTGGACGAACACCTCGAGGCGATCACGACGGCAGCCGTCGAGTACATGATCGACGCCCAGACGGGCGAGATCCTCGCGGAGCGCAGCCTGGAGGAGCACGCAGGCGAACTCCAACCGGCGAAGGGGACGGGCTATGGCTACTTCGTCGGCCAGGTCGAACTGGACACGGCCTTCTGTGAGGACACCGACCGCTACTTCTTGATCGACAAGCACCGGCCGTCGAAGGGCCCCGGCAACGTCGTGTGGGATGCACGCAATCTCAAGACGTACGACACGAACCTCATGGAGCTCTTCGCCGACGTGAACAACTCCTGGGGCGACGGCTCGATCCTCAACGCCGAGGAGTTCGACAGCCCGACGCGCAGGCAGACACCCGCCGTCGACGTGGCGTTCGGGATCCAGATGACGTGGGACTTCCTCCAGAACGTCCTGGGGCGCGACGGTATCGACGGCGAGGGCGGTTCGGTTCGTGCGGCCGTGCACTTCGACGAGAAGTACGCCGACGCGCGCCATGCAGGCGATCGCGGCTTCATCGTCTTCGGTGACGGGAAGACGAACGACGTCCCCGGGAACTACTCACTCACGACGGTCGGCCACGAGTTGGGCCACGCGCTTTGGCGCGCGCTCGGAATCCGTGCCGACAGCGGCGAAGCGCGCGCGCTCAACGAGGGCCACGCCGACATCCTAGGCTCGCTCGCCCACCTCTACCGATCGACGGGCAACGGAAGCGGGCCACTCGTGCGCCACGTGCGAGGGCTAGCGACGTGGAAGAACCGACTTCGGAATCCGCTGCTCTACAGCCAGAAGAACGACGAGGGCGAGGAGGTGATCGGCTTCCCGTACTGGTCGCCGCACATCGAGGACTTCCCCGAGCACGTGGGCGGCTTACCGATGGGCCGCGCGTTCATCTACCTCGCTGAGGGCGCACCCAGCGATGGCGCCGACGGGCTCTGGACGTTCCGATACCCGGACGGCCTCGGCGGCATCGGCGTGACGAACGCAGCCAACATCTGGTACCAGGCGCTGATGTACCACACCGGGGAAACGCCGTCCTACGCGAGCATGCGCCTGGCCTTCCTTCAAGCCGCGGCGTGGCTGTACCCGGGCAACGTCATGGTGCGCAACGCGGTCAAGCGTGCGTTTCACGCGATTCGCGTAGGCGAAGGCGCACCTGACCAGCTGGACCCGCAGTTCACCTACGCCCACCTCTTTGACGTGAACCTGAAAGACATGACGGCGCTCGCGCTCGCCTTCATCCACGACGACACCGGGCGGCGCGCCCTGCGCATCAAGGGCCACGACAACAAGGGCTACTACGACGGGGACTTCCTCGCCGGCTACGTCAACATCGCACGCGCGCCGATCGGCACCACTGAGTTCGAGTTCGAGATCGAAGACAGCGCGGGCAAGCAGACGACAACGACACGGACGCTGCTGAAAGCCCGCAACCGGAACCTCATTCGAAACGGCGACTTCGAGAACGGCATGACGCACTGGTCCAGCACGCAGGGCGGGCACGCGCGGTTCAACGAACGCCTCAGTTTCATCGGCTCGGGCTTCCTCGAGATGTCGGACAGCGACACCGTCTACCAGGAGGTGACGATCCCCGCGAGCGCGCAGAACGTCTGCCTCGTCTACCGCTTGCTGACGCGCGACACGACAAGACAGAGCGACTCGATGACCGTGCGCATCTTGAGCACGAGCAACGCGTTGCTTCGCCTGCTGGAGAACCACACAGCGAGTTCGTCGCGCGACGGGCGCAACTGGCTCAACAAGGGCTATATCCGCTACGAGCACGACCTCAGCGACTTCGCGGGACAGACGATCCGGGTCGCGTTCGTGAACAACACGCTGGACAACTGGCGGTTCCGCGTCGACCAAGTCGTCATGACGTACGAAGAGGACGTCTTCGTGGATGTGCCGGACGTCGATCTGGCGCCCTGGGAGAACACTGTCGGCTTCCGGCTTCTGACGGTGCAGGGGATCAACGCAGCGGAGATCGGCCAGGTCGTCTACTACGTGGACGGCGTCCCGACGGTCGTGTCGCGCGAGGCACAGTACGACTGGTTCGCGGGCATTCACCTGGATCGCCTGGGACCCGGCATCCACTGGGTCGGCGCCGTCGTCCTCGGCCATGACGGCCAGCGGCTCGCGCAGACCCTCGCCTACTGGTGGCGCGCCGACCCGTTCAACGAACTGCTCACAAACGGCCAATTCGAGTCGGCCCTCTGGCCGCCCGCGCACACCGATCCGCCGCCACGGGTGGACGTGGCGTCGAACACGCTCGACTCGTCGATCGCCTTCGACGGCGATCGGGCAATGAAGATGGGCGGGCAGGGCGTGACCGGCGTCGCGCGGGCGGGGCAGGTCGTGAGCATCCCGACGCAGATTCGAAGCCTCGAGTTCAGCTGCCGCCTGCGCCTCGAGTCCCAGCTCCCGGGGGATGGTGACAACGACGATGAGATCAAGCTGGAGATCTGGAATGCGTCGACCCTGCAACTGATCGAGTCCTACTGGATCGGTTCGGGGACGGACAAGGCCAGGCCCGGGCGTCGGAGCGCATTCAGCAACTACTGGCGCCGCGAGATCGCGTTCGACCATCTCGGGCGCTTCACCGGCAAGAGCATCCTCGTGATCCTGCGGGTCGACGAAGACAGCGACAACGCGACGACGGTCTACTTCGACAACGTCAGCCTGCGCTACACGGAGTTCCCGCTCGCAGACAATTGACGACTCAGCGGGTGAGAACCGCGCGGTGGAACATGGCGGGGTTGGAGGTGTCGTACACGTAGACCGCGTCGAATCGGGTGTCCGAGCAGAACAGACGGCCGGTCGCGGGATCGAAGTCGCCTCCGTTCGGACGAATTGGGTTCGGACCGACGCCCATGTCGATGGCGGAAAGCGGCGTGCGGTTGCCGGTCGCGAGATCGATGCCAGTGACCGTGACGTTGGTGGTCGGCGAGCTCGCGTTGGCGACCTGATCGCGGAGGAGCAGCACACGGTTGTTTGCGGCGTCGAGATGGAGCGACGAGCCGCGCGGCAAGATTCCGGTCGCCATGCTGCTGTCCGTGACTACCGTGCGGACGCCGGTAGTCCGGTGCACGGCAAAGAGGATCGTCGGGAACGAGTTGTCGAGCACCAGGATCCGATTGTTCGCACGGTCCAGCGTCATCGCGTCCGGCACGAGGAAGTTCGGACCGAACGCGCCGCTGTTGTCAGACAGCGTGACGCGCTCCCCGCTGGCCGGGGCGATCTCGATGAGCTGATCCTGGTTGCTGCTGACGAGAAGGACCGTTCCGCTGACGGGATCGAAGAGGAGGTCCGTGGCCGAGGGGATCGCGGGCCCTCCGCCCCGCACGCCCTCCTGCGAGATCAGCGTGCGGTCGCCTCTGTTGATGTCGACGGCGTACAGCGCCTCGGTGTCCCAGTCGAACACGTAGAGGATCCGCCCGGCGACGTCGAGCGCGATCGGACCGTTCGCTTCGAACAGAGGGCCGCTTCCGACACCCGGCCCGGAGATGCGTTTGCGCTCGCCCGTGACGGGACTTACGCGCACGACCTCCGCGTCGTTGGTGGCGTTGCGGATCGTCATGAACAGTGCGCCTGTCATCGAGTCGTAGGCCACGTCGCGCGGAAAGGTATCCGTGAGATCGACGCCGCTGCCGATGCGATCGTCGAAGACAAGGGAACGATTCCCGGAGCTCAGGACCACATCGAAGACCGTGTGTTCTTCGTCGCAGGCATAGACACGGCCGGCGGTCATGTGGTTCTCGATATCGATCACGCGGTCGAACTCGGGTCCGCTGCCCACGCCGTTGCCGGAGATCGTCGTGCGGTCGCCTGTGGTCATGTTCACACCGAAGATGCGCCGCCGCCCCTCATCGCCGACGACGAGCTGGCTGCCGTCCATGACGATGCCGGTGAGCGTCTGGAACGTATCCCCCATGCCGGTGTTGCTGTTGGACAGGATGGAGCGCACGCCGGTGCTGAGCGTGACCGTGAGCACGGCACTCCGGTCGTTCGTGTACGCCGTGTCGCCCGCGAAGTCGGCGACCAGGTCGAACGGCCCGATCACGAAGTTGTCGCCCCCCCCCCGGTGCCGCTGTTGCTGCTGACGTCCGTGCGATCGCCGTTGTCGGGATCGAACGATACGAACCCGTTGAGGCCTTCATCGCAGACGAGGACCGTGTCGGTCTGCGGGTCGTAGGTGATCCCTTCGGGGTTGTTGAAGTTGGGCGGCCCGGTTCCAACGCCGGCGCCGAGGCCCGAGACGATCGTGCGATCACCCGACGCGAGCGCGACGCTCATGACGCGGCGTGCGCCGGGTGAGCCCTCCGTGACGAACGCGCGTCCGTTGGGCACGTCCAGCACGAATCCCTCGGGATCGACGAAGTCGGGTCCCGCACCCACGCCGCCGCCGGAAACGAGCGTGCGCAGGCCGGTTGCGAGAGCGATGAAGGCGAGTGTCTGGAGTCGTGCGTCGATGTAGTAGAGACGTCCGTTCATCGAGTCGAGCGCGAGCGAGCGCACGAAGAGCGGATACTGCCCGACGCTGAGGATCCGGACGACGATGTGCGCGAGCAGCTCCACACCGCCTGGCTGGGAGACGTCTACGTCCAGGACGTTCAGGCCGGGGACGAGAGGAACGTCTGCGTGCCAGGTGGCGAACCCGTCGCCTGAGGTGGCGTTGACGCCGCCGACGCGCACGCCCTCGACCTCCGACGCGTTGGGCGCCGTGCCGCGGATGCGGATCATGGCCTGGTCCGTTAGGCCGGTCGGACCGGGAAACACAACACGCACGATCGTGTTCTCGACGTCGTCTGTGTCGCCGTCACCACCACCGCCCGTGCCGCAGCCGATGGTCGTCCAGACGAGCAAGCCACCGAGAACGAGAGTCATGCGCGAGAACGCCATGCGGGGCCCTCCAACCAAGGTCGCGCATCATGCACGCACGCAGTCGTGACGGGGAGACGCCCTCTTCGCCGCCGTCGTCGGAGAGGTGCGCTTGAGCGTGGGCCCCTAGTGAGTCATGAAGTAGTGCCGGCGCCGCTTGTCGAGCGCACCGAGGTCCGCCCGCGTGAGGTCGTAGGTCAACCACGTGCCGTCCGACAAGAGGGCACCGGCCGTGAACGAGCCATAGGCGAGCAGGCTGACGCTTGCCTGCCCAGACTCGGCATCTACATACCGGACGGAGTTCGGAAACGTGTGGTGCAAGAAGAACGCAACGCGCGTGTCGTCCGCCTTACGAAGGTCGGAGCTCAGCCGGCAGTGCAAGTCGACGCGCACTGCCTTGAGGCTGTTGCGCGATGGCGCGATGTCGGCACTGAGTTCGTTGCCATCCTTGCTGGGCTCGTGTTCCTGCCCCTCGGCGACGGGATCATCTTCCCAAGCAAGGTCGTCCTTGTAGACGAGGCGCACTCGGGCCGCCACGAGATCCTCGAGCGTGCTTCCGGCCCCGGGCTCACGTCCCTCGGTCATCGCCCTCTCGGCCCGCCCGGGACTCGGCCGCGTCGTGTCGCGAACCCCGACCGCAGGCGCAAGCGTCACGTCAGCGATCTCCTCGACGCGTTCTGTCAGGTCCTTGACCTCGCGCTCGAACTCAAGGCCGGCAAACTTGAACTTCGTGATGGACTCTGCGAGGAGCGCAGCGACGGCAGAAAGAAAGAAGAAGAGCACGTCCTTGTCGGGCGGCCCGTCGATGGCCACGGCCCGCCACACGCCCCCCACCAGACAGAGGCCGGCAATCACGAAGAGCGCTGCGCGCAGACCGCGAGAGCGGCGCTCAACCTCCGACGCTGCCGTCTCGTTCTGCTTCCCCATGAGAGGCTAGGCTAGGAACCTCGCGTTCCCCAATCAACGTCGGAAACGCGAATCCGAGATGCCGCCGAGCAGCACGCGCTCCGCATTGACGCCGACATGTGAATCCGGATACAAGGCGGTGTGTGGTGAGGAGGAGAGGTGGGCATCGGAGACGTTGACAGTCTTCCCGCCGGCCAGGCGTGTGCGACGCGTTCGTCCAATTGGCTCCGCCGCGCGGCCCTTGGCGCAACTCTCGTAGGGCTGCTTGTGCAGATGCTCTGGCTGGCTTCGGTCGGTGCACAACCGGGCGCCGGGAAGGGCGTCATGGCCGCCATCGCGACGCTTGCCGCCGCCGGTGCGCTCCTGTGGCAGCACCGGGCCACCTGGCCGCACGCGAGTGCGTGCCTTGCTTCGCTGTCCCTGGGCGGGGCCGGGATGCTGATCGGCGCCGAGGTCGACGCAAGCGACGCACGCGCGTGCGCCTACGCCGACCTGGGATCGCTGCTGAGCTTCAGTACAGTCTTCATGATCCTCGGCTGCGCGGTCGGGCATCGGCTCCTGTGCCCGCCCGTCGAGCACGGTTCCCGTACGCGCTCCGTCGCGTGTGGATTGGCATGTCTCACGTGCATGCTTGTCTGCATGCTCGGCTTCACGTATTGGCTCGCGGCGCCCTTGCGGGTCGTCGTAGGCGAGGCCGCGGCGGCCGGACATCTCGCGATGGCCGTCGGCATGGTTGCGGGGACCTACGCCGGGTCCACGCTCGTGGATAGCCGATCAGCTTGAGGCGCGGCGACTTGGGTACTAGTGCATTGACTGCAAACGCCCGTCGCGCGAAGCTCTGTGACCTGATATCGAGGTTGAAGTAGGGGGACGACCGCTGACCAAGCTGGTGCTCCACGTCCAGGCGGAGGCCGGGGGTGTGTACCCACTGGAGCTCCTCGTTGACGGCGGTGATCCCGTCCAGGGCACCATTCCGGTCGAGATCGATCCGTTCGAGACCCAGGCCGGGGAGCAGGTCCCCTTCGAGGGCCTGTCCCAGTTCGTGCGCGACAACCCCGAGTCGCCCGAGTTCGCGCACATCGGCCGTTATCTTCACGCCCTACTCCTGGACGGCGACATCGGTACGCGATGGACGCAGGAGGTAGAGAACGCGGACACCACCCGGACGTGCCTCCGCATCGATCCGCGGAACCTCCGATTCGCGCCATGGGAGTTCTTGCGTGAGGGTCGTAGGCGGCTCTTCGCCCAACCGAAACACTCCTGGTTCCTGGCCTACGGTCCCTTGGAGCGCCTGGAGAAGAAGGACGAGCTGAGGGACTGGCCGGTGCGCGTCCTCGCCCTGCTGGGAGACAAGCCGAATGGCACAACCGGGGTTGCCAGCGAGCGGGAAGCGCTCTTGCGAGTGCAAGCGGCCTTCAAGGGCGGCGTCCATCTCGAGCTCCTCGACCGCCCTCCGCGGGACGGCACGGAAGGCTTCGTGCCGCTCTGCAAGAAGCTCCGACCCCACGTACTGCACTTCTCAGGCCACGCTATCGACGACGGAGACGGCACCTCGCTCCTGGTCAGCAATGACGCGGACGGATGGAGCCTCAATGCCGATCTCCTAGAAAACAACGATGATCTCAAAGCGGCCCCGCGGCTCGTGATTCTCAACGCTTGCTCGACCGGTCCCGATGACCCCTTGCAGGACGGCACGCTCCCCGACCTAGAAGACACCTTCTTCAAGCGAGGGACCCTGGCGTCGATCAGCACGCAAGCGGACATCCTCGGATCGGCAGCGGAGGCGTTCGCGCGCGGGTTCTACGAGGCGCTCGGTGAGCGTGCGTCGGTCGACAGCGCGATGGCCGCAGGCCGGAGAGCCGCCTACGAGGTGGGCGACCCGAACCAGCGTGACTGGGCGCTGCCGCGGCTGGTCACGAGGTGCGATCCAACCCGCGTGCTGCCGATGACGGCCAACTGGTTCGGGGACTGCCACGACAAGGTGGCAGAGGTCGACTACCTGAATGAGCTCACGACATTCGTCGCCCGAACCAAGGAGCGCCAGAGTCTCGTTCTCAGCGACCGAAGGCCGCCGCGCGCACTAGGCCGCAAGCGCATCCACTTCCTTCGCGGCAACAAGGACATGGGCAAGTCCTGGCTCGTCCGCTGGCTGCTGCGGTGGTGTACCTGGGAGGGAATCCCATTCAGCTACTTCGCCTGGCACAAGGGGCAAGAGGAGCAACAGAAGGTCTTCGAGTTCCTTGCAAAGGCCATCGCCGACACAGACCGGCATCACGCAGACCTTTCCCTCGAGCACTTCGAGGAGTTCCGCGAACGCGTTCAGCAGGCGGGAGACATCTTGACACCAGATGAGATCAAGGCCTGCACCGACGCTTTCCTGGCCGGCGTGATGGCAACGGGGCGACGGCTCCTGGTCTTCGACAACGTGCATGCGCTGACGGAGCCGGAGTACCGCGACGTCCTCTTCGGCGGCCTCGTCAGGGCGATCGACGAGGACGAAGATGGGAGCTACGAAGGCATCAGGCTCCTCGTCGTGCTCCGCAAGCGATGGAGCGATCGCTATTGGCCCGACGACATGGCCGGTCGCCTGAAGGACATCACGCCAATCGAGGTGCCGGACGTCAGGCTCAACGACATCTGGCATGTCCTCGAGGAGTTCTGCATCGTTCAGAGCGCCCCGCCGAAGGTCGTCGCCAAGCTGAAGAAGATCGCTGCCGAGTTGGACACGTGGAGCCCCGCGTGGCTGCCGATGTACTACATGAGCGCGGGAGGTCGGCCATGAGCCTGATCAGTGGCCTCTTCAAGACGATCCGCGAGCTTCCGGCGTACAAGACGTTGCAGCGGCTGTCCCTCGTGCGGTGGTTCGATGAAGAGCTGTACACGCTCCTCACACGCGACGTCGAGGCAGCGACCTTCGATGAGGTCCGCGACAACTTCTTCGTCGAACCTGTGCCGGACAGCGAGGGCACGTACCGCGTGCGATCCATGCTGCGCCCGGTCTTGCTCCGCTCGTTGAGCGGACCGGACAAGGAGGAGGAACGGGCCGCCATTCGGTTCGACGAGCTCAGCCGCACACTGACACGCTACTTCTACAAGCTCGGGCGGAGAAAGCACAGCAGATCGGCACGACTCGAAGGGCTCTACCACATGCTCGTGGTCGACCAGGAGCTTGCCTTCGACCGCTTCGAGCGCATGTACAAGGAAGCGGACCGTGACTTCGACATTGCGCTCTGCCGAGAGCTCCTCAACATCCTCGAGGAGCGCGTCCCGTTCGTAGGCCAGAGCGGCAAGGAGCTGGCAGCGGAGTTCGGACGCCGCCTGCGGGCTCGAACGTACTGGTCCCGGAGCCAGCGTGAGTCTGCTCGATTCGTCGAGTTCCCGCACGTCACCGCGGCATTCCGAGAGCTCATGAAACCCCGCGGGCCCCGGCTCCTGCAGATCACGGGACCAGCCGGAGTCGGCAAGAGCACCCAGCTCCGGTGGCTGATTGCGCACGAGTGTGTCCCTGACGGGTATCCGTGTGCACTCGTGGACTTCCAGCGCGTGCGCGCGGACCGCGCTTGCGAGGATCCGTGGCTCGTGATCCTGGACGTCTCGCGCCAGCTCGAGGAGCAGGTCGACGGGCAGTTCCATTCCATGCTGCGGGACTACGGGCCGCTGGTTGGAGTCCTGCGCGGGGAGGAACGCGGGACGGCCATGCCCGAAGGCGAAGAGCGTGACCACATGCACCGGGACGCGGTAGCGCGGTTCGCGGAGGCCCTCCGCATCGTCAACCGGCCGATCTGCATCTTCCTGGACACGTTCGAGCAGATCACGCGGCGCCGAGCGGAGGAGGTCGAAGGCTTCACCGACGAGCTGCTGCGGATGCTCGAAGCAACCGATTCCGTCCGGATCGTGGTCGCCGGGCGCGAGGACATTCGAAACGTCCTCAACCAAGACGCGTTCCAACAGTTCGGCCGCCTCACCGCCAAGCTCTTCATGGAGGGATTCAGCAGGCCCGACGCAGACCGATACCTACGGGTCGAGCGCGGCATCGAAGACGAGGCCGTGCGTGATGCCCTGATCGAGTACTGCACCGAGGGCGGACACATCCTTCCGGAGCGGCTCTCCCAGGCGGCGGATGCCGTCGCCGCACAGCGGAAGAGCGCAGAGGGCTTCGAACCCGCGCAAGACTATCGACCCGACGCTGCACAGGGCTTACTGCTGGAGCGTGTCCTCGACCAAGTGCCCGCGTCGCTCAAGTGGACCGTCTCCTACGCCGCCGTGGCGCGACGTCTGACCGCGGACGTCTTTCGCAGGGTCATGTGGCAAGAGAGGCCGTCCGCACAACCCGGGGAGGACGCCCCCGCGGTCTGGAAGGAGCTCTGTGCATTCGCGTCCGGCGGTCTTCTGCGATACGCCGCCGGCCCGCCGCAGCGAGTGACAGTCCGGCCCGACCTGCTTGGGCCGCTGCGAAAGCGCCTCGCGAGCGACGAGACAGCGCAGCGCCTGCACAAGAGGGCGGCGGAGTACTTCCAGGCATTGGCAGACGAGGAGCCCGGCACGGCCCCGGAAGCGGCGTCGCGTCGCATCGAGCACCTTCGAGAGGTGATCTTCCACCGCTTCCAGGCACGAGGTGCGGACGCGGCATCTTCGTGGCGCGATCTGGTACGCGGTGCCAAGACAGGTCGCGAAGCGGTCGAACTCGCGCGCGAGATCCTCGGGCCGGAGTACGCGGATTTCGCCGCTGACCTGAAAGTCGAGGCGCTCTTCGAGAGTGCACAGGCACGGCTGCGCACCGCGGAAGCGCTGGTTGTGGGCGGACGGGGCCTGGGTCGTCAGCGCGTGCGGCTTGCGGAGAGAGCGGAGAGCGAACTCGACGAAGTGCTTCACATGGAAGCCCCCGAGAACCTGCACAAGGAGGCCCGCCGGCTGCAGTCACGTGCTCTGTCGCTCCAGGGACGCGAGGAGAGCGCGAGAGTACTCGAGACGCCGGGCGATCCCGCGGAAGCAGAAGACGTCGTCGCGCGTGCCGAGAAGGAAGCACGCGCCTTGCGTTGGCTGGCGCCAACGAAGCAAACGCGGGCCGCTCGCGACGCGCTCGAGAAGGCCATGGAGAACGTGGACCCCAAGGAACACCCACGGCTGTACGTGTCCGCCGTCTGGCGGTTGTCACGGCTGGATGCACGCCTGGGCTGCTTCGAGTCCGCTCACAGGCGGATCGTCGATGCCAGGAAGACCATCTCGATGACGCCGGGGTTCAAGCTCCTGCTGGATAGCGCGCAGGCAGGGACGTTGGCGACCTGCGGTCGACCGGCGGAGGCCCGCGGCATCGAGCGACTGGACAAGACCCAGAGTCCCACGCTGATCAACGCCTACTCGTTGAGCGGGAATGCGCGTGAGGCCCTGGAGCGCCTGACCGTGCTCGGCGAGTCGTCGAGCAGGCGTCGAAGGCCGCACTTCCGGCAGCCGCTCATCCTGGAGCTCGCCGGCGATGCGCATGCGCGCCTGTTCGAAGCGTCTGAGGCCATGGCGAAGTACGAGGAGGCGGTCGCAGCCT
Organism: Planctomycetota bacterium; assembly: GCA_028281445.1. Lineage (GTDB taxonomy): Bacteria > Planctomycetota > PLA2 > PLA2 > JAEUHO01 > JANQJW01. The sequence goes on along the minus strand of JANQJW010000120.1, from coordinate 21,498 downwards.
GGAACGACCTGGGCGACATGGCCTCGATGGTCCGCGCCCACCTGCACGCCGCGGACCTCCACTTCCATGTGACCGGGAATCTGCGCTCGGTCCGCCGGCACGTGGACATGGCAGCGAGACGATCCGAGGTCGCACAGCAGGCCGATCTCGCGACGCGCCTTCGCGTGGCGCTGCTGCACGATGCGCTGGGAGATGGCGCAGCTGCGCGCCGAACGCTCGACGCTGTCCTAGAGAGCTTTCAGGGTATGGATCGGCCGCAAGAGTTGGCCGTGTTTTGCTGCGCCGCCCTCAAGCTTCGTGCGACGGGTGACATGAGACGCTACGCAGACACGCTGTACGAGGCGTTGTCGGCCATCGACGATCCGTTCGCACGACTCCGGCCGCTGCAGCGGCTGGCCAGCGCTCCGAACGGTCCGCAACCGACCATCACGGACGCACCGCGGAACCTGGTGGAGATCGTCAGCAAGACACAAGCCGCGATTCACGCAGCCGAGAGCGCCGACGATCGCGACAAGTTGCGCGCCTTTCTCCTCCTCGCGTGCTGGTGGCGCGCAACCGGGGATGTGCAGAACGCTCGCGCAGCCATCGAGGAGGCCTGGGGACGGTGCGAAGGACCCGAAGACGAGCTGTATCGGCAGGTCTACGTGATGGCACAACGCCTCGACTTCGACGACGTGATCCCCGAGGAGACGTTCGGGCGCTTCCGCAGAGAGTTCGAAGACCGCGGGCTTGTCGTCGTGCAGGCCGAACTCAAGGGCATCGAGCGTGGAATTCGAGCGGGTCAGTTGCCCTCCGAGAGTGATCTTCACTCGCTGTGGAAGCGGTTGCGTAGCGCGGGCTTCGCGACGTTGATGCGCAGCCGGGTCGAAGCACTGATGTCGGACACGATGGGCCGATCCGATCGGCAGGTATACGAGAGCGGATGGGACCTCCGCGCGGAGGCGACGCGACGCAAGCTGGGTCGGCCTGCAGACGGAGAAGGCAAGGCCGCTTCCGCGCATGCCGACGATGCGGCCGCGCCGCGCGAGGTGGTCCTTTCCCTGGACAACGACGGACTGCGCTCGACGTACGGACGGAGCGACGGGTCCGATGTTGTCACGCCTGCCTGGCTCGAAGACCTGGTGCGCCGCGAGTCGGCTCAGAGCCGGGAGCTGTTCTCCGCCGAGCGTTTGCGCGATCTTATACCCGAGTGGCGCAACACAGCCATGGGACTGGCCGATGCGGTGTTCGAACCGTCGCCTCCGAAGGACGATCAGGTCTGGCGACTGCGGATCACACACGACCGCCTGCACCTGCTGGCCCTCGAAGCCGGCCGCCTGCTGCAAAACGACACGCGCCTCATCTACCGCTGGGAATCCGAGGAGCGCATGGAGTTCGAGAATGCGGCACGCGCGCAGCGAATGCTCAACGACGTATGCCTCCATCCGGAGCACGAGCCTCTCGCGGTCGACGGGATCTTCGGCCCGATCAGCAAGTCGAGACTGAAGGAGTGGCAGCGTCAGGAAGACCTGGTGGAGACCGACACGCTCGAGCCCGCGTGGCGCGAGATACACCGACGTTGGCGCGCCTGGCGCGACCAGGGTGAGCCGCGCAGGGTGCTGGCGGTGACGTGCGCGCAGTACGTGACGAGATCGCTCTACAGCGCGCGCCCGCCCGGTTCGGAGTTCGACGCCGCGTACGAGAACAACGGATACCGCGTCACGCGGCATGCCGACCCCGATCTACGCGATCTGGCGGATGTGCTCGAGCACATCGATCCGGCGATCGTCCACATCGAGTGTGCGTTCTCGGACCGCCGCGGGCACGTGACGCTGGACTTCGGTCGGGACTCCGAGGATCGCCGCCCCATCAGCGTGACCGCGCTCCATCACGTGCTCCAGGGCGCCCCGCACAGCAATGGCCCGCCTCTGATCGTGCTCGATGCCCTGCGGCCGCCCGGCGGGTTCGAGCTGGCGCGCCAGATGTGCCTGCGGAACTACTTCGCAGGAGACCTCTTTGGTCTCGGATCGGCGGGGGCAATTCTCGCGACCGGACTGATGCCTGACTCGCTGTTGAAGGACTACTACCAGTGCGTCGCGCACGGGGCCAAGGTCGGCGCCGGGGCCATGACACGCGACCTCTGGACCATGCTCCAGCAATACAACGTGGAGGGCAGCGTGGACGAGGAGCGCCTAACGGGCCTATTGAGCGTGCTCTATGCAGCCTCCGAGAGGATGGCCTGGTGAGCAAGCTCGCGAAGCGCAGGAAGCAGGAGTTGCTCAACAAGCTCCGAAGTGTGCCGGAGGAGTTCGAGTACTGGCTGGCGCAGAGCAAGGAGGGGCAGCCGCTCGAGAAGCACAACACGCAGATTCGCAAGCTGACCTCGGTACTGCAGGAGCTCGTCGAGTCCGTGCGCAAGGAGCTGACTGCCCTGAGCGAGGACGCGGCCGCATTGAAGAAGGTCCGCGAACTGGAAGAGGTGGTCCTGGATCTCCATCGGATCTGGGACTTCTTCCGGCAGAAGCTGCTCCAGCGGGGCTTCGATCAGTTCGCCGCGACGCTGGCGGCCTACGACGATCTGGTGTGGGCGTGCTACGAGCCGGCCCTCGAAGCCCACAAGAAGGTGAACGCCCAATGGGAGGAGAAGCGCCAGCCTCCGCTGGTGTACCTCGACTCGGACGGCAGTCCGTACATGCTGCCGCGCGACGCGCCCTATAGCGGCCAGGGGTTTCGCAAGCTGCGGAGAGAGTCGTTCCGGAAGATCGTGCGCGAGCTGCCCATTCCCGTGGTCGGCGCGCCGTGGTTTCACCTCGAGCACCTGCCTGACGCGCTCATCCTCACTCACGAGGTCGGGCACGTCGTCGAGGACGACTTTGGACTCACAGGAGACTTGAAGGCGAACCTCGATAGGGAGCTCGATGACGACGAGGCACGCCTGAGAGACGCGGGGGCCGACGACGAGGCCATCGCAGCGTTCACCGCGCGCCGCCCCGCCTGGCAGGCCTGGATGGGCGAGCTCTTTGCGGACGCCTACGGCGTCGTCGCGGCCGGCCCCGCGTTCGTAGGATCCCTGATCGACTTCCTGTCACGCGATCCGGAGAGGATCGCATCGGAGAAGCGTCCGCGTTGGGGCAAGTGGGAGGACTACCCGACGGACGCGCTGCGCGTCCTGACCAACCTCGCGATGCTGGAGAACACGGGCTTTCCCACGGCCGTGGCGGAGCTTCGCGCGGCGTGGACGGCGGCCTACCCCGAGCACACGCTGACCCACTACGAAGCGGACGCACCCGCCGTGGCGCGTGCACTGCTCGATGGCCAGCTCGCCGGGCTGAACGAGAAGAGCATCAAGGCGGTGCTTCCGCCGTGGCCGGCGTCGCGTCAGGCGGCGCTTGAGACGCATGCCAGGGACGTTGCTCTCGGGCTGTCGCTGCAAACGAAGGACGTGCGCGAGCTCTTCGCGCTCGCGCGGCTGACGTTCGAGAAGAATCCGGCAGCTTGGCGCGAGAAGGGCATCCAGGACAAGATCACAAGTCGACTGGCGTCCGTCCGAAAGGACGGGCCGCGATCCGCGGGGGACGAGGAACACGCCGCCGGGCAAGACCCCGCTGCGCACGCGGAGAACGAGCGCGAGCGGGCCGCCAAGACGGCAACGCGCGTGTACGAGTTTCTGGCGGTACGCGAAGAGGAAGCGGTCGAGCGCTAGACGACGGGTGGGTCGACGTGACGGATCGAGAACGACCGTCCCGTCCCGGCGTCCATGCCCTGGAACGTATTCGCGATCGTGTCGGCGAAGGGGCGTGCGAACGGGTAGCCCATCTCACGCGTGTCGGGATAGCGATCTGTGGCGCCGCAGTAGCTCATCGATCCACACGTGCCGGGTGCCTGGACGCGGTCCAGGGTTGCGTCGGTGCAGATCACGGCCATGTGGCATGCCATGCCCGCCTCCGTGCCGCGCGGCAGGAGAAGCGGATAGGGCCACCCGCAGTCGCATAGCGCGCCTGCGTCGCTGTCGAAGGCCCAACTCTCCGGCGGCCCCTTGTCGGCCGGCTTCTTCACGACGGATGTCGTCTCGTCCGCGATGAACACGACCCTCTTCGAGTTCGCGGGGATCAACTGAGCCAGCTTCTCCACCTCGATCCATGCGCGACGGTTCTCGGAGCGATCCGCAGGAGCCAGGAACATGCGGATCGTGACCTCGCGATCTTCGTTAGTCGGGTTTTCGATCCGCACGAAGAGGCAGAAGGGCTCGTGGTTGAGGAACGGCACACTCTCGGTGGTCTCCGCGCCGCCGGGGAGCCCCATCTTGATGTCGCGCGTGTCCATCCATGTACGCAGCTCTGAGACCGTGTCGAAGGTAGTCCCGTCCGGGAGCGTCACCGTGGCACTGGTGAAGTCCGTGTCCCAGTTGGCGCCGCCGAACGCGGCCTCACCAAGTGCCGGAGCCCCGGTAGTGAGGAAGTCGGGCGCGTCGTGGCCCGGAAGATCGGTCGTGCGACACAGGATCACGTCGCCGCTCGTCCACGCGTCGGCTCCAGGCCGGACGACGACCGAGGGAGCGTCCGCGAAGTCATGCGGCGTCAGCCTCTCTTGCCAGTCGAAGTAGTACTTGTCGATCACCCCGTGCCAGCGCCAGAAGACGGGATCGCGGATCGCGACTCGCGGGCTACGCATGACGCCGGCGAAGTCCCCCATCGGCGTGGGCGGAGCGTTGTCCGAGAGCCTGCAAAGGCGCATGTGCCCGTCGTTGTGGATCCCCGGGAAGTCCGTGTTGTCGATACCCGTACGGAAGCGTGCGTCCACGGCTTCGACGCCTTGCCCCAGGGACTCCACGTCGGCGACAACGCTACCCCCGCCGTTGGTGCCGGGGAAGGCGCCATCCTCGATGACCTTCTCCACCGCCGCGTGCCAGGGAGTCAGATCGGCGACTGCACCGGCCAGCATGGTCATGTCGGCGTCGCGCTTTCGGAACCCGAAGGCCTCTAGGACGTTGCCGGGATCATAGCCCTCGGGAATGTTCGCGTCGAAGGGGTGAAGCAGCACGGGGCTTGGCATGCCGAGGGACAGTCGCTCGGCGTCGTAGCGAGCGAGCATCTGTTGATGCATGTACAGGAACATCTCGCCTTGTCGGTCGTTCAGGTCGCGGAAGAGTGTGTACGCCTCCGCGGGAAGGTCGCGGATGATGGCGCCGAGTCCGTCTCCTGCAGCGATGAGGAGCCCACGAAGCGCGTCCCAGATCTGCACGCCGGTGTTGCTGTCAAAGAACGCATTCCAGTCTGTGGCGGAATCGAATGCAGAGAAGAGAGCCAAGCCTCCGGGCCGCGCGGTCGTCTTGATACTCGTGCAGATCGCGACCCAGTGCGCCGTGCTACGCGGCCAGAGCCCCGACCACGGGTAGACCACGTGCCAGTGTTCGTGGTGTTCGTTCGCCAGCACATCCTCTCGCCAATAGTCCATGGCGGCCTCGGCTCCAGTAGACCCGCCGCCCGCGGCCCGCGGGGCTCCGGGCCCGCTGCGGGTGCTGCGTGCGAACAGTTGCGGATTGGCAAGCAGGGTTCGTGGACGGCGCAGCCTGCGACCGATCTCATCGTGCGTCACGAAGAGCGATAGCGCGTGATGAAGGAAGTCGAGATCGCCATGTTCGCCTTGACGCCGCACCTCAGTGAGGACGGCCTCGAGCCCGTCCTCCTCACTATCGGCGTCGCGGGCAATCGCACCGAGCCGCATGGCGAAGATGGATGCCTCCTCCGCATCTTCGGCGTCGAAGGGGGAGAAGGCCGGCGGCGCATCATCACCCGGCCGCGCTCCACGCTGGCGGCTGCGATCGAGTGCGCGTACGCCGCCTGGAGTCGGTGCGATCGGTGACCGCAGCATGTTGGTGAACAGATCGACGGACTCCGAGCGCAACTCATCCAATGTAGCCATGACAATTTCCCCTGGTTCGAGTCGGGATGATACGAAACCCGATCTTCGCTAGCTACGCCTCCGGCCCGATTATGGCGTTGTCGCCGGGGCAGAACGAAGAGACGGGATCCGTCTTCACGCTCGTCACACCGAGCGCGTAGAACTGCTTTGGTTCGGCATGCACCTGCATCTGGACCTTGAAGAGCGCTCCCTCTGGAAGAGCAGTTGGTCCGCCTGGATGTCGGATCATGAAGTCGATCTCGTTCGCACTCGGAGCGGTGAACAGGACTTGGAATCCCGCAGCCTCCACCTCCGGGGCGGGACTCCCCCCAGTGAGCTGCACGGCGCCGGACTGGGTCGTGAGCTTGCCCTCGAGTTCCTCCACGCTCAGTGGACCGCGTAGCCGAACGGCTACTTCCACGTCCTGCGGGCCCACGGTGCCGACCTCGTGCAGGTCGGGCAAGATCAGGCCCGTCGCGGGTCCGAGGTCGGCCATGATCTCGTCTTCGAGCCCCTTCAACGCATCGCGCATGGGGTCGCGGGCGTCGGGGCTGCTCAGTGCCATGATCGGCCAGAAGGATTCACGCGACTTCTGGAAGATCTCTTTGATCACTCGCGACGGTAGCGTCGCCAGGTGTGGAAAGACGACGTCGTTACCCGGGGCTCGAAAGACCATCGGCGCGGCCCACGCTGCTTCCGTGGTCGACCCAACCGTCTTCATCAACACGCGCGCCTTGCGAACCGCGGCCTCGAGGTCACCCACGGTCTCGGACCCATTGCCATTGCCGCCGGGCGGAGGCCCCAGGAGCGCGCCGAAGAAGTGCTTGATGAAGTTGACGCCGTCACCGCCGTCGATCTGGAACCGCATGCCCAGAGCGAACTCCACGGCCGAGAAGCCGTTGATCAGGGCTTGCGCGACGCCCTGACTTCCGCGCAACCACTCGGGCATCTGCTCCGCCCATGCGTCTTGCTGATCTTGCGGGAGGTTGGCCGACGTCATGCAGCCCACGAGGAGCACCGCGCGAACCGGGTCGTTGTGGAGCCAGATCGAGAGGTCTCGCGACTCGAGGAAATCTGCCTGGCGAGCATCCGGCTCGCCCGGGCCCTTCTCGAGCACGAGCTGATGTTGCGGTCGCGTAGGGTCGACGGCGTCCAGGTTGCCGTGCCCGAGGAACACCATGACGTCCGGCCTCATCTCGAGGTGTCTTTGGAGCTGCGCCTTGGACGGGGGCCCATCGGCGTTCGGTTCATGGGACAAGACGTCGAAGTGGAGCAGCCCGCGATCACGCAGATCGGGGCGCGCCGCGAGAATCGCATCCCGTATGGGAATGGCAGGCGGCACGGGCCCCATGCCGTGAGGACTCGAGCGCACGATCAACACCCGCATCGGCCAAGTGTTCGCCGCCTCGTTGGGGGGGTGTCCCTGCTTTGCGAGCTTGTGCACGACGGAACGGACCCGGTTGTTGAAGAGCAAGGCTTCGTTGACGTTCTGGAGCGTCAACAGCTCCAGCGGAAGCTCATCCAAGGTTCCCTTGAGGTTCGGATCCATCTGTTGATCCACCTCGAAGACCAGGCGCCATGCCCGATCCTCCGGGTCGTTGAGGCCGAGGATGAACTTGAAAGGAAGGTCGTTCCCGAAGAACCACTGACTCAAGTCCGCCGTCACCCGGTTGAGCTCACTCGGCGCTGGGTTGCCGCGACGAAGCATGTCGAAGTCTGCCTGCGCCAAGGGAGGCGGCCCGCGATTCACGCGCTCGTCGGAGTTCGTAGGCGCAGCCCGAACGCGTACGCGAATGTTGTCGCCGCCGCCCTCAGTGAACTCGATGAAGCACTCGTGGCTCACGGTTCTTCCTCCGTGAGCCAGGGCTTGAGTACCTCATCCAGCCGCGTCTGGCGCTCTGTCTCTTCGGTCAAGAACTTCTTCACCGACTCCGGAAGCTCCCCGATGCCTTTCAAGCCCTTCAGCTTCTTCACCAGGTCCTGGGACACCTCGAATGCCACCTCCGCCTCGCTCGGCTCGATCTCCGTGGAGTCCGAGCGGGAACCGCGGCGCTCGGACTTGCGCACCTGATAGACATCGGCGAGCGCGTCTCGGCGGAAGCAGCGACGGAATGGATGGCGCAGCCACATTGCGATGGGGAGCGGCTCGGACCCTTCGTACCCGCGCGTCATGGCCCGTTCGAGGGAGAGTTCCTGCGCCAGCGTTTCGTAGAACCGCCGCCAGAAGGGGGAGACCTGGTCGTAGTAGCCCCCCTCGACCGGCCCCAATGGCGCAATGACCGAGGGTAGACCGAGGTTCGAGGCCGCGAGCGAGGCGAAGCCGTGATAGACGGCCGGGATCGTCTTTCCCCCGAAGTGGACCTGCTCGACATCGGTGCTCCGGTACGACGTCAGTCCGATCGCGGTGACGCGCGAGCCGTACAGAAGGCGCGAGAGCTCGCTGACGGGCAGGTGCCTTTCTTCTGCGTGCGGGAAGTACAGCACGCCTTCCTGCGAACGCGTCTGGTAGGCGTCGCAGACGAAGTGGAGCAGCTCCACCTGCATGTCGGCGGCTTCGCGGATCGCGTCCCGGACCTCACCGTGAATCACCATCACCTCGAGACCGGGCACACCGTCGAGCACCCGAGTGATCACATCGTCCGGGGCCGCCGCGTCCTGGATGACGGCAAGGCGAAGCGTGTCCCCCACCGGCAACACGGGAGGCGGCGTTGCCGGCGGCCGTCCGCGCACGAAGACGTCGCGGCCCGCGCGGCTGCCGGTGCGGTACGCAACCAGTTCCCACGGAAGTTGATCCAGCTCCGGCGCGCGACAGTCCCACCAGATCCGCAACGGATCCTGCGCCTGGATGTGTCCGTCGAGCAGTCCTTCCAAACCGGAGGAGAGCGCCTGAAACAGTTGCGTGCGCATGTGCTCCGCGAGCTTGCGGCCTACGGCGAAACTCGCGGCATACGACTCGTACTGCCCCCAGTCGATGCTCATCGACTCGACAGCCGTCAGCGGCAAGCCGGCCACCTGGCTTCCGTCTCCGGTGGAGACGCTGGGGAACTGCAGCTCCGGCAACGTGCCGTAGATGTACGCCCTGTAGTCGCGCAGCGGATCGCCCTTGCTCGAACGCGTTCGCTCACGATCCCATACGCGTTCGATCCGAACGACGACCTCGTACGGATGAGCCTGGTAGTTGCGTCCCAAAGTTCCCCGTCCCCTTGCACACGCCAACGCAGTTCCGGTAGCCTAACACATTCGTTGTGGAGAGTCGGCCCGGTGTGGGGCTCGGCGGGGACTGTCGATTCATGCATCTGCACGTGCAGCTCTTGGGGGAGTTCAAGCGACGTGCGTCCCTCCTTACGCAAGAGGTCGACAAGTGGGAGCTCGAGGTCGACAACAACGTCCTCGGGATGGGTCTTCATCAAAGCCAGGTAAAGGCTGTGAAGCTCATGCTCGAGGAGATGCAGAAGAAGCAGAACGCCACCCTGGGCGCCCTGACACCCGCCCTGGATCCCGAAGCGTTCGCGAAACGGCGCGTTCAACTGGACATGGAGATCGCCGCGACGCACGGGATCCTCTCCGTCTTCCGGATGATGCTGCTGCAGCGGGAAGAGACGACCTTCTATCGCCAGGTGCTCGACACGGCGGACCTCGTGGCCGCCAACGCCTATCGCAAGGTGCTCGAGCGCGCGGGCGGCTGGGGGGTGATCGAGCCGAAGGCCTTCCGGGCGCCTCCGCTCTCCTACCTGAACGCAACAACGTCGGCCCAGGCCTACACGCGCGGACACAGCTTCAACGCGCTCCGGTTGCCGCTACAGGGCAGCAAGGAGCTCAAGCTGCCGGTTCCGATCATCTCCCTGCCGTTCCACCACGCGCGCGTTCTGTGGGCGCTCTGCGCGGTTCACCACGAGGTCGGCCACATCGTCGACCAGGACCTAGGGCTTCGCGCCGCGCTCCGACCGGCCCTCGAGGGCGCACTCGGAGGCAGCGCCAACGCGGGCATCTGGCGGCTGTGGCTGGGCGAGCTGATCGGCGACGTGTTCGGGATTCTGCTGGGCGGAACCGGATTCGCGCGGTCGATGACGAAGGTCGTGCTCAAGCCCAAGAGCACGGCAACGCGCCTCGAGGCGGGCGCACGCCATCCGGCGCCTTACGTGCGCATGTTCATCATCGCCGCACTGTTGCGTGCCAGCGGCGTCGCGGACGCAGAACCCACAGCGACGGAGCTCGAACAGGAGTGGCAACAACGCTACGACCCGCAGCCCGAGCTGGCGCCCTTCCTGGCTGAGTGTCCGGCCGTGGCTGCGGCGCTGCTCGATACGCCTTTGCCCGCGCTGGCCGATCACAAGCTGCATGACTTCATGACGACCGCGGAGATGAACGCCGACAGCGCGGTCGCGAAGAAGCTCGACTTCTTCTTCCGGGACGTCGGCCCGAAGCCGCCAGTTGCACAAACAGCGATGCGACTGGTGCCCGTGGGAGCGGAACGGGCGGTGCACGCCGTGAGCGCGCACCCGAACGCAGAGGACAAGTTCGCAACGATCCAGGACAAGGCACTGGCCTACGCCAAGGACATTCGGCAGTCCGGCCCGCAGTTCCTAGCGAACGCCGACGACGACCTGACACCCGAGAACGCGGACTTCCTCCGCGGCCTCGTGGACGCACTGGATTTCTCGGAAGAGGCGTAAGGAGATGCCATGCCCATGTTCGATCGACTGCTCGAGATCATCAATCAGATGCGCGGTGACTTCGAAGAGCTCGCACTCGTCGTGGCTCAGATGGCAAAGGAAGAGGACGGCGCGGCCCGAAGCGCTGCACAACCTGCCGCGGTGCGGGATGCGACCGGCTACGACCTGACCAAGGTGATCCCGCCGACGCGCACGGAGGCGCCGGACTCCATCGTGGGAGGACTGCCGACCATGGACTTCCCAGACTGCTGCGCCATCGGCGACGACAGCGAGTACTACTGCACGGGGACCTTGATTGCGCCCAACCTCGTCGTTTCGGCCGAGCACTGCGGAACATGCACGCGCGTGTTTCTCAAGGGCCACGACATCGATCAGCCGGATACGGGCGAGACCATCGAGGTCAAGAAGCAGTTCGTTCACGACACGATGGATCTCCGTGTGCTCGTACTCGAGGAGGACTCGACGGTGACCCCGAGGCACGTTGCGCAAGAGCACGAGGTCGCAGGCACTACGTGCACCCTGGTGGGCTTCGGAACCATCGATCTCAATGGCACCAAGGGCTACGGCCTCAAGCGGATGGTGGAGGTTCCCATCATCAGCCTCAACTGCGACAGCGCCGACGACCAACAGCAGCACAGGTGTGTGCCTGGGGAGGTGGTCGCGGGACACCGTGGCCTGCTGCGCGACAGCTGCAAGGGCGACAGCGGCGGACCGCTCTACATCCAGGACGATCAGGGGAACTTCCACCTCCTGGCCGCGACGTCGCGAGGCTCGGCCGACAGCGCCCACATGTGTGGCGACGGCGGCGTCTACGTACGCGTGGACCTGCTGCTCGATTGGATCAAGGAGAAGACCGAGGTCGACATCCCGGGGCCGCTCAGCTAACCGGCGCCCGCACGACGCGAGAGAAAGGAAAACTCATGGCGACATTGCCTCCTGGACCGTTCGAGACTCTTGATGTGGGCGGAGGCGTCACGGCTCCGGTCTATCTGATCCCCTTCGACAAACGCGGTCGAGTCAAGGCGCCGCAGACGCGTGCGCACCTGATCGACGCAGCCACACAAGGCGGGTTCACGCACCTGTTCCTCTTCTCGCACGGATGGAACAACGACTTCGAGACAGCCCTCGGCCGCTACCGGCGGTTCTTCTCGGAGTTCAAGGGCGTGCGCGAGCAACACAGCGGGCCGGCGGACTACCGCCCATTGCTGGTCGGCGTCATCTGGCCTAGCACGGCGCTCGTGCTGCCGTGGGAGCGCCCGCCCAAGATGGCCGGCGCGCCGGGCCCCGATGCCGCCCTCGATCGGGCGCAGGAAGCGGACGCCTACCTCGAGGAGCTCGACGACGTCGCCGACAGCCTCCCGGCCGAATCCGTAGCGCGCTTCTTCGAGCTTGCCACATCCTCCGAGCCGCTTGACGAGGCAGCGGCGACGGAGTTGGCCACGCTGCTTCAACCGCTCTATGCAGCGCCGGACGATCCGGGGGCCGCGGCCGAGGGCGCACCGAGTGCGGAGGAGATCCTTGCCACCTGGCAGGTCGTCGCGCAGACCACGTCGCCGACGCGGCCGGCCGCCGACGACGAAGACGAAGAAGCCTTCGGCGGCGGAGCGTTGGACGGGGCGGGGGATGCCGGCGGGCCGGAAGCGGCGGGATTCTTCAGCTTCCTGGACCCGCGCCCGGCACTTCGCTCGTTCACTGTGTGGAAGATGAAGGACCGCGCGGGCGTTGTGGGGTCGCGTGGAGTCGGTCCGCTGCTGGCGGATCTCCTGGCGGCCGCGCCCGCTGCCAAGTGTCATCTCATCGGCCACTCGTACGGCGCGAAGGTCGTCTTGTCTGCCGCGAACACGTTGCCGGACGGCTCCACCGTAACCTCGGCCCTTCTTCTCCAACCCGCGATCAACGGTTTCGCGTTCGCCGCCAACGTAGCGAACGAGGGGTTCCCGGGCGGATACCGACGCGTGCTGTCCATCGTCCAGCAACCGATCCTGAGCACGTTCAGCAAGCACGATGCTCCATTGACCAAGTTGTTCCACCTCGCGGTACGCCGCCGGGGCGATCTCGGGGAGGTGCGCGTCGCGGCGGGTGCGCCCAGCCGCTACGCAGCACTCGGCGGCTTTGGCCCGCGCGGCACGCCGCCGCCGGAGGGCGTCGAGATTTCGATGCCGGCCGCCGGCACTGCGTATCCCTCTTTGGACGCGGGTACCGAGATCGTGGGATTGCAAGGTGATGCGCTGATCGACGGGCACGGCGACGTCACGACCCCACACACCGCGTGGGCACTGCTCCACCAGGTCCTCGGTGCATGAGCGATGACCGCGTCCGCACCAACGCGTGGACCGGCATGGAGGGGCAGCCGCCCGTGCATGGGCGGCTGGGCGCAGACCGAAGCAACTGGAGCCGCACCGCTGCTCGACAGGGGCCCAGCTTCCTGCGTCCGCCCGCGGAGCCGGATCCCGCCGACTGGCGCGACGCCCGCATCGGCTGGGGGGTCGTGCTCCCGGCACGCAGTGGGATGTCCGCAGCGGAGCTCGCGTCGGGTTCGGACGCGCCGCCGGCGATCCAGCGTCTGATCGCCGCTCGCTCGGACGAGGCAGGATGGCAGGCTCCGATCCTTCGTTATCACGTCGACGCTCGGGCGGACGTGCGAATGCGCTTCCTCAAGAACCATGCAGCGGGCCGTGAGCTCGCCATCGTCGGATCGGGTAGCGGCGTCCAGGCTCATCAACTGCCGCGCTACCTTCTGATCGCCGCCGGGCCCCAGGACGTTCCCTGGGAGTTGCAGTACATCCTCGCCGCGCAGCGGCGCGTCGGACGCCTGCACCTGGGGGAGGATCCGACACACTATGTCGACGCGCTTGTGTCTGGGTTCCGTTCCGCGGAAAGCGACGTACGGAAGTCGGTCACCTGGGCGGTCGTTCACGACGACCCCGAAGACATCACGCATACGCTCCGCACGATGATCACACGCAAGGTGCACCGCCGGCTGGCCGGCGACAGCGACCTGGCCGCCGGCGCGACGTTTCTCGACGGCAAGACTCAAGCGGCGACCAGCGACCTGCTGATCCAGACGCTCGTTCGGGAGAAGCCGGCGCTCGTAGTCACGAGCAGCCATGGGAAGACCGGCCCCATCCAGGATGTCGATGCGATGCGAGCCGACCTCGGCCTGCCCGTCGATCAGGTATTCCGGGTGCTGTCGCCGGACGCACTGCTTGCGTCCTGGGAGCCCGACGGAGCGATTTGGCTTGCACACGCCTGCTGCTCAGCGGGCGCGGTCGCCTCGTCCCACTTCCAGGGTCTCTTCGACGCCGGCGACGACATCCACACGCTCCTTGGCGGCGTCGCCGCCGTGGGAGACCAAATCGCACCGCTGCCCACGCGACTGTTGGCGCACGAGAAGCCACTGCGTGCCTTCATCGGTCAGGTCGAGCCGACTTTCGACTGGACGCTGCGCGATCCATCAACGGGTCAGCCGTTGACGAACGCATTGTGCGATGCCGTGTACCCGAGTTTGTACCTCGCCAAGCCCGTCGGCCTCGCGCTGGAGTCGTGGCAGGACCAGGCGGACGGCTACAACCGCGCGTGGCTCGACCTGAAGCACCGCGCGGATGCCGGCGAGGACGTCGAGGGCAATCTGCTCGCACCGCGTCTCGCAGCGAGCGACGTCGAGAGCACGGTGCTCCTCGGCGATCCGACCGCCGCGCTTCCGGAGCTCTAGCGCTTCACTCGTCGGCTTCAACGACGACGCGCGTCTGCGAGGGGGCGCGCGCATTCGGGCTACGTCGCGCGACCGTGGGAGAAGTGGCGGGAGAGCAGGGGAATCGAACGCTCCCATCCAAGGTTGCCCAGGGACACAGCGGTTTTGAAGGCTCAACCCCGCATCGCGCAAGCATGACGAGCCACGTGAGTTACGTCGATCGGCCTCGATCGCCGGGGCCAAACGCGGGGCCATGCGTGACGGCTCGGATGCGCACAGGATTGCCTCCGCAGAAGGAGACCTCACGACTTCTTCATCGCCCGCCTCTTGCTCCTCCCGCTCTTCCTCTTCTTCTTCTGCTGCTTCGCAATCAACTTGGCGGCATCCTCAGGGCACTCGTAGCGCGCCGCGCTGAGGATGGCTGGGATGTCCTTGTAGTCCGGCTTCCGCACCTCTCGAACGAGGGGATAGTCCGATACCAGTCCATTGATCGCCTGCGCCAACTCAAAGCCTGCATCGGGCACGTCGCCCTTGCCAAGCATCGCCCCCGTGGCCGCTGCTCCGGGAACTGACAAGTACGGCCTGTCCTCCGGCGAGAAGTCAGTTGCTCTACCCCACTTCGTCAGGAACTCCCGTACACCGATCACACAGTCGGCAGCGTCGAAGCACTTGGCGTGGACCTTGTTCCGTTCGTATCCAGAGGGAATGGTTGAGCGCGTGATGTACGCCTCCCACAGAAGCAACCCCCGTGGTTCTCTGAAGAACGCGCGCCAGTTCGCCGTCACGGGGAGGTCGTCTAGTCTCAGGCCGCGACCTTGCGCGAGTTGTCTGAACACCCAACCCCAGATGGCGATGCCACACGCGAGGGAAGCCGCGCCAGCGCTTGCAGACCATGCCCTGTCCTCGTCCTGACGCGCCTTCGTTAGGCGACGTGGGGCGTCCCTGATTGGAATCCCACAAGGGGCTTCTACGCCGAGTGCACAAGGCTGTCCCTCCCCGAGCGCGCGCGCAAGACTGTCGGGCAGGCCATCCAGCGAGTCATGAGCCACCACCGTGTCGATGGAAGATCCTGCGGCCCAACACGGGTCGTTTCCGGCGTCGATGCAGAAGACAATGACGGCCGCTTCGGCGCTTCCCATGATCTGGCTCTCCAGTCGATCCGCCTGATGCGGGCGTATCTTATGAACTGCCAGCAGGCGTGGGGGCCGCGAACGGCCTCTCCTTCATCCGGTTGGAGCAGCACGTGGACATTCTCATTAGGGTCACGAACCTCCTCCCGCGCCTTCTCAAGTTCAGAATGTGCGTGGCATTCGAGCGCAATACATGGGCCTCGATGGTCCGGGCAGACGGAAGCCCGACCCGGACAGATACCCTCCCTGGCTCCCTGGATTCAGCCACGAAGGCCCCGGCATTCAACATGGCTGCCTGTAGTGGCCTAGCGAACGATGACGCCGGGATCGATGTGGTGCGGGACGCTCCTGAGGATGCGCCGGACATCATCAACACCGATCACTACCGCGTAATCGAAGACTTGGCGACCCACGGGGACTGGACCCGGATGATTGAGGCGATCGGCCTCGACGAGGACTCCGTCAGAGCCGCTGTCGCAGACTACGTCTTCATCCTTGGGCCAGAGAGACTTCCGAACCACCACCACACGGCCAGCATCCTCCCGCACATTGCTCAGGCGCGCCCCAAGTAGGGCCGAGTGTCGGACCTACACGGTGCGCCCTTGGCGCATGCGCGCTCTTTCCACTTGGTCACCCAGAACTCCCTCCAACCGCTTGACCGGAGCCACCCCCACGTCGGGCTTGAACTTCGCGTAACGCTGAACGGTGATGAAGTGCAGGTGCCCGAGGATCTTCATGAGTTCCTCCAGCGACACACCGTTCTGTACGGCCAGGGAGGCGAAGGTGTGGCGGAGCGTGTGGAAGACCAGCTCGTCCTTCTTGTCCTCGGGGACGCCCTGACAGCGCGCCAGCGTCGCGTCCCACTCCTTACGCGCGCGCCAACTGGTCCACGGGAAGACGCGGTCCTGGCGTCCGGCGTTTTCCTCGCCCGCAGCCTCGCGCACCTGCATGAGCGCGGCGCGTGCGTTCTTGTTCATGCCGACGAGGCGTTTCTTCTTCGTGCGGGTGTCCCTTCGACGAGCCTGGATGCGGCCCCGGAGGAAGTCCACCTGGTCCCACTGGAGTTCGAGCAGTTCGCCACGGCGCATGCCGGTGTTCAACGCCAACACGACGAAGGGGCGGAACCAGTCCTCGCATGAGGCGATGAGCGACCTGCACTCCTCAGCGGTCAGGTAGCAGTCCCGCTGGCGACCCACCTCGGAGTAGCGCTTCACGCCCTCGCACGGGTTGTTCTCGACGCCTTCCCACTCGATGGCGTACTTGAAGATCACGCTGGCGACGCCAAGCCCCCGGTTCGCGGTCGGCCCGCTGGTTTCCCGTGCACGGCGCTCGTGCCACGCCTTGATCTGCTTGCGGGTGATCCGTTCGATCGGCAGCTTCGCCCACGGAGCCTTGCAGACGTGATCAATGCGCCAGTTCTCCTTATGGACCTGCTCCGGGTCCCGCTCGTGCTCGTGAGGGCGGGCCTTGTAGTCCTCGGCCCACTCCCTAAAGGTCTTGCCCGCTGGAAGAGGAACGCCAAAAAACCTCGTGCATGACCTGGTCGTGGCTCTTGCCGTCGGCGATGCAGGACTCGATCTGACTGAGCCTGCGCGCAGCGAGGCTGCGCTTGCGGCCGATCGTCTTGCGGGGACGGTGCTTCCCTATGTACCCATGCGCCGGGGGCCAAGCGATCCGCCAAGACCGGCCTTCCTGCCAGATCGTTCCAAAGTGACGCCTGCGAGACATGATGATCCTCCTAAGCACCGCGTACGCGGTCCTCAAACTCCTCTAGGTCCTTGATGAACACGCACGCGCCCCGAACGCCGTTCGGACGGTGGCAGCGCAAGAGCCCGTCGTCGATGAAGTTCCGGAGGGTGCTCTCGCTGTACGGATACAACTCTTCCAGTTCCTCGATCGACCACGCGCGACGGAACGACAGGTCCTTCTTCTTCCTGCCGCTGTGCTTTCCACCCTGGCCGGCAGTAGCGTCGGTGGCAGGGGAAATCGAGCGATCGTAGCCCGGGGTATCGTTCGGCCCTACGGCTATGCACTGTTGTTCGTCCTGTGCCATCGAGTATTCAGATACCGAACGCTCTCCGGTCAGGTCATGTGAATCCGGACTTGCTTCTGTGGACATTCGGCCTGCGGCTCCAGCGGGCACGATGACGACTTCGTCCTTGCCCTTCGGGGAACACTGGATGTCACACCAGCAGCCGTAGAGGTGGCGCACTATTGGATTGTCACGGTAGGTCAACACCCAGTTGCTCTTGTCGCGAAGGCGATCACGCAGGGCCGCGTGCTCTCGGGGGGACATTGCGACGCGGTAGAGGTCCTTGCCCTCGACGAAGTACGGAGGGTCCGCGAACAGAACGTTGCTCTCGTCGCCTCGGTGTTCGCCGAGCCAGGCGACCGCGTCCATCGAGGTGACGGTCAGTCGCCCATGCAGCAGCTCCCATGCACACCGGATCTGCTTGCGGATTCCGGCAGGGCTGTACCTGCTGCCGATGTCCTTCATGGCGCGGGCGGCCAGGCTGCCTCCGTAAGACGTGCGAGATAGATAGATGACCGAAAATGCAGCCTCGACGGGATCCTCGGACACGTCGGCTCTGAGACTCTCCCAGAGGTCGCGTGTCGGCTCGACATCGAGCATGGATTCAAGGCCCAGTACGTCGTCCTCGGCCCCTCCTAGGACCGACCACAGGGCTGCGATGCCCGCGTCTGCGTCGTTGGCAACGAGCGGGATGTCGGGGAAGCGCGCGGCGATATCGAGAAGGACCGAGCCTCCGCCAACGAAGAGGTCAACAAACGTCGTATCCGGCGTGACCAAGGGATCAATGAACGGGCGCAGCACCGAGAGGTGCTGCTTTTTGGAGCCGGGTGTTCTCAGGATGCCTGCCACCTTGATTCAGATACAGGCTCGTCTATTTCGAGGCGTTCATGATCGGTGCGGGGCTACTGCTCGACGACCTCCGGTGCTTACGGTTCGGACTCGCTCTCGGAGCGCATCAACGCCTCAAGCCGATCTAGGGTCTGAGCCCGCGTCGCTTCATCCAAGACGGATCGAAGCAGACCAAGTGCTCCCGCCTGCGACCACGACACCCCCACCTCGCTCATGGTGCTGAAGATGTCTATGCTCCATCCACTGGTCGTGACCAAGAGCAGTCGATCGTCGATTCTGCATGAGAACATCCCGCCGTGAGCACGAAGGGTGACACGATGGTCATCCATGAGTGTTCGCACGAGCAGCGCCAGATCGTCCTTGAGATCGTGCAGGCTGTGATCCTCTGACATGTCTCGATCCACTCCGCCCCATCAGTGCGTCAGTTCGTTTCCGCCCAACTCACCTAGATACACCGTTCCAGTTATCAAGAGCGTCATCGTCCTCGCCACGTGCTGAGTCGATCAGAGGGGGCCCCTAGGACGCCCGCTCTCGGGTCGCTCCAAGCGGCTCGTACATGTGCGGTGGCCGCTACGCCCACGGCAAGACGGCCCCTCCACGATGCGCAGGTCCGTCCTCCCTACGCCGCGAGAGATATCCCCGTCGTGACGATTCCCTTCGTCGGTACGTACTCCGGCCCCTCACGCGGAGCGGCCGGACCACCAACACGACGGAGTACGGATCATGTCTCTCAACCTCAACCAGATCGCGGCCCGAACCCTGTGGGTGGCGACGCCCAAGACATGGCTCTTCAACGAGAAGATCGCGGCCAGAGCGAAGATCGACGGGATGGCAGCGATCCCGCCAGGAGCCAAGAAGAAGCCCTTCATCTACGACGAGAACCCGTACCCGTTCTTCTTCATCCCTGGTCGCAACCTCGCTCCAGTTCCGCCCGGACCGTCAGAGACAGATCAGTGAGGCACAGACCGCGTTTCAAGCGGAGTTCGACAAGGTCACGAGCAAGGGGCAGAGGTCATCGGGTCTTCTCAGCATCGAAGCAGAGATCATCTACTCGACCAAGATCGGCGCCGTGCAGAAGTGCATCCTGGCGAACCTCAGGAACATCCGCACCGCCATCCGCGACGACAAAGACAACCCGATGATCGGTCCTGACGGGAAGGTCATCCGAGAAGATGGCGGGTGGGTCAATCGCCGGATGCTGATCAATCGCTCGTGTGCTGGCTACAAGCGACGATTGTTTGATGGCGTGGAGGTCTGGCAGAGCGACACCGGGAAGTTCCGGGATGCCCTCGACGGGCTTGTGGAGAGGGGGATCATCTCGTACGAAGAGGGCGAGCGGGAGGACAAGAGCGTGTACTACTTCTGCTTCTGCGACGGCTGGCTGGATCGACTTGGCCACCTGCCGAAGATGCCCGCAGCACGCCGTGTTCGACCGGGTTTGGCTCGACTCCGCGCCCGCCACCCCGACTGGTTCGTCGATGTCGAAGCCGTACTGGAATAGCCCGCATCGAGGGCCTTGGGGCGGCCATCGACTTCTCCCCGTACGACACGAATCGCCCTCGTAGGTATCTCGCCCCCGTCAAGACCGACGATCCTCCTTGCCTTGCGTCGAAAACCCGCGCTCCCCCCTGAAGACCTAGGAAGTAAAGACCTACGGAGAAGAAGACCTGGGGAACGAACAAGACCGTAGGACACTGAGACTCGAAGAGTCTCAGTGGAACGCGGCGGCCAGGATCGCAGGACACCCCGCACCCCTCGCACACCCGGGCCCCCTCCTCCGCTGCGCTCCGGAGGGAGAGCGCAGGGCGCGAAGCGCGCCCGCGCACCAATCATGATTGCGCTGCTTTCGAGGAGCGCGTTCGAGAGAGGAGCATGCGAAGGACAAGTCAAGCCGCGCCTATAGCACGCTCGACAAACCCCTCGTAAGGTGCTCTCACGCCCGCACGTCCGTAGCCGGTTCCGAGTCGCCCTTGGTGCCAAGTCCCTGCACAGAGAATCCTGAGCAGTCCTGGCGTGCATTGGTGCAGGTGTCCTCCAATCTACGCCGGAGACGTGCTCGTTGCGCGCCATCAATGAACCTCGACGAAGGTGCATAGAGGGAGGTGCGTCGATGTCGGCGAGGCCCACCTGGAGACGCCCGCGCCAGATCAGCGCCCTTCACGTCCTTCGGTGTGTTGGGCTCCCTGCTATGCAGGGCCTCGGCGTCAGCGGGTGCCCTGCATGGCCTCTTACCCGAAGAAGATCCCGGTCCTGTCCGTCTCGATCTCGGTCAGCACGGCGTCGAGATCCTTGCCAGGCTCGAACGGCTCGAAGAAGTGCCACCTGCCGTTTCGATCGCAGCAGTACAGCGCGAACACGTCGTCCTCGTAGCGGATCTGGGCGACCTTTCCCCGTGTCTCGCCAGGCGAGCCGTCCCACATGGGCCTGACCTCGAAGATTGTCGCCGTGGTGCCTCGGATCGAATGCTCGTACCGGAGTTCGTCGCGAATGTCCTCGGGCACACGAGCCTCGCACCAAGCACCGAGTTTGGCGTCGAGCAGGTGGCGGATGAGCGGCGGAAGGGACATCGCCCCGAATCTAGCAGGCCCGGCTACTTCCAGCAGCGCTGCTAGACTCCCCGCAACAGGAGGAATGGCATGGATGAGGCGGGTGATCAGATTTGGAACGCGATGCAGGAGGCTGTCGCACAGGTCCAGGAGCAGACCGCGTTGCCCAACGTGTTCGTGGGCGCGATGCTCTGCCCGGACATGTCAGTCTCTGGCGGCGAAGGGTGGAACATGCCTGATGCGCCAGACGAGCCCGAAGCACGGCGAGCACACACCATGGTCGCGGCAACGCTCATCGGCTTCATCCAGGCGCACTGCGAGCAGATGCTGCATGAGAAGCGCCGCGAATTCGGTGACGACTTCTTGCGCCAAGTCGAGAAGGAACGGCTCGGCTACCTGAACCAGTGGGGACTAACGGATCCGGGCCTCTCGTAGAGGCGGGCCGGGTGCCTCACCCTGCGGCGCCATTCGACCACGACGTGGGGAAGTACACGTCCTCATGAACGCGCCCGAGCAACGCCTCGTCATCTGATTCCGCGTGCATCCAACCGCCCCAGTTGAGTGGATCCGGATGGGCGATGCAGAACCCCTTCTCGCTCCGGAACAGGAGCACCTCTTGGCCGTCGGGACCGCGTCCTCTTCGTACGTCCCCGCTTGCCTCCAGCCCCTGTTGTTGCCATAGCCGAGGAAATGAGAT
>JANQJW010000010.1 GCA_028281445.1 Planctomycetota bacterium | reverse complement strand
CTGACGCTCGTTTAGCTCGAGCAGGTCACGCAGCGCCTCTGCGATGGGCGGCAGGTAGGTGGTGATGTAGTCGGTCTTGCGCGCCGCCTCGAGCTGGCGCTTGCGCTTGCGTACGTAGATCCCGAGTCGGCGGCCGCACTCCTGGAGCGCCAGCCGCGCCTCCTTGTGGATCTCGTCGTAGGCGGCCACGGCCTCCTTCGACTCGCTGGTGAACGGCACCCAGACGCTCGCGATGTGGACGAGGATCGCGAGCGGGCCGACGGGCAGGCCGCCGCGCGGCTGCTGCAGGTCGTAGGACCGCCAGGAGATGGACGTCGTCGCCTTGTTCAGCGCGCACGCGCCCTGCTGGTAGAGCAGGGGAACGCGGTTGGCGAAGCGGTAGAGACGTGCGGAGTCGTCCAGCCCCATCGGACCGCCGTAGGCGAGCGCGACCTCCATCTGGAAGGGGTTGCCGCGGTAGACCGACGGCGAGCGCGTCACCGCGGTGTAGAAGTCCGCCTCGACCTCCTTGCGCATGCCCTCTTCGAGCGCTTCCTCACCGATGGGCGCCAGGCAATCCGTCGGCGGGGCCATGATGCGCACCGCGTTCATCGCGTCGTAAAGGTGTTCCGCGTCGGCGCGCTTGACGCGCTTCGGCTGGCGCGTGGGCAGCAGCTCGGCTTCCTCGAGGATCGCGTTGGCGACCTTGCTGCTCACGCGCGTGAACTCGCTCTGCAAGAACGACGACAGCCGCCGCGCGTTCGTGTTCTGCAGCATCTTGATCAGCGTGCCCAACTCCACACCGTAGGGATGCGGCTGGATCTCACGTGGTTGCTCCGGCACCTCCTTGACGGCGCGCACGAACTCGTGGACCTCGTCCGACCCGGGAGCCTGGAAGCGGATCTGGGCGTGCGGGTTGGCGAGTGCGGTCTGTCGGAGGTACTCGAAGACGCTTCGCGGGCCGCCGAGGTAGCGGCCCTCGAGCTCGAGCTCGAGACGTGTGCCGGTCTTGCGCTTCTGCTTCTTGCGGAAGTCCTTGTCCTCGGACTCCTTGAGCGTCTTCGGGTTGTTGGTGTTGAGGTCGATGACGAGCTCGAACACGTTCGCCTTCTGGCGCGGCCCTGCACGGGTCGTGATGCGGATGGGGCGGCCCGTCGTGAGCTGCCCGTACAGCGCGGCGGCCGAGATGCCGATGCCCTGCTGGCCGCGGCTCATGCGCAGGCGGTGGAACTTCGATCCGTACAGCAGCTTGCCGAAGATCTTGGTGACCTGCGCCTTCACGATGCCCGGCCCGTTGTCCTCGACGACGACACGGAACCGGTCGGCGGTACCCGCGGGGCCGCGCCGCTTGCTCTTCTTCTTCGCGCCCTCGTCCTTCTTCGCCGCCTTGCCCGCCTTCACCTGCGTGATCGCGATGTCGATGTCCGGCAGGATGCCGGCCTCCTCGCAGGCGTCGAGGGCGTTGTCGACGGCTTCGCGCACGGCGGTGAGGAGCGCCTTGGACGGATTGTCGTAGCCGAGCAGGTGGCGGTTCTTGGCGAAGAACTCCGCGACCGAGATCTCGCGCTGGGAGCGCGCCATGTCCTGGGCGGTGAGGCGCTTGCCGGGCTTCTTGCGGCGCTTCTTCGCCGGCGCCTTCCGGCGCGCCGCCTTCTTCCGGGCGGCGGCCTTCCTTTTGGCTTGCCCGCGAGCCTTCTTCTTGGCCTTCTTCTTCCTGCGCGCAGCCATGTCGGGAGCCTACCGCTCACCGCCGACGTCGAATCACCCAGTACTCAGCACCCAGTACTCAGCACCCAGTACTCGATCCCGAACCCGATCCCAGCACCCATTGCCCGTACCGCTACGGCGTGATCTCGTCGGCTCCGTCCTCGAGCGGATCGATGCGCTCCTGGCAGAGGAGGTGCTGGAAGCCCTCGATCTCGCCGCTGGGATCGGACCCGGGGATACGCCGCACGACGAACAGCTCTTCGCGGCGCGTGCCCTCGGTCTGCGCGACGATCCGGATGGCGAAGACGTTGCTCTTCACCTCGAAGTCCTCGCCGGGGATCACCTTGTTCTGCAGCAGCAGCGGCTGCGTCACACCGTCGACGTCGTTGATCTGGTTCGGGTCCGTGAAGGGATTGCCGCCGTCGTCGCCCTCTTCCTCTTCCTCGTCGGCCGGCTCGTCTTCGTCCTCGTCGATCTCGCCGCCTTCGCGCCGTTGGATGATGTTCTCGGCGATCTCCGGGTCCGTCGCGAAGATCGCCTGCAAGACGACCTTGTGCGCGGTGTTGAGGTTGACCTTGCCCGTGCCGTAGACGGTGACGAAGCGGTGCAGGCCCGGGGCGACCTCTTCGCCCTCGCGCCGGTCGACCAGGAGCCGCTCCTTCTCGAAGATCTCGTCGACGAAGTTCAGCTCTTCGAGCACGAGCATCTTCCGGTCGTCGGCCGTCTTGGCCGTGGGGATCGCGCCGCGGCTCGCTTCTCCGCGCACCCAGCGCGAGATCGCGTCCGCGATCTCGTCCGCGCGTCCGGCGGCATCCCACTTCGTGTCGCGGCGATAGCGCTTGATCAGCTCGACGAGCCGCGCCTTCCAGACCTCCTGGCGCTCGGGCGATCCTTCGGCCAGGGCGTGCAGGTTGAGCTTGCCTTGTTCGTCGAAGATCCGGCTCTCCAGCTGGACCCCGGATTCTTCGTCGCCGCGGGAGCGCAGTTCGTCGTCGTTCCACCCGTCCTCGTACGTATCCGTCTCGTTGCCCTTGCCGTCGAAGCGCAGCCGGGCGAGGACGATCTGGTACTGGCTCTCGATCGCGTTGTCGATCGCGAGCTGGTCGGTCACGTTGTTCGCCGTGATCGCCTCCAGGGTGATCTGGTAGGCGAACTCCGCGGCGAAGGGCACGAGGATCGCGCCCAGCATGATCACGACGAGGAGTGCGATGCCGTACTCGCGTTGGCGGGAGGGCGTGGATTGGCGGGCAGTCACGGTCTTCATGTTCCTCGGACGCGCGGGCCTCATGGGCCCTTCCCCCAGTATCACGGGGTCCGAACGACCCACAAGCGGTCCTTCCCGCCCTCCGGGCCGCGGTAGTGGAGCGCGATCTCGTCCTTGCCGTCCCCGTCCAGGTCCGCCGTGTAGCCGTCGACGTCGGGCGCGTCGCCCATCGGCGGGATCGCAATCTCCTTGCCCTCGGCCTCCCAGACCCCCTTCGCGGTCCCGCGCCGCACGGTCATCGTGGTCGCGCTGGTGCGGATCGCGAGGTCCTTGCGGCCGTCGCCGTCGAAGTCGCCGTCGAGCAGGATCGTGAACGAGCGCTCCACTTCGACGGTGCCCGCGTAGTTGAAGCGCACCTTGACGAGGATGTCCGACTTCACCAGCGCGTCCGCCTCGGTACGGAAGAACGTGCCGCCTTCGGCCGAGCGGTTCAGGAACGCGCGAGTCTCGGCGGAGACGACGCCGGAGCTCAGGGCCCGCAGCGTGTTCGCCGCGTTGATCTGGATGCTCGTGATCACGAGGTCCTTGCGGCCATCGCCATCGAGGTCGATCAGCTCCATCGGGAGCTGGAAGCCCGACAGGTAGATGTCGCTGACCGCCGGCTTGTGCGTCGGGGAGAACTTCGACGCGTCGTTCTTCTCGCGCAGCCGCGTACGGAAGAAGCCGTAGCGCGAGTCGCGGTTGGTGAAGATGCGGTGGATGAGGTCCGGGCGTCCGTCGCCGTCCAGGTCCTCCAGCGTCTGCTCGACCTCCTTGCCTTCGCTCTCGGCACCGAGAAAGGAGAGGTCCCACTGCTCGCGTTGCCCGGCTGCGTTCTCGAACGCGAGCGTCGTCCCGCTGATGACCCAGACGCCGACGCTGTCGCCGGCGCGCCCGCGCGGCACGCCGTCGCGACCGATGAACACAGCAGGCACCGAGCGAACGACGTTGCAGGTGTCTTCGAGGAACGGGCCGGGCGCCTTGACCGTGTGCGCGGGTTGCAGCTCGACGGGGATCGGCTTGCCGGCGAACGGCTGGAACCGCACGCCGCTCTTGCTCGGAAGCAACAAGCCTCCCGCGCGCACGAGCTCTGCGAGCACGACGCGGTTGGAGTCGTGCCACGTGAGGGCTTCGCTGCCCTTGATCTCCTCGACGGCCCCGTCCTCGAACACCGGGATGCGCGTGACGCCCTTCTCGCCGAGCGCGATCAGGCGTGAGGGCGGAGCGACGTCCACGAAGCTGACGTCCGGCGGCACGTTTCCGGTCCACGAAGGCGCGGCTTCAGGCAGCGCGCCTTTGCGCCCGCGGTAGATGCGCACCGTACGCCCCTCGATCACGACGATGTCCGCCGCGCCGTCCTCGTCGACGTCCGCCAAGCGAAGGCCCTCGACCGTCTTGGGCGCCGTGAGCTCGACGCGCGCAGGGTCGGCCGCGCTTGCCTGTCCGCCGAGGCCGAGCAACGCGACCAGCACGAGGGACCACGCGCGGCGCATCAGCGGCTCCCCTTCGAGATGAGGAAGTAGAGCGACGTCTTGCTCCAGAGCACGGCGTCGGCGCGGCCGTCGCCGTTGAGATCGACAACAAGCGAGTCGGCCGTCAGCCCCTCCTTGACGGGGATCCGCGGAACGAACGACTCCGCGAACGTCGCCGCGCCCTTGCCCGAGGCCACGCCGCGCAGCACCTCCACCCCTTCGAGATTGCCGAGGTCGAGCAGGTCGGTGTGGCCGTCGCCGTCGAAGTCGCCGGCGAAATCCGCGCTACGGCCGAAGCGGTTGCTCAGCGCCTCGGCGGAGGCGTACTCGCGTTGGATGGTGAAGTACGGCGCGTTCTCGAAGGTCCCGGCCTTCGGGTCGAAGCGGAAGCCGACGAACGTGATCGTCGGGTCCTTGCCGAGCAGCCGCGCAATTATGTCGAGGCGATTGCCCCGGATCGAGTCGCCGACGTAGTCGAGCTTCCCGTCGCCGTCGAGATCGACGAACGTCGGATGGAGCACGATCGACTCCGTGTCGAGCCGCGCGCGCGGTGTGACGAGACCACCCGTCTTTGGATCCCGGAACGGTCCGGGGTAGTGGAAGAGGATCGTCCGCAAGGACTCCAATCGCGTGCGCTTGCCCGTGATGAGCGTGACGAGCAAGTCGGTGAAGCCGTCGCCGTTGACGTCGGCAGCCTGGATCCGCGGCGTGCGCTGGTCCTCGGGGCCGAGCTTCGGATCCGGCTCGAGGAACGGCAGCTTCAAGCGCTCGGGCTTTCGCTTGCCGTCGAGGAACCACGCCACGAGCTCGGTTTCGTCGAGAACGAGCAGCTCCTTGGTTCCATCGCCGTCTACGTCGGCGGGAAACAGGTTGGGAACATAGGTGTGGCGCGAGAGTAGGTGTTCCGCGCTGGTCGAAGCGCGGTTGACCGGCTCGACAGACAGCGCGCGATCCCCCGCGCTCGTACCGCCGATGACGTACATGCGGCCCTGCCCCGTGGCCAACGGGAACCACATCTCGTCGATGCCGTCGCCGTCGAGGTCGGCGACCCCATCCCAGATCACGAGCAGGCGGCCCGGGCTGCGCCCGAACAAGGTCGGCTTCGACGTGCGCGCCGCGGTCAGCGCCGGCATGCCGTCGGGTTGGAGCTCGATGATGCCCTTCGGTCCCAGGAAGCGGAGGCGCGCTTCGCCCTTCGGCCCGAAACGCCCGACCGCCATCGCCCCCGCATCGGCGAGGTCGCCCGTCAGCACGATGCGGTTTACGTGATCCGGCGGGTAGTAGTGCCGCTTCACGGGCTCGCTCGGTGTGCGCATGACGAGCACCGACTGATCGGCGGTCTTTGCGTCTTGAACGAGCACCACGAGGTCAAGCCGGCCGTCCGCGTTGACGTCCAGCGCGCGCACAGCGCTCACGCGGCCGCCCGGATCGACGAGGTAGGTGCCTGCGTTGCGGGCCTCGGCCTGACGCGGCGACGAGAGCCCCAGGACCAGCGCGGCGAGAGCGACGAGGTAGCGGCGGGCCATGGCGCCAGATCCTACGGCGGAGCCGGGGCGGGGGCCTCCTGCGAGGTCCATTTTCTGGGCCTCACGCAGCACCCCTGCGCCTGAACAGAGGTCCAACAGTCTCCTGCCCCGGCGCCCCGCGAGCCGTCGATAGGGCCCCCGGATGTGGGCCGGCTGGGCCCGGACAGGGGACGCGATGAAGAACCGGCGCGTTGGCGCCATCGGAACGGCCATGGCGGCGCTGACGGCAATCCTGCTGTCGGCCTGCGGAGGCGGTGACGGGGCCGAGGGCATCCAGAGCGTCGACGAGCACAAGCTCCAGGGCTATCACGTCGCGACCCTGGCCCTGCCGCCCGCCGAGCGAGGCACTCTCTATGACGCCGTCCTGCTCGAGGTGACCGAACCCGGTGTGCACGGGCTCGCGTGGACGCTTCGCGACGGATCGCTGCCGCCCGGCATGGAGCTCACGGAAGACGGCTGGGTGCAAGGGACCCCCGGTTCCAAGGGCTTCTACGCCTTCACCGTTCACGTGACCGACGGGCTGCGCGCAGGCACCGGCAGGCTTGCCGTCGCCGTCGACGACTTCGGTGTCTTCGTGCAGAGCGGGCTGGTGACGGGCGATGCCTGGAGCGGACGCGACATCAAGCTCCGCGCCGCCGGTCATGAAGGGCACGTGTCCTATGCCGTCGTGACGAACGACAGCGGCGCACAACTGCTCCATGCCGACGGCGCCGCGGGCACGGTCACGTACCGCCCCGGCTGGGCCGGCGGCAACAACGCGCAGGACGTGATCCAGGCCATCGACCTCGCGAACGGACGCTCGCACATCCTGGCCCTTGACGTGCGGCCCGATCCGCTCGCCAACCACACCGCGGAGTTCGGCAGCACGGACGTCTGGTACGTCAACATGAACCGCAAGATGGGCGCGCACCCGTATGCGAGCGATATGCACGCCACGCTGGTGCAGGTCGGCTTGCGCGCGCCGGAGAGCTACGACATGCTCGGCAACGAGGCGGATCGCCTCGCCGCCCTGTGGGTGCGACTCGAAGCCCTGCGCCGGCTCAACGAACTCTACCGGCGCAACGCCGACGGCACGGCCGGACCCGCGGGCCTGCCGGTGAGCTTCCCGTTCGAAGAGCCCGGTCCCGGCTATCGCAAGCCTGCGCCTGGCAACTGGATCAACGGCGCGTCCAACCACTACAGCGAGATGAGCCTGCTCGAAGGCCGTCCCGGCGGCGTCGTGGGAACCGCGTTCGTCGACGACGGCGCGAACACGCTGCATGAGAACAACACGACGCTGGGCCCCGAGCGTCTCGGCGTCTTCCTCAACGTTCTCGGTACGTACTTCAACGCCGTGTACTCGCATCGCGCGCTGCGCACCGACCCGATCGACGCGGACGACGTCGAGGCCCTACGCGCCCTGCTCGACGGCCGGCCTTCGCCCGGCGGCCGCTACACGCTGATCCGCGACGCCGGGCGCGACTTCGCCAACGCGCTGGCGACGGTTGTTGCGCACGAGATCGGACACAGCCTCGGTCTCGAGCACACGTATGGGCTCTCGAGCAACTCGATCATGAGTGCGTCGGCGACGATCGGCCCCGGCGCCGACCCGCAGTTCACGCCGGATGACATCTCCCGCCTCTCCTCGCGGTTGCCCGGACCCGGTCGTTACGGCGGGCGCCGGTCGCTGCACGCCGGCGGCGCATCGGCGGCCGCGACCATGCCGGCCGGCGGCGTGCGCGTGTGCCACGGCCGCAAGTGCAACCTCGTTATTCGCATACCGGGTGACGAACGGTAGGGATCACCGCCACATCCGTTCTAGGTTGTGGATTCTGGGAACGGGTGCTAGGTGCTGAGTACTGGGTGCCCCAATACCCAGCACTCAGAACTCGTTCCCGTTCTCGATCCCGTTCCCAGCACCCAGTACCCAGGCGTCACCCTCTCACGGCCCGCAACAACCGCCGTGCTCGCGCTTCGATCTTCTCGACCTCGCCTTGCGCGACCTCGCTCGCGTCGAACAGCGGCGCCACGAAGCCGAGGGCGAACGCACCGGCCGCGAGCCAGTCGGCCGCGTTGTCCGCGTCCGCGCCGTTCGTCGGGACGATCCGCAGGAACGGCAGCGGACCGAGGCACGCCTTCACGTACGCCGGCCCCAGGCCCGGTGCCGGGAACAGCTTCTGGAGCTGTGCGCCCGCCTCGTGCGCGCGCAGCATCTCCGTCGGTGTGTGCGTTCCGGGCATGCAGGCCACGCCGAGGCGTGTCGCTTCCTCGATGACGGCCTCATCCACCACCGGCGATACGAGAAACCGCGCGCCGTGCTCGACTGCGGCGCGCGCGTCATCCACGGTGAGCACCGTCCCTGCCCCGACGACGACACCATCGCGCCGCGAGAATTCGGCGATGCGCTCCAGCACGCCGGGGACGGTGAGCGTGAACTCCACGACGCGGAATCCCGCGCGGACGGCGGCATCCATGGCCGGCGCGGCCGCTTCTTCGACATCGGTCCGCAGGATGGCCGAGGCCTTCTCCCGGCCGAGGAAGTCCACCAATGCGTCCGGCGTCACTTGCTGCCCCGGAGCTTCTTCCAGGCCTTCTCGTCGTAGGTCTTGGGGAACTTGGACTTCGCGCCGCGCGCCCTGTGGATGCGCTTGGCGAGCGCCACGCAC
>JANQJW010000109.1 GCA_028281445.1 Planctomycetota bacterium | reverse complement strand
CGGCGCCGCTCGTGCTCGCGCTCCACGGGGGCGGTGGCAATGGCAAGAACTTCGACCGCGTGACGAATCACCAGTTCGCCCGCGAGGCCGACAAGCGCGGCTGGGTCGTCGTGTTCCCCGACGGCATCGCCAAGGGCTGGAACGACGGGCGCTCGATCGACTCGCGGCGGGCGCGCCAGCGCAAGGGCGTCGACGACGTTGCGTTCCTGAGCGCGCTGATCGATCGGCTGCACAAGACGCACGGCATCGACAAGACGCGCGTCTACGCGACGGGAATCAGCAACGGTGGCTTCATGAGCTACCGGTTGGCGTTCGAGCTCTCGGGCAAGATCGCGGCCATCGCGCCCGTGACGGCAAATCTCCAGCAGGTTCACGCGACGAAGAAGCCGAAGCATCCTGTCGGGCTCCTCGTGATCAACGGAACAGCGGATCCGCTGGTGCCCTACAACGGCGGTCACGTGCGTGTGCTTGGCACCAACCGTGGCGCGATCCTCTCGACGAAGGACACGATCCAGCGTTGGGTCGCGTTCACCGGCTGCAAGGGCGAGCCGACGCTCGAGACGTTACCCGACAAGGACCCACGCGACGGCACGACGACGATCTGTCGCACGTGGTCGACGTGCGCGGGCGGCGCGCAGGTGAAGCTCTACCGCGTACAGAACGGCGGGCACACGTGGCCCGGCGGCAGGCAGTACCTCGGCCGCTTCGTGGTCGGCCGCACGAGCCGCGACTTCGACGCCGTGCCGGCGATCTTCGACTTCTTCGCGAAGCACCGGCGCGCGCCGGCGACGCCTCCGTCCGCCAAGTAGCCTGGGCGCATGAAAGAAGGCTACTTCGCGGACGTTGCGCGCTGCTTTCGGGGCACCGCGGCGTGGGTCAATTGGATCGTACTCGCCTACGGGTTCGTTGCGTTCGGGCTGATCATCCACATGGCGATTGGTCTGTACGACGCGGATACGACGCGCAATCAGATCCTCTACGCCACCGGCCTGATCCTGAGTGCGATCCTGTTCGCGATGGTCAAGCTGTTCGTCTTCATCCAGATGAGCCGTCGCTGGCTCGCGGAGCGACTCGACGAGATGGAGAAGAGCTGAGCGGCGCTGGTTGATGCGGAGGGGCACGAGGTCCCTCCCTACAGCCCAAGACGAAGCGGACACCAGTTGCTGTAGGGGGGCACCTTGTGTGCCCCCGCGGGTTGGCAAACGGCGCCACGGGAGCGGCGTGGAGGCACGTTCCACACCCGAGCCCAACATGACTCCCGTGGCGCACGAGATCTAGCGGCTGGAGAGCTTGCGCAACTCCTCGTTCGTCGCGGCGTCCGCGAGGAACGGCTCGGGGTTGTCCGGATCGGCCGGCCGCATCACCCCGAGCTCGTCCCAAAGCAGGAAACGCGCCGCGCCGTTGCTGTAGCCGATGACAAGGCCGTCGCTGTGGTGCAGGTGCCCGTCGTCGTCATCACAGATCACGATCGTGCCGCGCTTCTCCTGATCCGGCGTGATGAGGTGCTCGCGTTCGCCGTTCAAGCGGCCCGCGTAGGAGCTCAGGTCGTGGTTGTCTGCGTCGTTGCGCAGATCCGCCGTGGTGAGCGCCATATAGCGCTCGCGCTCGACGAGCTCGAGCTTGTAGAGCTCGTCGCCCGGGCTGTACAGCAGCTCCAGGTTGTGGACGTTGCGCGGGTCGATCTGACCCGTGGCGACCAGCGACAGCAGGAAGTTCTTCCCGTTGTATCGCGGCCAGCCCTTGCCCTCCGCGCGGCGCGAGAGCATCAGCTTGACCATCTGGGCGACGTTGTCTTTGGACTTCGTCTGGTTCGCCCGCTCGATCATGTACGGGATGATCGTGACGACCATGCCGGCGAGCACGGCGATGATGGCCATGACGACCAGGGTCTCGATGAACGTGAAGCCGCGCTGGCTTCGAAGCGCGTGATGCATGGTGCTCCTCCGTATGCGGGTGCCTAGGTGGAGCAGCCTTCCTTTCAAGCAGCGTGCCCGGCGAGCGCGATACACACGTGAAGCGGATTCATTCGGCGTTTGCGGCCGCGACCGGTGAGGCCGTTGCCGGTTACGGCGTCACCGGCTCCGGTTATGGAGTATTCGCCCCGCGCCGCCGCGCCCTCTGCGTATCGGAAACAACAGTCCCGCTCCCAGAAGCCGGCGCTCGCTGGGGCGAAGGCGCCGCAAGGCCATCCGCGACCTTCCCCGCGGTGATCGCGCGTAGTGCGATCCGAGGACCGAGCTGGCGAGGTCCGAGAGCGGGGCGTGGTCGCGCAGCGCCGATTCTCGCAACGCTCGCCGGCTCGCGTCCTCGTCGCCTACGGCGACCATCGGCGAAGGCCGAGCATCCAGCGGGCGCCGGTTACACGCGCCGGACGCCGCCGATCGACGTCTCGACGATGGGGCGGCCGACGAGCTGCGCCTTTTCCTTCTGCTTCTTCAGCACGTTGTCCTTGCCCCAGACGAAGAGCCAGGGCATCACGCGCGTGAAGAGGCCGATGCGTCGCTCGAGCGCCTCGAAGAAGACGTGCAGTCCCTTGGCGATGGGCGTGAGAACGAGTGACGTGCCACGCGTGAACCAGCGCCAGGCCGGCAGCTTGCTGAGCTGCGTCGGCAGGAAGAGGACGACCTTGCTGATCTTCAGCTTGTCGACCCAGGTGTGCTTGAGCATCGTGTCCAGCGACCTGCAGAGGAAGTACAGCGGGTCGATGTGCAGGCCCTTGTGCCGGTGGAGCTTGAGGAACGTGAGCCAGATCCGCGTGGGCGTTGCCTGCCCGAACTTGATCCGGTTCTTGATGCCCTTCAGGCGCCGGCCGCGGATGCGCTCCATGCCCGGCTTGCTCTCGCCGTTCTCGTCGTAGATGAGCGAGGCGAGGTACGAGCCCTCCGGTACGCGCAAGCGGTTGGTGACCATGTGGTCGACCTGCCACTTCCCGCCGAACCAGAGGTACTCCATCATCTCCTTCTCGGTCTCGCCCGGCGAGCCGAGAAGGAAGTTGCAGACGAGCATGATGTTCGTCTGCTTGAGCATGCTCATGGCCTTCGTGGCCATCTCGACGGTCTGGCCCTTGCGATAGAAGCGCAACGTCTTGTTGTTGAGCGACTCGACGCCGAAGGCCAGTGCGAGGAAGCCCGCGCGTTCCATCTTCTGCAACGTCGCGACGTCGGCCTTCACGACGTGGTCGACGCGGCCGGTGCCGATCATCACCTTCTGGACGTCGTTCTCGATCAGGAGGTCGCTGAGCTTGTCGAGCGCCTCCATGTCGGTCGTCATGTCGTCGTCGACCCACAGGATGAGCGGCGCCTCGATCTCGGCGAGCTCCTTGTACTGGCTCTCGGGCGAGCGACCCTGCCACCGCAGGTACTTCCCGTCCGTGTCCTTGCCGTACTGGTAGCAGAAGCGGCAGTGGTAGTTGCAGCCCATCGCCGCGCGCACGAGGTCGATGGGCATCCCCATCGCTTCGTACTTGTAGTTGGGGTTGCGCAGCTCGCGGCGCGGGTAGATGTCGTCCGACAGCCGGTGCGTCACGCGGTCGTTGCGAACGTGCTTCTCGCCGTCCCGGTACGTGAGGTTCTTGATGCCCTCGGGCGTCCCGCTCTCGAGCAGCTCCTGGATCGGCGTGTCCGGCATGCCGATCATGACCGCGTCGACCTTCGGATGCTCTGCCAGCGTGGCCTCGGCGTCGCTGAAGCCCGTGCCGCCCGCTACGACCGGCGTCCCCTCGGGCACCTTCGCGAGCACCTCGTCGATCACGTGGATGTTCCACTTGCCGAAGAGGCTGCAATCTTCGAAGAAGCCGTAGAGGCAGACGAGGTCCGCGCGGTCGAGGTGCTCCTGGATGTCGTCCTCGAAGCGCATGTCGAGGAGCGTCGTCTTGACCCCGGCGTTGGCGATGCCGGCCTGGAGGTACTCCGCACCGATGGGCGGGAGGGTCATGTACGGGTTCACGTACGTGAACGGGTATACGATCACGACCTCGTCGATCGTGTCCTTCCGCTTTTGGACGTAGCTCACCACTGCCTGCGGCCTCCTCCGGCGCTGTCGAGCAGGATAGCCCGGCCGACCCGCGGCCCGAGGCTTTACAGCCTGCTGCGGCGCGCTCCCCGCCGGTAAAGACGAGTTCCCTCCGTCCCTTGCTGGGTCAGAAGTAACGAGCCGGTCGCCGCGTGCGCCTCGAACAAATCGCAGATCACGTCTTGCTCGCCTGGCCACGGGTAGGCGAACACGACGTCGAAGTCATCGGGGTCGAGCCCGAGCGTGTCGTAGGCCGGCGGGGTCCCCACGTCGAGCCAGGCGAACTCCGTGAGACCGTCGCCGATCGCGTCACTGCCGTCGGGGATGAAGCTGCCCTCGACGAACTCGACCGGGATCTCGTAGTCGGTGGCTAGTTCGGTCGCCTCGTCCACGAGATCCGCCTCGACCTCGATGCCCGTAGCCTCGAAACCGAGCGAAGCCGCCAGCATTGCGACGACGCCGAAGCCGCTGCCCCACTCACAGAATGACGTGCCCGGCGCAAGGCCCTCTTCGCGGATCCACACCAGCGCGCGGTACGCCGTCGGGAAGTCACACGGCACGAACGCAATGACGGGCGCGTCCTGCGTGCGCTCCACGTAGTGCGCGATCCGCTGATCGGCGTCGGCCAACAGCCGGCGAATGTCGTCGGGGATCTCGATCTGCGCCAGCTCGGCGTCTTCGGGTACGCGGATCTCGTTGAGCGCCATGGCGCGCGAGTATCGGTTACGCGCGCAGATCACCGAAGGCGAGACCGTGTCGCAGCAGGTATTTCCGCAGGCGGTCCGCGTCGTTGGACGACCGCCGGCGTGCGCGCGAAGCCGCGAAGAGCAGCCGGCCGGCTTCGGACAGCGAGCGCGATTGCCGGCAGACACGCACGACCTCCGCGAGCTGGACGCGGTGGAACGCATCCAGCTCTGCCAGTGCTTCAGCCCCCAACACGCTCTGCAGCAACGCGTCGTCCTCTTGCTTCGGCCGCCCTGCATGCCATGCCCGCTCCAGCCGCGCGACCTCGTCATACACGGTCTCGCGTCCGATGCGCCCGCCCGGTGCCAGCGTGGCCATGCGCTTGACCGCCGCGCCGAAGTCGCGGAAGTTGCCGCGCCAGAGCGCCTCAGGCCCGGTGGCGAAGTCGAGGAACGCGCGCCGCGCCTCCTTGTTGAACGAGATACGCCGGTTCTCGACGGCCCCCACGCGCTCGATCTCGTAGTCGAGGTTCGGCTCGATGTCCTCGCGGCGCTCCTTGAGCGGCGGCAGCTCGAATGTCCACAGATCGATCCGCGCCAGCAGATCTTGGCGGAAGCGTCCCTCGCGCACCCCGCGCCGCAGATCCTGGTTCGTGCCCGCGATGAGCTGGAAGAGGCTCGAGGCTTCGGCGTCGGAGCCCAGCGGAAGGAAGGTTCCCTCTTCGAGCGCGCGCAGCAGCATGGCCTGCTCGTCGAGACCCAGCTCGCCGATCTCGTCCAGGAACAGCATGCCGCCGTCGGCCTTTCGCAGCAGCCCGGGCCGATCCGTCACCGCGCCGGTGAACGCGCCGCGTACATGGCCGAAGAGAGCCGACATCGCGTTCTCCCCCCGCAGCGTCGCGCAGTTGACCTCGACGAACGGCCCCTCGAGCTGCCGGCGCTCGCGCTTGAGATGATGGATGCGCCGCGCGAGCTCGCTCTTGCCCGCGCCGGTCGGCCCGAGCAGCAGAATCGGCTCCCGCGAGCGGATCGAGACACGCTCGATGCGGTCGATCAGCTCGTTGAATGCGTCGTTCCGCGTTGCGATCCCGGCCTTGAGGAAGCTCTGGCCTTCGAGTGCCTCGCGCTCGAAGCGTGCGTGCAGCCGGTCGTAGCGGCTGAGGTCGAGATCGATCGTCGTGAGCCGGCCCGGCTGCCCGTGCTTGCCTCGCTTCGGCGGACTGCTCTGGAGCAGTTGGCCGGGGAGGTAGCGCGCCTCGGTCAGGAGGTAGAGACAGATCTGCGCAACGTGGCTGCCGGTCGTGATGTGGACGAGCAGATCCTCGCGTTCTGGGTCGTACTGCGCGGACAGGGCGTAGTCGTGCAGCCGTCCGTAGACCTCCTCGAAGTCCCACGGGTCATCCATCGGTACGTCGTGGTGGACGACCTGCGTTTCCGGAGAGACGGAGGCGATATCGGACGTCACTTGCTCGGCGAGCTCGCGGTAGCGGGGCTGAACGAGCAGGTCGAGGCGATCGACCAGGAAGTCCTCGTGCCTGCACAGGTCGACGGTGGGGCGCCAGCGATCCCAGCCGCCGGTGTCGACCTGCACACCGAGCAATCCGCAGACGATGACCGGTCGATCCGACATGTAGATAGATATCTATATCACGATTCATTTGGATAGAGAATCGCCTCCACGGGCGTGGGCGATCCACGCGTTCCGTTGCTGCAAGTCCTTTCAGGGAGGCGACTTGAGCTCTTCTCGAGCGAGCCGGCGCTCAACGGCACGCGGCGTGTGAATGAGGGGAGCAAGCAAGCAAAGGAGGTCGTCATGGCCAACAAGTCGCTCTTCCGTAGCTCCCGCGGCCCTGCGGTCCCGCGGGCGGATGCCTGGAACAGCGAGGGCGCAGCGTCCTACGCGTTCGAGGCAGAGCACGCGCTGGCTCAGTACGCGGCGACCGGCTGCCTGAACAGCACCTTCTATGCAACCGGCGAGGCGCAGCTCGAGGATCTTCTGCGCCTCGCCGGTGAGGTCGAGCCGGACTTCCTGGCTCGCACGGCCATCTACTGCCGCGAGCACGGTCACATGAAGGACGCCCCGGCGGTCCTGATGGCCGTCCTCGCGAACCGCGACGGCGCCCTGATGGAGTGGATCTTCGAGCGCGTCATCGACAACGCCCGGATGCTGCGCACCTTCGTGCAGGTCCTGCGCTCCGGCGTGACGGGCCGCAAGTCGCTGGGCTCGCGCCCGAAGCGCTGCGTGCGGCGCTGGCTGGCCAACCGCACGAGCAACCAGCTCGTCCGCGGCGCGGTCGGCAACGACCCGTCGCTGGCCGACATCGTGCGCATGGTCCACCCGGCTCCGGCCGACGACGAGCGCCGCGCGCTCTACGCATGGCTGATCGACAAGCCCCACGACAAGGCCGCCCTGCCGGCCCTCGTGCGCGAGTTCGAGGCCTGGAAGCGCTCGCTGCGTGCCGGTCACGACGTGGGCGAGGCGCCGAACGTACCGTTCCAGATGCTGGCCGGCCTGCCGCTTGGCCGTCCGGCGTGGACCGCGATCGCGCGCAACGCCCGCTGGCAGATGACGCGGATGAACCTGAACACCTTCATTCGCCGTGGTGTCTTCAGCGACGACGAGCTCGGCCGTGCGATGGTCCGTCGGGTGGCGGAGCGCCTGCGCGACAAGGAGGCGATCCGCAAGGCGCGCGTGTTCCCGTACCAGCTGCTGGCTGCGTACGTGAACGCCTCGACGAGCCTTCCGCGCGAGATCCGTGACGCGCTGCACGACGCGATGGAGATCGCGACGCGCAACGTGCCGAAGATCAAGGGCCGCGTGTTCATCTGCCCGGACGTGTCCGGCTCGATGACCTGGACGTCCGTGACGGGTTCTCGTCGCGGTGCGACGAGCAAGGTGCGCTGCGTCGACGTGGCGGCCTTGTTCACCGCGGCGTTGCTGCGCAAGAACCCGGATGCGGAGGTCCTGCCGTTCGAGCACGAGGTCGTGCCCGTCCACCTGGAGCCGCGCAACACGGTGCTGACCAACGCGCGCGACCTCGCCAAGGTTGGTGGTGGCGGGACGGCGCTGAGTGCGCCGTTGGACATCATCGCCCGCCGCGCGAAGCGCGGGCACCGCATCGACGCCGTGATCTTCGTCTCGGACAACGAGTCGTGGTTCGACGCGCGTCGCTGGGGTTCGGGCATCCACGGGACGAAGACGCTTCGCCTTTGGAACAAGATCCAGCGGAACAACCCGGACGCGAAGCTCGTCTGCATCGATCTCCAGCCGAACGGTACGACGCAGGCGCCGGACCGCCCGGATGTCATGAACGTGGGCGGCTTCTCGGACGCGGTGTTCGAGCGGGTCGCCGAGTTCCTCGACGGCAAGATGACGCCGGACCATTGGGTCGGCGTGATCCGGAAGGTCGAGCTGGGTACCGCGCCCCGCTGCTAGGTGGCGGCGGCGCGGGGCCTTCCCCGGTGGTCGGGGATGGGCATGCGAATGCCGATGGGACTACATCTTTCAAGAAGACCAGGTCGGGGGTTCGAGTCCCCTCACGTCCACTACGAGGACGTGTAGCTCAGTGGTAGAGCGGGAAAACGTCTCGTCAATCTCGTCGCGTGTCCTTCCCCGGCCACGGGGGATCAGCGGAAGGGATAGGATTCAACGATTCAGCACGTCGTCGGCGAATGCCGGTGGGACTACATGGCTCTACCCGGTTCGAACCCGGGCGCTCCGGCTTCGGTCGGAGTTGAATGTCTCGCCCCGACTCGTCGTCGCGACCGTGCTCTCGAGGAACCATCATGAAGGACAAGACGAGCTACGAGCTGTACGAAGAGCCGGGCGCCAAGCCGATCAAGGCATGGACGCGCGGCGTCCCGATCGAGGACGAGGCGAAGAAGCAGCTGCACAACGTGGCGCGCCTGCCGTTCATCCACAAGTGGGTCGCGGCCATGCCGGACGTCCATTGGGGCATCGGTGCGACCGTCGGCAGCGTCATTCCGACGCACAAGGCGATCATCCCGGCGGCGGTCGGTGTCGACATCGGCTGCGGCATGATGGCGTCGCGCACCACGCTGACAGCCGACGATCTGCCGGACAGCCTGCGCGGCGTCCGTCACGTGATCGAGCGCGCGGTTCCGGTCGGCTTCAACAGCTTCAACAAGACGCCGGCGCCGAGCGAGGATGCGTGGAAGAGGCTGGGTTCCCAGTTCAAGCGCATCCACGGCAAGCACCCGAAGATCGGGACGAAGGCGCCGGAGAAGCAGCTGGGCACCTTGGGTGGGGGCAACCACTTCATCGAGGTGTGCCTGGACCAGGACGACCGCGTTTGGATCATGCTGCACAGCGGTTCGCGCGGGATCGGCAACATGATCGGGCGCTACTTCATCGGCCTCGCGAAGAAGGACATGGAGAAGCACCTGAAGAACCTTCCGGACAAGGACCTGGCGTACTTCGAAGAGGGTGCCGAGCACTTCGCCGACTACGTCGAGGCGGTCGACTGGGCACAGCGCTACGCGCGCAAGAACCGCGAGTTGATGATGCGCTACGTCATCGAAGGGATGCGCAAGGTGCGCGACCTGCCGAAGTTCGAGGCGCACGTCGAAGCGGTCAACTGCCATCACAACTACGTCCAGAAGGAACGCCACTTCGGGGCCGATGTCTTCGTCACGCGCAAGGGCGCGGTGCGCGCCGGCAATGGCGAGATGGGCATCATCCCGGGCAGCATGGGGGCGCGCAGCTACCTGGTGCGCGGTCTGGGCAACCCGGAGAGCTTCGAGAGCTGCAGCCACGGCGCCGGACGCGCGATGTCGCGCAAGGCCGCGCGCAAGCGCTTCAGCGTCGCGGAGCACGAGCGTGCGACGAAGGGCGTCGAGTGCCGCAAGGACCGCGGCGTCATCGACGAGACGCCGGCGGCGTACAAGTCGATCGACAAGGTCATGGCGGCGCAGAAGGACTTGGTTGAAGTCGTCCACACGCTGAAGCAGGTGGTTTGCGTCAAGGGATAGCGATGAAC
The DNA here is from genome assembly GCA_028281445.1 of Planctomycetota bacterium. Classification (GTDB taxonomy): domain Bacteria; phylum Planctomycetota; class PLA2; order PLA2; family JAEUHO01; genus JANQJW01. The sequence goes on along the minus strand of JANQJW010000109.1, from coordinate 19,946 downwards.
TCGAACCCGGTCACAATCGACGGCAGTGTTGGCGAAGGCGGAGGGCAGATCCTCCGTTCTGCGCTCGCGTTGTCGCTTGCGACCGGACGTCCGTTCCGCATGGAGAACATCCGCGCGGGACGGAAGAAGCCCGGGTTGCTGCGCCAGCACCTGGCTTGCGTGAAGATCGCGGGCCAGATCGGCCGCGCCCACGTCGAGGGTGCCGAGCTCGGTTCGACGACGCTCGTCTTCGAGCCGAACGGTTGCTTCGGCGGACGCTACGAGATCCAGGTCGGAACGGCGGGCAGCACGAGCCTCGTCCTGCAGGCCGTCCTGCCTGCGTTGCTGTTCGCCGACGGACCGTCGGAGCTCGTCGTCGAGGGTGGAACGCACGCGAAGAGTGCGCCGCCGTTCGAGTTCCTGCGCGACGCGTGGATGCCGCAGCTCGCGCGCATGGGCGCGCAGGTCGAGACGCGCATGGAGCGCGCCGGCTTCTTCCCGGCCGGAGGCGGCCGGGTGTACGTGCGCGTGGAGCCGCTGAAGGATCCCAAGCCGCTCGATCTCGTCGACCGCGGAGAGCGCACGGCTGTGGAAGGGCTCGCGCATGTCGCACGCCTCCCGCGGACGGTGGGGGAGCGTGAGCTCGCCGTCGTCAGGACCCGCTTCGGGTGGGACGACGCCTCGTTGCGCGTGAAGGAGCACCAGTCGGCGGGTCCCGGCAACGCACTCGTGCTGCGGATCGCACACGAGCACGTCACCGAGGTCTTCGTCGCCTACGGCGCGGTCGGGATCCCGGCCGAGGCGGTAGCCAAGCGCGCGTGTCGCGACGCGCGCAACTGGATGAAGGCGGAAGCGCCCGTGGGCGTGCATCTTGCGGATCAGCTCATGCTGCCGCTCGCGTTGGCCGCCGGCGGCCGCTACCGCGCCGTCGGCATGACGCCCCACGCGCGAACCAACATCGACACGCTGGCGCTGTTCCTGGGCGAGACGATCGTCGCGGAGCCCGTGGACGGCGGGGTAGACGTGCGCGTGCCACCGCGCTGGGCCTGAGCGCTACTTCGACGCCGCCGCGAACCACCGCCGCCCCGGCCCGTTCGTCTGGTCATGGGGCGAGGCGTCGCTTGTCTGGTGCTCTGCACGCTTGCCACGGGGCTCCCGGGCTGCGGGGAAGCCGCTGCGGATGCCGACTTCCCTACGTTCCTTGAGGCCGAGGCCGAGGTTCGCTCGCTGCAGCGCGCGGCTCCCACGTTGGTCGGGCGTGCGCGGCGCTTCTCGCCGACGGCAGCGCGAGACGAGATCGACGAAGGCCCGTCTGCCGAGGTCGACGAGAACGCCACGATCACGATTCCCGCCGGCGCCACCTGGGAGACGGTCCAACGGGCGCTGCACGTCTCGGCCGGGCGGCGACGCGCGCGCGAGGACCTCGAGGGCACGCCGCCGATGCTCGTGGATCTGCCCGGCGTGTCCGGCTACGTCATCGTGGACGGCAGCCCCAAGCACGGCGCCACGGGACTCTATCTCACGTTGTGGTCATCCGGCGGGCTGAAGGCCGAGGCGTTCGGCAACGCCTGGATCGCGCACTACGGCTGCGAAGCACGCACGACCTGGAAGGCGCTCACCTTGTCGCGATCGACGTGGCGGGAAGCGTTGGCACGCCTGGCCGAGGTTCCCGCAGTCGGTCCCGTGATCCGGATCCGCGCGGACGCGTCGTTGCAGGCTTCCAAGGTCGTGCCCTTCATCGCGGCCGCAACGGCCACCGGCGCCGACGTACACGTGCACACGGGCTACCGCCGCAAGTTCGACGATGCTGTTGGAGAATCCAGCAGTTGGCTGAGCGCGCACCAGTCCCCCAACGGTTGCTGGGACGAGAGCGTTGCCGAGGGCCTGTGCGACGGCCACCGCATGCGCGACGTGCCGATCTCCGGCGACCCCGAGAAGATCGGAAACGCCGGCGTTACCGGGCTCTCCCTGCTCGCCTTCTTGGGCGCGGGCTACACCAACCGCGGCAAGCATCCGTTCAACCGCACCGTCGGGCGTGGTCTCCGGCATCTCAAGAACCTGCAGCGGCCGAACGGGGCCTTCACGGCGCGCGAGGGCTGGGACGAGGCCGTCGCGCACGGGTTCGCGGCCTTGGCCATGCTCGAGGCCTACGGCATGACCGGCAGCCCGATCTTCAAGGGCTCCGCGCAACGATCCCTGGATGCGCTGGCGCCGTTGTGGTCCGCATCCGACAACGCGCTCGCGACAGCTCTCTTCGCAGCCGTGCTCAAGAGCGCCGAGATCATCAATGCGGACGCACACAGGCGCGGCAAGCCGTTGCCTCTCGAGGTGAACGAGTCCCTGCGGGAGCGCCTCGTCCGCTACGCGCGCCGCTTCGACGTCGGCGCCGCCGGCGATCTCGAAGCCGGCTGCTGGCTTCTCACGCGGGTGTTCCTCGACAACGACACACCCAAGGAAGACGACGCCCTCGCCGGCGCGATGGCGCTCGCCAAGGCGGTCGAGAAGACCGGAGCCCAGACCGACCCGGCGCACTTGTGGGTCGCGACGGTGGTCTGCTTCCAGCTCGGCGGCAAGCGCTGGGATCGAATGAAGCGCGTGCTCGAGAAGCACGTCATCGAGAATCAGCGCATGGACGGCCATGCGTGTTGCCAGAAGGGCTCGTGGGACCCGCCGGCGACGCTCAGCGTGCCCGGCGATCGCGTCGCATCGACGGCGCTCAGCGTGATGTGTCTCGAATTCTTCTACCGCTACGACAAGGTGTTCGGCTCGCGCTGACTCGTAGCGCTGCTTCGCGACGCCGGGATGGGTTTCGTTCGTGGCTGCGTACGCTTGCTGAGGTCTCGCCGGTCTCGGCGGGCTTCCTCCCTGTAGAGACATGCCCCCGCCTACCCACCAACTGCTGCACCAGCACGCCGCGGGCATCCGCGCGCTCGCTGCCGGCTTGCTCGGCGCCGGCGAGGCCGAGGACGTCGTCCAGGACACCTGGGTCGCCGCCGCGACGACCCCGCCGCGGGACGACCGCAATCGTGCCGGCTGGCTCTACGTCGTGGCACGCAACGCCGCGTTCCGACGCAAGCGAGCGGAACGCCGGCGCCGGGCCCGCGAGGAACACGTTGCGCGCCCCGAGCGCATGCCGTCGACCGCCGAGCTGGCCGAGCGCGTAGAGCTCAAGGAGCACCTGATCGCGGCGTTGAAGTCCTTGCGCGAACCGTATCGGTCGACGCTCGTGCTGCGCTACTTCGACGACCTCGGTCCGACGGCGATCGCCCGCTTGCAAGACATCCCCGTCAAGACCGTGAAGACGCGACTCCACCGCGGCCTCGCGCAGCTACGGACCCGGCTCGACGACGCCTACAGCGGCCGCCGGCGCGCCTGGGCGCTTCCACTCGGCGCCTGGGTTCTTCCCGACTCGGCGGTAACGGCGGGGGCGGCGCTTACGGGAGGACTGGCCGTGAAGAAGATCGCAGTGCTGCTCGGCGTCGGCCTGATCGGCGTCCTGTTGTTCGTTCTGGACCCGTTCGGAGGGAAGGTCCATGCGCCGGCGGAGTCCAAGTCCGAGCGGGGCGAGCTCACCGCACGTCGCGAGGCGGCGCTGGAGACCAACCCGAGACCGGAGCAGCGAGACGCCGTCGCCGCGCCCGACCGCCTCACCGAGAGCGACACGGTGCCGGCGGCCACCTGGGCCGGGCGCGTCGTCTCCGAGGCCGGCACGGGCATCCCGGGTGCGCGCGTCGAGCTCGTCTATTACCAGCCGCTGCTTACAGACTCGCTCGAGAGCGTCCACACCGTCCTGCGCCGCGAGCGCGAACGCCGCGACAACCCGTCGACGAGGACCGACGCCGACGGCTACTTCCGCATCGATCGTCCGAAAGGCGCCCAGTCCTTTCTCCGAGCCGGCGCCGAGGGCTTCGCATCCGCGGCGAGCGGCCGGCACCCGGCCGGGACGTTCACGCTGATCACGCTCCGGCCCGACGACGGGTTGCGGGTCCACGTGACGACCGCTGACGGCACGGACGTTCGCGGCGCCACCGTGCGACTCGTCACACGGACGTTCCCCGGAACGATCCCCATGTCCGCGCGCCAGGTCCTTGACCACGCCACGACGAATGCGCGCGGGGTTGCGCGTGTGACCGTGCCGCCCGAAACGGGCCTGCAGATCGAGGTCGTACCGGTCGAAGGCGGCTTGGGGCTCGCCGAAGCCTCCGTGGAGAGGGGGCAGGGCGAGCTCGACGTCGTCGTGCCGAGCGTGCAAGCCGTGAAGCGCCGGATCGTGGATGCCACCACGGGCTTGCCGGTGCCCGGCGCGTACGTAGACGTCTTCCAGTCGTCCTACAAGCACATGTCCTTCGAAAACGAGCCTCACCGCAGGCGGCACTTCGCCGACAAGGACGGCTGGGTCACGTTTCCCCACCAGAAGGGCTTCTACAGCCAGTCTGCATCGGCGCCAGGCTATCTCGTCGCATGGGCATGGGACGAACCGATCCGGCTACGGCGCGCTCTGCACATCGAAGGCACGGTCCTCGACATGGACGGGACGCCCGTGCCCGACGCCAAGGTGTTCATCTGTCTTCCGAACGGTGTGTTCGACCGCGCCTACTACGGCCTCTCGCCGGTTGCGGCGTGGTCCGACGCGAACGGTCGTTTCGCCTTCGACGTCAAGCTCCCCGGGCCGGCGCATGGCGACGCGCCGCCGGATCTCGGCGTGCGCTCGGTCGTCGCGTTGCATCCCGAGCGCGCGCCTGCCGTCGTGGACTCTGTAGCGGTCGTGCCGGGCAAGACGGCGGAAATCACGCTGCGCTTTCCCGCTCCGGCCTCGCTCGCCATCGAGCTCATCGACGACGCGCAGAAGCCGCTGGATGGCAAGGCGGTCATGGTCTCCCGTGTGATCCCGCGTGCGGCGTCCTGGCTCGAGCCGAGTCGCGAGTGGGGCGTCAACTTCGGACATCTCCTCCGCCGGCCCTGGCAGAAGACCGACGCCGAGGGCCACTGCCTGGTAGAAGGGCTTGCTCCGGGCGAGCACATCGTGCGGGTCCAGAACACACAGCGGCGCGTCATGATCGAGGAGGGCAAGCGTGCCTCGCTTCGCATCGTGAAGGGCCTGGGGCCGGGCATCGACGTTCGCGTCGTCGATGCGACGGGGGAGCCCGTGGCAAAGCGCCACGTGAACCTGAGTGGGCCACGTGCCTGGGTCGGGGTCACGGACGCCGACGGCCGCTTCCAGTTCCAGGATCTCCCCGCGGGGGAGTACAACGTGGCGGTCCTCGTCTCCGGAGGCAAGGCCACGTACTGGGCGAGCCGCACCGCCCGGCCAGGCCAGGACGTGACGCTGAGACTTCCGGCAGGACCCGCCCGATTGCGGATCAGCACGGACCTGCCCGAAGACGTGGCGCTGGAGTTCTCCCTGATGACGGACGCCGGCGGCTACGAGCCCAAGGAGATCGGCTTGGCCCCGATCACGTCACGGCCGTTCGTGACGAAGCCGTTCTCTCCCGGCACGGGCATCCTCGTCGTCCAAGCGAAGGGGTACGGCTGGACCCTCGTGCCGTTCGAGGCACCCGAGGCCACGACCAGCGATGTGTCGGTTTCGATGCGGCGGTCCGGCTCGCTCACGGGGCGTATCGAGGGTGCGCTCGAGTCCGGCCGACACTTCGTGCGTCTGCGCCGTACCGACGGCTGGCCCAAGATCGCCAAGCGCTTCGAGTACGCCATCCGGCGCAGCCGCGGCGACACGCACTATTGCCTCCAGCCGAAGAAGGATGGCACGTTCGAGTTCCCGGACGTGAACCCGGGCGCCTACGAGGCGGCCTACGGCCGGTTCGAGGACCGTGTCTGGAAGCAGGTTGCGCACGACTTCATCGAGATCAAGTCGGGCGAGGCGGCGTCCGTCGTGCTCACGCGCTAGGCGTCAGCGGATGGCGTCTGGGGAGCGCTTCTACCAACCCGCGAGGTGGTGCGCGAGGTTGACCGCGTGGACCAGCGGGCCGTGCGTGCCGCACGCGCGCACGACGCCGAACTCGTCGAGCATGAACCAGGTGGGACCGCCCAGGAGGCGCGTGCGCGCGATCTCCCGCGCCTCCTTCAAGCCCGTTCCTTGGTTGCCCCTGTGCATGCGCTGCGCGTCGGCCTCGATCGCCCGCTCGAGGAACTCCACGAGACCCGGCGAGCCGGTGTGCTCCTTCACGGCGCCAGCGGGCAGGCCGTAGTTGATGCCGCGTGCGAAGTCCACGCCGTCCTCGCGCGGCGGGGGCAGCGCGAGCAGAAACCGGACGGGCAGCTTGGCGCGCTCGAACGGCTCGCGCAGCCCCTTGATGGCGTCCTCGACGTACTCCGGGTTGCGCTCCTTGTCGACCGTGGCCTCCGGGTACCAGATGACGAACGTACCGCGCGCGTGCCGGGGAAGTCCTTCGACGCGGCGGCCGACGCACGTGCTCCAGGGGAACGTCAGCGGTTCGTCCAGCCGAATCGGTTGATCGTGCGTCTCGCAGCCGCACGCGTGGTCGGGTCCGAGCACGCGATGGACCCGCGTCTCCGGATCCTCGAACCGTACGAGCCCGCTGCGGAGACCGAACCCGACGTAGCCCTGGATGGGGTCGCCGGTCGAGCGCCGGTGCACGACGGCGACGCGACCGTTGACCTTCACGCGTACGTACGCGCCGTCCACGTGTGCGGACACGGTGAAGGTCTCCCGCGGGCTGCGAAAGCGGAACGGCGTGCGCAGCGGCGAGGTCGAGCGGTCGAACGGCCGCAGGTCGTTCACGCCGATACGAATGCCGCGTAGCTCGGTGGCTTCGTCGCGCCGGCCGGTTGCGTACGCCAGGTCGCCACCGCCGAGCGTGATCTCGATGCCGCGATCCCGCCGCGTCCAGCCGATCACCAGTCGCGCCGAGACATGCGCGGATAGGAAGCGCACCTGCGTGCGGAACGTGTACGTGCCCTGGTGCCACCGGTTCGCACGTACGAACACGCGGCGCACACCCGCGTCGCGAATGCGGCCCGTCAGCGCCTCGCCCGCCTTCTTGCGTCCCAGCTCCAGCGCGCCCGCGTTGGGCACGTGCCAGTCGCCGCGCTTCTCGGACTCCAGCGGCGACCAGCGCACCTCGGAGACGCCCTGGGAGAGCTCGCCCACGTACGGGTCGCAGTCCGGCGGCAGGGGCTCCTCGCTCGGGTCCGGGGGTGTCGCGCCGATGCGATCCAACGTGGCGAAGCCCAACCAGGAGCCGAGACCGTTCTGTTCGGCACGCAGGGCGCGCGCGAGCCGCGGTTGCTTGAGCTCGCGCGCTGCCGCTTCCTGTTTCGCGAGCCCCTCGCGCAACGCGCTCATCTTGCGCCAGGCCTCGCCCACGATGCCGGGCGCCGCACCGTCCGGTGCCGGGAAGCGCTGCGGATGCAGGCGATGGGCTTCGTTCTGTTGCACCCACGCTGCTTCGCCGGGTCCGTGCTTGCGGCTGTGCTCGGCAGCACGCGCCGAGTGCTCGGCGGCCGGCTCGTCGACCTGGAGCGCCCACTCGAACGCCAGGTACGCAGGCGCGTTCACGCCGTGTTTCGCGAGCAGGAGCGCCGCTGCGAACGCGTGCTGCTCGCCGTGTTCTACCGGATCGGCACGATTGCGATAGCGCGGCCATGTCGCGCGGTCTTCGATGCGCACGCGCGGGGCTCGCTTTATGCCCTTGCGCGCCTGTCGGTGCATGCGCATCCACGCCTGGCGCCACGGCGGCGGATCCGTGGCCGCGCCGTCACGCAGCGCGCGCGCGAAGAGCTCGCTGAACGTCTTCATGTCCGACGGTCGGCCGGCCTTGCCGTCGAGGAAGAACGCGCCGAAGCGTTCGAGCGGATCGGCCCGCGGGTTCTTGCGGAAGCTCTTGAGATACGCCTCCACCTTCGGCGCGAAGATCGGATCGTCCTGCTGGGCGGGATCGAAGCTCTGGAAGCGGTTCAGGAACACCCACAGCGCGTAGCCCGCCGAGTAGTTATCGCGGTACTCCGCGATCGTCCCCTTGATGAGATCTTCGAGCTTCTTCTGGCGCCAGTAGCCCTCGGCGTTGGCCTTCCAGAAGGCGCCGAAAGAGACCGAGCGCTCGTCGAGTTTGGCCGCGTGCGGATCCACCGAGCAGTTCGCGGTGTGCACCGCGCGGCCTTCGAGCAACCACGACGACAAGCCGGGGTAGATCGTCCCGTCGAAGCGGTGCGTGAGCTCGTGCGTGAGCACGCCCATGAGGCCGTGGCGGCTGGTGAAGTTCACGCGCACTGTCGTCACGTCTCCGGACTGGAAGCCCCCGGCCCACCAGAACGGCTGGCCGGAACTCTCGAAGTCGGGCTGTGACTTGACCAGCCGCACGAGACCCTGGCGCTTGGCGAAGGGATCCGTTCCGTACCAGTCGACGAGCCGCTTGTGGTGGTACTCGATGTCTTCTGTGACCACGAGCAGCGTCTCGAGGCCACAGACCGTCTCGACCTGGTAGAGCGCGTTCGGAGACTCGGACAGCCCGGGATGCGCCCACGTCGCATGCTTGCGACTCCACGCGTCGCGCTCGGTCTCGGGCACGGCCTGGAGATCTTCCAGCGTGTGCACCTTCACGCCGTTGCGCAGGGCCTTGCGTGCTGCGCGCTTGGCGCTGAGGATCGCGGGCAGGTCCTTGCCTGCCTTGGCACCCGCCCCCGGATCCTGGCCCGCCTGTTGGTGCAGGCCGTGCAGGATGCGAGCGGCCTCCAGCGCGTCCGCGTGCTTCTCGTCCGCAAGCAGCTTGCGCATCAGCTTGTGCAGTGCGCCCACGACCTTGTCGACCTGCGGCGCGGTGCGCGGCTTCGCCTTGTTCACCGCGGCTTCGACCGTGGCCAACGGGGCAGGCGCCGCGCTACCGACGTGGCGCGCCGCGCCGCTGACGTAGCGCAGGACCGAGGCGTACTTCGAGGACTTGCACTTCGAAGCGGCCCGCGCCAACGTCTTGAGGGCCTCGGCGCGCAGCTTGAGCGCCGTCTGCGCTTCGGCGAGCGCCTCGCGCGACACCTTCGGCCATGTGCGCGGCACCTTGAAGCGGCCGCTTCCGTCCGCGCCCGCCGAGGCCGCGTAGTGGAGCCAGATCGCCCGCGCCTCGGGGTCCTTCGCTTCGACGCGCAGGAGGTCTCCGACGATCTCCATGTTGGCGGGTTCGAGCGCCAGGGCTTGGAGCAAGAAGTGGCGTGCGTGGGGGAGACGCCCCGCGGCCAGTGCCTCCTTGCCGGATCGCCAGCGCGCTTGCGCCTCGGACGTCTTGCTCTCTTTGGCCGTCGCCGGCAACGCGACGAGGGCGGCAAGCAGCCAGACGGTGAGCCAGCGGATTTGCATCAGCGCCCGATGGTCTCTCGTAGGTGTGCGATTGCACGCTCTAGCGTCGGGTCTTCTTCGCCCGCGAGCTCGGCGAGCGTGCGCTCCACGCGGATGTCGGGCTCGACGCCCTTGCCGTCGTACCGCGCGCCGGTGGGCCGGAACGAGGCCATGCTGCTGAGCTTCACTTCGAGGAGGGAGTTCGCCAGCGTGTAGCGCTGCGACCGGCCGCTGCCGCCACTCGTCGTACGGCCGATGAGCGTCACGTGCGGGAGAACCTCCAGCGCGCCCGCGAAGATGTCCGTCGCGCTGAAGCAGCCCTCGTCGATCAGCACCGCGATGGGGCCGGTGAAGCGCGGCTTCACCCTCTGCGGCACCGGCCGGACGATCATCACGTGCAGCGGGGTGAACTCGGGCGCCTTGGGCTGCCAGTCCGTCTCGAGCTCGGCGAGCAGCGCCTTCGCTGCCGTCCGTTCTTCCTTGCCGAGCCGGCGAGACGTAGGCGGGTGGAGCTGACGGTTGTCGAGGTGCCCGCGCTGGCTGTCGTAGCCCATGCCCGGCGGCAGGCGATATGCGGCGACATTGACGACGACGGGATCCGCGTCCGCCGGCATCAGGCGCGGCATCAGCGCAGCCAGGATGTCGCGCGTGCCGCCGCCGTTCCCGCGCACGTCGATGATCAAGCCGCGCCCGAGTTGCTTGCGGAACGCGGCGAGGCCCTCGATCACCTGCCGCACGTCGCGGTTTCGACCGCCCATGTCCGCAATGCGGATGTAGCCGATGCCTTCCGGCAGCGCCCCCGGTGCGCGCACGTGGGGCTGCGGTACCCGCCGGCGCGCGAGCGGCAGCTTGCGCTTCCTCGTGCTGCCCTTCGCGTCGGCGAAGGTCACCTCGACCTCGTCGGCGTGCTTCAGTCCCAGCTCCCAGCGCACGAATCGAGCGCGCCGTCCATAGTCGAGCGCCATGTGTCGTTGGAACTGGGGCGAGGCGCGCGCGTTGAGCCGCGCTGCGGCGTCGAGCCACTGCTCGACCGAGCGACCGTCGATTGCCTGGACGTACGGATGCGTGCGGTCGATGGGTCGACCTCGTTCGTCGACCGCCGCAACCCGGTCTCCCACATCGGCAAGCGCGAACGGCAGCGGGCCGTGGGGGAGCACGCGCTTGACGCCCGGAACCCGCGCGTGGCCGTCGCCGAAGAGCGCCACGAGCTTGCGCAGCATGATGTGGAAGTCCGCAATGCCGACGCCGTCGGCGACCGCGAGGCGCACGGTATCGAATGCGGCCCGGTAGTCGAAGGGCTTGAGGTCGCGGTAGGAGAATACGTTCTCGATGAGCCACTCGAGCTGATCGAGATCCTGCGCGACGCGCTCTGCAGCCAAGCGCACGCCGCTCCTCTCCTCGTGGTGGCGGATGGTGAGGAAGGCGAAGCGCCTGTCGGGCTTCGTGGCGTGCTTGCGTTCGACGCGCTGGACCTTGCGGCTTCGTGCAACGGCCTTCCAGGGCTCCGCGTCCTTGATGCGGTCACGATTGCCCTCGGTGACGGGGACGCCCTTGATCGTCTTCGTCTTGCTGTGCTGCGGCTTGACCACGACGAGGTCAGCGGTGTCGCCGAGCTTGTGCCCGATGCCCTCGAGCGCCTCGGGCAGGTCTTCGCAGAAGCGCTTCTGCGGCCGCTTGGGGTCGAGCTGCTTGCAGGCCTCGAGAACCCGCTTCAGCGGGATGCCGTCGAGGGAAACGAGTGTGTACCACTCCTTCTGCACGCGCACCTGCGGCTCGCCGTCGACGTAGCGCACCATCTCGAAGGGCGAACGCTTGTCGCCGCCGGCCAAGGCGACGCTCGTGCAGGCGAGCACGAGCAGGGCGGCGTACAGCGGGCGGCGCATCACGTTCTCCGGCGGGCGCTACAGAGTAGCGTCAGCGGGCCGGCGGCTGGAGTTGATGGACGTAGCGGCCGCCCGACGCCTTTGCGTAGCCCTCCATGACCGCCTTCGCGTCCTCGCCTTCATCGCTGATCTGGATCGTGTGGACCACCAGGCGCCGGAAGCGGTTGAACCGCCTGAAGGCCTCGATCTCGAGCTCGGGCAGGAGGTAGCGCCCAGAGCGCTTGAGGCCGTCGTTGAGGAAGAACACGGTGTCCGCGCGCGGCTCGTCGTCCTCGAGCTTCGCGTCCGGGCCAACGCCGGCCACCATCGACGCCACGAGCAGGCCTGTGAACTGGGGCGACCACATGGCCCAGCCCGGCCGCACCTTCTCCAGCAGGCGTGCGGCGGCCGCGCGGTCCCGCTTCTTGGGGACGAGCAGCTTGCCGAGCCCCAACACGAGCGGGTCGCGCACCTTTCCGTAGTTCGCCATCAGGTCGCCGGCGAGGAGAACGACGCCGAAGCGCGTGTCCTCCGCCAACCCACCGAGTGTCTTCGCTAGCTCGCGCATGACGACCGCCTCGTGGCTTTCGTACGTGCCTTCCTTCAGCCAGCCGCGATCCCCCGTGTGCCAGACCTGCATCGTTCGCGTCTTCTCGAACTCGAAGTCCGCCGGTGCGGTCATCTTGATCGACCAGTCGAGCAGGAAGACGATGCCCGTGCTCTGCGTGCGGACGCTGAAGAAGGTCGCGCCCTTCTTCGTTTCCTCGGTACCGGCCTTGGCGGCCGGGAGCTTCGTGCGATCGAAGTCCCCGCTCTCGATCGCTTCCTTGTGCTTGGCCGTCCACGTCTTCCAGCGCTCGACGTCGTCGGGCAGCGTCTGCCCGGTCACTGCGCGCAGTGCGCGGAGCGCTTCCGTGCGTTCCTGTCCCGCGGCCGTCTCGTAGTGCGTGAGGATCGCCGGGATCCATGCCGGTTGCTTCGGCGCCTTCGCTGCGAGCGTGTGGAGCAGCGCCCGCCGGACGATCGTGTTCACATCACGCCGCAGTGGCGCCACGTCCGCATAGGCCTTCTCGTTCGATGCCAGCATGGCCTCGAGCGCGGCGATGCGCACGGCTGCCCACTTGTCTTGGAGGTAGGGGCGGATTGCGCCGGCCGCCTTCTCGCCGCACTGCGCGAGCACGTCGAGCAACGCGACGCGGTGTGAGTAGCCCTTCTTGCCGTCGGCTTTGTTTGCGCGCTTCGCGCCGCTCTTCTCGACGTACTCGATGACGTCCTTGCGACGGCTGAGAAAGTCGCGCAGGCGCGACGCCTGCACGGCGAGCACCGCACGCTTCAGGATCGGTGCCTGATCGTGCCAGCCGAGCTGAACGGAACGTGACTCGAGAATGTCGCGGTCGAGTGCAGCCGCGCGCTCGGTCGTGTCCATCAGCGCGCGGAAGAGCAGGTCCGTGGCCTTCGGGTCGGCCGACCGGGCCAGGAAGAGCAAGCTCATGCCGAGCTTGACCTCCAGCTCCACGAGCTCGGCGACGAGCGTTCGCATCTCCTTGCGGATGTCGTTCGAGTCGCCCGTCCACTTGTGCTCGCGCCAATCGTTGAGGTTCTGCCAGGCGCTTTGAATCGCCTTGTTCTGTCGCTTGGGGAACGCCTTCCACCAGGCCTTCTGCTCCTTGGCGTACTCCCGCATCACCTTCTTGTAGAGCTTGGCGTCATCGGCTGACGCAACGCCGTTCAGGGCGAGAAGGGAAAGGAGTGAAAGCGCCCAACCGGCGAGCCGCATACGTCCTCCGTAGCAGTGTAAACGCGCCACGACACCGGATGGACTAGGCGTCCTCGGCAAGCTCTCGGGTGCGGCGTGTGCTTCTCGCGAGGTCTCCCGGCCGCCCGGTCAACGCGTCGTACGCCATCGCGTCGAGGCCGACGTGCAGTTCGCAGGTGCGCAGACGGAAGCGGAACTCGGGGACGCGCCGATCGCAGCCTCTCGTTCCAGCCCGCGATCCGGTCGCCGATATCGAGGATGGCGGGAACCGGCAATCGCTCCGTTGCCAGGGCCGCCGCAAGACGGTCCTTCTCGTAGTCCTCGCGGTACCGGCCGAAGCGTGCGACGAGCTCGTCCTCGCCCATGCGAAACGCGAAGGCTTGCGACCAGTGCCCGCTCGAGAGAAGTGAGACGCTCTCGACGCCGGGTCCCACGCAGTGCTGCAAGAACTCGGTCGCTTCACGGGTGTCGAGCGTCGGATGGAACGCACGCGGAGCCTACTCCGAGGTGCGTGACTCAGCGGATCAGCTTGCTGTACTCGCTGATTCCGATCACGTAGCCGACGAAGGCGTACGCGATCATGGCGACGACGATCGAGAAGTCGAGGTGCAGGTGGCCTGTGGCGAGCAGGCTCAGCAGGCCCGCGGCCAGCGTCGCCAGCGCGGCCATCACCCCGGTCGGCCGGGCGTAGGCGAGGTACGTGCCGTAGGCCGCGGCGATCGGAATCTGGAAGTAGAGAGCGCTGAATCCGGCCGGCGTGAGAAGCGCGGTCACGAGGGGGAAGAAGATGACCGCGCCTACGACGTAGAGCTTCCAGCGCTTCTTCATCGCCTCGCCGAAGGGGTCGAAGCGCTCGTCGTCTGCGGCGTCCTGCTCGCGCAATGCCTGCAGGTCCGGGTGATCCAGGCTCGGATTGCGGGTCGGCGGACGGCGGGTGGAGACACGGCGGTCCATACCCAGCCTCTCGGCATGCGGGTTTCCCTACTGGATGGTCGCGTTCCCGGCCCTGAACTTCTGCCGGACGGCCCGCGCAACTAGCGGCGCGCTTCGCGCCGCGCGACCCGCGACTCGTAGGCACGCTCGCGGCGATCCCGTGCCTGCACGAAGGACCAGATGATCCACGCGGCGAGCGCAATGCCCGCGACGATCATGATGGCGCCCGGCAGCTTGCCCTTGCCGGGTGGCTTCGGCTTGCGGCCATCCTGGAAGATCCAGCAGCGGTCGATGTCTACGCCGGGGTAGTGCTTCTCCAGCAGGCGCCGCTCCTCGCCGGACATTTCCTCGATGTCGTTGATGACCATGCCCGTTATCGAATCGCTCGCGAGTTCCCGGTCCAACGAGCGCTCGTCGACGATGTGCCCCGACTTGAGGATCACCCTGAACGGGCCCGGCGGCATCGGGTCGCCCTCCTTCAGAGCGCTCAGCCTCTTGTCGTACTCGCTTCCGCGTGCGATGAGCGGGATCCAGACCGTCTGCCAGTACTTCGAGTTGCCCTTCGTCTCGTAGACGTACGTGCCGCCGGCCGCGAAATCCGCGAGCTCGATGTAGATGTTGTTGCCCGGTCCATCGCGCTCGAGGTCGACGACGCTCATCTGCTGCGGAAGCGACTTCGCGCCGCTGCGCAGCGTGTCCTCGTCCATCTTCTTCTTGATCCAGTAGCCGCCGCCGAAGACGAGTACGGCCGCCGCGACGATCACGTACTTCCGGAACTCGGAGTCGAAGAAGCTCTCCCGCTCGTAATCACGCCTGGCGGATCGCCGCGCCGGTGCACGGGAAGACCGACGCTGGGGCGGACGACGCCTGCTCATCGCCGAAGCATAGCGAATTCCAAAACGCCGTGTGCGGTTAGCGCGTTCCCAGCGTGGCCTTGAAGCCACGGATGAGCTCCTTCTTCTCGGTGTCGTCGAGCCGCGCGCCGGGGTGCATCAAGCCGTAGTGCCAGAGCGGCATCTCACCTTCCTCGACTTCGTGGGCTGCGTCCTTGGCGTTGCGCTGTCCCTTGTCCATCTCCGAGAAGTTGAGGTGCGCCCTGCCTTCCATGACGTCACGTTGGACGAGCCAGGAGATGGGCGCGATGTGGCTGTACCAGGGCCACTTGGTCTCGTTGCTGTGACAGTCGTAGCAGGCTCGTTTCACGATCGCCTCGGTGCGGGGACCGACCCAGTTGGGTTCCTTCGTCACGGGCGGATTGGAGTGGTCCCGTCCGTAGGGCACTGCCTGGATCAACAGGAACACGACGAAGAGATAGAGCAGCCAGCGTCGCCAGCGAGACTGGGGTAGCTTCATGCCGCGAGGATAGGAAACGCCACCCACGCCCCGGCCGCGGCCATTGCATGGGGTTCGTCGCCCCGCGTCCGGCGACCCCGGCGTGCGCCTACAATCGAGGCTGTCCGACCTGTTGTTTGTTTGTCTTTTCGCTGTCGATGACCACCGGATCCAACTTCCCCGAGCATGGCGCGCGCGCCATGTTGCCCGCGCTGCGGCGCGCCGTTGTCAAGGTCCTCGCTGCATCCGATCCGCCCGACTACGAGCAGCCGTGGCAGACCACCGGCGTGGAGCATGCGACCGGATCCGGCGTGATTGTCGAGACGCGCCGCGGCTTGCGCATCTTGACGAACGCGCACGTCGTCGAGAACCAGGTCTTCCTCGAAGTGCGCCGCTTCGGCCGCTCGAACAAGTTCGTGGCGCATCTCGAAGGAATCGGCCACGACTGTGATCTCGCGTTGCTGCGCGTGGACAAGCCGGAGTTCTTCGAAGGCGCCGAGCCGATTCCCATCGGCGGGCTGCCTTCGCTCGCCGACCGCGTTACCGTGCTCGGATTCCCCATTGGCGGGGACCGGCTGTCGGTCACCGAGGGCGTTGTCTCGCGCATCGAGATGGTGCCGTACACGCAGAGCCAGCGACGCCTGCTCGCCATCCAGATCGACGCCGCGATCAACGCCGGGAACAGCGGCGGGCCCGTTGCGAAGGATGGTCGGCTCATCGGCCTGGCCTTCCAGGCCCTCGAGGACGCCGAGAACATCGGCTACGTGATCGCGGCGCCCGTGATCGAGCACTTCCTCGCGGACATGGACAACGGCGTCTTCGATGGCTTTCCTTCGCTGGGCGTCTACGCGCAGCCTCTCGAGTCGCGCAGTCATCGCCAGGCGCTTGGCTTGCCTCAGGAGCACCGCGGCGTCCTCATCAACCAGGTCGCCTACGAAGGAAGCGGGTACGGCGTCATGCGCCGCGGGGATGTCCTGCTGTCCGTCGATGGCGTGCCTGTCTCCTCGGACGGGACCGTTTCCTTCCGGCGCGGGGAGCGCATCGACATGACGCATGTCGCCGCGAGCCGTCACGTGGGGGAGCGCATTCCGGTCACGGTCTGGCGCGGCGGCGTCGAGCTGACGTGCACGCTGAAGCTCAAGCCGCCCAAGCTGCTCGTGCCCGAGAACCGGCACGAGGCGAAGCCGGAGTACCTGCTCTATGGCGGTCTCCTCTTCGCGCCGCTGACGCGGGACTACCTCAAGACATGGGGCGAGGACTGGTGGGAGTCTGCGCCCCGTCATCTGCTGGCTCTCTACGAGAACGGCGTCCGTACGCGCGAACGGCGCGAGGTGGTCCTGCTGCAGAAGGTCCTCGCCGACGAGGTCAACCGCGGCTACCACGACATGGAGAGCATGGTCATCACGCGCGTGCAGGGGCAGCGAATCCGGTGCATGTGCGACCTGCATGACGCGCTTGCCCGCGCCGACGGCGACTTCGTCCGCTTCACGACCGCCGACCACATGGAGATCGTGATCGACCGGCAGCTCGCCGCACAGCGCCACGCGGCGATCCTCGAGCGCTACGGCGTGCCCCAGGACACCTCGGAGGGGCTGCCCGACGGATGCGCCGCGGCCTGAGCCCCGTGCGCTAGCCTCTGCGGATACCGAGGAGGTCGCATGCCCCGCATCATCGAAGCCCCTGCCGTCGTTGCCGCCGAAGGCAACATGCCCAAGCGCATCGAGGAGTACGCCGGGCGTGTGCGCACGCAGCACGAGAGCGTCAGCGTTGCTCGCATGGTCTCACCGGAGGGCTGGCAGGAGCCGGGCCAGCGTCCGGAGTTCGAGGAGATCACCGTGGTGCTGCGCGGGACCCTGCGCGTCGAACACGAAGGCGGCTCGGTCGACGTGGCGGCCGGGCAGGCCGTTGTCGCTTCACCCGGCGAGTGGGTGCGCTACAGCAGCCCGCTCGAGGGCGGCGCCGAGTACGTAGCGGTCTGCCTGCCGGCGTTCTCGCCGGACACGGTGCACCGCGACGCGTAGAGCCCGTCAACGACGGGGCGGAGTCGACTTGCTGCGCGGGGTCCGCGTGCGGTGCTTGGCGCGGTTCTGGTACTTCCAGCACTCGTGGTTGATCGTGCCGCACTTCGTGCAACGCGTGATCGTGCACAGGCTCGTCACCGGCACGCCGTTGACCATGCGCTGGTAGGGGTGCACGCCGACCTGCTGCCAGACGTGCGCGCACTTCTCCGGATCCTCGTCGAGCTTCTTGCGGAAGTCCGCGATGCACGGGTCGGCGTCCGGCGCGTTGGCTTGCGGGTCGACGATCTGGCTCTGCGTGCAGGCCGCTGCAAACAGGGTTGCCAACGCGAACAGAGCGACGATGCGGGCCATGGTGCCTCCTGCCGCCACTGTACCGCTGGAGGGCCCTGCCCCCCGGCTCGATAGGGGATTCGTGAAGCCCGCGAGGCGGGATCTGGGTACATTCTCGGGACCCGCATTCGTGTTCGAGGAGTACCCATGAAGAAGCTGCTGGCTGTCCTGATGATGCTTCCGGTACTTCTCGCGCCCATCGGCTCGGCCGATGCACGCGGCGGCCGGCGCGGCGGGCGCGGCTACAGCGGCCGTGGCTCTCGCGGGCGGCGTCCGGATCACAAGAAGAAGGACAAGCAGAAGCAGCAGCAGCGCAATCACGAGGAGAACCGCGCGGCACTCCTCCTCGACGCGCGCCAGGACCACGACTAGTAGACGGCCTCGGATCGCGATGAAGACCGTGGGTCATCGCCGGCCGCCTGCGGCACGTTGGTGTGCTGCCGCGCTCGCGCTGGTTCTTCTCAGCGGCACGACGTTCGCCGGCGTAACTGAAGATGTCGCCGCCGCGCGCAAGCACTATCGCGCGGGACGCTTCGACAAGGCCTTGGAGTCGGCACGTTCCGCCCTCAAGGCGGACGCGACCAACGTCGAGGCCGGCATGGTCGCGCAGAACGCCCAGTGCGCGATCGATGGACGCGCCGATCTCCTGAAGGAGATCCCCGCGGGAGCGCCCGACCCGCTGCGCAAGGCCCTGACGGCTCGCGTGCGCGGATCGGACAAGGCGCTGGGCGAGCTTACGGGACTGCTCAAGGAGACCGGGTTCATCCGGTTCCGTCTCGACGTTGCCCACGCGCTGCTGAAGAAGGGCAAGTACGCGCCGGCGGAGTCGGCGCTCAAGCCGTACCTGGACGCGAACCCCGAGGATCCGGATGGGCTCGCGCTTCACGGCGTGATCCTCGCGGCCCGGAAGAAGCGCAAGGACGCGGAGGCCGTGCTCGGTCGCGCGCTGGGGATCGCTCCGGGCCACGCCGACGCCACGATCGCACTCGCTACGATTCACGCCGGCCGAGACAAGGACCAGGATGCCCGCGTCGCGCTGAAGCGCGGCCTCGCGGCCTACCCGAGTCATCCGGGCCTGCTGCGCGCCATGGCCGATGACCAGGTGCGCGTCGGGGAGTACGCCCACGCGGTTGCGACGTTGACCTCGATGGTGCGGCTGCCGACCGATCAGTCGCTCGTCCAGGCACGGCTGTCCGAGGTCCACCGCGCGACCGGTGATCTCGCGAAGGCCGAGGCCGCGGCCAAGGTCGCTCATGCGATCGATCCGAGCAACGCGAACGCGCTGCGCACGCTCGGCTTCGTGCTGCAGAAGCGCGACGACTTCAAGGGCGCCTACGAGAACTTCCGCAAGGCCGCGAAGCTGCGCCCCGACTGGCCGGACATCTTCATTGATCTCGGCTTCCTGCTGACGGTCGAGAACAAGCTCATCAATGCCGAGCGGGAGCTGCAGAAGGCGCTCGCGCTGGACAAGAAGAGTGTCGAGGCGAACGCGAAGCTCGGCGTCGTCTTCTACCTGCGGTCGCGCTACAAGGAGGCGAAGAAGTACCTCGGCGCTGCGCTGAAGCGGGACAAGCAGCACGTGCCCGCCAACCGCTACCTCGGCTACACCCTGCTCGCCGAAGGCAAGACGCGTAATGCCATCAAGCACTTCCGTCTCGTGAGCGAGCTGGACCCGAAGGACGCGAGCAGCGTGCGCATGATCGGCCGCTGTCTCTACGACTCCGGGAAGATGGAAGACGCCATCGAGTCGTTCCGCGAGGCGATCGGACGCGACCGCAACGATCACTGGTCGTACTTCGATCTCGGCAAGGGGCTCGAGCGGCTCGAGCGCTTCGGCGACGCGGAAGCGGCGTATCGCAAAGCCGTCGAGCTCGATCCGAAGTTCGTTTTCGTCAGGCGGTATCTCGCCGAACTGCTCGACGACATCCTCGACAACCCCGAAGAGGCCCTCGAGCACTACAAGGCATTCCTCGAACTCGGCGGCAAGGACAGCGACAAGGCGATCCGCGACCGCGTCAAGCAGCTCGAGGAAGACCTGAAGGACAAGGACGAGGACGGCGGAAACTCCGACGACCAGGACGGCGGCGGATAGGCGTTCCGTACTTTCTGTGGCACAGAAAGTACGGCCCGTGTGAGACTGGCCGGATGCCGTGGAAGAAGAAGCCCAACCGGCTCGGGCGCCCGCCCAAGGCGCCCGGTGACGCGCTCAGCGAGACCATCCGCGTGCGGGTGCGTCCGGGCGAGCGCCGCAGCATCGAGCTCAAAGCCAAGGCGAAAGGCATGAACCTCTCGACCTGGGCGCGCTGGAAATTGCTCTACGGAAAGTAGCGCCGGCCGTGGTTATCCGGATGGCTCCACCGCCCATCGGATGTCGGTGAGGGTCTTCGGGGGCCGCTCCACGAGCCTTCGGGTCACCCACCCGAAGAGTTCAG
>JANQJW010000128.1 GCA_028281445.1 Planctomycetota bacterium | reverse complement strand
CTGACCGCGGGTTCGTGCTCTGACGGACTCGCGGATCATCTTCAGTCGAGAGCCGCCCGCTGGAGCCTGCTTCAGCGCTTCCAGCCGGTCGGCAGTGGGATCGGGTCGCGCGGCCTGGAGCCCGGGCACGGCCATGCCCGGCGACGGTGGCCGGGTTGCATGACGTGCCTGCGCCTCTTCGGCTTTGCGCTGCTGCTCGGCGGCGAGTTCTCGCCGCGCCTCTTCCCGCACTTCCGCATCTCGCCGTGCGCGCCGTTCGTTCTGCGCCTTCTGCATCTGATCCTTGATCCGCGGATCTTGCAGGTACGTGTTCTGCAAGTAGCGATCGAACTCGGCTCTGTTGGCCGGCTGCGGGCGCTGTCCTAGGCTGACGAGTTGTGCGTTGCGGGCGTCCACGAGCGACGCGTATTCCATGAGCCCCTGGCGGACGCGCGGACCGATTTCACCGGTCTGCGCCCAGAGCGGATAGTTCTGCGGCGCAGTCGCCGCGACCTGCTGGGCGAGCTGCGCGCCGGATCGAGCCAGGAGTGCGGTTTCCTCCGCCTCCCGCTGCGCCTTCGCGACCTCTGCTTGCTGCTTGGCGACGAGGGCCTGCTCGATGGTCTGGATCAGCTCTGGCTGATCCTTGTAGGCAGTCTTCAGGTCTTCCATGAAGTGCTGCAGACCGGTATCCGCCTGGGGCTGGATGTTGCTCGTGGCGTCGAGACGAGCCTGAAGCTGGAGACGAGCGATCTGCTCCTGCTCCAGTTGCTCTTGAAGCGCCTTCTGCGCGTTCTCGGACTCTTCCAGCTGTGCCCTACGGGTCCACTGGTTGAGCGCTGCGCGAAGGTCTCGTTCATCGTCACCCTCGCGAACGTCCCAATGGGAGCGCCCTTGGGCACGGAGCGGGTGGTCTTCAGGGATCTCGATTCGGACGTAGCCTTCAGCGACCGTGTCGGCGGCTGCGGCCTCGTCCTCTGAGGGTGCGGCGGCTTCTGCGACCTGCTCCTCGGGTTGGCTCTCGGGAGCCGTTGCGAACCTCGTCCGGTCTTCGGTGCGAGGCTGCTGCTTCGCGCGCTCGGATCTTGCTCGATCTCTGGCGCGTTCTCGGGCTGCTTTCCGGATGTCACCGAGCGACTTGCGCTTCGGCGCCTCATCAGGCTTCGCGACTGTTTCGGTTTCTGACACAGTCGAGGGCGCATTGACCTCTGCCTGGGGCTCGGTAGGCGTAGCCTCTACGGTAACATCCGGCGTCTCCGGACCCGCGACCTCTACGGCGACGGCGTCGTCTGACATCATGCAGTCCTTTCGCCGGGCTGAACGCGCGCGGCCTCACGGTCGCGCTGCACCATCGCCTCGGCAGTGCTGGTGTTGTTGTCGGGGCGCGGAAGTGCTCCCGGCGTCCCCTGCTTCGGACCCCCAACAACTCTCTGAGCTTGTCCAGGGGCTTGAGGCTGCTGCTGAGCGGGTTGACCCATCATTGCAGCCTGTCTCTGCGCGGCCCATTGGAAGTACTGCTGCTGCCGCATCTGAGCGGCCAAGCGGACCACGGCGTGTTCGGTGGTGTCTTGCGTGAGCAGGGTTAGCGCATCGATGTGCGCCTCGAGGTCGTCGTCCATCATCGCCTTCTCGCGCTGATCCACGAGAAGCGCGACCTGCTGCCCTACAGCAGCGGCCTGCGGATGGCTCATCTGGTTCGGCGCCGGATACTGTTGGAGCATCTGCTCGGCGATGTTTTCGATCAGGCGGTTGATGACCCGCGGACGGCGCTTTCGCACCTCCTCGGGGTCCTCCGCGTCATCGAAGAGATTCTGATCCGGCCACTTGCGCTTGACGTCGGCCGCCGTGAGCACACCCTCGCCCTTGTAGTCGCGCACGTTTAGCAGGTTGAGTAGCTGCTGCGCCTCCGCCTCGGGGCTAACTCCGAAGCCGCTGACCTTCTGGAATGTCGGCGCGCGCTCGGAGAGCATCGTGCGATCGATCTTCGGTTCGACGAGGTGCGCGAGCTCATCGCCGACAAGGTCGATGGTCAGCGGCACGTCCCCGAACGCATCGAAGAGCTTCCAGTTCAGCTGGGAGAACTCCTCGACCTCCATCTTCGTTTGCTGCGAAAGCGGCCCGAACACGCTGTCATCGGCCGTCTGGAGCGCGATGATCGCCTTACCCGAGCCGCCGCTCTCTCCACGGCTCGCGGCCATCCAGCCGCCTTTGCGGTACATGCCCTCGAGCACCCGCGCGATCTTCTCGCCAACGACGGGGATGTGCTGCCCGTCCGGCGTGAGGTATGTGAGCTCCGCGCCCTGCGTGCCGGGCTCGATCTCGAGCAGCGTCGCGCCGGAATAGTCAATCGTGCCGACGTCGACGTGACCGCTCGTCACTAGCGGCGGATCGGATGCGCGCTTGATCCAGGCCGCGTACAGCGTCTCCAACTGGTTGAGCTCGATCTGATCGTCATCGAGATCAGCCACGAACGGCTTGCCGTGGATGTCATCCATGCGGCCGTGGTGGCTTTGCACGATGATCGAGCTGAACGTGCCCGCCGGGAGCTCGCCGATCCACAGCAAGTCCGCGTTCGACACGTTCTCGCGCTTCGCGACGTCGTCCTGACGCCCTTGCAGGTGGTAGATCGCCAGGCGCCCGTTCGGATATTCCGGCACGATGCCGGGCGCGATTTCGTCGTAGAGCAGCGTGGAAAGCTCTGCGTTGCTCTCGCCAGAGCTCAGAAAGCTGAAGCCGTGCTGGCCCTGCGAGGAGGACTCCCAGCGCTGTCCAATGCGGTGGAAGAAGCTCGCAGCGCTGAGCTTGTCGGTGCCCTCGAGGTCCGGACGCTGGAACGCCTGCCGCACAAGCACCGTGGGCAGCGTACGTTCAAACGTCTGACGGTGCCGGCGGGTGCGCGTCGCGCCTCCGTCGTACACCGTCGCCCACGGGTTCCCGAGCACGTTGTCGATGCGGCCAGGGCGCACGCCCTGAATCGGCATGCCCGTGTTGATATCGATGATCCCCGGCACCGCCTCGTACTCGTCGTCCCACTCATCCTCACGCCAGAAGGCGTGCAGCGGGCACGAGCCGTAGGCCGCAGCGACGAACTTCGCCTGCGCCCAGAGCGCGTTCCAGTGATTCGCGCGGATCAGGTGGTTGATGAGCGCGGAATCAATGCGTGACGCCTGCCTGGACCGACGATCGGCCGTCGCGTGCGCCACGACCTGATACGGCTTGGTCGTGAGGTGCGCGACCATGTTGTCGACAATCGGCCGCAGCTGGTTGTTCTGCTGCTTCGGGCCGCGCCGGAAATCGATCGGCATCCTGAGCCGGTGCCCGTCGAAGATATCGAGCCACTGGCTCATGCCCTCGCCGTCAATGTGCAGCGCGTACTTCTCGGCGGTGAGATCCCGACGACGCCGGTTGCGCAGCCCAATCGTGTGGAACCGAACGGCCTCCCGAACGATGCTCTCGGTGCTGATGACACCGGTATCGCCCTCGCGATTCTTCGCGAGCGACGGAACACCAGGGAGCTGAGGCGCGGCTGCGTCGTCCATGAACATGAACGTACAACCGTGTCAGTAGGCGTGTCTGTCCCCCATTTGGGGGACACCCTTCAAGATTGAAGGACTGACGCAAAAACGGCGGCCTCCAGCAGCATCAACTGGAGACCGCCAGTCCGAGGTCTGAGCATGGCATGCTATCGGACAGTACTTCCGAGCAACGGAAGGTGATTCACGATAAACCGTGTCAGTCATCGTGTCAACGACACAACGGGCGGCCCAGCTCGTCAGCTGGAACCGCCCGCGACACCGGAAACCTTTTGGGTGATTCACCCTACAACCGTGTCACCTGTCGTGTCAAGTCGGGACACGCTCCTCCCGTGGAACCAGAGGCCCGTACTTCGCCTCCGCTTCATCCCACGAGCAGATATCCCAACCGCCCGGCAGTCCGCGCTCACCGAAATCCAGCACGAAACACCTGTCGCGTTCCTGATCGAACACCACGATGTACGCCGGATAGCCATCAGCTGGCAGGAATATCTGGTACCGTAGCTGTCCGTCATCCGTCATGCTTCAACTCCGCCGTACGAGTTCCCACGCGGCCCTGAGACCGCGACGACCACCCTGCGGTACCCCAAGGCGCTTCAGCGCCCGCTTCGCGTGCTCGCGGGCCGTGTAGCGCGTCACGCCCATGACCTGACACACCCGCTTCCAACTCGCGTCGTCCCTGCCGACAAGCACCACGACCTCCAGCTGCCGCGCGGAGAGATCAGGCATCCGAATCGCTACCGATCGCCGTCGCGAGGATCTTCTCCCAGCTCTCGCCGTCCCTCCGGGCGTCCGCGATCTCCGCGTACATCCCCGCTCGCATCTGCGCGCTGTCGTAGCCCTCGACGATCGCCCGGAGCTCGTCCGGCATCGGATCGCTCACGGGCTCAGGCTTCGGCTCGCGGATCCCCGCCTCCTTCCGCTCGAGCCGCTGTTCGTGCTCCTGGGTCGAACGGAGTTGGTCACGCAGAAAAGCTTCAAGCTTGTACTTTTCAGACTTCAACTCTTCAAACTCGGACTTTACAAACTCGAACGTTTCTCGCGACACCCAGGGAAGCTTCACGAGAGCCTCCAGAACAAGCCCGTGGGGGTCGCGCGCGTCTTCCTCTTCTCTTCTCTCCTCTCCTCTCCTCTGTGTACAGAACTGTACGGAATGGCATAAGTTGTTGACTGATGGCCAATTAGTTCCCTTCGGCCCTGATCGCGATTTCGGAGGGTCTGCGAAAAACCCTGTACAGAACTGTACAGAACTGTACGAATCGGCAGGAGTGCATATCCTCCAACGCCTTGCGGAGTTTTCCACAGTCGTGAATCTCGCTCGATCTGCGCTGATCTGGCCGCCAAACGCCTGTACAGAACTGTACAGAACTGTACAGAACTGTACGAATCGGCAGGAGTCGTTGTCATTGCTGCATTTAGCATCAGTTGAACACCTCCAGTTTTAGGGCCTTCTGGCTCCATGCGGCGAGCACCACCGTATCGCGCGGAATCGGGGGTCGTCCGCCTCGTGGGAAGCACTCTGGGCACGGCATTCCGGGCGCCTTACTCTTGCCAGAGATGTAGGGCGCGCCCGGGTTGAGCGCCTCGACCCACCCGTTACCCGCGCGGCAGACGTCGCAGTAGATCTCTCGGCTAGTCAATCGTCCCCTCCATACAAACCCTTCATGCGCCTTCCTCCTCAATCTCAGCATCCGCAGCTGCGAAAATGTCCTCGATCGCCTGCACACGCGCCGTGAGGCTGTCCACGGCGTGCGCAAGCGGGATGATGTGGATCTCGTTGTAGCGCCCGAGCGTTGCCATCAGGAACACGCGATCGACCAACTTGTAGGCGTTGAGCTTTCGAGGCGTGTCCGGATGCTTGGGGTCCAGCCCTTTCTTCTTTGCCTCGCGCTCGTACGCTTTGCGCTGCGCGCGAGTGAGCCCATCGTCGTCGGTCATGAGCGTGAGGTCGTACTTGTCGTCCTCGGCCTTCGCCGTCATCTCCGCATCTCCTGGTGAATCTCGGTGATTCGCTTCAGCGTTTCGTCAATCGTCGTGTCGACGTTGCGCGGCTTCTTCTTCTCGCGCTTCGGTAGCTTGGGCGCCTTGTAGTGCGACACGATCAGGTAGCGCAGCGCAGCGCAGCCGTCGGCGCCGTCCGCCGTGTCATCGTCCGGGTTCTGCTTCTGCACGGCGTCGCCCTTCGGCGCGGGGTAGCGCCAGTTCACGATCTCCCAGAGCAGCCTCGAGCCGATCATCTTGCGGCCTTCGGACGCGACGCTCTGGCCGCGCATCCACACGGCGCTGTTCGACATGCCCCTGCGGAAGAGCAGCGCCCCGCGGTGCAGCAGGTTGTTGATGCGCCCCACGCCAGCGGCGACGAACCCGATGCCGCCCTGGCCCTTCTCTTTGACCACCGGGCGGACCCGGAACGGCGAACCGATCTTCTTGAGCGCGCGGTTGAGCTCGTTGATG
This sequence comes from Planctomycetota bacterium, assembly GCA_028281445.1. GTDB lineage: Bacteria > Planctomycetota > PLA2 > PLA2 > JAEUHO01 > JANQJW01. Next base: position 36,930 of record JANQJW010000128.1, on the reverse strand, counting down.
TCCGTGGGGTTGGCCGAGTCGCCAACGATGCGCGTGTTCTCTCGCGTCGCTTCCCACGACGTCAGGTGGTCGTGGATCAGGCGCGCGCGCTCGTCCATCGACTGCTTCTGGCTGAAGATGTCGCCCACGACGTGGCACCGCTCCGCGCGGTCGATCATCCCGTGCACGAACTCGAAGCGCCAGTAGCCGAAATCGATCCCGCAGACGTGCTTCCACTTCTGCTTCGTCGCCTGCTCCACCATGACGGCCTTGTCTGCCGTCTCAAGGTGCCGCAGCGGGTCGAACTTCAGGACGATGCCCGAAGGCTGCGTGAAATGCCCGTAGAGGCGCGCGTTGAGCTGCCCCTCGTCGCCCGCGAACTCCAGCTTCATCCGATCGATCTCGGCGTCGTCGATCGCCGGATTGTCGACAATCCCGGCGTGCGAGATAAAGACGTCTGGACGCTGCCCGCGGAGCCACGGTTCATAGATGTCGTGGTACATCCACGTCAGCCCCATAAGCGGCGTCGCAGTGGTGATCTCGTGCCCGCCGTGCCTCAGTAGCCGAGGCTGCACCTCGTCGCGGATCTCCTTTCGGTGCTCCTCGTCGTAGTGCATCCGGTGGATCCTGGCCGACTGGTACTTCTTCCGCCCCTGCTCCTCCGACTTTCCAACGATCTTGCTCACCGAACCGTTGTCCGCGCGGATCTTGATCGCGCGCTTCCTCGAGTCCTGATATGGCTCAGGAGCGTCGATGATGCGATCGTCTGGGATCCAGGTCAGGAGCTCCGGCAGCAACTGATCCTGCCACAGATCCCACGTCAGCGCCGACGCCCACATCAGCACCGGCGGCCGGTGCCCGACGAGACCGTGCTTGGCGGCGACCTCGGGGAATGACCACACGGCATGGCGTCCGAGCGCGAAGAGAACGTCATCAATCGCGCCTATGGCCGTCTTGCCCCCTTGGTTTCCCCACATTAGAAAGCGACTTCTAAACGGCGCGTTCAGCGCTTCGACCTGCTTTTTGTGCAGGTTGCCGGGGATCTCAGGCTCGGTGCGTGAGCCTTCGTAGTACCAGAGCGTTTCGGTGAACGCTGGGTCCAGGAGACGCTTCAGTGGATCGATCGTGCTTTCAGAGCCGATGACCTCGGCCGCGGCTCGATCGACAGCGGTTCGCGCCGGGCTTGCGCTGCGCGCAAACCACGTATCCGGAACCAGCGCCTCTAGGTCGATCATTCGCCTTGCGCCTCGTCCGCGATCTCCTTCCAGCGCCGGATGAAGTCGTTCAGAAACGCCTCCATCGTCTTGACGGGCGCATCGAAGTGCGCACCCGCAGCAAGCCGCGTCGCGTGCGCGAGCTTCACCATCAGAGCGTTAAGCTCGTCCTGCGTGTAACCCGCCTTCGCTGGCCCGAGCCCGAACTTCCCGAGTTCGGTGATCGCTGCGATCCGTTCGCGCGGCGACAGCTCCTCGTCCTCCGCGAAGTCCTTGAGCAGCGGCGCGGTCTCCGCAAAGTCCTCGAGCAGCGCTTGACGTACAGCGCTCGGGCGCCGGCCGCCCTTGTTGCCGGGCTTCCCGCCAGCCAGGAGCATCCCGCCATTCCGCCCCGGACGCGTCTTCGGCGGATCCGGCAACGGGTGCACCTTCCGAATCTCTCGGATCGCGGCTTTGCCGATCCCTGGTAACGCCCAGAGCTCGTTGTTGCTCATCTCGGCGCAGTCGCCGAGCGTCAACCCGGCGCTCCTGAGCCTTTCGAGCACGCGATCCGAGACTTCAGCGCTCATCGCTTGCGCCTCTTGATCGGCTGACCAAGCAACCTGCTAATGGTGTCAGCGTCATATAGCTCCGCCAGGTCGGGCGTCTCCCATGGCTTGGGGCGGGTGAAGGCCGTCATGTCGCTCATCCCTCACCCCCTTCAGCGGGGGACGGGGAGCCGAAGTAGACGGGGACGGGGTTGTCCCAGTACGCGCATCGCTGCATCGCTCTCAACCCACGGTCCGATGTCGGAGTAGGGCGGGTTGCACCAGACCCGCTCTACTCCCGCAGGATCGAGCAGCCGCACCGCGCAGTCGTAGCCGGTCCACCTCTCGTACTCCTGTCTCGCTGGGGCCTCGTCGTCCCATCTGTGGACACGCTGCCACCTGATCTCGGCACCGGGCGTCCACGCCAGAAACTGCTCGGCTCTCCTGCCTCTCAGCTGTGTCTCTACGGTCCAGGGCATCGCATCCTCTCGGTTCGGGTGATGCCCGAAGAATAGCCGAAAGTGCAGAACTCGCCATCTACGCGAAAACCTCCAATCCGAGCTCCGGCAGTGCGGCCGTACCCGGTGAGATCCACAGGCACTCGGTGCGGGCGGAGGCTCCATCAGCGCGGGTGGCCTTCGTGGCCCGGGCCCACCCCTCGTACAGCTCGTCGTAGAGCTCGGAGGGGTATCCCGAAACGATGACTGCGCCATCGAGGGTCGCGGCGAACTCGGCTAGCTGCCGGTGGTCCTCCTCGACGAACTCGTGGCGGTAGCCCTTGATGTGGATGTTGCGTGTAGCGGCGAGGTACGGCGGATCGACGTAGTGGAGCACGTCCGGACCGTCGTAATAGGCCATGAGCTCAAGCGCGTCCCGGCACTCGATGATGACGCCCGCTAGGCGCTCGGCCCACGCCTCGACGTAGCGCCAGTGAGATCCCCAATCCTGCGCGGGGGTGGTACCTGACCTCCTCGAGTCGGCGCGGAAGCCAGTGCTCGCCCCGGTGACACCCCACGACCCGAACCCAGCCCGACTGCGCAGCATCGTCCTCCGCGCCTGCTCGATCGGGTCCTCGGTCGAGACGTAGGAGAGGTCGAACTCCGCCCGAGCGTAGGGCGTGAGTCGGATACGCGCAGCAAGCTCGCCCGGGTGATCCCTCAGCACCCGAAAGAGATGCACGATCTCCCCGTCGAGGTCGTTGTAGACCTCGGCGTAGCTCCGCGTCTTCCTGAGCAGCACGCTCGCGCCTCCCCCGTAGGGCTCGACGTAGGTCCGGTGCTCTGGGAAGTGCGAGATGATCCAGGGCGCGAGGCGCCACTTCCCGCCGGGGTAACGTAGCGGGGGGCGCATTAGGCGGCCCTCCCGCTCACCGCTTCTACCACGGCTCGAGCCATAGCCGGGGGCACCGCGTCGCCGCACTGCCGGAACTTCGAGGACTTGGAGCCTACGAAGGGGTAGTCCGCCGGGAACCCCTGAAGTACCGCCGCCTGCTCGAGCGAGATGTGGACGGCGCCCTCGGACGCCTGACGGCTGGCGCCTTCGCTCGACCAATCCCGATGGCCTGGCGGGGTGAGCTTGTGGGGGCTGAAGCTGCCCACGACCGTCGTTGATGGGCGTGTTAGGAGCCAACTCCCAGACTTGCCGGTGACGGTTCGGGAAGGCTGCGCGGTGGGGTTGAACTCAGGCTTAGGTGATCCGGCTTTCTTCCCGCGGTGCGGTTCTCCAAAGCTGGTCCGTAGATGCCAGAATCGAGTGTTCCGGGTGAGTGTCTGAGCGGGCGACGAAACCTCGCGGGTCTGGTAGACTCCATCCGTCTTCTGATTCCCCTTGATCTCTAAGGGCTTAGCGAGATCAAGCGCCTCGGCGGCAGAGACCCACGGCTTCAGCCCCAGCCCGAAGAGGCTGGGTTGGCACTCCTCGGCCTCACCCGACCCCTCGCCCGATCGGTAGCGCTGGTGGGTGGGCATGGGTAGCGAGAGCGAGCCGCGCGAAGCCATGAGGAAGGCCCGCTTCCGAGTCTGAGGAACGCCCCACTGCTCTGCACTCAGGACGACCGCGTGCGCTGAATAGCCCCAGCCGCGAAGGATCTCGCACATGTGCTCCCAGACGGGCAGCGCCGGGGGGACTTGCTCGCATGTGATCCACTGCGGGCGAATGAGCCACGCCCACCGAAGCGGCTCGAGGACGAGGGGCGTGCGCATGTCGATCCAGTCGCGAGACGAGATGACGCGCGGATCCCATCCCTTCGCGCACTCGGACACCGCCTCGTGGACCTTCGGGAGATCAAGGCGCGCATCCCCCTTCCCGGCTGTGGACCACGCCTGACACGGGGGGGAGGCGATCAAACCCTCATAGCCCGCGAACGCATCGGGCGGGTACTGCGCCACGTTGGCCCGCACCGTGAGATGCCCTGCGGCCGCTCGGGTCAGGCAGGCGTCCCGGTCCCACTCAAGCCCGACGTCGCGGATCCCGATCTCAGAGATCCCCTGCGACCACCCACCGGGGCCAGCGAAGATGTCCACGACCTTCACGCTCCCCCCTTCCGTCCTTCAGGGTGGGACGACTCGGGCAGCTCTCCGCTTATCAGGACGCGAGTCGCCTCTTCGAAGCCATCGGGGCGTAGCTGCGTCTGTTGGATCGCCCACAACGCGAGCTCGTACTCGCCCCTCGCGATCGCTGGACCTACTCCAAAGTGGGCGAACCACGCCCGCTCGTAGGCCTTCAGTTGCCAGAGATTCCGGCTAGTCCGCATGGCCCGAAGGCGGCGAAGATCGACCCACCAGCAGACGGCGAGGAACAGCGCAAGCCAGCCCATCGCTACTCGCCCTCCGTCTGTGGGGCCGACAGCGCGCCTTGGGGGTCTCGCTCCAGTTCGCCCCTCTCCAACAAGCGCTGGATCGCCTCACGGGCCAACGCCTGGGTGTGACCGTGGCGGATCCTCACAACGGTCGCGAGGTCGTTGGCCCCCACTGGCACCAAGAGGGCGCGGGCCTCGGTCATCACGTCCTGCTCAATCCGAGACATCGCTGGGCTCCGTCTGTGGGGCCGCGTTTAGGCGCCTGACGATCGCGAGAGCAGCGTCAAGGTCGATCCCGTGACTCGCAGGGCGGTGCGGTAGGTTGATAACGGGATGACTCCCTAGTTCGGGCTCCCAGCCATGAATCCCCTCGCGGTAACCCACGACCCTGCCGATGCGCCCCGCGGTGTGGTCATCAACCTCCAGGGTCCAGTCGCCGACATCCGGCAAGTCCCGCCCCTCTGGCTTGTCCGTCCTCATTCGCCGCCCTCCGTCTGTGGGGCCGACAGCGCGCCCAGGGGGTCTCGCTCCAGTTCGCCCCTCCGAGACATCGCTGGGCTCCGTCTGTGGGGTGGGGCGCTCAGGGAACGGCTCTACCGTGACGGAATCGAAGGACTCCACCCGAGGGGAGCGGGGATCACGGGCGAGCGTCTTCGCAGCGGCCAGGACGGCGCCGGGTGGATCGCCTGCCACCGCCCACACGTCGTACCGCTGCCCGTCGAGCTCAAACCCGACCACCCACGGTCTCTCGCTACCCATCCTGACCCTCCAGGGAGGCGAGTGGGTGGCGGCGGCGAAGGTGCGCTCGGTACAAGCCTTCTCCAGCCCGTCGTGATAGCTCGTCCATCAACTCCCGCGCGGCCCTCTCGGCACGGATCTGGTCCGCCTGGTCCTCGAAGTCCTCCCAGGCGCGGCCATGTTCGATCTGGTCCAGTAGGGTCCCCAGCGCGACGGTGCACGCCCACTGCTTGGCTTCGCGTTGGTTCATCTCCCCTCCTCGCCCTGTAGGGCTGCGTGCTCAGAAATCGTCATCGTCATCCCCCTCGTCATCGATGAGGGAGGCGCAGCGCGCGCAGACGTCGATCTCGGTCACTCGCTCCGGGTGAAGGAAAGGGCTCTCCCACGCCTCGACGATCTCCTCTTCTGGGATCTCCTCGTGGCACCAGTGGCACATAGTGATCTCAGCCACGCTCCACCTCCTCGGTGTCGCCCTGTAGGGCAGAGTAGAGATCCGTGACGGGGCAGAGCATGTCCTGCACGGTGGCTGAGATCTGGACGAGCTTCTCAATCTCCTCCCCGAGCTCCTGAAACTTCTCCGGGTCCACGAGGAGCATCCGCTTGAGGGGGCCGGCGAACTTCTCGACGTGAGACCTTGCGACTGTGCTACCCGCAAGCTTGACGTGGCCTAGGCGCCCGTCTTCCATCTCTTCCCAGCGGTCTCCGTCTCGATCGACAAGCACCGTCTTTGTCTTAGTCGGCATCGTCCCCTCCTTGCTCGGGGAGCGAGGGGGCGGGGATGAACCCAAACGAGAGCACTCCGTAGCGCGCTTCATCGTCGTCCTTCGCCGGGTCGAACTCACTCGCGTTGCCGAAGATGTCCACGATTGGCAGGCCCTTCGGAATCAGTCCGAACCACTCGTAAGGGAAGAGCATGAGACCCGACTCGTCCCACCGACGAAGCCCGATGCGCGTTAGCTCCTCCTCCGGCAGGGCGCGAAGCCGCTCGAAGTCGTCAAGAGTGAGGGGCATGTAAGCGACCTCCATGCCGTCGCCCCGTGAACGATGGGGCGGCGCGTAGACCGACACCTCCGCGAATGGCTCAGCACCGATCGCGCCTCGGATCTTGTCGGCGAGCTCGTTCTCTCCGAGCTGCCGGAGGTTGCCGTTGATCTCGTCGCTCGGCTCCTCGGTCGGGCGAAGTCCTGGTAGTGCTTCCATCTATTCCTCCTTGGGTAGCGCGGAGCGCGCCTTGTCTTGGTCGATCGCCATCCCAGCAGACGCCTCGGCCTCTCGCATCATCATCTCTTCGGCGAGGCTCTCCTTGAGGACCTGCATCAGGTCGATGATCTGCGGGGCGGGTGGCTCAGGCTCGTCCTCGCCGTCGTCCTCGATCGGGTCGAAGGCGGTGCACGTAGGCCAGCCATCGGGGCCGTGGATCCACTCCTGCGGGTAGCCCTCCTCCTCGACACCCAGAGCCATCGCGCGAACGATCAGCGGGCACCCGCCTGAGTCGCCGTGCGGGTGGTGGAGATCCTTCGTGCAGCGGCGGCAGTAGGCCGACTCGAAGGACGAGAATTCCGACCCATTCGAGGGCCGGTACGCCTGGCCGGGGGTGCTCTTGAAGGGGCTCACGGCGTCTCCTCCGGTACGGGTACATCAAGCTGATAGTGACCCAGCCACTCGACCTGATCGCAGCACGAGCAGCGGTGCTCAATTTCCTTCATCCCCGACCACCGAATCCGAGTCCTACCGGTCGGCCAGAGTCGGCGGGACTTGCACCTCGGCTCTGCGAGCGGGTGCGTTAGGCGGTAGGTCATCCGTCCTCCGGTACGGGGCACTCGGGGTGCTCGTAGCCAACCGGGACGACGACTAGATGTGTCGTGCCTTCGGGGTGTTGGTCCACCGGGAGAGCCGTGACGTTGCGCCCTTCAGGGGTCAGGAAGAGGTGTACAAGGGCCGCGTCTACGTCCCCTATGTTCGCGGGCTCAAGTAGCCACTGCGCCTCACCCCCTCCATCGGGGGACGGGGAGCCGACCGATAGGCGTACTTGAACACATCCCCTGGCCTCGTCCTGCATTGCGTCATCGGGGTCGTAGTTAGCCGAGGACATCGAAGGCCCTCCTCGGTAAGAGGCCACAAAGCCGTTGCTCAGGAGGTAAAGCGGCTTCTTGATCGCCTTGAGTTGCGCCGGGGTCAGCCCGTCCGGCTCCCTCTGGGCCGGGGGCTCGGGGGTGCAGTGCGCCGCCAGGATTTCGACGCTCGGCCAGAGATTGTGGGCGAGCTGCTCGATCGGCGTGAGTCCACGCCATGTCTCCGCTTCGTACTTCGCCTCGATCGCGGCCCACATCCTGCGACCGGTCTCGCGGAAGACGTGCAGGGAATCGGCGAGATCCCGCTCGGCCTGGGTCTCGGTCTCCCAGACTTTCTGCGGCTCGGGGGACTCGGTGGGGGTGGGGGCTTCGAGCGCTTTCTCGGCTCGGTTCATTCCCGCGCACGCCCTGCGTCTCGCTTCGGCTAGCTGTTCGCGGCGCCACTGCAGCGGGTCGCGTCCAGTCGGGCACCCTTCCTGCAAACGCCAAACGGACTCAAGGGCGCCCCTCGCAGCCTCTAGCTCGGCCTCTAGGCGCTCGATGCGGGCCGCTGTCTCGTCTGCAAGCGACACCGCGACGTGCTCGCCGACGAAATAGCCCGTCTCCTCGGTCGCGTCCGGGAAGTCGGGTAGGTCCACGTAGCGAGGGTATCCAAGGGCCTTGGCGAGGGCTTGCTGCACTTCCATCTCGGCGCGGGCCGCGTCCCGAAGGCGGGCGCTCTCCTTCTCGGTCTCGGCTATGTGGGAGAGGAGGGCGAAGGCTCCGACCTCGGGCCTTTCGGACCACTCGTCGAAGTCCTCGATCGAGTCGATCTCGCCCAGGTCAACGCAGTGCGCAGCGAAGTCGAGCAAGGCCACCTTGACCAGTTCCTTCGCCTTCTCGCTGGGGGCGCTCATACCCACCCCCGCGTAAGCTTCGCGAGGATGCGGTCAGCGGCCTCTTGGCGGCCTCGAAGCTGGGCTACGGAGATCGGACGCTCGGTGTCGTTGCTCTTTAGCTCCTGGCACTCCATGCGAGCGCGGTTCACCGTCTCGCGAAGGCGCTCGTTCAGGGCCTCAACCTCCGCATGCAGGTCAGCGCGGACGTACTTGACCCACGGGTAGCCCGTCCCGCCGGGATCGTCGTCTTCGCACCACAAGCGGCCTTCCTCGCGATCGGGGTCCGCCACGGGCTCCAAGTACACGGCCAGCAGGCCGAAGAAGCCGATCCCCGACGACGAGGACGAAGACACGCGCTTAGCCATCGTTGACCACCTCCGCGCCCTCCAGGGAGCCGATGCGCTCCTGCACCAACTCACGCGCTGACTCTGGGGTCTCCGCCTTTACCTCGACCAACACGCGCTGCGTAGGCTCGGGAAGGCCGGACTCCACCAGCGTCCCGAACGCAACCTCGCCACGCTCTAGCTTCCCGCAGCGCACCTCCAACTCCTCGCTGGCTGGCCGGCGCCAGTTGCAGAGGCCCGCGAAGATCCGCAGACGAGCCGAGAGAGTGAGCTTGCAGGAAATCGCTAATCCGGCCTCGATGCCCCATCCGGCCTCGATGCCCGATCCGGCCTCGATGCCCGATCCGGCCTTGATGCCCCATCCGGCCTTGATGCCCGATCCGGCCTTGATGCCCAATCCGGCCTTGATGCCCAATCCGGCCTTGATGCCCAATCCGGCCTCGATGCCCAATCCGGCCTCGATGCCCGATCCGGCCTTGATGCCCAATCCGGCCTTGATGCCCGATCCGGCCTTGATGCCCGATCCGGCCTCGATGCCCCATCCGGCCTTGATGCCCGATCCGGCCTTGATGCCCGATCCGGCCTTGATGCCCGATCCGGCCTCGATGCCCCATCCGGCCTTGATGCCCAATCCGGCCTTGATGCCCAATCCGGCCTTGATGCCCGATCCGGCCTTGATGCCCGATCCGGCCTTGATGCCCGATCCGGCCAAGGCGCGGAGGGAGCCAGTCACTCGCACCCAACCGCGGAATCGCACGTAGCCGAGATCGCCTTCGATCTCAACCGACCCCTGATGGTTGCTCAGATCGCCGGTGTAGTATTTCTCGGCGTCGAGATCGGCAGCCGTGATCCTGAGTGGTTCGTTCTTGTCGCTCATGGGGTCTCTCTAGAGGTTGAGGCCGAGTCAGAGGGCGACGGCGTGGCACCCACCGGTGGGTTGGGGGATGAGCCCGTCACCGTAGGTCCCTGGCTTTCGCTTTCGGGCACCGTGCCCCCTGACTCGTTGGCATAGCTGTAGAGCGCGTCGAGTCCCTTGCAGCGCGAGCACTCGAAGCCGAAGCCGCAAAGGCACGGCTGCAGATCGAGTGCGGCTTCCGCCTCGAGGAGGCGTTGGTCGACTTCGGTAGCGGTTGTCATGGGGTCTCCTGGGGTTCGTTGTGGTCTCCGCTCGGCGAGCCACCCGAGGATCTGGCGCTTCAGCCGCGCGATCTCGACCTCCTGCCGGTCGCTCCCCTCGCTGCGCAGAAGGGCGCGCTCGTAGGCTTCAAGTAGGTCCTCGGGCGTCATGGGCAGTCCTCGGTGCTCAGCCGCTCCCACTCGCAGCGAAGGCACTCCGTCGTGCCGTCGTTGCTCACCCTCGGCCAGGTCCATCGCGTCGACGAGTTCGCTGATATGCCGCTCGGTGCGATTCATCCCGTGACCTCGCGCCAATCCAGCGCGTCCGGATTCAGCGACTGCACCCACTGCGCTTCGTCCTCCAGATAGCAGCGGGCGCAGAACTCACGAAACCGGACCGAGCGCAGCGCCTCCGGCACGAGAGCGCCTAGGTGAGTCCATCCGGCCTCGACAAGCTGTTCGATCGCCTGCTTCGTCAGCTTGGGCGGCTTCTGGTGCTTCATCGCGCTACCCGCTGCATGCCACAGTTTGTGCATCGGTCAGTGTGCCTATGCATGTCTGGACCTCACTCCGTCATGCGTGGATTTCAGCTAATTCAACGCATTCTCGCGCCGCTGAACCAGCGTAGCAACATCGGCGTTGACACCAGACAATATGTCATGTAGTATCTGGGTGTCAAGAACGCTGAAGACGCATCCAACGGAGTGAGGTCCTTTCGATGCTGACGATTCACCGCAGCGGCTCCGCGCCGCACCACACGATCATCGCCGTCCCGCGGGAGGCGGGTGGGTGGAACACCACACTCGAGACCGTCACAGAGCTGCCGAACTGGTTTGAGATCGCGGCGCACAGCATGACGCTCTACGCGAGCATCTTCGACCTCGAGGACGCGCTCGCGACGTGGGAGCAGATCCTCAGCGAGCACGGCGTAGCCGACCCGTCGTTCACGATCCTGTTCTATGCGGACCACCGTGTCAGTGAACGTGTTGTCCGGGACTGTTCGCAGGGGACGCTGAACTTCGAGGAGGCGTGCTGATGAACACGCGAGTTGCGCTGGCGTCGCAGCGGCTTCAGCTTGCAAGAGATCGCGTCGTAGCCGCAGTCCAGGTCGCGGGCGCCGAGAACCTTCGCCAGATCAGTGCGAACGCTCCATCACACATCGCGGATCATCTGAGCCGCATTGCCGATGCTACCGATGAGCACCAAACAGCAGAGCGTGAGTACGACGACGCCTGGAGATCCGTCCGATGATCGACATCTGGAACGCGACGGATACCACGCCCTGCCCCGTGTGCGAGCACGACATCGACTCTCGGCTCGGAACCGGCTGCCTAGCGGCGTTCTGTTACCGCGGCGCGATCAGTGGATGGAGGATCGGCTTGGAAGGCGAGAGCCCTCTATCCTGCGACGAGGAGCAGCGGGCGGCCCTGGATCACTGGTTTGCCGTCTATGGCACCACGGAAGAGGCGACTTCTCTGCCCAAGGAGGTGGCGTAACGTGAGTACGCTGCACTACGCGTTCATCGTACTGTGGCTGATCGGCGGCATCGACCAGTTGCTGGTCTACTCATATCTGTACCGCCGGGAACGAAGCGATCGGACCCGCGCCGGCGTGTTCTTCACCGAGTTGAGCGTGCTGCTGTTCTGGCCCTTTCTTTCTGTCGGCGGCTGGATCTGGGCCCTCGTTGACTTGATTCGGGTCAGGCGAGCCAAGAAGCTACTGCTGCTCCTGCCTCTGCTCGTTCTCCCCGCGTGCGCGCACAACGAGATCTATGAACCCGATCCGCGCTGTTTCGAGTTTCAGCGCCACATTGATCCCGACACCGGACTCGTCAGCGCCTCGATCCGCACCGTACCCTGCAACAAAGACCAGCTACGGATGGCTGCGAGAACGGACTAGAGATGGACGCGACCTACGCGACGGGTCATCTTGCCGGGATGACCGGCAGAGAACTGAGGAAGTGGCGCCTTCATTGGGGCCTGACGCAGAACGAGCTCGCGGCGGCGCTCGACAAGAACGAGCGATCGATCGCGCGCTGGGAAGCCGACGAGGACGGTGAACTCGATCGTATGGTCACGCTCGCCCTTGAGGGCCTAGAGCTGCGGCTCGCTAACCTTTCGCCACATACGGAAAGCCCCGAACCCGCCGATGAAGGCTGACCCGGGACTGGCACCGCTTTCGGCCCCGAGGGGGCCGGGAGTGAGGTGCTGTAAGCTAACCCGCACCGAGTGACCTATGGAAGCCCTGAAGCTTTACCAGATCAATGACGCCATCGATCGTGTCATTAACCGCGTTGCCTCCGAAGACGGTGTCCTGACGCCAGAGACCGAGGCGGAGCTCGACGCGCTCGAAATGAGACTCGACGAGAAGGTCGAAGCCGTCGCGCTGCACATCCGCAACATCGAAGCGACCGCGAAGGCGCTTCGCGAGGAAGAGCAGCGTTTCCGTACTCGGCGCGTGGCGGCGGAGAAGAACGCGAAGTGGCTGAAGGGCTACCTGAAACGCGAACTCGAGCGCCGGTGCATCGACCGCATCGACAGCCCGCTCGCACGTGTCGCGATCCAGAAGAATTCACGGCCGACCATTACCTGGCTCGGCTCCACAGAAACCCTCCCCCGCGAGCTTCAGCACGTCTCGGTATTCGTGCGCCTGGACTCCGAGAAAGCGCTGAAAGCGCACCAGGAGGGCACCCTGCCGGACGGCTTCGAAGTCGTGACCGGCACCCATATCCGAATCCGCTAGGCGGAAGGAGCAAGACGAGAAGATGGCAATTAACGTGAGCGGCAGCGCCGCAATCTCGTACCCCCCCCACCCAGCCGGGCAATTCGCCGCGGTGTGCATCGATGTCGCGGACCTGGGAATGGTCGAAACCACTTGGGGTCCGAAGCACCGCGTCAAGCTGCGCTTCTACACCGGAGCGCCAGGCGCGGTACATCCCGACAACGGCGATCCGCTGTTCGTAGACGACTACCACAACATGACGCTCGGGAGCGCCGAGAAGCCGTCCAACCTACGGAAGCGCCTGGAGGCGTGGCGCGGAAAGCCATTCACGCCCGAAGAAGAGAAGCTGTTCGACCTGGAGTCGCTGATCGGGGTTGGATGCTACCTACAGCTAGTGCACAACCAGTTGCTGGATGGATCGAAGACCTACTGCAACATCCAGTCGATCATGCGGCTCCCGTCCGGCGTAGCCGCGCCCAACGCCCCCGCGGACTACGTGCGCCAGCAGGACCGCGAGTACGACGACGCAGCGGCCCCCGCTGCTCCTGCGGCGCCTGACCTGCCCGAGTGGCCGCAGGACGCCCCCGGCCAGCCCGCCGCAACCCCCACCCCGCCTCTCACGGAGCCTGACGATGACCTCCCGTTCTGACGATGGAGATGTGACTATACAACACCTCGGCACCTTCGGTCACAACCAGGCGCTGAAGGAGCATGTCGACGGGATCCATGCTGCCACGCGGGAGCGGCTGGAGGCGACGTCCGCCAAGCTGCTCGAGGCGCACGCCGAGATCAGGCAGATCGTTCAGTCGCGGGCATACGAGAACGGACTGCAAACGCGGTTCTCTACTCTGTACCACGGCTTGGCCGCACTTCAGGAACAAGTGCAGGAGACGCAGAGAGAGGTGCATACCCGCTGGGTGGGGACGGATACCGAGGACTGATGGTCAGATTATTCTTGCCCCTGCCTCCGTCGCCTAACAGCTTAGGAGGACATCACCACGCCCTGCACCGCGCGAAGAGGAAGTACCAGCGCGAAGCCTGGGTCGCTGCGGTGTGTCAGGATCCACCTTCGGATCCACCGCCCGCGCGCGTCATCGTGCGGGCTGACTTCCGAGTCCGGAACCTGCGCGACGACGACAACCTGAGCGCTTCGCTCAAGTGGGTCCTCGACGCTCTTCGCCAGCGTCAGCGGGGCAAGCTGCACTGGAGGCAGGGCCTATACGATCAGCGAGGCTACTTCGTAGATGACGACCCCACCCACCTCATTCTGAGCGATGTGTCTCAGCGCATCGACCGGAAGCAAGCGGGAGTCACGCTCACAGTGACTCCCGCGCCAGCAGCTCAACCCTAAACCGTCTAACCATGCAGCAGAACGATGACGAAGACGAGAAAAGCCAGGGTCCTCATGCCGGTGACACTGGAAGAGGCTCGAATGATCGAGAAGGCACGGGAAGCAACGTCTCAGTCCGTGCCCGAAGGGATTCCGAAGGAGTCCCATATTGAAGATGAAGAACTTACGATGCGCTTCTGGGAAAACATCGTGACCAAGGACCTGTGTCGGGCACTGCATTGTCCAAATCCAAACTCTGGCGATACTCCACCGGCGACAAAGGCGTAAACCGCGTCACAGTCTACCAACGCAACCTCTCACCGCGTCTATACATCGAATGGTGGGATGATGATGGCCGGCACCAACGTTCGCTCACGACAGCGACGGGCGTCCCGATCGTCGACAGGAATCTCGCCAAGCGACTCGCTCACCGCGCGTCCGCAGCGCAGCTCAGGAAGCGCAAACAGCAAGCGTCGGCGCTGTTGGGGGTCGCTCAAGACCGCACGCTCGCTGATCTTCTACGCGTCTACCACGACGACATGAAAGACTCGTGGAAGCCGAGTCACATGAAGAAGCAGGAGATGTTTAGGCGCTTCTGGCTGACGCAGCTCGGGCACGCGACTGCACTTACGGACATCACGGGACCCACGTGCAACCGCGTCGTCCGAGATCACGTCGCCGAGCAAAAAAAGAAGTGGTCGCCTACGACTCAGAACCACTACCTGCGCTACATCGTCGACGCATACTCGTACGCTCGGAAGTTCCTGAAGTGGATCGGGGAGCAGCACGACCTTTCCAACGTGCGCTACGTCAAGGCCTACCCGGTCTCCCGAGCCTATTCGCTTGAGGAGACGCGGTTGCTGCTCGCGGCGCTCCACGAAGTAGACCTGCGGGCCGGAGTGTTGGGCGAGCTCTGCTACTACGGTGGGCGGCGCTTGGCTTCCGTTCTCGCCGTTGAAACGCCTGACGTTTACTTGGTTCCCGAAAGCGTCCTGGAGGAACTGGATGGGATCAACTGCGCGGTCGTCATCACCTTCTTGGCCGAGCACGACAAGGCGTCCCAGAGGGGTCGATCGGTGTTCGTCAACGACACGGCTCGAGCAATTAAGGTGCTGCTCGATACGCCGCTCGTGAAGTCAACGAAATTCCTCTTTCCTTTGGGAGACCTCGACAAACCAACCCCGCGCTCTGAGACCGCCCCCCCCCACCAGAACTACGCGATCAAACGCTGGCTTGCACCGGCAGAGAAGCTAGCCGGAATTGAGCATGTGAAGGGTCGCGCGTTTCACGGCCTGAAACGCCGATTCGCGACGGATGTCGACGATCTGACGACCGCCTCTTGGCAGTCAGGCACTAGTGAGGCGACACTCAGGAGAACCTACCGACAGGACGATCTGCTGAAGAAGTTGCGACTCGCCGAACAGCTGTCGCACGTGGCACAGCGGAGGTGATATCAACCTTTCGTTCTCATCCGAACTGTGTCACTATTGGGGTCATGCGTTCTCAACCGTGGAGTGAGGGTTCCCGGTATGTCATTTCAGGACAACACTTTGAGGCTCCATCCGCCACTCCATCTGGGGGGCGCGATGAAGGAGGAGAACTCCTTAGCCATGCGCTCTGAGCGCCGTAAGTGGCTTCACTGCGTGGCTTTACATGTGACACAGTTCCGCGTTGAGAATGGAAACGTGTCATGATTCGTGCCAGAAATTGGGACACGTATCAGGCGTTCAAAGATCGCGAGCCGAAGTGGATCAAACTGCACCGCCGGCTACTGCGTTCTCGGAAGTGGCGCACCCTCTCTCCCGAGGCCTCCAAACTCCTCATCGATATCTGGATGCTTGTGGCTGAGCGCGGCGAGGGTCCCGGCCACATCCGCTCCGGGCTGCTCGACATGTCGCCCGCTGACCTTGCGTGGGTCCTACGCCTCGACGAGGAGGCGACGTGCGACCATCTGCGCGAGCTCGCCCGCAGTGGGTACATCCAAGTCGACGGGCTCGCTGTAGACGCTCAGGAGGCCGCTGAAGCGCCCGCGCCGCGCAGGGAGCCCCCAGAGTCCCAGGCGCAGCGCGCGGGCGCTCTCGTGGACTGGCTGGGCGTCGAGCATATCGACCTGATCGCCGAGGTTCGCGAGCGAATGCCGACCCCTGCGACGTTCGAGATGTCCTTTCGCGGCAAGTATGGCCCCGACGCGACCAGGCCTACCGTCGAACGCCTCAGCCAAGATCAACGAAGGGCGGTCGCGGTGAGAGCGCTTCAAGACGCGCTCGGCGACACGAGGGGCACCATCAACTTTCGCTTCCTCGACTCGATCGTGGACCGGCTCGCGCGTGAGGCGCGCGTAGGGGCGATCAGGCCCCCGGACGGCGGCGGACGCGCGATACCCGGCTCTACGATGCGCCTAGGGGCGCCATGAGCCAGGATCCGAGGGTGTGGGAGGAGTCCATGGCGCACACCGAACTCGGCCGCAAGACCGGGTGGGTCGAGGCGTTCTCGCTGGACGCGACGAGTCAACTCATCGACCGGCTACAGGATCCGCGCCCAATCGTACCCACCCCGCTCCCGAGCATGAACAAGCTGTTCGGCAAGTGGGGCTGCCACAAAGGGATCCCACGCGGCGAGTTCGTCGTGATCGGCGCGGCGTCGAACGGCGGGAAGACCATCGGCGCGCTGATGCACATTCAGCAGGCGCTATGGGCCGGCGAGAAGACGGCGCTCATTTCGCTCGAGGAGAAGGACGAAGACCTGCTCTATCAGTTCCAACGGCAAGCGACGAAGGACCGCATCCCGAGCTCGGCATGGACGCCCGAAACGTGGAAGCACGCGCACAGCGAAGAGTTGATCGCTTCGTCGATGAACTGGCTGCGCAACGAGCAGCGCGCGGAGCTTTGGATCAAGCCGCAATACGATACCCGCCTTGATCGGGTGCTCTATGAAGTAGAACGCGCGGTGAGACACGGCGCGACGTACATCGTCGTTGACCATGTCCAGCTGATTGAGGCCGAGCAGCAGAGCATCACCGACTCTTCCTCAGCCGTGATGGTCGAGCTTCGCAAGATCGCGTTTCACAAGCAGAACCCAGTGACGATCGTCGCGCTGAGCCAGCTGAACCGCGAGGCGTCGAAGAACTACGACCGCACGCCGATCATCCAGGATCTCTGGGGCGGCACGCCGATGGAGTCTACGCCTTCTGTGGTAATGCTGATGGACCACTCGCGGTACGAACTGCCCTACCCCGACAAGCTGCACATCGCGCGCACCTGGTGGGGCCTTGGGAAGAACCGCATGGGCCCGAAGAACATCTGGATTCCGGTCGAGATCGACTATCTAACGCTCAGCGTGCGTGAAGCGCTCGACGACGAGATCGACGAGTGGCCGGATCGGGGGAAAGCATGAAGCGTTATCCCGTGGTTCAGTACCTCGAACTGCTGCGTGCGGGCGAACTCGAGCCGCCTCGGAAGCCGAGCGAAGTCGCAGCCGCACCGGCGTGCTGGCACCTCAACTACAGCCGCGCGCAGATCGTGGAAAAGCTGGCGTGCGGAGACCACCTCAATCGGAAGGAGACGGTGCAGTGAGCGAGTGGAACTTCAAGAACTGCTGCGTCGAACCGGCATGGACAATGACAGAAAACAAGCACCATTGCCTCAACTGCGGAAAAACACTCATTGATGTCGTCTCTGAAATGCTTGTGGAGAAGTACAAGGCATCCAACGGCAGTGCCACGCACCCTCTCGGCGGGTTCGATGCTGGCCAGCCTATGGGCATTCTCAGCGTCCCCGACTACGATCTGTTCGACGAGCGTACGTGGCGGCAGTCGGCGGATCCGGCGAATCTCGACTGGAGGAGGGTGTTTGGATGAAGCGCGGAACGTTCCTGAGGCGCATGGCTTCGGCAGTCGTGGGCGTAGGGCTGCTTGGCGAGGAGCTTCTGGCGAAGGCGCCGAGCCTGGAACTCGCTGACCCTACCGACTTCCTTGAGCCCGGATCGATCGTCTGCTGGGTCGATGGCGAGCCTGCTGTCCGCGTGACCGACGCGGAGCTCCGCCGGATGCTCAATGGCGAGGTTGAGGTGGAATCCCTTGCTCTCATCGTTGAATGAAGCGCGGCACGTTCCTACGCCGCATGGCGTCAGCGGTGATCGGGGTTGGCCTACTGGGCGAGGAACTGTTTGCAAGAGCGCCAAAGATCATCGCAGAGCCGGTGCCCGTCGAGTCCGGGCAGCTTCGCTGGCTAGGAGACATCGTCAAGCAGATTTACGTTGATGGTTTTGTACCACACGCCCATTTCCGTGGGACGGCTCCTGGTGGGCTTGTTAGTGGCATTTACATCAACGGCGAGTCTTTGGAGGGGTTCATCAACACGGCCCATCAGGAGGCGCAGTCCCGATGAGCGCCGGTCGCATCTCGTACTCTGACCTCAAGCGCGGGCGGGAGTACGCGAGACGTGTCGTTCTCAGCGCGCGCGAGTGGTGGCGGTTCAACCGCCTAGCAGATACCCGAGCAGTCCCCAGCCTAACGCCTTTCCAGTCGGTTTCAGCCACCACCACCTCGAACCGCGCACGATCACCGAATCGCCATCAACCCGGAACTGCGTTGAGCCTCTGACGGCGTGCGTGGACTGCACGAGCCCCCCGGTTGAGAGCGGGCCTGTAAGCCGTAGCTGAGACGCACCGAAGAAGCGTTCGTCGATCGAGCCGGAGCGGAGTAGTAACGTCGGTTCTTGCGGTGGCACTTTGACGGTGTCCGTGCGCGAGAGCAGCAGCGGCCAGCAGAAGCGCGCGACGTCTTCCTCGCCGCCCGTGGGCGCGGTTGCGACTTGAATCGCTGGACGGTCCCGCCAGACAATGCGGTCGCGCCACCGGATCTGCACCTCGGGCTCCAGTGCTTCGATCACTTCCTTGTGCACAACCACGCGCGGGTAGTCCGGGGGCTCGGGCGCGTTTGGAAGCATCGCGTAGAGCGTCACGGCGCCGATGATCGCCCAGACGACGCGCGGCGCGAGCCAGTCGATCATGCAATCAGCGGAAGAAGGCTTCGCACGTCGTCTGGACTCAGAATCGGGTTCCGCGAGTTCGCACCTTCCGGATCAGCCTTACGGCCGCGTGGCCATGCCTCCGACGAGTGCCCGACGACCCGCCAGCCCTCGCTCGGGTTCCAACCATGCGACTCGAAGATCCGGTGTGTAAGCCACGCGACGGTGAGGAGCTGCCTTGAGGTTACGTCCTCACGTCCAGAGTTGAGAATCGCGATCGAATGGAAGGCGCTGTTGGCTTCGTTGTTCGGATAGGGCAGTCGCTCAGGATCGGAAGACCGCGTCTTCCCCGCGTGCCAAACTCGTGCACCTGACGGCGCGAGACGTCCCCACGACCCGTCATCGAGCACGACAAGCTCATATCCTGCGTTCACATCTGGGTGTTGGAGCCAACTGAGCGCGCCCGCATCAGACGATGACGCGTCGTAGTGAAGCATAACCCCCATTCGTGGGCACCGGATCGTGTCTGTCCAAAATGTCGCCGCCGGTGCGAGCTGAATTTCTCGTGGTTGAAACTCAAGGATCATCGCTCGTCGTCCGTGAAGGGGTTGTCCCCGACACGGAGAGACACCCCTCCGTGCCCCGACAGCTTCGACGCGATTCCGCGTGCGACGCCCGCCACCTGACCGCCGAGGTACTTGAGCCCGCGGGGGCCGCCCGCCCATGCGATTAGTGCCACGGTAAGCGATCCCAGAAGCCCGTAGGCGACCCCTGACCCCTCAGCGGTCGTCGTGATGTCGAACCACACCACCCACATGTCGAAGGGCACGACGGCGGCCAGCAGGAGCCGGGCCATCGAAAGACTGCCAGCCTCATCGTGCAGGAATCCGCCCGTGCTGAGGCTCACAGCGCCGCCTCCCTCAGTTCTTTGATGAGTGCCCTGATCTCCTGAACCAGCATAAGCTGGTCACTCTGCACCTTCTCAATGCGGTTCAGCTTCCGCAGCACCGAGAGCATCATGAGCACGAACCCGAGCAGCGCGACGCCCGCTCCGAACCAGATGTGCGCGAACGCGTTCATCGGCTGAGGCGCACCATCGCGCCCGCAATCCCGACGATCCCGATCAGTCGGCACAGTTGATAGGTCATCCACGCGTGCCCAACCTGCGGCGGCGGCTGCGTGAACCCATCGATCATCAGGAAGTACGCAAGCGTTCCGAATCCGAAGTACACCATGACGGGGAACAGTAGGTCGGGGTGATCGTCGTTGGTGTGCGCGGCGTAGAGAATCGCGGCGGATCCGAGGCCCGTCATGACGTAGTCCGGCGCCGGGTAGAAGAGCGCCGCGGCGGCGACCCACACCGCGCCGATGCCGAGGCTCGTCGTAATCGCACCCCAGCGAGCCTTGAGCCCCATGAGCGCGCACCAGAGCTGCAACGGCACCCAATAGTACTGGCCGCGAATGTCGCCGCCGGCACGGAACTGGACGCTGTCCGCGACCCACGAAATGCCGAGACCGATTGCGATCCAGACCGCCCATTCGGGTAACCACCTCTTGCGCAGCGTGAGCACGATGGCGACCACGGCCGGTACGAGCCCGATCTGGTGCGCGGTCTCGGCGATCCACAACACGCGTACGTCCTAGGTGTCGATGCACGGCGGGAAGCCCGGAGGGCACTCCCACGGGCAGCACGGGTGGCTGTAGTTGTACACCTGTCGGTCTTCGGTCTCGCCCTCACCCTTCGCGACCACGCGGAAATGCGCATCCGGGCGCCCCTTGTGGTCGACACCGAGAACGACCTGCACATGACTGAGCTCGTCCCCAAGCTCGAGCGCCGCTTTCGCGACGGCGAGGAAGTGCTCAGGCTCCCACCAGAGAAACTTGGCCGACGGTACGGGCTCACCCCTCTGCTCCATCTGCTTCCTGCGAAGCTCACTTTCTCTCATCATCGAACGTCACTCCTGTTCGTTGGTCGCCCTGCACGACATGGCGTCGATGGGCTCGTCTCGATACATCGCGCGCACCATGCAGAGGAGCAGATCACCGTTCGCGGTCTGCTCGCGCTGCCCGGCGCGCAGCGCCTCCATCGTGTCGCGCAGTTCGGACACGTCGGCATTGATCGTCGCGAAGCGCGCCTGCATGGTGTCGGATAGCGCTTCGACCCGCGCGGGGGTGTCATGAATGTCACTGTAGACCCGGATACCGCCCGCTCCTACTGCCACGCCAGCCACGAGCACCGTGAGCAGCGCTCCGACGGCCGCTTGCCAGTCTGCGAGGCTGTGTAGGAACCGGCCAAGGCGCTTCACGCTCTTCGGGCTGTTCATCTGCGGCCTTTCAGTCGTCTTGCCGCTACGCCGCCACCGGCCGCGCCAGCGAGAATGCGCTGGGCTACCGTTTCGTCGTCGTCGTCCGCTGCCGCGCCGGCCGCTCCTCCGGCGAGTGCCCCGCCAACCTCATCCGCGGAGTTGACACGGAATCCGCGCGTACGCGCCGCCTCGGCGATCTCGGGCGTGATTCGCAGCGATAGGTTCGTAGGCTCTCGGCCATTCATGGCGATCGGCTCGAGTTCGACCCGTACGCCGAGATTCCGCGCCTCTTTCTGCAGTTGTCGCGGCACGATCTGATTGTAGAAGTCGAGCATTCCCTGCCCGCCGACGACTAGATCGTCGCCCTCTATCGTGCGCCCTACGTACTCCGTTCGCAGGCGATCTAGAATCGAACGCCTAGCATGGGGTGGTGCGTTCATTTCAACCCAGGATCGCGCGTCGTCCATCGCCGCCTCGGGGGTGTCACCACGCCCCCACTCCGCTTCGATCCCGATATATTGGTCCTGCATGTCGGGATCATGATCGATAGCCCGCACCTCTGCTGACTGCTCTCGGAGCTTCTGTGACGGCTCTTTTCCGATCACTCCGGGAAGTTCATCCCACGTCGCGGAGTGTTCGTCGACTAGCTCTCCATCGTGATCGAACACCCTCAGCACCCCGCGCTGGTCGTCGTACTCCAGGCGCCCGACCTGCTTTCGTAGATCGTACAGCGCCGCCGATTGCTCGCCCGACGCGAACGCGACCCGGTCATAGCCACCCTCGACTGCGTCCTTCAAAATTCGCCGCCATGCCAGCCCAACCCATTCGCCGGTGCCCTTGAGCGGGGCGTCTGGAACACCAAGGGACGCTTCACTTGACTTGTATCCCCTCTCCCGCCCCGCTTGGTGCCAGTCAGACTGGATCTCATGAACGAACAGCGTGCGATCTCCGTCGATGACGCGGTCCTCGACGCGCATGTGAACCAGCGGGTTCGGCTCTTCCCAGTGACCACTACGGTATGACTCCGCGTCCGGTGCCTGAACGATGATCTCTCGGTAGTTCTCGCCTTCACCGGGGACCCGGAAATCGCCATAGCGCGGCTCAGCCCTGAAACGGCCCCGCACCCGTTCGCTTAAGCGGATGCCGTTCTCGCGCGCCGCCTCAAGCACCTGCTCGCGCGACAAGGTGCCGCTCTGCTGGTCCAGCCACTCGTCGATGCCCGTCCACTCGCGCTCACCCTTCGGAGTGCCTTCTGGAGCCTTCTCCAGGCGTGCGCGCCACTGCTGCGGAGACCCGCGCTCGAACGGCGCGGTCTGGATCGCCTTCTCGACGCGGCTGTAGAACGGGATCTCGCCGCCGACGTCGTATGCATTGCGCAGCTCAGGCGTCGGGACGCCCAGCGCTCCGCGGTTATCGGCTGGCACGAGTCCCCGAAGGCGATTGAAGATGCCCTCCCCGCCCTGGGGTTCAGTGCGCCGTACACGAGGACCGCCGAGCTGAGGCTGCACCCCAGCGAGCACCTGCGTGACTTCCTCCTCGCCTTCCTGGCGGAACCGCACATCCGGCAGATCACGAGCGAACTCTGCATCGGGTAGCGCGGAGCGCTGCGACACCTCTACGCGCCCGGCCTCACGCGCCGAGCGCGCTGCGTTCAGACCCTCCCCGGCTGCGAGCATCGCACCACCTAGACCCGCACCTGCAACTGCCTCGAGCCCTGCCCGGGCAACGGGGCTGTCCGCGATCCGATCGAGCGTCTCGGATTCGCCCAGCGCTTCACGAACCGAGCCCTCGGGGCCTCTGAGATCGGCGAGCAGCCCCGCGAGAGACGCCTCCCGCTCCGAAGCTCCGATCGCAGCGTCTACCGGCACGTCGGCTGCGAGCTGCGAGGCGACTCTGGTCCCGCGTGAAGCGTTTACAGCCTGACCCACACGCGGAACTGCCCCAGCAAGACGTCCCAGCGCCGTTCCAGGCGCTGCGAACTGTCCGAGGTCCCCGACCACCCGCCCGGCCAGGGCGGCGCCGTCAGAGCCCCCATAGAACTCGCGAGCGTCGTCCCTGCTCTCTAGGATTCGATCCGCGACGTCGCCGCGTCCTGCGAGACGCGCAACGCCCGCCGCGGTGCCGTGCCCGGAGTCCGAAAGACCCCTGAGTCCGCCGCGCACGACGCGCTCCGCACCGCCTCGAAGGTCTGCGAGAAGGCTGCGCAGTCCATCAATGACTGTTTGGCTGCGGTCGGGGCCGGTGTTATCCATTCAGCACACTTTTTCCTAGTGGAGGACCGCGTTGCGACAGAAGATCTGGGCGTTCGTGCTAGCCTGGGCCGCTTGGGGCGTCGGCCTGGCGGTGTTCGGCAACTTCTCAGTGCGGGCATGGCTGGTCGGCGCCGGATTCGCAATTGGAATCACCTTGCTAGCCCCCAATCAGTCCACCGGCGACGAAGCTGCCAGCTCCAACAGCTGACCCCCTGGTCTGCCTCTGAATCTCTCGCTGAATCAGCGCCTCAAGTTCTTCGGTCAGCTCGGTGCCCGTTGCGGTAAGGATCTTGGCTATCTCGTCGTTGATCCGTCCGCCCTGCCCATGCGCACGCTGGATCGCTTCACCGACCAATCCACTGACCGCGCGCACCGGATGTCCTCCAGCAAGGTGCCGAGCAAAGCGCATCATCCCTGAGTCCGCCATCTCAGCGGCGAGAGGGATACTCTTCGAACCGATCGTCGCATCGGCGGCGTTCCGGGCCATCGTCATGTCGGATTCACGCCCAAGACGCCCAATCATCGCCTCAACAGCCTCCTCCGCATCAGCGCCAATCGTGCGCAGCTTCTCGACAAGCGCCTCTCGGTTCTTCCCGAAGTCGTCAGCGAGATTCGTAGTGCCCTTCCGGTTCGCAAGCTTCTCCACATAGTCGTTGATTGCGCCGAGCGTGTACGCCCTCCTTTCGGGCGCCGTCATGCGCGCAACGGCGTCCGCTACGTCTTCTCGGGTGGTACTTGAGCGCAGGGCCGTGCGGCCAGCCTCGAGCGCCTCCTGGAGCGAGGCTTCGGACGCGAACACTTCGGCCGCCTCACGGTACCCGGGAATGCTCTCCTTCATAGCCTCCGCAAACTCCTGCGCGAGTCCTGTTCGCGCGCGTCCGAGCTGGCGCTCACCGCCCGTGCGTGCAGCGCCGATCATGTCGCCGAGCGCGACTTTGATGTAGTGGGCGTCCTGAGAACTCAGCACGCCGTTGTCGATGCCTTGCAGGATATCGCGCCCACTTTCGGTACGCGCGATCTCTCGGGCGCGAGCGAACGCGCGTCTGGGGATTCGGCCAGAGCGGAACAACTCCATTACCGGCCCATCCGTAATGAGCGGCGTCTCCTCGAATGCGCGCTGGTACATCGGCGATGCGAGTTCCCTCTGACGATCGACGAGTTCGCGCATCATCGCGTTGGTTCCGCGATTCGTGGTCTCCATGCCTTCACGCAGTGCCCCCGACACGCGATCGAACTGCCCCGCCTGGCGATTGCGCACGAACTCGGTAAGGCGTGCTCGGCCCGGTCCGGGCGTGTTGCCGACCCTCGCGGCCATTCCTTGCACCTCGCTGCCGCCGAGCTCCATGAGCGTCACCGGCTCGTCCGCTCCAATGCGACGAGCCGCACCGGCGGGCATTCCGTCCGCATCGATTCCGCGAAGACGATTCCGGATGACTTGCGCACTCCGGCCTCCGCCGCGGAGCCTACCGATCACCTCGTCTTGCGCCTGCCTGCGCAGCGAGGCTGACGAACGAGCTACGGGTAGGAACGCATCGGTAGTCCGCCGCACCGCCCTTCCGGCGGCGGCCGCCGCGCCAGGTACAAGAGCAATCGGCGCTGCCACTACTGCACCTGTTGCGGCGCCTACGCCTCGCTCCGCGAGATCGCCATCAGCCTCCCCCGCCCCGTATGCAGCCCCGCCCGCCATGACGCCGCCGACGGCCTTCTGCCACGCCGGAGCGCCGCTTACGCGTGCTGTTGCCGCACTGACTGCACGCCCAACAGGACCACGAGCCGAGCTTGCTGCGCGGATCCCCTTCAACGCCGCTCCGCCGGTCAGAATCCCACCACCAATCTCACCCACCGTCGAGAGCACCAGCGACTGGTCGCGAAACGCGTCGATGCGGTCCCGAACATCCGCAACTTCGGTCGCGTAATTCTCGCGGAATGAACCGTCGCCCATGAGCGTATCGAGTCCGGCGCCGATCCCGGCTTGAATCTCATCGCCGAATCCGAAGGTCATGCCCTGGAAGATGCTGTCGAGCACGCCGCGACCCGTCCCCACCTCACGCGTGGGCGGGTCTGGCGCTGATGGCATTCGAGCCGCAGGGCGCTGCTTGAGCGCCTTCGCCCACGGGCTCTGCCCTTCGAATTCCTGTGGGTCCTGCATCTACTGAACCTCATCAGGCAGAGTGAATCCCAACTCCTGGACTCGAGCGATCGCCTCGGCGTCCGTAAGGCCCTCGCTGCGGAACGCTCGATAGAGCGTATCAGCGCTCTGGAGGAATGACGTCTCGTCGATCTCCATCCCCGCAGCCGCCTCTTCCACCTGCATCGGCTCAAGCGTCCAGCGCGCGCCACCTGCTGTCTCACGAATCGCGTTCAACGCAATGCGCGACGCCTGAAGCTTTTGCCGAACCGTCTCGCGCTTATCTCCCGACCGGGGGAGAAAGACCTCGCCGTAGATGCGCATCTCGCTGTCGGTGATCGCTGCGCCCGTATCCTTGCGGAGGATCGCTGAGAGCATGTTGCGTGACGCTTGCTGGAAGCGCTGCATGTCTTCAGTCGTCAGGTAGTTCCCGAGGAACGGAATGCGAGCAGCAGTGTCCTGTGCCAGAGACGGCCCGCCGCCTCCAAACGCCTCGTTGACGATCTGCTCCATCTGGTAATAGGCCGGGACCCCGCGGCGGAAGAACCCGACTGACTTCTGTTCACCCTCCGAAAGGTCGGGGACGCTGCCGCTGCTCTCTTCAGCAGCAACACGAGCCTCCACTAACGAGATGTCATCTGCGGCGAGAGCCCGATCGCGCTCGAGCGTGCGCCCGTGCGCCGCTAGGTCCGCCTCCTCACGTAGCCGCGCCGCAAGTTCGATCTCGTCGCGACGGTTCGCCGTCCGGCGGCTTTCAGCGGCCATCGCCGGGTCCAACGCTTCGTCGTAGGCGAACCCTCCGGGGTTGAACGACAGCGCGCCGATGTCAAAGCTCCGCGGCTGGCCGATCTCTCCGGGTACGTCCATGCGCTCGACGTCAGGGGCCGCATTTGCGGCGAGCCCGACGCCGGAAGTGCGCGGTCCGGCGCCGTACAGGCTCGGCGCCGGGCCTTGCGCAAGCATCCCCCGCGCAACCGGCCCGGGCTCTTCTTGCTGCGGGTTGATGCTCAGCGTGGGTCCGTCCACAGTCACCGGATCGTACCGGAACCCCCGCGCGGCCATGTCTGCGATCAGGCGTTCACGATCGAATGCCTGAGCGTTCTCTCGGAACTGCTGCTCGAACGCCATCCGCTCGGCTTCCTCGCGCTGACGCCGGATCGCAGCCGCGGCTTCGCCGGAGCCCTGTAGTCCGCTCGCGATGATGCCGAAGATGGACATGGGTCAGCCCCCGAGTCCGTTACGGCGCAGGTACTCGCGCCACTCCTCGCGGCGGCGCTCCTCATCATCTCGCTGATCGCCGTAGATCTGCTCCTGAAGTCCAATCTGCCGGTCGAGCATGTCGTTCCGGCGATTCTGGTTCAGATAGTTCATGATTCCGCCGCCGACGCCGCCGAGCATCTGTAGGCGCTCCGCGTTGTTCTGCCCGAGGCTGTTCCACGCCCCGCGCAGGCCCCGCCCGACGGCGCCGCCGACGTCGAAACCAAATGAGTGCTGCTGAGGCATCCCAAACGAGGGATTCCTGTATCCACCGTACATCATGCTGCTTTCCTCGCTTGGGAAAGTGGGTGTGGGTCCGCGAAACGCATCCGGCTGGATGCGATCGCCGTAGCCGCGGTGTAGTCCAACCGCCGTGTCCGCGTTGATCGCTGCGTGAACGCCCGCCGGGTCCGTTAGCGGCTGATACGCGGCAATCGTGGCCTGCGGGTCCAGTCCGAGGTCACGGATCTGGCCCGCGTTGTCCTGCGCAACATTCACAGCGCGCTGAGCGCCCTGGGCGACATACTCGCCGAGGATGCCGCGAAGGTGCGGAGGCATCGCTGCGAGGTCGCTAGCGTCGAGGTTCATCATCAGATCCCCGACTTCGCGCGTATCCTCCATGCGCTGGAGGTTCAGTCCTGCCCCCTGAATCTCAGGAGTGCTAGAGAGCCCCTGCCAGGCCAGATCCGCGTCCGTCACCCCGTCGTACGCCTTCATGCGCTGTCGGCGCTCCGCAAACTGCTGAAGGCCCGTCGGGTCTAGGTCGAACCCCCCGCCCCCGCTGGTGTCACCTGCCGGGTCGTCGACGGGCGGAACGCCCTCGTTTGTGGCGTTCTGCAAGGCCGGGAAGAGAATGTCACGGAACATCGTCTACGCTCCCGGTAGGTAAGCGGAAAGCCACGCAGGGATGTCCGGCGGGCGCTCACCGATCGCGGCGCCCGCGCGAGCGAGGGCATCGAAGAGCGCAGCCGCGAGCTGCTGGTCGCCGAGTTCACCGCGAGTCGCGTTGTCCATCGCCGCGATCGCCGTCTGCGTTCCGTTCGCCCACTGCGCGATAAGCTCTCTCGATCGCGCGTCGATGTTCGCAAGTCGCTCGTTTTGCTGCCCAACGAGTTCCTGTAGCGCTTCTCGAGCCTCGAGTTCGCCGCGGCTGATGCGCTCGGCGCTCTCGTTCGCCCAACGGCTGATCGCTTCGCGGCTGGTGTTGTTGAGCCCGGCAAGCGTCTCCTGCAAAGCGTTCTCAGCGGCAGCGATCTGCTCCTGCGTCTCGTTGTCGGCTAGCGCGATTGCCTGCCGGATCGCATCGGATGCGGCCTGCGTCTGCTGGTTGATGCGCGCGACCTCAAGCGACGCCGACGTGTTGCCGTTCGCGATGTTCTCGCGCGTCTCGGCGTCCAGCCTGGCGAGCGCTTCCTCGGAGCTGAGCCCGCGCGTGAACATGTCGAACTCGGCGAGCCGCGCCGCTTCCTGCTCGCTCAGCTGCAAATCGAACTGGCGCGCGTTTTCGGCAATGCGCCGGCCCTCAATGCCGAGCTGCGCCTGATAGCGCGCCTCCTCGATGTCGAGCGAGCGATCACTCTGCATGAGGCGCTGCGCTTCCTGCCCGATCTGCGCTTCGAACTGAGCTTGCTGCTGCTCGAGGTTCGCGTAGCGGAACGCTTCGTCCTGGCTCATTCCGAGCGCCTGTAGGTCGAGCGCGCGCTGCTCGAGACCGAGGCCCTGCCCGGAGAGCCCGAACTGCGCTGCGAAGCGCGCCTGATCCTCGGCGTCGAGGTTTTGAGCGCGGATCGCCTCGGCCATCTGCTGCCCGATCTGCGCAGCAACGGCACGGTCCTGTCCGTAGGTGTTCGCGAGCTCGCGGTTCAGGTTGAACATCCGGTCGAGCCGTTGCTGGTTCAGCTGTACCAGCGCGTCCTCGTTCGACAGCTGTTCGATCAGCCCGCCGGTGGTGCCCCTCGACGAGTGATATTCGTCCAGGTTCGCCATCGTGCGCTCCGTTGCGCGGTCGACCTCGGCGTTGATGAGATCGACGCCCTGCTGCACGAGCCCGGCGTTCCAGCGCGACGGGTTCGTGAGCGCGTCGTTTCCGAATGCGGCCATGTTGGCCGTGAGGTCGTCGAGCCCCGCACCTACGTCGGTCGGCTGATACGTCGGCATCTGCCCCGGCGGGACTGCCACGCTTTCTGCCACACTAGAGGCTACAGACGGTTGCGAACCGGGCGCCGCAGTGCTGGCGAGGTTCTGCGTGGTCGCGAGCGACTGATCTTGCTCGAGGAGGTCCGTCTGGCTTGGCGGCTTGATGGTCGGCGTCGTGAGGTCAGCCATCTACGTACCCAGGTAGAGGAAGGCCATGAAGTCGTCTCCATCGGCGCCGTCCATGTCCGTGTAGGTGCCCGGCTCATCCTCGAAACTCGGGATCAGCCACACGTAGTAATCGTCGGTGCCATTGCGCGTGATCGTAGCGTCTTGCTGCCGGTTCTGGCGGCAATCCACGCGCGTGCGGCTGACGCGGTTGCTCGTGCTGTACGTCGCGCCGCCGAGCCCTACGCCCGTACTTTGCACATGCTCGATCACGTACTGCGTCGCGCGCGATGCGCGGTACCGCAGCGCTACATCCGAGCCGGCCCCGGTGTGCTTCCAGCCCAGGATCTCCACGCGCTGCTGATTGTCCCACACCTCCTCGAAGAAGCGCCGGAAGCGCTGCGCGAGGGGGTGCAGTACGGTGGTCGGCCCAAGCATCAGCGCGGCTCCCGCTTCGGCTGCGCAGTGATCTCGATGCCCGCGAGCGTCTGCCCGACCCCGAGTGCGACTTCGGCCTGGAGCGCGAGTCCGCGGCCTGTGGTGCGCTTGCGCGTCGTCTTCGGCTGATCGCCAATCGCCGCAGGCGCCGTGAGCGTAGAACTGCTCTTGGTTTCGCCGTCCGCTAGCACACCCAGCGTGAAGGTTGTCGCAGCACTCTGCGTCGAGGCGATCCGCACCGAACGCGCCCGCTTTGCCCGCATCGGCTGCCCGAAGAGCATCGGGCGCGAGCGCACCTGCGGCGTGACCGTTTCGCCCTCGGTGTCGTCGCTTGCGACGTTGTCCTTCGTTCCTACCTCGAGGCGCCGCACGAACCCGTCATACCCGATCGCCCAGGGCGCCGTCAGGAGGCCGTCCGTCGTGCGATCGGCGCTGAACAGCACCGAATGGTCGTGGTCGTTCGTCGCGAGGTCTAGATCGCCGTTGGAATCGACCTGCACGTACAGTCCGGGCGTACCGGCCGGCGCGATATCGAGATCCCCTGACAGGAGCCGCACGAAACGGCCAGTCCCGTCACTACGGATGTCGAGGTCGCCGTTCGCGTCCGTGACGACCAGCAACGCTTCGTCGGCCGTCTGGTGGCGATCCAGAACGATACACGGCGGCGCCTCGTTGGTCGGCGGCCTCCAGCGCACCACGTAGTCGTTCTGCGAGCTCGCGGACGGTAGCGCAAGGAAGTACTCGTTGTAGAGCGGCCAAAAGAGCGAGGACGGGCCGCCGGGCACGCCTTCGATCGTGTCCCACGAGACGCGCGACATGAAGTTCGCGATCGGCCTCGAAACGAGAACAATCGGGCCGCCGATCTGCCAGAACTCGATGCCGCGCTCGCTGAGCCAGCACACGCCCTGATCCCCGGTGGCGCGAATCGAGTTGAACGCGATGCAGCCGACCGAACGCGAAATGCCTCGAGCGCCTTCTTCGACCTGAAGCGTCTGGTACCCGAAGCCTTCGATGTAGCC
This sequence comes from Planctomycetota bacterium, assembly GCA_028281445.1. Classification (GTDB taxonomy): domain Bacteria; phylum Planctomycetota; class PLA2; order PLA2; family JAEUHO01; genus JANQJW01. Next base: position 6,546 of record JANQJW010000128.1, on the reverse strand, counting down.
CGTCGAATGCCGCTTGTAGACCACCAAAACCGCGCCCATCTGGTAGAGCCCGGTGATCTCCTGGTCACCGTCGTGTGTCTCGGCCTGCACCGTGAAGCCGTCGGGAGCCGCCCACGTGTTCGGATCGCGGACTTTCGACGCCGCGACGGTGACGCCGGAGTGACCGGCTACGTACAGGCGCTCGTTGAACACCGCGAGGAACTTTGCGTTCGTGGGCGCACCGGTCAGCGTGCCCCACGTCGAACTATCGCCGTCCCAATAGTAGATCGACGTACTACCGTTCGCGGCGATGAGGTAATTCGCAGACCCGACGCGCATCGTCACGATTGACCAGTAGGCGGTCGAAAGTCCGGTCGCGCGCTGCGTCCAAGTCGCGCCTTCGTCCGTCGACGTGTAGAACTTGTCGCCGACGAACACGCAGATCTGCTGCTGTCCCGCCGCAGTGTAGTATTCGATGCCGCCGTACCCTTGGGCGCCCGAATTGAGCGCCGTCGCGTGCGTCCGCTTGGAGCCCATGCGTGGCTCGACCGCGTTTCCGTCGAAGCTCACGCGGCCGTTGAGCAGCAGCGCCACCTCGTCCGCGCGGAATTCGGTCGGCGCGGCGGTGTTGTTCATGCCCCGAGCGAAGGACACCTGCTGCTCGATCGCGACCTGCATTACTCAGCCGCCTCCTCGTCGTCACCGCCCGGCACGATAATGAGGATCTGATTGGTCTCAGAATTCACCTTTCCGCCAAACAGAGCGCCATCAGGGATCTCCAGGCCATCAAGCACGGTGCCGAGGACAGTGTGCAGTAGCATCTTCGCCTGTTTCGCCGCCGCATCAGCATTCACAATGCGCGCAACCTGACCGGGACCGATATCCACGTACATCTCTTTCACGATCCGGCGCCCCTGAGCCGCTGCGCGCGAGCGATCCCGCGCGAGTGCACGTAGTTTCTCAGCGTCTCCACGGCGCGCGCGACACTGTTCGGCACACCTGGGTTGCTGAGGTCAATCGTGCGCATCTCATCGGCCACGAGCGTCCCCTCAGCGTCCGCCCAATAGCCGGCCGCCTCAGCCAGGGTGTGCACGGCACTTCCACCGTCATCCTCGACGTCGATCACGATGCGCGCGCGCTTGAACGTGTCTACCGTGGTGCGGGGTGCGGCATCTCTGAAGTCGCTTTCGCTCATGTCTTATGCCGAACTGGAGTCCGTGATGAGCCCTTGGGAGGCCAGGGACGTGAGGAGTGACGCCAGCGCCGCGTTCCCAGCGCGCGATCCAGTTACGGACGGCTTCGCCACTGCGGACGTGCCGTAGAACCCAACGTTTCCGCTGATCTCGAGCGCTGACGAGATCGACATCGACGACGCGCCGGATCCCCCGGTGTTCCGGATGAGAACGCTCGAGTTTCCGGCGGCATTTGCGAGCGCAATGTTGGCCGACGACTCGTACCCGATGACAATCGCCCGGTCACTCGCGGCCTGGGTACCGACATTACCGAGCGCGGAGCCTCCCGCGCCGCCCGTGTCCATCTGCATCACACCAGTCGACGAAAGCGTGCTCGTCATCGTAATCGACGTCACGCCTGTGATCGCGCCCGAGAGAGCGAGGGAGGTCGCAACCAGTGTGGTGAAGTCGGCCGCAGCCGGCGTTGTGCCTCCGATGACGACGCCGTCAATCGTCGTAATGCCGTAACCCGTCGCCGTCGTCGGCGTCCCCGTGACGTCTGCCCAAGGCATCGTCGCGACCGCGATTGTGAGGGTGTTCGCCGCGTCGTTGTAGGTGATCCCGACGTTGTCGCCTGCGACGAGCAGCGCGTTCACCCGGTCATCAACAGCCTCGCTGAAATCAGTGACCTGCGAAGCGGTGAGCGCAGTGATCGCCGACCCGTCACCCACAAGCGTGGTCGCTGTGAGCGCGCCCGTGACGGTGAGACCACTAGACTCGATGTCCACGATCTTCGAGCCGCCGATCGCAGCCGCGACGCTCCCAACCGCCTCCAGGTACCATCCAGAGTCCTTGTCGGCCTCGTACGAATAGCTGGGCGCGCCTACGGCGCCGTTCTGCGCCTGGATCTGGCCGTCCTCGTTGATTCGGTACTGCCGGGTGGCGTCGGAGGAGCCGTTCCAGATTTCGAGCAGCGCGTCATCGCCACCAGAACGCGCGGTGGCGAAGCCGATGACGTGGATGCCATCCTGCGGCTTGATCGCGTTGATTCCGAACGCGCCCATCGATCAGCTACTCCGCGCCCAGGAAGAGCGTGAGAATGCGGTCTGCGGCCTGGTTCACTGGCGTACCGGACGTGCCAGAGCGGACACGCACCGACTGCGCCTGGATCGGCGTCGCGAGCTGGATGTAGCGATCCACTGCGACGGTTTCCGAGCGCACGGTGTTGCCGTCGTACAGCTCTGCGAGATCCGCACCCTCGCGGGCCTTCGCCTGGAAGGTCAGCGCCGCTGCGGTCCAAGCGGACGGCATCTGGATCGCAACGATCTTGTAGCCGTCGATCCGCTCGGTGCCAGTCAGCGCCGTGCCCGAGGGAATCGTGACCTCAAGAGCGCGCGTGTGGTTGCGAGACATGGTGCTCCTCAGTAGTACCGCGTACCGATTGCCGGTGCGTGGCGGGGTGAACGGGGCTGACGCGACGGACGCAACCGCGAATAGACCTCGTGCTTCAGAGCGCGCAGATGCTTCATGAGCGCCTGCTTCTCCTCGAGGCCGCCGTTGAACCAGCTCTTACGGCTCGCCTCTACCGCTGCGAACGCGGGGATCAGTTCGCGGTCGTCTTCTGGGAAATCCGCGTCGGTGCTGTCCGCGAGCGTGTCGACCTTCTTCAGGTAATCGAGGTACAGGGGATCGGGCAGCGCGGCCTGGCGCGTCACCCAGATGCGGTTGCCGGTGAAGTAGTAGAAGTCGCCGGCATAGCGCAGACGGTCACGTGGATGGATCTCTCTGCCCCACTGCGTACCGTCCGCCTGGCGCAGCGGCGACTCGTGACGATCGCCGTACGCGCGGCGGAAGTTCGACGGTAGATCCGAATAGCGACCCGCCGTGGTGGCGTCGGTACCGGTCCATGTGAGAGCAGCAGACGTCGTCAGCCAGTACTCGCCGTAGCCCGCCCGGATGAGGAAGTCCTGCGCGTTCTTCGCGCCGCGATTCAGCAGGAGGTACAGCTGCTCACCGGCCGTACTGTCGTACTCCGTCGCCGCATCGTCATTCAGATCGGCGTCGATCAGGTTCGCAAGTTCGCGAAGCAGGGATGCACGGTCGGTGAGCGCCATCAGACTTCGATCACCTCCTCGTGCAGCGCCGCCTCAGCCTCTAGGGCCGCCTCGCGGTTTCCGCGGAAGCTTGACTGGTCCGAGAGCACCCACCACCCTCGTCCGCGGTCGATCGGGTACTCAGGCACCTCCTCGACCGGCACAGCGCCTACGAAGGGCTCTGGCACGTCCTCAGTGGGCGTAGAAGCGCCCTCGGTGGTGTTCGACAAGCCCGTGAGCTCTTGGAGCTTGGCCAGCCCACCGGCGCGGATGAACTCTTTGAGTTCGGCCTCCACGCGTGCATCGGTCTGCGCCTCAAAGTCGCGCTGCTTCTCTTCCTCCGACGCCTCGAAGTTGAAGTGGATCATGACGCGCCCGTCGCGGCAGTCCTCGAGCGTGAACCGGCGCTTGGTGAGCACCGTGGGCACCTGCATGACCACAGCGCTCATGTTGTCGCCGTACTTCCGGCGTACGGGATTGCCCTCGTGGTCAAGAAGCGGCGTCTTCCCGTTCGCCTGGGCGCGGTGATCGACGAAGTAGCATTCGTAAATGGGCGTCAGCTGCTCGTCGTCAGCGAAGCCGACCTGACGGGCGCGCTTGCCCGTCTTGGCGCACTTCGGTACAGCCTGCATCATGTCGGCCTTGATGCCGGGCATCTTGGCGAGTGAATCGATGTTCACGAGGAAACTCCGGATGAACGGGTGGTGTTGAGGTCAATTCCAACGCTGACCAGCGGCAATCCCTGAATGCGCCGGCGCACCGCCTTCGCCTTCTGGATCGCGTTGTCTCTTGCAGCTGCGAAGTCGGCTTCGCGCTGCTTTCGGTGTTGGTTGCGGGTGTACTGGAGAGCCGCAAGCGGGCTCTTGAATTCTCCGCGGCCAGAGAGAAGCGAGCCCTTCTCCAGCATGTTCACGAGGCCTTGAATCCCGATCTCGTCGAGATCGTAGGCCACGTAGCCCGGCATCAGCCGGTTGGTGCGCTCATGCCGCCGGAGGCGGTCCTTCTTCGGGTGGCTCGGGTCCCGGCGCGGGTCGACCCACTCGTGCAGTAGCGTCTGCTCGAAGTGCGTGCCTTCGTCGGGGTGCTTCAGCCGCGGATCACCCGGCATCAGCGAGAGCCTGACTGCCCAGCAGTTGATCGGGTTGTCTACCCACACGACGTCACCGTGACCGCTGTACTGCCGCGCCCACGACTCCACCGCATCTCGGAACTCAACCGGCGCCACGCGCTTCGCGTGGTGACTGGGCAGCCAGAGCTTCGTCATCGCTCGCTCTTCGGAAGGCCGCTTTCGTAGAACTTGATGACATTCCCGATTGCGAAGTCGTTGCCGTCGAAGAAAACAGCGTTCGGCACCACGGTTGCATCGTCGAGCGCGGTCGTGCCGCCTACGAAGGCCCCTGTCCCAGTCGGATTGACGAGCAGCGCGCCGACGACCGCGACGTTGTCCGGGATCTCTGGGATCGTGATTGCGCCGAGCGACGCGCCTGTCGCGAGCGTGAGCTGCGCGATCGTGCCCGACGAGTTGATCGTCCACACGAACAGCCCGAAAGCCGCGTTGGCCACCGTCCCCACCAGCGCGGGTAGGTTCGTACCCGCCGCTACGGTCACGAGCGTGCCGTTCACGTTCGCGTAGAACGCCGTCTGCGCTTCCGCTGCAGCCGACGCGGACCCGCCATCGATGCGCAGGCCCGGATCGCTCAGCAGGCTTGAGAACAGCGTGTTCACGGACGCGCCGAGCACGGAAAGGAGTGACCCCGGCGCGGCGTTCGCTGCGCTCTGAGCCACGAGTCGATCTGACATTTCGTTCTCCTCCGGTCGCTTGGGGCAGGGGCGCTAGCCCCCACCCCGTCACGATCAGTAGTTCGGCGTAGCGGTGTAGTCGCCGGCCGAAGCGTTGGTGAGCGTGATGCCGGTTCCCGCGGCGTGGCAGTTACGCCGATCCGCGATGTACTGGCAGGCGTCCCGTGCGTAGAACTCCTTTCCGTCGAAGTCCGCGAGGCGCGAGTACATCGACCCGTCCTCGTCGAAATAGCCCTCAGCCACGAGGTTCACGTACTTGACGTGATCCTGTGCGACCGTGAGGACCTCGTCGTGCGTGAGGTAGCTGTCGGTGGCGAGGTCCATTCCTGCGACCCGCACCGTCTGGTAGCCGCCCTCGAGCGTCTTCCCGAGCTGCTGCTGCTGCTGGAATCCGACGAGGCTTAGCGCGAGCTCGGAGTGCACGGCGTCGTTCATCAACACCGTGTGCGTCTGCGCGTTGACCGGCATCGTGCTCTTCGCCCGGAGCTTCCTCCAGTGCTCCGTCAGCGTGATATGGTCGAGCGTTCCGATCGTCTCGCGGTACGGCTTCCAGCGCGGGTACGTCGACTCGGAGACGTTGAACACCGTGGTCGCCGTCGCGTCCGGATCGATCAGCGTGCGCAGACCGTTCGGCGCGTTGTTGCGCTCACTGATGAAGTAGTCCGTCGCGATGTTGTTCGTGGTCGCCTTGCAGATGATGTCGTTCGCGCCGAGGGTCGCCGAAGGCTCCCACGTTGCGGCCGAATCGATCGTGATCGTGCTCGTCGCGTAGTTGATGCCACTCGCCGTAATGCGCGCGGCGCCCGCTACGGCGTTGCTGGCCGACGAGTCGTGCCAGCAAATCACCATACCCTCGTCCATGAACATCAACGGATCGGACCCGGTGTGACCGAGCCCGTCCTTGACCACGAACACCGTGGACGACGTACGCGACGACACGAGGCAAAGCGTCGCGTCTGCGCCGCCGACCGCGTGGTGGATCTCCATCAGCTGCCATGCGCCCCATAGCTGGGACACAAGGCGGTCAGCAATCTCCTCGTGCGCGCCACGTCCGCCCACCTGGGCTTCGATGACGTTGTCGACCGCCCGGCGCACATAGCGGCGCTTCACGGTCGTCTCGGGGCTCTGCGTCGGACGCACGTCGGAGTCCGGGAGCTTCCCGTCCGTACCGAGTGCGTTCACGGGCCGCTGAAGGTCCGTTGACCAGACCATCTTGCTGCCCTGCAGCGTGTAGTCCGAGTCGCCATCGGCGGACTGGAACAACTGCGCCGTCACGCTTTCGAAGCGCGCGGACGGTACGATATCACTCACGAACACTTCGTGGGCGAGCCCTCCCAGGTCTGACACAGACTCCAGGAGAGCGGTTTGCGAATCAGCCATTGTTCAGTTGGCTCCTATTGCTGCTGACCGCGGGTTCGTGCTCTGACGGACTCGCGGATCATCTTCAGTCGAGAGCCGCCCGCTGGAGCCTGCTTCAGCGCTTCCAGCCGGTCGGCAGTGGG